>JAGQTV010000083.1 GCA_020438845.1 Mycobacterium sp. | reverse complement strand
TTCGGCAGCAAACCGCCCGAACCACCGAGAATGCCCGACGCCGCGTGGATCAACCGACCCGACCAACCAGAGGAGAACACTCACTAAACACCGCACAACGGTGCCTCATTCAGGTTGACAGGTTCCGAAGTCCTCGGAAAGCATGTGTCGGTTTTTCACGCGGAGGACGATCGCAACGCTGGATTAGCTGAACGTGAGTTGGCCGGAGCCCGGGACTCGGAACGGGTGCATTTCGAAGGCTGGCGGGTGTGCAAGGACGGGCGGCATTTCCGTGCCGCCGTGACGATCACGACGCTCCGCGATCGAGGCGGTTCGCTGACCGGCTACGTCAAAGTGATGCAGGACTTGGTGGCCGATCAGCAGCGTGCTCACCCAGTGTTTTATGAACTGCTGGAGTCGGCTCCGGACGCGATGGTCATTGTGGGTCCGGATGGGCGCATCATCCTTGCAAACGCCCAAACAGACCGGATGTTCGGCTATCACCGCCAAGATTTGGTCGGCGAGCCGGTGGAGAAGCTGCTGCCGGACCGCTTCCGAGGCCGGCATCAAGGTCACCGCATGGAATTCTTTGTCGCCCCGACGCTGCGACAGATGGGGAGTGGCCTGCAGTTGTGGGGGTTGCGCTGTGACGAGACGGAGTTCCCCGTGGATATCAGTCTGAGTCCGCTGCATATCGAAGGAACTGTGTATGTCTCGGCGGCGATCCGCGACATCACCCAGCGATATCGGTACGAACAGCAACTGCGCCACCAGCATGCCGAGTTACTGCAAGCCAAAGAGGAACTGGAGCGGTTGGCCCAATTGGATGCCCTAACCGGATTGGTGAACCACGCCGAGACGATTGCCCGACTGGAAACCGCCTTGCAGGATCGACGTATCCCCGGCTCCTTTGTCGGTGTGCTGTTCTGCGATGTGGACCATTTCAAAGCCGTCAACGACAATTTCGGACACGGTGTGGGCGACAGGGTGCTAACGACTCTGGCGGCACGAGTACGCGATTGCGTCCGCGACACCGATACCGTGGGACGGATCGGCGGCGACGAAATTGTGGTCCTGCTCCCCGGAATTCACAGTCTTGATGACGTGCTCGGTGTCGCCGAGAAGATCCGGCATCGCGTCACCGAACCGATCCCTGCCGGACAAACAGTGCACGTGACGGTAAGCATCGGGGTTACCCTCGCCGTCAACGGTGAACCGGTGTCCGCGGCGACCACCCGTGCCGACGCGGCGATGTATAAGTCCAAACAAGCGGGCCGCAACACCGTCACTGCCATCTGATTGGTCCAGGCGTCCCCGATCAGGGCCTGCGAGGGAAATCGGTCCCGGCCAGCGCCTTTCAGCTCGTGGTACGGGGTGGTTGGGTCTGCAGGAACGCCACCACGCCCCGGACGACGGCATCAGCGTATTTCTGGCGGCCGGTCTCGCCGGACATCAACATCGAGTCCACCGGGTTCTTCATGTTGCCCAGTTCGATGAGGATGGACGGGTACTGAGCCAGGTTGAGCCCTGCGATATCGGCGCGCGGGTTGAGGCCGTCGGTGCCGATGTAGGTCGAGGGCGGGATGCCGGTGGCGGACAGTTGGTCGCGCATCATCCGGGCGAACTGTACCGACGGGCCGGCCTGTGCGGCGTTCAGCGGCGGGCTGGAGTACAGGATGTGAAATCCGCGGCCCGTGGCCGGACCGCCGTCGCCGTGGATCGATACCACTGCGTTGGGCTGTAGTGCATTGGCCATGGCGGCTCGCTCGTCGACGCAGGGGCCAACCTGGTCGTCGTTGCCGCGCGACATGGCGGTACGTACTCCGAGCCTGTCCAACCCCTGACGGATCAGGAGAACCGTGTTCCAAGTGAAGGTGTGCTCCGGGAAGCCGCTCTCGGTGGCGGTGCCGGTGGCCTGACAGTCTTTGGTGCCGCCGCGGCCGGTGGGTACCTGCCGGGTCATCGAGGCGTCATTGGCGCCGTTGTGACCCGGGTCGAGGAACACGATCATGCCGGCGACGCTGCCCGGGGCAGCGTGGGCCGCCGGTGCTGCGAGCGATGTTGCTGCAAGAACCATGCAAGCGGAGCCCAGGGCCGCGACACGGGTTGGGGCGAACTTCAGCACACCGGTCACGGTAAACCCTAGGCGTCTAGGCTTGAAAGTCACTGAGCGGTTGACATGCAGGCCGCAACACAGTCGAGACCACACTGCAAGGAGACCGTCATGCAACCCGGCATTCCCTTCAACATGAATCCGGCCGACCAAGAAGCGCTTCAGAAGCAGGCCGAGCAGCTACGCCAGCAGGTCATGCCGGACCTGCAGGCAGCACTGGCTCAGGCCCAGATGATGCAGCAGAAGCTGATGGAGGCCCAGCAACAGATAGCGGAGACGGAGGTGGAGGGACAGGCCGGCAACGGGTTGGTTCGCGCTCGTCTCACCGGCAACGGCAGCGTGGTGGGCGTGCACATCGACCCGTCGATCGTCGACCCCAATGACGTCGATACCTTGCAGGACCTCATCGTCGGTGCGCTGGCCGACGCCGCGGAGAACATGCGGGAGACTGTCAAGGGCATCCTCGGCCCGTTGGCTGCCATCGCCGAGCAGGGTCGACCGGGGGTCTGAGTTGTTTGAGGGCCCCGTCCAGGATCTGATCGACGAGCTCGGCAAGCTGCCGGGTATCGGGCCCAAGAGCGCACAGCGGATCGCCTTCCACTTGCTCTCGGTCGAGCCGCCGGACATCGACCGGCTGGCTGCGGCGCTGGGCCGGGTGCGTGACGGCGTGCAGTTCTGTGAGGTCTGCGGCAATGTCTCCGAGGCGCAGCGCTGCCGTATCTGCGGTGACGCCCGGCGGGATGGTTCTCTGGTGTGCGTGGTGGAGGAGCCCAAGGACGTCCAGGCCGTTGAGCGCACTCGGGAGTTCCGCGGCCGCTACCACGTCCTGGGTGGGGCGCTGGACCCGTTGTCCGGAATCGGCCCGGACCAGCTACGGATTCGTCAGCTGCTCAACCGGATCGGGGAACGGGTCGACGGTGTGGACATCGCCGAGGTGATCATCGCGACCGACCCCAACACCGAAGGCGAGGCCACCGCTACCTACCTGGTTCGCATCCTGCGCGATATCCCGGGTCTGACGGTCACTCGGATCGCGTCAGGCCTGCCGATGGGTGGGGATCTGGAGTTCGCCGACGAGCTCACCCTCGGGCGCGCGCTCGCGGGCCGCCGCGCCATGGTCTAGCAGGCACCGGTTCTTCGCAGGGTCAGAGAGGCATTTGTGCGCCGCAGTGGTATCGAAATCGACGAAATGGCACGTTTTGCTCGCACTTTCGCTGCGTAATGTCGGTTTGGGCGCAGAGAAAGGGGGCTCACACCCGGCGGGGTGCGGCCAGCCGCTCGCGGCGCAACTGGTCGACCTCAGGCAACTCCAATGGCTCCAGCGGTCCGACCACCCGGGACAGCAGCAGATCCGCCAACTCCGGGTTGCGGGCCAGGCATGGGCCGTGCAAATAGGTCGCCACCACGCTGCCCTGGACCGCACCGTCGAAGCCGTCGCCGAGGCGGTTTCCCGCGCCCTTGAGCACTGCTGCCAAGGGGCGGGCATCCGGCCCGAGAACCGTTCCGCCGCGGTGGTTTTCGAACCCGGTCAGCGGTTGGCTGAGGCCCTCGACAAGCGGCTCGGACACCACTTCGCCGATTGTGCGTTCCGGCTGCGGTGAGGTGGTCACGTCCAACAGAGCGACCCCGTCGACGCGCTCGCCGGCCGAGGTCTCATACCAATGTCCCAGCACCTGGATGGCTGCGCAGATCGCCAATACCGGTGCGCCCCGGCCGGCAGCGCGCTGCAAACCCTGATGCTGCAGAAGGTGTTTGGTTGCCAATCGTTGGGCGTAGTCCTCGGCGCCGCCGAGGGTGTAGAGGTCGAGAGAATCCGGCACCGGATCGTTCAAAGTGATTTCGACGATCTCGGCGGGGATTCCCCTCAACCGCAACCGTTGCCGCAATACCACTGCGTTCCCGCCATCGCCGTAAGTGCCCATGACATCGGGCAGGACCAGGCCTATCCGGACCGCCTCAGCCATGTCTCTCCAATGCCCGCTGAAGTTGAAGGAATGCCGTGTAGTTGCAGACGACCTCGACGTGTCCAGGCGGACAGGACTCGATGGCTCCGATCGTGTCGTGCACCAGGCGGTGCTCCACCCCGGCATATCCCAGTCGCACCGCCAGGTCGGTTCCGCGTTCACCGGCGGCCACCACTGATGTCCCTTCGAAATGCTCGAAGCGGACATCCCAGAGCCAGGACAGGTCCTCCCCGTCGGGGACCTTTCCGTTGACCGAAATCACAACGCCTGCAGCGGTTTTGTCGACCATGGACAAAGCCTCTTGCCAGCCGGCCGGATTCTTGGCCAGCAGCAGGCGGGCGGTGTGGTTGCCCAGCTGAACCGTCCGGTAGCGTCCGGCGACCTCGTCGACGCCCGACACCGCGGCCACCGCCGCAGCAGTGTCGGCCCCCATCGCAACTGCCGCCGCGACCGCCTGTGCGGCATTGCCCCGGTTGACCGCTCCCGGCAGGGACAGCCGCATCGGCAGAACCAAACCGTCTGGCCCGTAGAGATTTTCGTCGTCGAACCACCACTGCGGGGTGGGGCGCTTGAAATCCGTTCCGGTGGAATACCAGCTCGACCCATCGCGCATGATCACCTCACCACTGCGCGGGCAGCTCACCGAGTCTCCCGACCAGCCACCGCCGGCCGCTACCCAGACAACCCGAGGGCAGTCGTAGGCCGCCGAGGTCATCAACACGTCGTCACAGTTAGCCACGATGACCGTGTCCGGGTGTCGGGCCAGTCCGGCCCGCAGAGTCCGTTCGATGTGGTTGATCTCACCCACCCGATCGAGTTGGTCGCGAGAGAGGTTCAGCAACACAACCACGGCGGGGGCAACAGCGTCGGCGATGTGTGGGACGTGCATCTCATCGACCTCGAGCGCAGCCAGCGGAGCGTTCCGATCGGCGGCCAGAGCCGCAACCAGCCCGGCGTCCATATTCGCGCCCTCGCTGTTGGTCGCTACCGAACCGACAGTCCGCAGTGCCGCGGCCACCATGCGGGTGGTGGTCGATTTCCCGTTGGTGCCGGTGACGATCACGGTGCTCCGCCCCGCGCCGAGCTGAGCCAGGACCGATCGGTCCAGGGTCATGGCCACCAGGCCGCCGATCATCGCTCCGGCACCCCGTCCGGTGACGCGGGAAGCCCAGCGCGCGGCCGATCCGAGTGCCAGCGCACCGCGTCCCCGTACGGTCATCTTGGGCGTCATCGCAGGTGAGTGTATTCCGATGCGGTCGCAGGGTGCCCGACACGGTGGGGATGTGCCCAAGCCTGTCGGGGGCGCATGCCATTCTGAGGAATGTGAGGAATTGCTGGGGTCGACCAGCCCGCGAGGGGGACGACGGCTGGGTTGTCGTCGACGTCGAGACCTCCGGCTTTCGTCCGGGCTACGCCCGAGTCCTCAGCGTGGCTGCGCTGGCACTGGATCCGGACGGCCGCGTCGAGCAGTCGGTCGTCAGCCTGGTCAACCCTGGTGTAGACCCAGGGCCGACACATGTACACGGAATCACCGCCGACATGCTCGAGGACCAGCCCACCTTCGCCGACATCGCCAAAGACCTGTCCGAGCTCGTGCACGGCCGAACCCTGGTTGCCCACAACGCCGGCTTCGACTACTCGTTCCTGGTCGCCGAAGCGGAGTTGGCCCGGACGGCGCTTCCGGTCGACACCGTGATGTGCACGGTAGAACTGGCCCGCCGGTTGGACCTGGGCCTGGAGAACCTGCGCCTGGAGACGCTGGCGCGGCACTGGGGAATCCCGCAGACGCGCGCCCACGACGCCTTCGACGACGCGCTGGTCTTGTCCCGCGTGCTGACGCCGGCGCTGCAGCGCGCCCGTGAGCGCGACGTGTGGCTGCCGGTGCGGCCGGTGACCCGGCGGTGCTGGCCCAACGGAGCGGTCACCCACGACGAACTCAAGCCATTGAAGATGCTCGCCTCGCGGATGGCCTGCCCATATCTGAACCCGGGCCGGTACCAGCGGGGTGGTCCGCTGGTCCAGGGCATGCGAGTGGCGCTCTCGGCCGAGGTGAACCGTACCCACGAGGAACTCGTCGAACGAATCCTGCACGCGGGGCTGGCCTACGCCGACGCCGTCGATCCGGAGACCTCGCTGGTGATCTGCAACGAAACGGCCCCCGACCACGGCAAGGGCTTCCAAGCGCGTGAGCTCGGCGTGCCCACCGTTTCCGACGAGCAGTTCATGCGTCGTGTTGCCGCGGTCACCGGCGGGATCGGCGTCGAGACGTTCGAGCCGTCGGTCGACCAGGGCCAGCAGTTCGCGTTGTTCTGAGAAGGCCCGCTATTTCTGACGCGCGGCCCGGTTTACCGCGGAGACCACTGCCCGCAGCGACGCTGTGGTGATTGACGTAGCAATACCCACACCCCACACCGTCCGGCCGTCGACCGACGCTTCGACATAGGCGGCGGCGGCTGCCTCTTCACCCGCGGACATCGCGTGTTCGGAGTAGTCCAGCACGTGCACGTCGATTCCGACGGTCCGCAGCGCTTCGACGAAGGCATCCAGCGGTCCGTTGCCCTCGCCGCGGATCTCCTGCTCGACCCCGTTGATCTCGACGACCGCCTCGATGACGTCGATCCCGCCGTCGACCTCCGAGCCGATCACCCGCTGCCGGATCCGCTTCAGCGGCCGACGCGGCGTCAGATACTCGTCGGCGAAGGCGTCCCACATCTCCTTGGACGACACCTCGCCGCCCTCGCCAGCTGAGCCCTCTGCGATCTCTTGGATCACCCTGCTGAACTCGATCTGTAGCCGGCGGGGCAGCACCAGGCCGTGGTCGGCCTTCATGATGTAGGCAACCCCGCCCTTGCCGGACTGTGAGTTCACTCGGATGACGGCCTCGTAGGTACGGCCTACGTCCTTGGGGTCGATCGGCAGATACGGCACCTGCCACAAGATGTCCTCGACGTCGGCGTCTGCCTCGTCGGCGGAGATCTTCATCGCGTCCAGACCCTTGTTGATGGCGTCCTGGTGGCTACCGGAGAACGCGGTGTACACCAGGTCACCCCCATAGGGGTGGCGCTCGTGGACCGGCAGCTGGTTGCAGTGCTCAACGGTACGGCGGATCTCGTCGATGTTGGAGAAGTCGATCTGGGGGTCGACGCCGCGAGAGAACAGGTTCAGCCCCAGAGTCACCAGGCAGACGTTGCCGGTCCGCTCGCCGTTGCCGAACAGGCAGCCCTCGATGCGGTCCGCGCCGGCAGCGAAGCCCAGTTCAGCTGCGGCGACCGCAGTTCCCCGGTCATTGTGCGGGTGCAGGCTCAGGATGATCGAATCACGGCGGGCCAGGTTGCGGCTCATCCACTCGATCGAGTCGGCATAGACGTTCGGGGTGGTCATCTCCACCGTGGCCGGCAGGTTGACGATCAGCGGCCACTCCGGCGTCGGCTCGATGACGTCGGCGACGGCATCGCACACTTCCACCGCGTACTCCAACTCGGTGCCCGTATAGGACTCCGGGGAGTATTCATAGCGCCAGCGTGTGCCCGGGTGTTTGGCCTGTTCCGCCAGGCACTTCCGGGCACCGTCGGTGGCGATCTTCTTGACCTCGTCGCGGTCGGCGCGGAACACCACCCGCCGTTGCAGGATCGAGGTCGAGTTGTAGAAGTGCACGATCACGTTTGGCGCACCGTCGCAGGCTTGGAAAGTCCGCTCGATCAGTTCGGGCCTGCACTGGGTCAGCACCTGAATGGTCACGTCATCGGGGATGGCGCCCTGCTCGATGATGTCGCGGACGAAGTCGTAGTCGGTCTGGCTGGCCGACGGGAAACCGACCTCGATCTCCTTGTAACCCATCTTGACCAGGAGGTCGAACATGCGGCGCTTGCGGGCCGGGCTCATCGGATCGATCAGGGCTTGATTACCGTCGCGCAGGTCCACCGCGCACCACAGCGGGGCGTGATCGACCACCGTGTTCGGCCAGGTGCGGTCGGGCAGGGTGATCCGCTCGACCTCTTGGGCGAACGGACGGTAGCGGTTGACCGGCATAGCGCTGCTGCGCTGGGCGTTCCATACCGGTTGCCCGGGGCGGGGTGGCCCGGCCGGGGTTTTGATGGTGCGGGCCGATACGTAAGCGTCGACGGAATCGAACTCAGGATGGTGGGCGTTCACGATTTTGCTCCGGGAAGTGAGGGGAAGGGACTTCAGACCGGCGCATCGCGAACACCCGCGACGGGAAGCCGGTCTGGATCAGACCCCGCCGCGGCGTCCGAGAAGGAGCACCCGCTGCACGGAAATCACTGTACTCCGGTTGCCTTACCAGGCACAATCGCGGCCATGACGGTCCCTGAGCACCGGCGCTCGGCGCCCGACGTCGTTGCCACGGTGGTATTGAGTGTGCTGACGACGCTGATCGCGGCGGCTTCGGTGGTGTTCTCCGGGTTCTTCGTGATGGCTACCGACTCGTGCGGGTGGCACGAGTGCGACGAATCGAGACTCGGCTGGGCCTATGGGTGGACCTGGGGCGGAGTGGTGGTCGCGGCGCTGGTCGCGCTGGTCGGCATCGTGGTCGCGAACCGGCGGGGGAGGCCCATGTGGGTGTGGCCGGCGGTGGCGCTGGTGGTGGTGATCGGGACGTTCGCGATCGGTGTCCACGTGGCCGGGTCGGTGGTTACCGGGTGACGGACCAGGGCTGGCCCCAGGTCTGGCGGAAGGCCACATCCTTGAGTGGTAGCCGTTGTCGTGGGGAGGCGTCCCGATCGGCGACGTCGTCGCTCACCGACGCGTATTCGGCCAGCGAGCCCACCGCGATCACCATGAAGGGCTGTACCTGGGGCGGCATGTCGAATGCGACGCGCGAGCCGTCGACGTCGAAACCGGCCATCGGGTGGCTGATCAGACCGCGGGATACCGCCTCGACCGCCAGGTTCGCCATCGCGGCGCCGGCGTCGACCGCGCAGTACTGAGCGGTTACCTCGTCATCACCACGGTCGGCGCACAGCAGGATCAACGCGCCGGCCGCCTGGGCGTAGGCGTTGCCGCGGTTGAGCAAGGCGGAGATGGTCTGGAAGGTCTCGTCGCCGCGCACCCCCACCACGAAACGCACCGGCTGGCGGCGACCCCAGGTAGCTGCCCATCGCGCGGCTTCCAGAAGCGCGGTCACCTGTTCGTCGGTGACTACCGCGTCCGGGTCGAATGCGCGGGGGCTCCAACGGTCAGCGATCGGCGGGTGGATCGGCACCTGTGTATCAGCGCGACGGTCTGGGGGCTCAGGGGGCATCGAGAAAGCACGTTACCGCCGAATGCGCGGCTGGAAAGTCCGCGGTGCGCAACCTTTATCCTGATGATGCAAACCTGCAAGGAAAGGTAAAGACAGTGGCGCTCGTCGTGCAGAAGTACGGCGGATCCTCGGTGGCCGATGCCGAGCGGATCCGCCGGGTCGCCGAGCGCATCGTCGAGACCAAAAAGCAGGGCAATGACGTCGTGGTGGTCGTGTCGGCGATGGGTGACACCACCGACGAACTGCTCGATCTGGCACAGCAGGTCTGCCAGGTTCCCCCGCCACGCGAACTCGACATGCTCCTGACCGCCGGGGAGCGGATCTCCAACGCGCTGGTCGCCATGGCTATCGAGTCTCTTGGCGCGCAGGCCCGATCGTTCACCGGTTCCCAGGCGGGCGTCATCACCACGGGCACCCACGGCAACGCCAAGATCATCGACGTCACTCCCGGGCGGCTGCGCTCGGCGCTCGACGAGGGGCAGATCGTCCTCGTCGCCGGTTTCCAGGGCGTCAGCCAGGACAGCAAGGACGTCACCACCCTGGGTCGGGGGGGATCGGACACCACCGCCGTGGCACTGGCGGCTGCATTGCACGCCGACGTCTGCGAGATCTACACCGACGTCGACGGAATCTTCACCGCCGACCCGCGGATCGTGCCCAATGCCCGTCGCCTGGACACCGTCACCTTCGAGGAGATGCTCGAGATGGCGGCCTGCGGAGCGAAGGTGTTGATGCTCCGGTGTGTGGAATACGCCCGCCGCTATCACGTTCCGATTCATGTCCGCTCGTCGTACTCCGACAAGCCGGGCACGTTCGTCACCGGATCTATCGAGGACATGCCCATGGAAGACGCCATTCTCACCGGAGTTGCCCACGACCGGAGCGAGTCGAAGGTCACCGTGGTCGGCGTACCCGACGTTCCCGGCTACGCCGCCAGGGTGTTTCGGGCCGTTGCCGACGCCGACGTCAACATCGACATGGTGCTGCAGAACATCTCCAAGGTCGAGGACGGCAAGACCGACATCACCTTCACCTGCCCGCGGGACTCCGCGCCGAAGGCGGCGGAGAAGCTCACCTCGCTGCAGGACGAGATCGGTTTCACCGACGTCCTGTATGACGACCGCATCGGCAAGGTGTCGTTGGTCGGCGCGGGGATGCGCAGCCACCCCGGGGTCACCGCGACCTTCTGCGAGGCGCTGGCCAGGGTCGGGATCAACATCGACCTGATCTCCACCTCCGAGATTCGAATCTCGGTGCTGATCAAGGATTCCGAACTGGACAAGGCCGTGGCTGCACTACACGAGGCGTTCGACCTCGGCGGCGACGAAGAGGCTGTGGTGTACGCCGGGACGGGGCGTTGATGGGCATCAGAATCGGCGTAGTGGGCGCCACCGGCCAGGTGGGCGTCGTGATGCGGAAACTGCTGGAGGAGCGCGATTTTCCGGCGACCAGTGTCCGGTTCTTCGCCTCGGCCCGGTCTCAGGGCCGCAAGCTGTCCTTCCGCGGCCAGGAGATCGAGGTCGAGGACGCCGAGACCGCAGACCCTGCAGGCCTGGACATCGCGCTGTTCTCTGCCGGTGCGACGATGTCGCGGGTGCAGGCGCCGCGGTTCGCTGCCGCGGGTGTCACCGTGATCGACAACTCGTCGGCCTGGCGCAAGGACCCCGACGTTCCGTTGGTGGTGAGCGAGGTCAACTTCGACCGCGACGTGCGTGGCGTGACCTTGACGAAGGGCATCATCGCCAACCCGAACTGCACCACGATGGCCGCGATGCCGGTACTCAAGCCGTTGCACGACGAGGCAGGCCTGATTCGGATGATCGCCTCCACCTACCAGGCGGTCTCCGGAAGTGGGATCGCCGGCGTCGAAGAGTTGGCAACTCAATCCCGGGCCGTCATCGACGATGTCGAGGCGCTGGTGCACGACGGCGGCGCCGTGGACTTCCCGGCGCCGGCCAACTATGTCGCCCCGATCGCATTCAACGTGATTCCGTTGGCCGGTTCCCTGGTCGACGACGGCTCCGGCGAGACCGACGAAGACCAGAAGCTACGCAACGAAAGCCGCAAGATCCTCGGCATTCCGGATCTGGCCGTCAGCGGAACCTGTGTGCGGGTCCCGGTATTCACCGGCCACTCGCTGTCGATCAACGCCGAGTTCTCCGAACCCATTTCACCTGACCGGGCGCGTGAACTGCTCGCCGGGGCACCAGGGGTCAGAGTTGTCGACGTCCCCACCCCACTGGCGGCCGCGGGTGTCGACGAGTCGCTGGTCGGCCGGATCCGCCGGGATTCCGGGGTGCCGGAAGGGCGCGGGCTGGCGCTGTTCATCTCCGGTGACAACTTGCGCAAGGGCGCGGCGCTGAACACCATTCAGATCGCCGAACTGCTGGCCCGTTGACCTACGTGCGCCTTCCTCGCGCCGAAACGTGAATTTGGGCGCGAAAGTGCGAGTAATCAGCGCTATTTCGTCGATCTGGGCGGCGCTCATACCAGCGGTGCTAGCGATGCCAGGGCCGATGGCCGCCGCGGACCCGCCCAGCCCCATCCCCGCCCCGGTCCTACCGCCACTGGGTGTGGGTGACGTGGTTCCGATCGGCTCGGTGGCCGGCACCGGAACGGCCACTCGCGACTATGGGATCGGCGCTACCGACCTCTGCGAGTTCATGGACTTTCCTACCGAACTGCTGCAGATCTGCGGCGACAGCTTCGCGGGTCCGGGCGTGGGGTTCGGCAGGTGGTTCACCCCGGTCGCACTGCGGGTGGTCGGGGATTCGGTGAACGACCCGGACGGCATCCGGTACGCCGGAGTGACCGGCATTGACAAGCCGTTGCTGGAACAGCCCGCCCCGCCAGGTGCTTCGCAGTTGCCGGCCGGGGTCGTACAGATCAACCGGCAGAACTACCTGATGGTCACCACGACCAAGGACCTGGTGCCTACCTCCTCGCGACTGGTGAAGGCCGAGGCCGGCCGAGGTGGATGGAAGACCATTCCCGGCTCGCAGCGCGGCGCCGAGTACGCCAGTGGTGCCCAAAGCCAGATCAGTGGCTACTACGACCCCATTCCCACCGGCGAATCCGCCACAGGCTGGGTCTATGTTCTGGCCGACAATTTCGACCGGTCCTCTCCGGTGTTGCTCTATCGTGTTGCGCCGCAATGGTTCACCGATCGTTCCCGATGGCAGGGCTGGTCCTTCTTGGGGGGATGGGGCAAGCCGCCGACTCCGTTGTGGTCGGACAAGGTCGGTGAGATGAGCATGCGTCAGATCGACGGCAAGACCGTGCTGTCCTATTTCAACGCCACGACCGGCAACATGGAAATTCGGGTCGCTTACGACCCGACCGGGCTGGGAAGCGCTCCGGTGACGACGGTGGTGCGGGCCGCAGACTGGCCGAACCCGCCTGAGGAAGTGCCCGGGGACAACCGACTGGCCCAGCCCTACGGCGGCTACATCTCGCCGGGTTCGACGTTGGACGAAGTGCGGGTGTTCGTCAGCCAGTGGAATACCGGTCCGCGGGATCGGGCGCCCTACCGGGTGCTGCAGTTCGCAGTGAACCCACTGAAGCCTTGGGATTGACGCCCCTCACAGCGGATTCATAACCGCGACCAAGCCGACGCTATAGGCGGCCCGAAAAGATCGACTCTATGACTGAAACCGTTGAAATAACCCCTGAAAGTCCCGATACCGAAACCCTCGTCGAACGGCGGCCGAACCGCCTCAACCAAGCAGTTGCCTGGGTCGCGATCGTGGCAGGCGTCGTCTTCATTGTCGGCTCAATCTTCTTCACCGGATTCTTCCTCGGCCGCCATGGTGGCCACGCGGGGGGGCCCGCGGGAGGCCAGGCGCGCCACCACGAGAGAGCAGAAATGGTCCGACCGATGGGGCCGCCGCCGGGAATGCCGCGGATGATGGGCCCTGGATCCGACATGCCGCCGCCTCCTCCGGGTCAGACTGGGCCCAACCAGACTGGGCCCAACCCGAGCGCTGCGCCCGCCCGGCCATAGCAACCCAACGCGGCGTTGACGCTGGCATGATCGTGGCATGACCATCGAAGCCATCTACACCGCAGAATCGACGGCCACTGGCGGCGGCCGGGACGGCCATGTGAAGTCCACCGACGGCATAGTGGACCTCGATGTCCGGCCGCCGAAGGAGATGGGAGGCAGCGGCGCGGGGGTCAACCCCGAGCTGCTGTTCTCCGCCGGGTATGCGGCCTGTTTCCTGAGCGCGCTGCGGATCGTTGCCAAGATGCAGGGCGTGCAACTCGACGAGGCCACCGGCATCACTGTGCGCGTCGGAATCGGCAAAGATGCCACCGGCTACGGACTAACCACCGAGATAATCGGTTACCTGCCCGGTTTGGAACAGCATGAGGCGGACCGTTTGATGGAACAGGCCGGCCAGGTGTGCCCTTATTCAAAGGCCACCCGCGGCAACGTCGAATCCACTCTGCTGGCCAAGGTATAACGGCGTGCGGCTGACCACGGTGGTGGCGGCCTGCGCCCTGGTCGGCACTTCTTTGGCTGTAGCCACCCAGGCGGTGGCGGCACCATCCGACCCCGGCGTGGTGTCCTACGCAGTCCTGGGCAAGGGGTCGGTCGGTAACGTCGTCGGTGCGCCAATGGCCTGGGAGTCGGTTTTTACCGAACCCTTCCAGGCGTACTGGGTGGACCTGCCGGCCTGTAACAACTGGGCCGACATCGGATTGCCGGAGGTCTACTTCGATCCCGACCTGGCGTCGTTCAACGGAGCGGTGACGCAGACCTCGGCAGACGATCAGGGGCACCTGGTCAAGCAGGCCGTGGGTGTCTTCGCCACCGCCGACGCCGCGGCCCGCGCCTTCCACAGGGTCACCGACCGCACCGTGGGATGCGCGGGTCAGACGACAGCCATGCACCTGGAGAACGGACGCACCGAAGTGTGGTCCTTCGGCGGACCGCCCCCGACTGCGACTGAAGCGCAGTGGGTAAAACAGGAAGCGGGCACCGACCGGCGTTGCTTCACCCAGACCCGACTGCGGGAAAACGTGCTGTTGCAGGCCAAGGTCTGCCAGACCGGCAACGGCGGTCTGGCTGTCAACGTGCTGGCTGGCGCCATGCAGAATGCGTTGGGACAGTAGGTATTTCAGTCTGCCCGATGGGCGGTGAGCAGGAAGGCGGGCATCTTGGCCCGTCCTGATTGGTCGCGCTCAACGACCACGTCGGCCATCGGACCGCCCGCGGGTGCATTGGCGTGGATCCATGCCGGCCGGATGTCGTCGACGACGAAGTGGGCCGACACCGCGGCGCGTAATTCCTCCTCCGAGACCATGTTCGGCCCGCTCTCGAAGTCGGCGGGAAACGCCCCGTGGGCGAATACCAGAACGTAGTAGCGGGCACCCGGCGCCGCCGCGCGATGGATCGATCGCAGATACCCCTCGCGACCGTCAACCGGCAACGAGTGGAAGAGAGTGCTGTCGAAGATCGTCGCGAACCTGCCGTCGTATCCGGTGAATTCGGTGATGTCGGCACATACGAAAGTCGCACTGTTCAAACCGCGTTCGGCCGCAGCCGCTGTGGCCGCGGCGACGGCGGTCGGAGACAGGTCGATGCCGACGACGGTGTGACCTGCCGCTGCCAACGTCAGTGACAGTTCGGCATGACCGCATCCGGCGTCGAGAACGTCATCGCTGATCTCGACAGTTCGGATGATGTCGGTCAATTCGGGCTGCGGTTCGCCGATGTTCCATGGCGGCGGGCCTTCGAAAGCAGCATCCCCGCGATAGGCGTCATCCCAGTTCATCACGTCGGAATCCATGAAAACCACGCTACTCCCAGGTATGTACCGGGGCGTTGCTGTGCATGTGTTCGCAATAGCGGCGCAGCATCTCAGCCAGTGCGGCGGGACGGTCGAGTCCGCGCGCCTCGAGTCGGTTCACCGTCGCGACCTGCCATTCCGCGCCATTGCGGCCGGTCTTCGCGCGGCCCTCGATCACGCCCAGGTAGCGGTCGCGCACGTCGGCGGCAACCTGCCAGCGGCGCAGTCCTTCGTCGGCCATCGGCAGTAGGTGGCGTAGCACCAACTCGTCTGGCCCCACCTCGCCCAGTCCCGGCCAGTACAGCCGGGCCGCCATTCCGTTTCGGGCGGCCTCCAGGAAATTGTCGTGCGCCGCAGTAAAACTCATCTTCGTCCACAACGGCCGGTCGTCTTCGGCGATGGTCCGCAGGAGACCGTAGTAGAACGCAGCGTTGGCCATCATGTCCACGACCGTGGGCCCGGCGGGCAGCACCCGGTTCTCGACTCGCAGGTGGGGCCGGCCGTTCTTGACGTCATAGACCGGTCGATTCCACCGGTAGACGGTGCCGTTGTGCAAACGCAATTCAGGCAGAAGTGGAATGCGTCCGGCGCTCAGTTCGGCCGCCGGGTCCTCGTCGGACATCTCCGGAAGCAGCGACGGGAAGTACCGGACGTTTTCCTCGAAGAGGTCGAAGATCGAGGTGATCCATCGCTCGCCGAACCACACCCGCGGGCGCACCCCCTGTGCTTTGAGTTCCTCGGGCCGGGTGTCGGTGGCTTGGGCAAACAGTTCGATCCGCGTTTCGGCCCACAATTGGTGGCCGAAAAAGTAAGGCGAGTTCGCCCCCAAGGCCAACTGCGGACCGGCCAGCACCTGGGCGGCATTCCAATTGCTTGCGAAATCCGCCGGGGACACCTGCAGATGCAATTGCATACTGGTGCAGGCAGATTCGGGTGCAATTGTCTCTGCATGCATGGTGAGCCGCTCGGCCCCGGCGATGTCGATCAGGATGTCTTCTCCGCGGGCGGTGAAGATGGAGTCGTTCAAAGCCTGGTATCGCGCCGAGGGGCTCATCCAGCCACCGGTGAGGTCGTCGGGCATCAGGGTGGGCAGGATGCCGATCATCACGATGTGCGAGCCGTCGGCGGTGGCCTTGGTTTCTGCGGCGTTCAGACTGGCCCGTATCTCGCCCTCCAACTCCAGGGCGGTTCGCCCCGGCAGCGGCCGAGGGGGAACGTTGAACTCGATGTTGTAAGCCCCCAGTTCGGTCTGGTAGGCCGGATCGGCGATCGCCGCAAGTACTTCCTGGTTGGACATCGCCGGCAGGTAGTCGGCATCGACCAGGTTGCACTCGATTTCCATCCCGGTGAGCGGCCGGTCGAATTCGAAGTTGGACTCGGCCAGCATGGTCTCGAACACGTCCAGGCACAGTTGCACCTTCCGGCGGTATTCCAGCCGGTGCGCACTGTTGTAGCTGGTCTGCTTGACCTCGTCACCCACGGTGACGATGCAACCCGTTCGTGGCCCCCGGCGCAAGGGTTCACGTGGCGCGGCGCGCCACCATCACCTGCCGATCGAAGGGGTTGGTGCTGACGTATGCCGATATCGGCGGATTCGCCCGCTCTGCGAATGTGCGCAATGCCGACGGGCTGTAGGCCCGCAGTGAGCTGATCAGTCCGTCGTGGGCGAACGGCCAGACGAGAGCGAACGGAGCCATCATGGCGAGTTTGACGATGTGCAGCGGTGCCGGCATCCGTGGCAGATCGATGACGACGAAAGTGTCAGCCACCCGGGTGCCCTCGGCCAGCACCCGGGCCGCCTGCTGCGGGGGCAGGTGGTGAAACGACAGCGCGAACACCGCCAGGTCGAACGACTTGTCCGGCGCGTCGATTGCCGTCGCGTCGACGACACTGACGGTGGTGCGGGGATCGCGGCCGAGGTCGGAGGCCGCGATCTGGGCCACCGAGTTTGGGTTCAGGTCGGAGACGGTGACCCGCGCGGTGGGATGCTGATCGAGAATCCTTCGGGATAATGCGCCGTGACCGGCGCCCAGCTCGAGAATCGTCGGGTCCGGTATTGCGGCCACTTCGTCTAGAACCAGCTGAGCGTTGCGGTCGTGTTCTTTGAAGATCGCGCCCACCCGGTCGAGCGTCTCCACCACCCTGCGTTTGACGGTGTCGTCGACGTCGTCGCGGTCGAGGAACTCCGGGCGGTCGGTTTGCAACAACCGGTCCAGCCAGGAGGCATGCGGTCCGCCCCGGGGCATGTCGGCGAGGTCGGGGATTCGAGAATCAGAAATTGCAGAGCCCATGTGAACCATCATGCTCGATGGCAGACTCCCAGGGCAGTTCGTGAAAATTCCCATTGAAAGTAGGGAACTCGAAGGAGGACCGTTGGCCGATTTCGTCGCCTCAATTGACCAGGGCACTACCAGTACCCGCTGCATGATCTTCGACCACGACGGACTTGAGGTTGGTCGGCATCAACTCGAGCACGAGCAGATCCTGCCCCGTGCCGGATGGGTGGAACACAACCCGGTAGAGATCTGGGAGCGCACCCAGACCGTCGTGATGTCGGCGCTGAACAACAGCAATCTGTCCGCCGACGACATTGCCGCCCTGGGCATCACCAACCAGCGCGAGACCACGCTGGTGTGGAACCGCAAGACCGGCAGGCCCTATCACAACGCCATCGTCTGGCAGGACACCCGTACCGACCAGATCGCCGCGGCTTTGGATAGCGACGAGCGCGGGGACGTGATCCGGCGCAAGGCTGGACTGCCGCCGGCCACGTATTTTTCCGGTGGCAAACTGCAGTGGCTGCTGGAGAACGTTCCCGGGTTGCGTGCCGCCGCCGATCAGGGCGACGCGCTATTCGGTACGCCCGATGTGTGGGTGTTGTGGAACATCACCGGTGGCCCCCGCGGCGGAGTGCACGTCACCGATCCCACGAATGCCAGCCGAACCATGCTGATGAATCTCGAGACCCTCGATTGGGACGACGAACTGCTGTCGTTCTTCGGGATTCCCCGTCAGATGCTGCCGGAGATTCGTCCGTCGTCGTCACCGGTGCCTTACGGAATGACCCGGGTGGACGGTCCAATGGGCGGCGAGATTCCGGTGACCGCCACCCTCGGGGATCAGCAGGCCGCCATGGTGGGTCAGGTCTGCCTGAAGCCCGGCGAGGCGAAGAACACCTACGGCACCGGTAATTTCCTGCTGCTGAACACCGGCGAGAAGATCGTTCGCAGCACCAACGGACTGTTGACCACCGTGTGCTATCAGTTCGCGCCGCGCGATGGCGGCGAAGCGAAACCCATTTATGCCCTGGAGGGTTCGATCGCCGTGACCGGCTCTGCGGTGCAGTGGCTCCGCGACCAACTCGGCATCATCAGCGGTGCATCCGACAGTGAGCACCTGGCCAGCCAGGTTGAGGACAACGGCGGAATCTATTTCGTGCCCGCTTTCTCGGGGCTGTTCGCGCCGTATTGGCGTTCCGACGCGCGTGGGGCCATCGTGGGCCTGTCGCGGTTCAACTCCAATGCACACGTGGCCCGGGCGACGCTGGAGGCGATCTGCTATCAGAGCCGCGATGTGGTCGAGGCGATGGAAGCGGACTCCGGAGTAAGGCTCGAGGTGCTCAAGGTCGACGGCGGAGTCACCCTCAACTCGCTGTGCATGCAGATCCAGGCCGATGTGCTCGGCGTCGACGTCGTGCGTCCGAAGGTGGCGGAGACCACCGCACTGGGCGCCGCCTACGCCGCGGGTCTCGCGGTCGGCTACTGGTCGGATCCCGAAGACTTGCGGGCTAACTGGCAGGAGGACCGTCGGTGGTCGCCGCAGTGGGACGACCAGCAGCGCGCCAAGGGTTACGCCGGCTGGCACATGGCGGTGGACCGCACACTCGGCTGGGTCAACGTCCAGGGTTAGCCGACTTGGTCGCAGATGCGCGGCACGCATCTTTGCTCCTGAAATGCCAAGAGTTCAGTCCCCTGTGGGCAATTTAAGCCCGCCGTTGTGAGACTAATTCAGTCAACAATGCAGAAATAAATGGCTACCTCATGCCATAGCATCATCTCGACCAGCAGTTGGATGCGATTTAACCGTCGGTTATCCGCCGTCGGCAACGGTAAATTTCCCCGCGTTGTTCATCGGGATCTATTCGCATTCGAATTCGTTTTGGTAATTATCGCGAAAAGGCGCAATTCCGGTTTGCTGCGGCGCTGGGGATCAGCGCTGGTTGGCTGTACGATCTGCAGCGGTCAGGGCTGCACTCTCGGTGGTGCGGGACGGCGGGTTGGAGGAGATCATCAGCGAAATCAGCTTAACCGCT
Source organism: Mycobacterium sp. (assembly GCA_020438845.1). Classification (GTDB taxonomy): domain Bacteria; phylum Actinomycetota; class Actinomycetes; order Mycobacteriales; family Mycobacteriaceae; genus Mycobacterium. The sequence continues at coordinate 27,468 of JAGQTV010000083.1, read as the reverse complement.
TTCGGGTCGGGTACCAGTGGCGCACTCGGCTCGCCGCGCGGCGACCGTCTGCGGCCGGCGCAGGGTTTCGCCGTGTTGCGGTGGTTGCAGGTGGGTGCGGCCAGCGTGGGTCTCGGTGCTGCAATGGTCGCCGTGCCGGGGGTTGCCGTGCCGGGAGTCGCAGCCGCCGAGGCCGGTGCGGGTGCGGCGGGTTCCTCAGCCGGTTCGGACACTGCCCGTGCTTCAATGCCCTCGACTCGTTCCAGGGTTTCGCCGGTTGCCCGGGCGGTCACCGACACTGCTTCTCGCAGCCACGGCGCGCGGGCGCGTTCGAACCCCGCGGTCGGCACTCAGCCGAAGGTTTCCGGACCCGCCAATGCCGATTCGGCCCCGGCGGCGGCGCGGTCCGTGACCGTCAGCGCCACGAGAATCACTTCGGCTGCGAGCAGCTTGGGTAACACCGCTGCCGACACCCCGGAGGCGAAGACCAACGCCGCGGCAGCGAAGGCCAGTGCCGCGGCGGCGACAGTGCCAGCCCGCGCGACGGCGGCCAATCCCGGCGGCTTGCTGGATTCCGGCTCGGGTCTGCCGACCCCGGCCACGACCCTATCCGACGTCGTATCCGGCACGTGGGCGTCATTGCGACGGATCCAGCGCCAATTGTTCAACAGGGTCCCGACCCTGGCTCCCACACAGTCGGTGCAAAACGACGATGGCGAAGTGCGCGGTTCTTTGGGGGGGCATGACGTCGATGGAGACGTGCTGACTTACCACCTGGCCGACGGGCCCGCTCACGGCAGCGTGACGCTTTCCGGCGACGGCAGCTACGTCTACACCCCGGATGCGGATTTCGCCCACATCGGCGGCACCGACAGTTTCACCGTCACCGTCGATGACACGACCGCCAACGCCCCGCATCTACATGGATTGAAAGGGGCTCTTGCCTCCTTGGGTCTCGCTCCCAAACCCGTCGCAACCGCGACCGTTGACGTCTCGGTCACACCGGTCAACAAACCTCCGACTCTCGACATAGAGGTCGGCAAGGCGGATGCCGTCACCGGTGCGATCACCGTGACGGTGACGGCTTCTGATCCGGACGACGATCCCGTCACCAAGACGACGAGCATCCCCACCCGCGGCACCTTGATCGACAACGGAAACGGGACTTATACCTATATTCCGGAGAGCACCCCGCAACCGGTTGACCCGATTCCTGCAGCCGATCCTGCGCCAGTCGACCCCGATCCAGGCCCGGTTGACAATGTGACGATCACCGTCAGAGACAGCGCGGGTGCCAGCACAACCGGCACCGTCGGGTTCACCCCGCTCAATGCCGTGACCGCTGTAGTGAACGCGGGAGCGAGTCCGCAACACGGCCTGGCGTTCAGCCCGGACGGCGCGACCGCCTACGTCACCAATCAGAGCGACGGCACCGTGACGGTTATCGACACCGCCACCAACACAGTCAGAACGACGATCAACACCGGCGGCGAGCCCACCGGCATCGCGGTCAGCCCCGACGGTGCTGCAGTCTACGTCGCAAGCAGAGGCGGTTCGGTGTCCGTCATCGACACCGCCACCGGTGCCGACAAAACCCTCGCCGTCGTTGGGCGAGGTCGGCAGAGTGGAGTCGCGGTCAGCCCGGATGGGTCCACCGTCTATGTGGTCAACAGCGCGGAGCGCACCTTATCGGTGATCGATGCCGCCACTGGAAACATCACAGCCGATGTCATGGTTGGCGACGAACCGGTCGGAGTCGCGGTCACGCGCAACGGCCGCACCGTCTACGTCACCAACGGGAACAGCGGCACGGTGTCGGTGATCGATGCCGCCACCAACACCGTCACGGCAACCATTCCCGCCGACCGCGCGCACGGGATCGCCCTCGACCCCACCGGAACGGTGGCTTACGTCACGAACAACTCAAGCTCAGGCACCGTCTCGGTTATCGATCTGGCCACCGGAACCGTGATCGCCGCCGTGCCTGTGGGGGGCAGCCCCGTCGGCGTGTCGGTGAGTGCTGACGGAAAGACGGCCTACGTCGCCAACCGTGGTTCTGACACGGTGTCCGTGATCGATACCGCCACCAAGGCCGTCACCGCAACGATCAAGGTGAGTGCTGATCTGGACAACGTGGCTGTAAGCCCCGACGGCACAACGGTCTTCGCCACCAACGGCGCGACGGTTTCAGTCATTTCCCATTCCTCCTCGGCGATCAAGAGCCCCGTCATCGCGGCCCACTACGACCAGAGGCCGGACGGCACCATCGTCTTCCGCGTGCGGGTCACCGACCTCGGCAGTGGCAGCGGGCCAATCACTTTCACCGCGACCACCCCCAAGAACGGCAAGCTGGTCGACAACGGCGAAGGGACCTACACCTTCACTCCGGACGCTCTTCTCTCCCAAACAGGCGGCAGCGGCACCATCACCTTCACGGCCACCAACACCACCTCGGGGAGATCCACGACCAACGCTCTACCGTTCACACTCCAAGGGGCCACACCCGCCAACGGCGTGATCGCGAACCTTGAACTGGGCCGCCGCAGGACGATTGGCGTCACTTTCAGCCCCGACGGCAACACCGCCTATGTCGTCAACGACAACAGCCCGGAGGGACCCACACTGTCTGTGATCGACGTCCGGACCAACGCAGTGAAAAACTCCGTATCCCTCCTGCAATACACCAACGGGGAAATCACCTCAGGCGAAGACGCGTATGCCATCGCGGTCAGCCCGGACGGCTCGAAGATCTACATCACCGACTACGGATATCAGGATGTCAAGGTTGTCGCGAGGGGTAGGGATGCGGTTAGGGGCCCTGACGTAGCCCTATTCTCCTGGCAGAAGGCCGGCCAGTCAGCCCGTCCAACGCGCACCGAAGCCAACTGGAAACCCGGGAAGACGGTGCTGGTCCTCGATACGACCACAAACACCGTCACATCCACCATCACAGTCGGCAGCAGCCCGAACGCCGTCGCCTTCAGTCCCGACGGTATGACCGCCTACGTCACGAACCGTGACTCCAGAACGGTGTCGGTGATCGACACCGGCACCAGCACGGTCGTCTCCACGATTGAGCTGGCAGGCCAACCGACCGGTGTCGTGATCAACAGCGACGGGACCAAGGCGTATGTGACCAACAGTGGATCGGGCACCGTCTCAGTCATCGACACCACCAGCAAAGCCGTGACGAAATCCATCACGGTCGGCACCGATGTCAGGGGTGTTGCCCTCAGTCCGGACGGCGCGACCTTGTACGTCGCGAGCAACAACGTCAAGAAGGGTTGGTTTTCCAGCAAAAACGAAGGCGTCCTGTCGATCGTTGACGCCGCCACCGGCGTGACGACGAAGACGATTCCGGTCGGCCCTGCGCCGAAAGGTGTAACTGTCAGTCCCGGCGGCTCAACGATCTACGTATCGGACACCACCAACAATGTCTCGGTGATCGACACCGTCGGCAAGACCGTGAAAGCCACCATGACAGTCGGTTTCGGAAGCATTGAAAGCATGGCAGCCAGCCCGGACGGCACCGTCCTGTACATCACCAAGGACGGCTGGAACAGCCGAATGTCGGTGGTGGCAACAGGCGTGAAGAAAGGCGATCTCTAACGCGCTTGAGCCAAGGGGCATTCAGTTCGACAGCAGGTTGGTGAACGTGTCCAGGGGGCACAGCGGGTTGTCTCCGCAGCCTGGTGGAGTGAGCCTGACCCACGTTGGGTCCTCGGCGCTGAGCGTGCGGATCTGATCCAGGGTCTGCGCGCGATAGAAGCTGCGGATCATCTTGGCGTCGTTGCGGTTACGCAGCACCTCGAACACCAACGCGCCACCGGGTGCCGGATCGTCAGCGGCGAATCCGGGGACCGACCAGTGCACGTCCAGGAGGCCGCCGACATTGGCGATCTCGGTGTCATGACCGACCAGGACGGTGAGTGGCGGTCCTCCGGCGAGGGCGTTGACCATCCGCGCGACGATCTGCCCGGCGTTGGCTACGGCCAGGGGACGCGGACGGGCGACGACGGAGAATTCGATGGCGTGAAGCATGCCCGCCGTGCGCAGATCGTCGGGAGTGGCTCGGCCCCAGCCGACTTCCGACATCGGTTTTCCGTCTGCGTATTCGAGCATGAAGACCTGCGCCGCTGTCGCCCCGTACCCGAGCGCTCCCGTCGCTCGCGGCATCTTGCCGCCGGACGGGGCGATGTCGATCCTGGTCGGGACGTAGGTCAGTCCGCAACGCGGTTCGGCTGTTCCGCCCCGTTCGGCAGTTCCGCACAGAATGCGGTCGACCACGTCCAGGCCCGGCCGGGCTTGCTGGGCGAGGCCCGGGATTCCCGCAGGGCCCAGTGCGTCGTCGACGGCCTGTCGTGCAGCGGCGGCGGTGATTCCGGCGTCGCGGTAGGAGCTGAACAAGGGGTCCGGTATCCCCTGCTGAGCGTGTTCGGCGACGATCGGGCAGGTCGGGGCAAGCGCTGAGAGGTAACTGTCGCCGGTGACGATGGTGCGTTGGAGAGAATCCGCCACCAATGCGACCGCGCCGGGGGCCGGGCAGCCGGTGTCGGATAGAACACCCTGGGCCGCGAACCGGCGGGCGTCGGCAGCGGCCACCAACCGGATCGCGTCGGCTCCATGCGCAGTCAGCCACCCGGCGGGCACGTCCCATTCGGGCCATGCTGCAGGCTCGACCTCGGGCGGCAGCGGCGGCTGCACGTCCGGCGATCGCACACCGTGGCGCATCAGCATGACCACTCGATCGACCGTCCAGTCGTCGGCAAGTCCCGGCGCCGCACATCCGACCTGCTGGCAGACCAACGCCAGAATCAGGGCCAATGTCAGCGTGATCGACCGGCGCACCTCCGGCCTCCCCTCGTCAGGGACACTGGCCCCACAAGGAGGGTAGTGCCAGAGTGTGAGGTATGACCGCAGACCTCCTTCCGTTCTTTACTCGCGGCAACTACGCGCCGGTTCCCGACGAACTCACCGAGTACGACCTACCTGTCGACGGAGTTATCCCGCCGGAGTTGGACGGCTGGTATCTGCGCAATGGACCGAATCCGCGTACGCCGACGGGGCCCTCCACTCCCTCGGGGCACTGGTTCACCGGCGACGGCATGATCCACGGCGTGCGCATCGAGGGCGGTGCGGCGAAGTGGTACCGCAACCGATGGGTGCGCACCGAAAGTTTCGAGCACCCGTTCGGCGTGTACAACAACGACGGCACCCGCAACCTCCACTCCTCGGTAGCCAACACTCACGTCGTCAACCACGCCGGTAAGACCCTGGCCCTGGTGGAGTCGTCCCTGCCTTACGAGATCACCAACGATCTTCAGACGATCGGCTGCTATGACTTCGGCGGCAAGCTCAACGACGCGATGACGGCGCATCCGAAGATCTGTCCGACGACCGGTGAGTTGCATTTCTTCGGCTACGGCAACCTCTTTCAGCCGCACGTCACCTATCACCGGGCCGATGCCGCCGGCCAGTTGACGGTCAGCCGTCCGTTGGAGGTGAAGGCGCTGACCATGATGCACGACTTCGCCATGACCGCCGAGCATGTGATCTTCATGGACCTGCCGATCGTGTTCAACCTCGATATCGCCATCAATGGCGGCGGCGACATGCCCTACCGATGGGACGACGATTACGGCGCCCGCTTCGGGGTCTTGCGGCGCGACGACCCCTTCGGGCAGGTGCGCTGGTTCGAGATAGATCCCTGCTACGTGTTTCACGTCGCCAACGCGCACGACGACGGGAATTCGATTGTGCTGCAGGCTTGCCGGTATCCCGAGTTGTGGCGCAACGACGGCGGTTTCGCACAAGACGCGGTGCTGTGGGAGTGGCGGATCGACCTGGAGAACGGAACTGTGCGCGAACGTCAACTTGACGACCGGGCGGTGGAATTCCCTCGCATCGATGACCGCCTCGCCGGACTTGCCGCACGCTATGCCGTCTCGGTCGGCGACCCCGGACTGGTGCGCTACGACCTGGCGACCGGTGCGGCGGTCGAGCACGCCTTCGGCACCCCGGACTGCGCGGGCGTTTCTGGTGAGGCGGTGTTCGTGCCGTCACCGTCGGGCCCGGCCGATGAGGCCAACGGTTGGTACCTGAGTTACGTCTACGATCCGGCGCGCGACGGTAGCGACCTGGTGATTCTGGACGCAGCGGACTTCGGGGGCGAAGCGATGGCGCGAATCCGGCTGCCGAGGCGGGTGCCCTACGGGTTTCACGGCAACTGGATAACCGGTTAGTTCGGCGGTACGAGCCCGTCGCGGCGAGGGGGCGGTGGTGGCGACGGCTCGACCAGCGGCGCCTGCTGAACGGGCGGGGCCGGCGGCCGTAACCGGGAGACCTCCCGGCGGTGTCGCTCAGCCAGTACGGCAGCCAGCAGCGCCTCCGGCGGCGTGCCTGGCGGTGGGGGTGGGGAGATCCGCCGGGCAACGTCGGCCGCTATCCGCAACGCCATCTCGTCTCGGATTTGGGGGACCAGCTGCGGTGCGCGGGAGAGGAACTGCCGTGCCCACTCGAATTGGTGCGGCCCCAGGCCGGACAGCTCCAATGAACTCGCCCACCACGCCAGTTGTGGCGGCATCATCGGCGGCGTCACGGGCTTTGGACCGCGTTCTGTGATCACCACCGTGCCCGCAAACACATCGCCAACGCGTTTGCCCTTGGCCGAGATCATGCTGGCGATGACGGCCGGACCGCCGGCGAACGTCCAGATCTCGACGAACCCGGCCAGGGCGCGGAACAAGGCCTGGCGGAAGCGTTCGGGGCCGCCGTCCTCGGACACCACGCGCAGCCCCATCGCCATTTTCCCGAGCGAGCGTCCCCGGGTGGCCGTCTCCATGATCAGCGGGTAGCCGACGACCACCCCAACGGTGAAGAGAATCAGGATTGCCGCGGTGAGGGCGTCGTCGAATTGCCTGATGGTCATCGCCCAGAGCAGGACCCCGGCGAGGTAGCCGATCCCGACCACGCAAACGTCGATCAACGCTCCGACGGCCCGCACTGGCAGCTGGGCGATCTGGACGTCGAGCACCACCGCGTCCCCGGTCACCAGCATCTCCGGAGCCCGCGTCATGAGGCTCAGGGTACTAGCACGACCACGCTATTTTCGGAGTCAATTTCGCCGAATCGATCACGGGCACACTACCCCCGACCTACTGTGTGCAAGGTTGCCGACTGAAGGGGGGTCGACGCGCCATGAAGCCGACTCGATGGGCGGGTTACCAGTGACGACAACTGAAGTTGCCGACTCGGGCAGATCCGACCCGGGCCGGTCTAAGGATGGCATCGAAGCCATCGATAACTGGGTGGCCGGCTACATCAGGCGGCACCCGATTGCGGCCATTTCCACTGCCGGTGACCAGGCGATCCTGGGCATGCGGACCATCCAGTACCTCGTTACCGACCTGATCCGTGGACGTTTCAAGTGGGAGGAATTCGTCCGGCAGGCATATTTCATGGCGGGCACGTCGGTGGTTCCCACGGTTTTCGTGGCATTGCCGATCGGGGTGACGCTGTCAGTGCAGTTCGCCCTGCTGGCCGGTCAGGTGGGTGCCACGTCGCTGGCCGGAGCGGCCAGCGGTCTCGCGGTCATCCGGCAGGCGGCGTCGCTGGTGGCGGCGATCCTGATGGCCGCGGCGGTGGGATCGGCGATCACCGCCGACCTGGGATCGCGCAAGATCCGCGACGAGATCGAAGCCCTCGAGGTCATGGGCATCTCGGTGGTTCAGCGACTGGTGGTCCCCCGATTCGTGGCCTCGATCCTGATCGGGGTCGCGCTCACCGGATTGGTGTGCTTCACCGGGTTCCTGGCGAGCTACCTCTTCAACGTGTATTTCCAGCACGGCGCGCCGGGTAGCTTCATTCAGACGTTCGCGGCCTTCACCACCACCGCGGATATGCGCCTGGCGATGATCAAGGCGGTCGTTTACGGTGCGATCGTCGCAATCGTGTGCTGCGAGAAGGGGTTGTCCACCCGGGGCGGGTCGGTCGGCGTCGCGAACTCGGTCAACGCCGCGGTGGTCGAATCCATTCTGCTGCTGATGGTGGCCAACGTCGCGATCAGCCAACTCGATCTCATCCTCAACCCCAGGACGGGGTTGTAGCGGCATGGCAGTCGCAGCGCCGCATCACCCGCCGCTGGTCAGGCCGATCAAACAGGCCCTCGAGGGTCTCGCCGGTCCGATTCAGCAACTCGGGCACATCCTGGTTTTCGCCGGGCGCGCGATCCGCGGGGTTCCGCTCGTGCTTCGCAGCTACCCCAAGGAATTCAGTCGACTACTCGCCGACGTCGCCTGGGGGAACGGCTCGCTCGTGGTTGGCGGTGGTTCGGCCGGCGTCGCTGTAGTGCTGGGCATCGTCGTCGGGGTGATGGTGGGCATCGAGGGATACAACTTCCTCCAACTGCTTGGCCTCGGCCCGGCCGTCGGCATCATCTCCTCGCTGGTCAACACCCGCGAACTGGCACCGATCGCCTGTGCACTGGCGTTCGCGACCCAAAGCGGGTGCCGGTTCACCGCTCAGTTGGGCGCCATGCGGATCGCCGAAGAGATCGACGCGTTGGAAGTGATGGCGATCCGTCCGATTCCCTACCTGGTGACCACCCGCCTGATGGCGTCGATCATCGCGATCGTCCCGCTCTACGTCATCTGTCTGGGTGTCAGCTACCTGAGCACCCAGGTGATCGTCGCCCTCATCAGCGGTGGCTCGATGGGTGGTTACATGCACTATTTCGGGTTGATGCTCAGTGGCACCGAGATCCTCTACTCGGTGATCAAATGTGTCGTATTCGTGGCCATTGCGGCGGTGATCCAGAGTTACTACGGGTTCTATGCCAGTGGTGGTCCCGAGGGTGTCGGGGTGGCGGCCGGCCATGCGATGCGCGCTGCCATCACCGTGGTGGTGATCGTCAACATGCTCCTCACCATGGCGATGTTCAGCCTTGATTCCGGCGCGAGGTTCGGTGGCTGATGGCGAAGAAGAAGAGGGTCTTCGAGCCCAGCGGCCGGGGGGCGAGCAACAAGCAACTGTTTCTCGCCGGAACGGCGATGATCGCCGTATCGGCCGTGGTCGCCCTCCTGCTGGTCATGAAGTCGACGGGTCGGCTGGAGTCCTACACCCGGATCGTTGCGGACCTGACCAATGTCGGTGACGGCCTGCCCAGCCGATCCGATGTCCGCTACCACGGGCTGCTGGTCGGCACCGTCAATTATGTGGACCCGTCCAGCGGCGGCAAGCCCAATTTCGTGCACATCGACCTCACCGCCGAATACGCCCCCGACATCCCGAAGACGGTGACCGCTCGAGTCGTGCCGTCCAACATCTTCGCAGTGTCCGGCGTCGAGCTTGTCGACAACGGGGTGGCACCCCGCATCCGAACGGGCGACCACATCAAAGAAGACACCAAGCTACCGACGGTCTTGTTCCAGACCACCATCAGCAAGCTTCGCGACATCCTGTTCGCCACCGGGCGCGGCCGTGAGGACAAGACGCTCGGCGTCCTGGCGGCGCTGGGAGCTGCCACCCATGACCGCCGTCCGCAACTGCTCAAGGCCGGCGCACAACTCGACCGCATCATCAACCAGTTGAACTCGGTGGTCGCCACCGACTCCGCCACCCCGTCGATGCTGAGCGCACTGGTCGCCGCCGCCGATGGGCTGCAGCAGACCGCGCCCGATCTGTTGGACGCGCTGCATCAAGCGGTGGGGCCGATGCAAACCCTGGTCGAGCAGCGGTCGCAACTCGATTCGATGCTGACCGCCGGCGCCAACACTCTGGACACCACGCACACGGCCCTGGCCAACAACGTGGACCGGATGATCACCATCGGCAAGCAGTTGACCCCGGTGCTGGGTGTCCTGGCGCAGAACTCGAACCACTGGGTGCCTGGTTTTCAGAAACTCAAGACCTTCTCCGACAAGTTCCACGAGGGCTGGGACTTTGGAATGGACGTTTTCAACCTCCGGGCGAACCTGGCGCTGACCCCGACCTTCTCCTACACCCGGGCAGACTGCCCGCAGTACGCCGGGATGAAGGGCCCCAGTTGCTTCACTGCGCCCCTGATCGCGGTGCGGCCGGAACTGCCTGAAGTGCTGCTGCCGCAGAACTACCAACCGCCGGCGGATCTGATGCCGCCGCCGGGCACAGTCCGGGGGCCGAACGGCAATCTGGTCGCGGTCGGTCCGCCCCTGATCCTGCCGAACGGGCCCAGCCTCGTCGACCCGAATCCACCGCTGTCCGAGGGCATCGGCACCGGAATTCTCGGTGGGATCGGTCCTCCGATGGCCCCGGCGCCCCCGGTTCCGGGAACGGCCAACCCGGCCCTGACGCCGACGCCGATCAATCCGAACCCGGCGCCGATCGCTCCGGTCGCGCCGTGGCCGCCCGGGTTTCTTCCCGCAGATCCCGGTCCGCACCAACTTCCGGCCGAAGCCGCTCCTGCGTCCTACGGCGGCAACGTCGGACCGGTGGGCAGCGCGCAGGAACGAAATCAGTTGTCCTACATCACCGGCCGGCCGGCGACATCGGCAACCCAGTTGCTGCTCGCCCCACTGGTGCGCGGGATGACGGTCACCGAGGAGCGTGCTTCATGAAACTGCGCAGAGTCCTGATCGGACTGGTCGCGTTCCTGGTGATGACCGCGTTGATGACCTGGCTGGTGTACAACACGCTGCAGCGTGAGGTGAGTGGCGACACCACCGCCTACGCTGCGGAGTTCAACGACGCATTCGGCCTACGTGACGGCGACGATGTCCGGATGGCGGGTGTGCGCGTCGGTCGGGTGATGAAAGTCGAACTGCTGCAAGACAACCGAGCCAGAGTCGACTTCGAGTTGCAGAACGACCAGAAGATCCTGGGCAACACCGAGGCCTCGATCCTCTATCAGAACATCGTCGGCCAGCGGTATGTCGACCTGCACCTCGGAAAGGTAGGCGAACCCAAGCCCTTGCCGGCGGGCACCGTCATCCCGGTGGAGCGCACGGTGTCGTCGTTCGACGTCGGCATCGTGCTCAACGGCTATGAGCCGCTGTTCTCGACCATCGACCCGAAAGCGGTAGACCAGATCGCCGACGCGGGTATCCAGGCGCTGCAGGGTGATTCAACGGCGTGGGCCACGCTGGTCGACCAAACTGGCAAGCTCAGCGAGACCGTCGCCGGCCGCGATCAGCTCCTCGGCGACATGATCACCGGCCTGGACCAGGTTTTCGGGACCCTGGCCAAACACAACGACAATCTCGAGAAGACGATCGCCAACACCCGGAAGATGGTGGACACCTTCAACGCCCGACGGCCCGAGCTGGTCTCCTCGATGGGTTCGATGTCGAGGGTGGTGCGCCAGTTGGCGGCGATCACCGACGAGGTCAATCCCTCATTGCAGGAGCTGATCACCCGGGAGCCCGGCTTCGCCGCGCACCTGGTGGGAGTGGAGCCTCAACTGGCCTTCACAGGAGCCAATCTGCCCAAACTGCTCAAGGGGCTGGCTCGGGTGACCAATGAGGGGGCTTACATCAACGTCTACAGCTGCGACCTGAACGCGTTGGCCTTCTTTCCCGGACTCAACGATGTGACTCCGGTCGTGGTCAACGCCGCCACCCCGGGAAATAAGGCGCAGCACACTCCGCGATGCAGGAACATGGCCAATGGCTAGGGGCTGGTTCAAACTGCCGGGGTTCACGAAGCCAGACCGGCGGCGAAGCCGCGGGATGGAGGACTGGAACAAGACTCTGGTCGGCACAGTCGCACTCGGGGTCTTGACAGTGTTGCTGGCGACCCTGGTGATCGTCAGCAAGGTCGGTCCGGGTTACCGCAATTACACCGCAGATTTCCTTCAGGCGGCCGCGCTGCAGCCCAAGAATCCCGTCACAGTGGCCGGCATCCCGATCGGGACGGTCACCGACATGAAGCTCGCCGGCGACCATGTGACCGTCACCATGCGGGTACGCAATGACGTCAAGCTCGGCAAGGACTCCCGGGCCGTCATCATGGTCACCACCATTCTCGGATCCCGCTACCTGTCCTTACAACCCGGCGGTGGTGGTCCCCTGCCGAACAACAACATCGACCTCAACCACACCGAGGTCCCCTTCGATCTGCAACAGGCGTTGCAGGACGCCGCCGTCACCTACGGTGCGGTCAACACCGACAACCTCGCGAGTGCAATCCAGGCTCTGGGCAAGGAGATAGAGTCCCTGCCTCCGCTGATTCCCAAGGCGATGAACAATCTGCAGCGGCTGTCCACCGTGATCGCCGACCGTCGCGAGCAGTTCGGCAGCATGCTCAAGACCATGGATCTGGTGACGAACACCTTGCGGCGTCAGCAGAGAAGCATCGGCAGCATGGTGAATCAGGGTCAGCAGCTGCTGGGCGAGTTCGTCATGCGCCGTGCGGCGTTCCACGCGATGCTGCAGTCGATGACCAGTCTGGTCAACGTTCTGGACGACACCGTCATCGACAACCGACCCGAGTTGGAGAGTCTGCTGGCGAACATGAACACGCTCTCCAGCCTGATGGCCAAGCACGACGACATGGTGCGCAGCGTCCTGCAGAGCGCACCGGTTGCGTTGCGTGGTCTTGCCAACGCCACGGGCACCGGCAACGCTCTGGACACGAACTTCTCCAACGGCATCCTCGTTGACTCCTGGATGTGTGCGATCAGCGGGCGGGCCCGGCAGTTCGAGATGATTCCCTATTTCAAGGACTGCAAATGAGACGCTATAAGGGCTTCCTCATGCTGACTGTCCTGGCGGCAGTCGCGGCGGTCGTGGTGGGTTACTTCGGTTGGACGGCCTGGAAGCAGCATCGCAACACGATCACGTTGATCGCTCAGTTCGACGACGCCGCAGGGCTTTTTCCGACCAACAACGTTCAGGTCCTCGGTATGAAGGTGGGAAGCGTCACCAAGGTCACCCCGAAGACCGGCTACGTGGAAGTGGAATTCACCGTCGACAAGGACGTCAAGATCCCGGCCGACGCCCAGGCCGTCACCCTGCAGACTTCGATCCTGTCGGACCGGGCCGTGGAACTGACTCCGGTCTACCGTGGGGGTCCGGTGATGGCCGACCACACCACAATCGGACTCGAGCGGACCAAGACCCCGGTCGAATTCACCCGGACCCTCGACATGGTCGACCGCCTGACGACCTCGCTCGGTGGCGACGGCAAGGGCAACGGCGCGGTTCGGACGCTGGTGGACTCCTCCGCGGCGATGGCGTCCGGGAACGGCGAACGGATCAAGTCCGCGCTCAGTGAGCTCTCGAAGGCGTTGAAGCTGAGCGCCGACGGCGGCGCGCACACCAAGGAACAACTGACCAGTGTGGTCGACAATCTGAGCACTCTCATGGATGCCGCCGCCGCCAACGAAGGCACGTTGCGGGACTTCGGTTCGACGGTCCGGGCGCTCACCCAGATCCTGGCTGACGAGAATCTGGGCAGCGGCACCACAGGAAAACAGTTCAATGCAGTGCTGATCCAACTGGGCGATCTGCTGGAAAAGAACCACGACACCATCAAAAACCTTGTCATCAACGGAGATACAGCGTTGAAGACCACCGTTGACCATCAGCGCGATCTCGCCGAGTTGCTCGACGTCGCACCCATGACGCTGGACAACTTGTACAACATCATCGACCGCGAGAACGGAGCAGCGCGAGTCCGTGTCCTCACCGACAAGGTGCTTTTCGACACCCAGACGGTCAAGGAAATGTGCAACCTGATGCACCTGAGGCAATTGGGTTGCAGCACAGGCACTTTGGCGGACTTCGGCCCGGATTTCGGGGTGTCCTACATCCTGGATGGCCTGGCAGCGATGGGGCAGAAGTGATGGCCGGTCGTCGGAGGGCTGTCGGTGCGCTGGCGGCGCTGGTGACACTGGTCACCGCCGGCTGCTCGACGAGCGGCCTTGCCAGCCTCCCGCTGCCGCACCCGGGCGTGGGTAAGGGCGGCTACAACCTGAACGTGGTGTTCGAAAACGCGCTCAATCTGCCGGCTTTCGCCAAGGTGCGGTTGTCGGGCGCCGACGTAGGACAGCTCGAGAGCATCGAGGCGCGTAACTACACCGCGGTGGCCAAACTGCAGATCCGCGAAGGTGTTCGGCTGCCGAAGGGCACCACAGTCGAATTGAGGTCGGCGACCCCGCTCGGAGACGTCTTCATCGCGGTGAAGCCGCCGGCCGATGCGGGGCAGAACGCACCGATGCTCAAGGACGGCGACACCATCGGCATCCAGGACACCGCCGCTGCGGCTACCGTGGAAAACCTGCTCACCGGTGCGGCCGTACTGGTCAACGGGGGAGCCGTACAGAACCTCACCGACATCATCAACGGCGCCGGGAAGGCGGCCGGGGGAGACGGCGGGAAGAACTTCCGCCAACTGGTCGGCCACACCAACGAACTGCTAGCGACGATGGACCGCCGTACCGATCAGATTGCGGGGTCGCTGGACGCTCTCTCCAGCCTCTCCAAGCGCATCGACGCCAAGAACGACGTCATCGCACAGTTACTGGCGGCCACTGCTCCCGCCACCGACACCCTGGCGGCGCAGACCAACCAGATCACCGATCTGGTGGTCACGGCCGGCAGCACCACCGAGATGCTGCGAAAGTTTCCTTCGCTTGCCGGCACCGACACCAGCGGCCGCAGTGTGATCGCTGACCTCAACACCATTTCCGGGGCGTTCAACGACGTCGTGCTCGACCCCAACACCAGCTTGTCGGCGTTGAATCGGTTGATGCCGCCGCTGGTCAAATCGACTGCCGGAAATTCGATTTCGCTGAGAGGCAGTATCGACCGGCTCATCCTCGGCCATATCCCCGACATCGGGTTCCAGGCCGGTGACCAGGGTTTCCACGGGCCTAAGTGGTCCACCTTCAATCAGCTCATCGGGTCCTTCAAATACATCCTGTTCCGCCTTCAGGAACGCGTCGTCGGGCGTGGTCCGAACGTTCCGCAGGTTCCGGTCATCCCCAGCCCGACGCAGCCGGGTCAGTGGGAGGTCAACGGCCCACCCCCGGGCCCCACCGCACCCGGGCAGTTCGTCAACCCGCCGGGGCCAGCACCGGGGCCCGGTGGCGGGGGAACGCCATGATCAACACGATCGCCCAGGCAATCGTCGACGTCGTGAAGGCCGGCCATCGGCACAAGGGATGGCTGTCAGCCGGAGCGTTGGTGATGACCCTTCTCGTCGGGGTCGCCTACCTCTTGCTGGGGGCGTTGGGCTGGAACCCCTTCGCCTCGGTGTACCGGGTGACGCTGGAACTCCCGGCCTCCGGCGGCCTGCTGCCCAATCAGGACGTCACTCTGCGCGGCGTTCGGATCGGCAAGGTCGAGAAGCTGTCTATCGTGCCCGCCGGGGTCAACGCCGAGGTCCGACTCGATGCGGCGGTGAAATTGTCGGAGTCCAGCAAGGCGCGGGTGGCCGGGCTGTCCGCAGCGGGTGAGCAGTACATCGACTTCGACGGCGGCAACGGCAAGGCGCCGTTCCTCACCAACGGCGGCACATTCGCGATGGGCCGAACCGAGATACCGGTCACTTTGGCTGATCTGCTGGCCCACTCCGACGGAATGCTCAAGCAGATCGACACCAAGAAGCTGGAAATCATCAAGCACGAACTCAGCCTCAGTGACGCCGGTCCGCAGAAACTCTCCGACATCGTCGAGGGCGGTACGTTCCTGCTCTCCGCCTTGGACGGAGTGCTGCCGCAAACGACCCGGCTGCTCAACACCAGCCGGATCACGCTGCAATTGGTGGCGGACAAGAACGAGGGGATGAAGGTCGCGGCCGCCAACCTCGACGCGGTGTTCGGCGGGGTGAGCCGGATGACCGGAGGGTTCCGCACCTTGACCGAGCAGGCGCCGAAGACGTTCGCCGCCACCGACACGCTGTTCGCGGACAATTCCGACACGATGGTGCAGTTGCTGGGCGACCTCACTACGTCCACGCAGCTGATGTACGTGCGGGTTCCGGCGCTCAACGCGCTGTTCCCGACCGATCGGGGCTCGTTGTTCGACTCGCTGAGCAGCATCATCCACGACGAAGGATTCTGGGTCAGCGCCGACATCTACCCGCGCTATGCCTGCGACTACGGAACCCCACGCCATCCGCCGTCCTCGGCGGACTACCCGGAGCCGTTCATGTACACCTACTGCCGCGACGACGATCCCGCTGTCCTGATTCGTGGTGCGAAGAACGCACCGCGACCCGCTGGCGACGACACGTACGGACCGCCGATGGGTGCCGATCTGGGGAAGCAGACCGATCCGTCTCCCGAGGGCCGGTTCTCCATCCCGACGCCGTACGGCGGCCCGACATTGCCGATGGAACCGCCCCGCTGACGAGCCCTTACCCGTTGATGTGCCTTCCCCGTTGATGAGCACCGAGGAGAGATAGACGAAGATGCCTGTTATGACAGAAGAGGGAGCCGAGGCCTCTGATCTCGCTGAGGTCGAGAACGATGCCGCTGTTGATGGCGTCGTTGATTCCGCCGGCGGGGACACGGGGGCGGCTGACGCGGACGAGACGGTGCCGCCGGAAGAGACAGTTGCACCGGACGAGGCGGCACCCGTCAAGCCAAAGCGGGGGCTGCCGAATGTAAAAACCTTGGCCCTGGCAGCGGTGCTCGCGGTGTTGGTGGTGGCTGTCGGAGTTCTGGGCTGGCAGGCGTGGCAGCAGCACCAGATCAACCAGGCCCGCGACGAAGCGCTGCATGCGGCGGTGAGCTACGCGGAGGTGCTCACCAGCATCGACTCCAATAACGTCGATGAGAACTTCCGACAGGTTCTCGACGGTGCGACAGGCGAGTTCAAGGACATGTACTCCCAGTCGAGCGGGGAACTGCGCCAATTGCTTATCGAGAACAAGGCGACTGCCCACGGTTTGGTCATCGACGCCGCGGTGCAGTCGGTGTCCAAGGACAAGGCCGTGGTGCTGCTCTTCGTCGATCAGTCGGTCTCCAACACAAAGCTTCCCGACCCGCGGATTGACCGCAGCCGGATGAAGATGACTCTGGAGAAGGCCGATGGCCGTTGGCGGGCAAGCAAAGTCGAGCTTCCGTAGCCGCCATGCAGACGACCATACGGATGGCGGGAACCGCCGGTGTGGCCATCGCCGCCGTGGCCTCAGCGGTCACCGCGCCCGCAGCATCGGCGTCGGTGGCGTCTTTCTGCGACCAGATCGGTGGTCAGTGGAACGGTCAGTACTGCCACGCCTCGGTGGCGACCGAACGAAAGGCGGTGCGGGAGATCAATATCGCGATCCCGGCTGAGATCGACGGGCCGATCGGCGGAGTCATTGCCGATTATCTGACCACCCTGATGAACAATTGGCGGTCGGCCGGGAAGAACATGGCCTACGACAGCTGGGGTGACGCGAATTTCGAGATCTTCCAACACGGCGGAATCCGAACGGTCGTGTTCCACGAGGACTATCACGCCGAGGGAACGGCCATCAACGACGCCTACCGCACTTTCGCCTACGAAGGTGGACGCCAGGTGCAACTGGCGGATCTGATGGACGTCAATGCCATCCCGTCGTTGGGCGCCCCCTATATCCAGGCCGCCTTGGACCAGGCGCCGCCGCCGCACGACCCGAACACCTATCCCTTCACCCCGGATCGGTGGACCCCCGACAAGGTGTACTCCGGCGGCTACAAGGCCTGGGCATTGACCCCAACCGAGTTGATTCTCTACATGCCCGACTATCCGGTGGCCCGGGACACGCCGATCGACTTCACCCCGGGCAGCTACCTGTGGTCGATGAACGGTGGAACGGTGCAACCGCACATCCCGTTGAGTGCGTTGAGTTCGATTCTGCGCCCGGGAGTTTAGCGGCGGTGGACGTCGATGCCTTTGTGTTCTCCCACCGGGGAACCTGGCAGCGGCTGGATCACCTGGTCAAGCGCCGCCGACACCTCTCGGGCGCGGAGGTTGACGAACTCGTCGACCTCTACCAGCGGGTGTCCACGCACCTGTCCATGGTGCGTTCGGCGTCCACCGACTCGGTACTGATCGGTCGGCTGTCGTCATTGGTGGCACGCGCTCGCGCGGCGGTGACCGGGGCGCACGCACCGGTGTGGAGCGAGTTCGCCCGGTTCTGGACGGTGTCATTCCCGGTGGTCGCCTACCGGGCTTGGCGGTGGTGGGCCGTCACTGCAGCACTGTTCTTCACGGTAGCGGTGCTCACCGGAATCTGGGTCGCCGGCAATCCCGAAGTGCAGGCCGCGCTGAACACTCCCGCGGAGATCGATCAGCTGGTCAACCACGACTTCGCCTCGTACTACAGCGAGCACCCGGCAGCATCCTTCGCACTGCACGTGTGGGTGAACAACTCCTGGGTAGCCGCTCAATGCATCGCCTTCGCCGTCCTACTGGGCATCCCGATTCCCTTGGTGCTGTTTCAGAACGCCGCCAACTTGGGCATGGTGGGCGGGTTCATGGTCCACGCCGGTAAGGCCAACGTGCTGTTTGGTCTGCTGGCGCCACACGGCCTACTGGAACTGACAGCGGTTTTCCTGGCGGCTGCGGTCGGGATGAGGCTGGGCTGGGCGGTGATCTCGCCGGGCGAGCGTCCACGCGGGCAGGTGCTGGCTGAGCAAGGCCGGGCCGTGGTGGCCGTGGCTGTCGGACTGGTCGGGGTGCTGCTGGTGAGCGGTCTGATCGAGGCGCTGGTGACCCCAGCGCCGCTGCCGACCGCACTACGCGTCGGCATCGGGGTGGTTGCGGAGGCGACCTTTCTGGCTTACGTGATCTACTTCGGCCGTCGCGCGGTTCGTGCCGGGGAGTCCGGGGATCTTGCCGATGCTCCGGACGTCGTTCCGACGGGGTGAGGATTTCACTTGGATTTCCGCTGGACTCTCCGCCGGCTTCACGTGGGCGGCCAGTGCGGGTGACTCATTTCCCATCGAAGGCCCAGTGTTTCCCATCGAAGGCCCAGTGAGTAGTCGGCGGGCGTCAAGGAAGGGGGAGCAATCTGGAATTCATGACGCACGACGGCACGGCTCCAGAAAGGTGAGACGGTGAACGAGAAGACAGCGACGGGTGAGCCTGTGATGAAGAGGCTCACCGGATTGGACGGTATTTCGCTGCACGGTGAGACGGCTGTCATGCCCACTCATGTCATGGCCGTCCTGTTTTGCGATTCGACCGTGCTCGGTGACCTGACCGCCGGAGCCGTCGCCAGGAAGCTGGCTGAAAATGCCAGCGCAACAATGCGTTTTCGACAGCGATTGCTGACCAACCCTGTCGGGATGGGCCAGCCTTCGTGGGTCGAGGACCCGGAGTTCGATGTCGCCCGCCACCTGCATCGGGTGCGGCTACCCGCGCCGGGCACCATGAATGAGTTAGCGCTGTTGGTTGGGCAATTGCACCAGCAACGTCTTTCCCGGGACCGTGCGTTGTGGGAGGCCTGGGTGGTGCAGGGGCTGAACGATGGACGATTGGTGGTCGTGATCAAGTTCGCCCACGCTATGAGCGACGGTGTGGGCGCCGTGACCGCGCTCCTGCCGGAGCTGATGGGTGCCGATCTGGAGCATCAACACCGTCGGGCGGCTGAGGGCAACCCCACCCGGATGCCCGCTGCGCCGGCGCGGGTGCATGACTTCGTCGAAGAGATCGCTTCGAACACGGCCGCTGCTGTCCGGATCGCCCGTCGGGCCACCCCCCGTGCGGTGGAGGCCGCAATGACGGCGCTCCGCGGGGGAACCCGGAGACGGCTTCCCGCAGCGGTATTGCAGCAGGGGATATCGGACCCGGATGCCTCCGTACCCAGGACCCGACTGAATGATCCGCTGACCCCGCGCCGCACCGTGGCCTTTGCCGAGGTGGCAATGGACGATCTGCGCGCTATCACCGAGGCGTTCGGGGTAACAGTCAACGACGTGTTCCTCACCGCCACGACCTCGGCAGTGCGCCGGTGGCTGGATACCTACGACACCGTGCCTGCCCAGCCGCTGCGCACCTTCATGCCGATCTCGACGCGCAGCGCCGACATGTCGAAGATATCGAACAGTTGGTCCCCGACCCTGGTGAGACTTCCGGTGCAGCTAGCCGACCCAGTGGATCAGCTCGCCGACATTCATGCCGCCACATCTCGAATAAAGGCACGACGGCGGGCGGTGCTGCCCATCAATCTCGGTGATGTCATCGATCTTGCGCCACCGATGGTGATCGGGTTGGCGGCTGAGCTCTACACCGGTTTGAAGTTGTCCCGGCTGCATTCCCCACTCGCCCATTTGGTCACCTCTAACGTGCCAGGACCACAGAACGAATTCCGTTGCGCAGGAGCGGGTGTCCTCGCTGCATTCCCCTTTGCGCCACTGTGCGAAGGGTCGAATTTGAATGTCACCGCAGTGTCGTACAACGGGAAGTTCGCTGTGGGTCTGACCGCATGCCCCGACAACGTCGACCATGTTGAATCGGTGGCGCGCAGCTTCGAAGCTGTCGTCGCCGAACTCAGGATGTCGGCACAACAGGAGGCCGGGCACCAACGGGAGGTGGCCTTATCCGAAACCGCCTGAGGCACAGAGAGCCTCACTTTCGAGGAGGCCTTCAGAGGCGGCCCGCCGTCTTCATCGCCAGGTAGCGGTCGGCCAAGGCGGGTGCGAAGTTCTCGGGTACCGCGTCAACCACCTCCACGCCGCTATGCCGCAGCCGGGAGGCGATTGCACGGCGGTCGTTGCGGGCTCGCTCGGCGGCGGCCGCGTCGTACACCTGTGCGGCGTCGGCCCGCCCGGCTGCCAGCTGGTCGACCCTGGGATCGGCCACTGCCGCCACGATCACCTGGTGGCGGGCCGTGAGCTGCGGTAGCACCGTCAGTAGACCCTCCTCCAGCGCTGACGGGTTCAGGTCGGTCAACAGCACCACCAGAGCCCGCCGCCGCACTCGTCGAAGCACCGCCGACACCATCGCAGCAGAGTCAGACTCGACCAAGGCCGAGTCCAGCGGGGCCATCGCCTCGACCAGTTGGGCCAGCAGTGCGTTACGCGCGGCGCCGAACACAGCAGCGCGGGTGATGCGGTCGTGGGCGAGGAAGTCGACATGGTCGCCCGCCCGTGAGGCCAGTGCAGCCAGCAGTAGTGCGGCATCGAGCGACCAGTCCAGTCGCGGCCAGCCGCCTGGATCCCTGGCGGTGGGGTCCACGCCCACCCGGCCGGCGGACGTGCGGCCAGTGTCGAGGACGATGACCACTCGCCGGTCGCGTTCGGGTCGCCAGGTGCGGACCACGACGTCCGCACGCCGCGCGGTGGCGCGCCAGTCGATGGACCGGACGTCGTCGCCGATGACGTACTCCCGCAACGAGTCGAACTCGGTGCCCTGGCCACGGACCAAAACCGGTAGCAGGCCGTCGATCTCACGGAGGCGCGCCAAACGTGACGGCAAGTGCTTGCGCGCCAGGAATGGCGGCAGAATTCGCACGTGCCCGGACACCGGCAGGTTGCGTTGGCGTCCGGCCAACATCAGCGGGCCGATCGAGCGCACCGTGACGACGTCACACTGCTGGTCTCCCCGGCGCAACGGTTGCAGCCGGGTCACCGTGTTGCTTACTTGCCCGGCGGGAACGTCGAGGGACTGGCTGCGCGGTTCGGCGCACGCACTGGGTGGCCAGACGTCGCGCAGCACACCCCGCACCCGTCGCCGTCCATCGTTGCGCACACGTAACCGAGTCTCGACCGATTCTCCGAGCCGGGCGGATGCCGGTCCGGAACGGTCGATCTGCAAGTCTGTTGGGCGGCCGGCTAACAGGAAGTCGAGCGAAATCGCGAGAGTGATTGCCAGCGCGAACGCCGCGAAAACCGCTGCTGGCCAAGGCGAGACCGCGATCGGCAGCACAGCGGCCAAAGCGATCGCCCCGACACGGCCGGTGACCACCACTAGCGGGGAACCGCCACCGACGTCAGGATGCCGTCGAGTACCCCGTCCGGCGTGGCGCCTTCGAGTTCGGCCTCCGGGCGCAGCCCGATCCGGTGGCGCAGAGTCGGCTTGGCCATCGCCTTGACGTCGTCGGGCGTCACGTAACCCCGGCCGGTCAGCCAGGCCCAGGACCGCGCGGTGGCCAGCAGTGCGGTGGCGCCACGGGGCGATACACCCAACTGAAGTGACGGTGAACTACGTGTCGCACTGACGATGTCGACGATATAGCCCAGCACTTCTTCGGATACCAGTACCCGGCGCACAGCCTCCCGGCCTGCGGCAAGATGGGCGGCGCCGGCAACAGGCCGGATCGCGCTGAGGTCGCGCGGGTCGAAGCCCCGGGCGTGTCGGGCCAGGATCGCGATTTCCTGATCCCGGGGTGGTAAGGGCACGGCCAGCTTGAGCAGGAAGCGGTCCAGTTGGGCCTCGGGCAACTGGTAGGTGCCCTCGTACTCGATCGGGTTTTGAGTGGCTGCCACGATGAACGGGTCCGGCAGCCGACGCGGCTGGCCGTCGACGCTGACCTGCCGCTCCTCCATGGCTTCCAGCAGCGCAGCCTGGGTCTTCGGCGGCGTGCGGTTGATCTCGTCGGCCAGCATCAGATTGGTGAATACCGGACCGTTCCGGAATACGAACTGCGCCGTGCGGGCGTCGTACACCAGCGACCCGGTGACGTCGCCGGGCATCAGGTCCGGAGTGAACTGAACCCGCTTGAAATCCAACTGCAGAGCGGCGGCCAGGGCCCGAACCAGCAGTGTCTTGGCAACGCCGGGAACACCTTCCAATAGAACGTGCCCACGGCACAGCAGAGCGATGACCAGTCCGCTCACCACGGCGTCCTGCCCCACGACCGCTTTGGCGATCTCCCCACGCAATGCCAACAGGGCGCTGCGCGCGGTCTTTTCGTCTGCAGCGGAGACGTAATCGGTCACGACTGGATGACCTGCCTTTCGATGTCGTCGAGCGCGTTCGCCAGATGGAACAGATCGGAGTCGGTCGCCGGCGGAGGTCCGAAAAGGAACTGCCGCAGCGCATTGCCGTCCGTGGAACAACGGTTGGTCAGCGTCGCCAGTACGGCATCCTCCGGGGGGTTGGGCCCCAGGCCGAGACGCGGCAGCATTCGTTGCAGCGCGGCGGTGCGCAGTGCCGCGGCGGCCCGGTCCCGGGCCCGTCGGGACCGGTAGAGCCGGGCCCGGCCCTCGACGGTCTCCGATGCCCGCACGACAACCGGTATGCGTTCGGCTACCAGTGGCCCTAGGCGGCGACCCTGCCACAGGGCCAGCAGGACCACAACCAGGCATAGCTGAGCCGCCACCCAGAAGAAGGCCTCCGGCACAAGGTCGGCGATCGTTGCGCCCCCGGAATCGCTGCCCTGCATGTGCTGGGGCGCGAACCAGACCAGGCGGGGCCGCCCGCCTGCCAGGTTCATTGCCAGGGCCGCGTTCCCCTGCTTGAGCAGCGAGTCATTGGTCATGAAATCCGCGGTGCCGACCACGGTGATGGTGCGTGCGCCCGCGCGGTAGCGCACCAGTGCCCCGCCGTAACAGCGGGTAACCGCATCATCTCCTGCTTGCGTGTAGGTGTCGGCGTCTTCCAGTTCAGCCACGCCGGCCCGGTTCGCTTCGCGCAGATCGCAGTCCGGTTCGCTGGTCGGGAACACCTCGCGGCTCAGTCGAACGCCAGGTGACAACGCTTCTCTGGCGCGTGCCGTCGGTTCCAGCACCAAGCGGTCGCCGGGCGCATCCGCCAGCGAGCGGAACGGTTCGTCGCCGCGCACGTAGTAGGTCTCGGCGATCAACAGCAGGGTATCCGGGCCGGCAGCGTGGCTCGCTTCCTCGGCGCTGTCGGCGACGATCACTTCGACGCCTTGGTCGCGCAGCAGGCTCACCAGCGCGTGGGTGCCCGACGGAGACGTTGAAGCGGGGTCCATCCGGCCGCCGAGACGAGGTGTGGTCAACCAGGCGCTGATCACCGCCACGGCGGTGATGGCGAACAGCCCGAGGGCGACCCAGCGCCCGGTCCGCCGGCGCGTCACCGCAGCGGGGTCCACGTCTCGGCGGTGACGACCGGCACGTGTCCTATTGCCTCGTGGTGGCGGACGCGGTCGTCGAGATCAGCGACCAAACGGTAGTTCGGTGCGGTGCCTGGTAGCCCACCGTAGGTCACATCGTTGAAAGCATTTGCTGCGGCGTGTAATTCGGCATAAAGATCGGGTAGGTCCTGCCCGGCGTCACGGGCCAGTTCGCCTGAAGTGCGGCCCGGAACCGGGCTGAGCACCCCGTCTTCCTCTAATTGGCGCCCCACGGCTCGCAGGCGCTGCCGGATAGCAGAAGACCAATCACCCTGTGCTGCAGCCTCCTGAGCTCGTGCCCGATATTCCGCCGCGGAAAGAGCATGAGGTCCGAACAACTGTGCTTCGCGGCGTGAACCCATGGTGCGACGAGCGATTCGTACTGCGACGAGTCCGGCTATCAGTGCGATTACCGCCAGCAGTGTGATCGTGAACCAGCCGCCTGGGATCGATGAGCCCTTCTGAATCAGCCGGAATAGAAACTCGCGCAGCCAGTCATCGATGCGATCTGAGAGCGAAGCCTTCGGGTAAATCGGCTTGGCGAGCTCGTGTCGGGCAGCCTCATGGGCCCCGTCTCGGTCGATGTCGATGGCTGGCATGAGTGCTTCAGCGATTGTCGGTCAACCAGATGGTGTCGGCTCGGTCACCGACTGACAGCTCGCCGAGCACTGACTGCAAACGGAAATCGAATGCTTCCGAACGAATCCGGGAATCGACGTAAAGCAGGGTGGCGACCCCGGCGGTGAACGGGATGGTGATGATCTGGCCGAGAGCCTGGCCGAGGGCGGACAACATCGCTGAAATGATTGTCAAGTCAACCGTATTCGGGCCTGGCGAGGGTATCAGCAAGGTAGCGACCGCGAAGGGAACCGAGACCGCGACGGTAACCGCTACAGCGACGATAGTGGCAAGCACCCGGACACCCATGATGCGCCAGAATTGGTTGCGCACCAGAGCGATCGATCGCCGGATCGCACTCATCACAGGCTTTCGTTCCAGAACAACCGCAACCGGTGCGAAGCTCAGTAGATTGAAGACGAAGGCAAACACGATGATGAGCACCAGCACCAAACTGATGCCGATCAGCGCGGCGACTACGCCACCGGCGACGCGATCCATTCCGGCGACGACACCGATGGCTGCTCCGACGAGGACCGCTGCCGCAAAGGATTCCAGCACGGTCAGCCCGAACAAGGCGCCCAGGCGGCCACGAAAGCTCTTCCAGGTCTGACTACTGGTGATCGTCAGGCCCAGCACCGACCGCGCCACCACGATAGTCAGCATTCCGGAGAGCAGGATTGTGGCCAGGAATGTTGCTGCGAACCCGGCCAGCCCGTCGCCCACGACGGGGGCGTCGCCGCTGATATTCGGTGCCACGATCACCAGAAGAACCGGGAGGAGCGCTGTGGCGACCACGATCCCGGTGGTGAGTCCCAGGGTTGCTCTCGGGTTGGCCCGTACGTAGGTGATGGCTCCGTTGAAGATGTCACTCACGGACAGCGGACGCAGCGCAATGATGCCGGGCTTCCAGCGCGGCCGAATCGGGGATCCGGGATGGGTGGGGTAGTACTGCTGGCCGGGCGGCGGATACGGCGGCTGATCGGGCCAGTGGGGCATTTCACCAACCTATCCCGATGTCCCGGCGTTGGAGCCGCGTAGCGTGGGCAACCATGTCGGAACTTAAAGACCAGCTGAGGTCGGATCTCACCGAGGCTATGAAGAACCAAGACAAGCTGCGCACAGCGACCTTGCGGATGATGCTGGCCGCTATCCAGACCGAGGAGGTGTCCGGCAAGCAGGCCCGCGAGCTCACCGATGACGAGGTGCTCAAGGTGCTGTCGCGGGAATCGAAGAAGCGCAGCGAAGCCGCGGAGATCTACACGCAGAACGGTCGGGGTGAACTCGCCGCGGAGGAGCACGCCGAGGCCCGGATCATCGACGAGTATCTGCCGACACCGTTGACCGACGCTGAGGTGGCCGACGTGGTGGATACCGCGATGGCTCAGGTGGCCGAGCAGATCGGCGAACGGCCGTCGACGAAGCAGATGGGTCAGGTGATGAAGGCGGCCACTGCGATCGCGGCGGGCAAGTGCGACGGCGCCCGGCTCTCCGCCGCGGTCAAGCACCGTTTGTAGGACGCACTTCGGCGGTACGGTCAGAGGATGGATGCAGACGTCATCGTCGTCGGGGCCGGACTGGCGGGGCTCGTCGCGACCCACGAACTGACCAGCCGCGGCAAAAAGGTGCTGCTGGTCGACCAGGAGAATGCCGCCAACCTCGGTGGTCAGGCGTTCTGGTCGTTCGGCGGGCTGTTCCTGGTGGACAGCCCGGAACAGCGCAGGCTGGGGGTCAAGGACTCCGTCGAACTTGCCTGGAACGACTGGCAGGGCAGCGCTGCGTTCGACCGCCTCGACGACGAAGACTCCTGGGCGGTGAAGTGGGCCAGAGCTTACGTCGAGTTCGCGGCAGGTGAGAAGCGAAGCTGGCTCAGCGGGCACGGCATCACCTTCCTGCCGACGGTCGGCTGGGCCGAGCGCGGCGACCTTCGGGCTGACGGCCACGGCAACTCGGTTCCCCGCTTCCACGTGGCGTGGGGCACCGGCACCGGGGTGGTCAAGCCGTTCGCCGACTCGGCGCTGGCGGCCGCAGGGCGCGGGCTGGTGGTCTTCCGTCACCGCCATCGCGTTGACGACCTGCTCATCGACGCGGGCACGGTCACCGGCGTGCGCGGCACCGTGTTGGCCCCCGACGACGCTCCTCGCGGCGCATCCTCCAACCGGGATCCGTTGGGCGACTTCGAACTACGCGCCCAGGCCGTCGTCATCACCACCGGCGGAATCGGCGGTAACCACGACATCGTGCGCCGGTACTGGCCGGCCCGCATGGGAACGCCGCCGAAGTCGATGATCACCGGGGTGCCCGCCTACGTGGACGGCCGGATGCTCGACATCGCCGATGCCAGCGGGGTGCGGCTCGTCAACCGCGACCGGATGTGGCACTACACCGAGGGTGTGCAGAACTGGGACCCGATCTGGCCGGGGCATGCCATCCGGATTCTGCCCGGACCGTCGTCGATGTGGTTCGACGCTCTGGGCCGGCGACTGCCCGCGCCGTATCTGCCGGGCTACGACACCCTGGGCACGCTGCGCTACCTGCGGACAACACCGGAGATCGCCGGTTACGACCACAGTTGGTTCATCCTGACCCAGAAGATCATCGAGAAGGAGTTCGCGCTGTCGGGCTCCGAGCAGAACCCTGACATCACCAACCGCGACCGGGCCGCCATCGTCAAGGAGCGGGTGTTAAGCAAGGGTGCCCCCGCTCCGGTCGGGGCGTTCAAGGCCCGCGGCGCGGACTTCGTCGTGGCGGACCACCTCTACGAACTTGTCGACAAGATGAATCAGCTCACCGACGAGCCGTTGCTGGATCCGGTGGTAATCCGTGCCCAGATCCTGGCCCGGGATCTACAGATCGCCAACCCGTACTCCAAAGACGCACAGGTGCAAGGTATCCGGAATT
>JAGQTV010000082.1 GCA_020438845.1 Mycobacterium sp. | reverse complement strand
GTGATCTGATCGATCACCTGCTGGTACATGGGCGCGCCACTGCTGGCGGAGAGAAAGAGTTTTGCGTCCACGATCATCTGTGCATATTTGGTATGCACAGTATGCACAGCTGGCGGTCGCTGATGCAAGCGCCGCTTTGCCGTGTCCGCAGTTGACTCAAGTCAACCTCGTCAATGCAGACACGCCTAAGCTGAAAACCAATCCAGGAATCCTCCGAACAAGTTCCGCGAACCGCGTTGCCAGCCGGAAACACTCGGGCGCAGTCCGAAGGTCGGAGCCCTCGCACCGATGCCGAGCGGTGGAATCACGGCGCAAGGCATCCCGGGCCGACTCAGCGGACCGCACTTCTCAAGCTCGTAGCCGAGGCCCAACGGGAGCATTGAAATGATCAAAGCATTCACTCGTGCGCGAAAGACTCGAGCGGTCACGACCGCCCTGCCCGGCTTGCTGTTGGCGGTGCTGATCGGGATGGCGGGACCAGGCTGGGCTGAGGTGCCTACGCACCCGGTGGAATCCAGCTTTCTGATGGAAAAGATGTGGGAAACCCCCCGGAGCTCAGCCGAGATTCGAGACGGGATCGAGGCGGCGCTCAAGATTCCGGACTGGCAGCTCACAGGCACCACCCGGGCCGCCACTCAGTGGTCGCGGGTTGGCGGAACCATCATCGACACCTCGATCGAGCACGACAAGGTCGGCCGGGTCCGCAGCGCCGCCTGGGCCTGGCACAACGGCCTCGCCGAGACCACCCTGTGGGCCGGCGCGTCGTCGGGCGGACTCTATTTCCTCGGCCGTAACCCGATCATCCCCGCCTGGCGGATTTGGGTGCCGGTGAGCAATACGCTGCCGGGCTCGCCCTCTGTGGGCGCGTTCCTGGTTCGCGCGGGCAATTCGAACCGTATTCTCGTCGGCACCGGGGACTGGGGCCGATCCGGTGACGAGGGCACCGGCCTGTACCGCACCGACGACGGCGGCGCTACCTGGATCCACGTCAATCTCAACCCGGAGCCATCGCACTTCTTCAAGCTGGTCGCCGATCCCTCGGACCTGAGCGGTGAACGCGTTCTGGCGGCGACATCGGAGGGCGTCTTCATCTCCTCCGATTTCGGCCAGAGCTGGGCCTTCGTCTACGACGGGCCAGCCGGCGGCGGCGTCACCGACATCATCCGGGCCACCGCGTCTTCCGAGTGGATTCTCGGTGTACCGGGTACCGGCGTCGTGCACTGCCTGATCCTGACTTCGCTGTTTCACACCTGCACCGCGGGCACAGGCATCGTCGGCGAGATCAGCCGCGTCTCGGTCGCCGTCTCGCCTGCCAATCCGTCTTGGGTCTACGCTCTGGTGACCGGACCGCCGCGCAACCTCAACGGCATCTACCGTTCCGCCAACGCCGGCGCCAGCTTTGTCGACATGGACCCGCGCCCAACGACCGATCCCATTGCCTGGAACGAGGGCCATCACACCCACGCCATCGCCGTTGACCCGGCCGACCCGAACCGGGTCATCGTCGGTCTGGCGGCGGCGCAGATGACCCTCAACGCGACCACCGCGAATACCAGCAACATCTGCTGGCGCCGCAATGTCGGCGTCACCGGCTCGGGCTGCGACACCACCGGTCTCGACGCCGGCCACGTCGACCAGACTTCGATGGCCTTCATCCCGCAGAGCGTTGCCCCCGGCAACACCGAGGTGCTCATCACCAACGATGGCGGGATCACGGCCTACGACTGGTCCGCCGACAGCCACGACGACCGCTACAACGAGTGGGGCTTGAACATCTCCCAGACCTACAACCCGCCGACTTTTGATCGATCACTCAGCAATCCGGACCGGCTTCTCGCGGGCCTGCAGGACAATGGCAACATCCGCATCGACCGGCAATCGACGACCGAACGCTATCGCTACCTCTTCGGCGGCGACGGCGGTCAGGTCAGCATCCACCCCAACAACGACACCCAGTTCGCGATGACCAGCGGCTTCGCCTACAACCGCTACTTCTGGCAGGGCGAGGGCCCCCAGGTCGGCATGAACGTCAACCTCCCGGGCGGCGGCACACCGACCATGGTCTACAACCACATCATCAATCTGCCGGTGGTGTTCACCCATGACGGCCGCTATGTCTACTGGCGATGGACCTGGGAGGGCAGCAGCGTCAACTGGCGCTACGTCAACCCCAACCACCCACTGCCCGCCGGAATCAGCATCCAGAGCATCGAGGCCGGGAGCATCGACCCGCTGGTCATCTACATCACCGACTGGAACTCTGTCAGCAACGGCACCGCGCTCTATGTCATGGAGGAGGGCGTCACCGGCACCCTCGGTGACATGAACTGGGAGGATCGCACCCCGAGCGGGCCATTCGTGCCCGACGTGCCCACCGGCGGCTGGGCCTTCGCCGACCGATCGTCTCAGCACGGATCCTATGTCTATTTTGCCACCGGCAGCCGTCGGCCATCGCGCGCCTATCTCAGCACCAACAAGGGCGGTGCCTGGTGGGACGTGACCGGCGACCTCGCGCAGAGCCTTCCCAACGTCAACTACTGGCAAGTTCTTGCCCACCCCCTGGACCACCGCCAGCTGTTCCTCGCCACCGAGGCCGGCATCTTCCGGTCCGACAACAGTGGCCGCAACTGGTACCGCTACATGGACGGCCTGCCAGCGGTCGTCAAGGTGCGGGGCATGCAGATCCACTCCACGGGCCCCGACGATGTGGACCTCGTCATCGCAACCTGGGGGCACGGTTTCTGGGAACGCACGGTGGAGTTCGCGGATGCGCTCTTCAGCAACGGATTTGAGAGCTGATCGACAACGCCCTGTGAACGTCAGCGAACGCTTCCGGGCCGATCGCGACAGCAGGCAGGCCAAGGATCCGACAGGCGCTGGACGGTGTCCGGAAGGGGCTATCGCCAACATCCGGCGTCCTCATGCATGCCGATAACCAGAAGCCCGCTCCTGCTGCCCAGCCCAGCACCGAGCAGGAACCGGCGATCCCTGAGTTGAGCGGAGAGACGAAGGCCGACGGGGCATTGTTGTCAGACATCTACTTCCAGGTCGCGGTGGCCTTTGAATCCAGCTTCGAGTGCGCGCTCGAACGCATCACCATGTCGGTGGAACGGGTCGAACGCACTGCCGAAGGCGCGATCCGCGAAGTGGAAGAGACCTGGGTCGCCCAGGGCTGCAGCCGGAAACAGGCCTATCGGATCCTGACCCGTCCCAGCTCCGCAGGCGGCGTCGAC
>JAGQTV010000081.1 GCA_020438845.1 Mycobacterium sp. | reverse complement strand
GGTCCTGGAGTAACTCGCGCTGGATGCGGCCGAGCTTGTTGATCACCTCGACCATATGAACCGGGATGCGGATGGTGCGGGCTTGGTCGGCCATCGCACGCGTGATGGCCTGGCGGATCCACCACGTGGCGTAGGTGGAGAACTTGTAGCCCTTGGTGTAGTCGAACTTCTCCACCGCGCGGATCAGGCCGAGGTTGCCTTCCTGGATGAGGTCCAGGAACGCCATGCCGCGACCTGTGTAGCGCTTGGCCAGCGACACAACCAGTCGCAGGTTGGCTTCCAGCAGATGGTTCTTCGCACGTTCGCCGTCCCGGCAGATCCACTGCATGTCGCGGCGCTGCTGCACCGGCAGCTTGGTGCCGCCCTCTGCCAACTCGGCCATCTTCTGCGTGGCATACAGGCCGGCCTCAATGCGCTTGGCGAGCTCAACCTCCTCTTCGGCGTTGAGCAGGGCGACCTTGCCGATCTGCTTGAGATAAGCGCGTACCGAATCGGCCGATGCGGTGAGCTCTGCGTCCTTGCGGGCCTGACGCAGAGCCTCGGACTCTTCTTCGTCCCAGACGAAGTCCCCGGATGCCTTGTCCTTCTCGGAGGGCTCGGCGATTACTTCGTCTTCGGCTGCGCTCTTTGCCGCTGGGGTGCTGACGGCCCCTTCGTCGTCGGAGTCGTCGGTGAGGTCGTCGAGATCGGGGTCTGTGGCGGTGTCGAGGTCGCCCTCGCTGAGGCCGGGCTCCAGATCGTCCTGGGCATCGGTTTCGACGGTGGCCCCATCAGCCGGCGCGGCGGCCTTCTTGGCACGAGTGCGTGGGGCCTTGGGTGCAGCCGATCCGGCGGCTACCGCAGCCTTTGCGCCGGCTGCCTTGGCCGGAGCGGCCTTCTTGGCGGGCGCGGCCTTGGCTGCCGATGCCTTTTTAGCCGGTGCAGCCCTTTTGGCCGCTGTCCTGGCGGGTGCTGCCTTGGCGGGTGCTGTCGCGGCCGGGGGCGCAGTGGCCTCGGAAGACTCGGAAGGGTCAGCCTTAGCGGACCTGGAGGCCGTGACGGCCTTTGTCGCCGTGTCCGCAACCGCCTTGGCGGCCCGGGCGAACACGCCCTGAGCGCCCGCGGCGGACGGAGCGTCTTGCTCAGCGGAGCTGGCTTGCTTCTTGGCGGCGGTACGCTTCGCCGGCGTATCGGAGGACGCGCTGGCTTTGGTCGCTGCCACGTTCACCCTTTCAGTCGTGCGGGCTTCAGCTGGGACATGCCTTACCCCAGGCGTCGGCTATGAATGTCGGGGTGGTCCCGCTCGGATTTCTTAAGCATGGTGGCCCTCCCGCCGTGTTTCACGCCGGAGGCCGCGTTCCATTGTAACGACTGCCTGCGATTGCACAGGCCACACTCACGACAGATCGGGTTGGCTGGCCATTGCGGCGCCGACGATTCCGGCGCTGTTGAGGAGAACGGCCGCTACCA
Source organism: Mycobacterium sp. (assembly GCA_020438845.1). GTDB lineage: Bacteria > Actinomycetota > Actinomycetes > Mycobacteriales > Mycobacteriaceae > Mycobacterium. The sequence continues at coordinate 94,766 of JAGQTV010000081.1, read as the reverse complement.
CCGGAGTGCGGTTCTTCAACAACGGAATCCACTTGTCGCCGTTCTTGCTGATACCTCCACCTGCGATGAACAGGTCGGGCCAGATCGCGTTCTCGATAGCGATGAGAACCTTGGTGACCTCCCTGCACCAGCGGTGGTAGCTCCATTCCTTGCGCTCCTTCACCGAAGACGCGGCCCGGTGTTCGGCTTCCTTTCCACCCACCTCGATATGGCCGAACTCGGTGTTGGGCAAGAGTTTGCCGTCGTGGATCACTGCTGAGCCGATGCCGGTCCCGAACGTCAGCAGCACGATGACGCCGTTGTGGTTGCGGCCCGCGCCGTAGTGCTGTTCGGCTAGGCCGGCGGCGTCGGCGTCATTGAGCACGGTCACCTTCTGGCCGTTCAAAGCAGCGCTGATCGATTCGGTGGCGTTGGTCCCGATCCAGGATGAGTCAACGTTAGCCGCGGTTTGCACGACGCCGTTGACGACGACGCCGGGGTAGGTCACCCCGACCGGACCGGTCCAGCCGAAGTGGCGCACGACTTCTGCGATGGTGCTCGTAACAGCCGGCGGGGTGGCGGGCTGCGGGGTCTCCAGCCGGAACCGTTCGCTGGCGAGTTGGCCGGTGGAAAGGTCGACGATCGCGCCCTTGACCCCGCTGCCTCCGACGTCGATCCCCAACGCCAGACGTTGCGTGATTTCCGGGTCGGTGCCGTTCATAACGGTCATCTCCTCTCGCGGCGGGCGGCCAGATCCAACCGACGTCAATCCAAAACGGAAGTCCTCAAACAGTAGTTGGTCGGCCGGTCGGCCAAGGCTGGATTGCCGCGCGCTCGTGTTGTGGCGGTCATGCGTGGGTGGCGATGGCCCTGTGTTGCGATGGACTGGTGAGCTACGACGATCCTGAACGCCTGCGCACCGTGGCCGAGCACCTGGCCGCCGAGGCCGCGGCGTTCGTCCGCCGGCGGCGGGCGGAGTTATTTGGAGCCGGTCCGGCGAACGTTCAGACGACTCCGGTCATCCGGGTCAAGAGCAGCCCGACCGATCCGGTGAGCATCGTCGACACCCAGACCGAGCAGTTTCTGCGTGACCGGTTGCAGCAGCTGCGTCCGGATGACTCGATACTGGGCGAAGAAGGCGGTGGCTGCCATGACGTGGACTCCGTTCGGGTTCGCTGGGTGCTCGACCCCATCGACGGCACGGTGAACTTTCTCTACGGAATTCCGGCTTACGCGGTCTCGATCGCCGCTCAGCGTGGCGGCGTGTCGGTGGCGGGCGCGGTGGCCGACGTCGCTAACGCAGAGATTTACTCCGCCGCGGTGGGCGGAGGTGCCCATCTGCTCGTCGATGGCGAACGCCGGCCGCTCTGGTGCAGTGCGGTCGCGGAACTCTCCCAGGCCCTCCTGGGTACCGGGTTCGGTTATGACAGCTCTCGACGGGCGGCGCAGGCCGCACTGTTGGCGCAAATGCTGCCCCTGGTCCGCGACGTGCGGCGGATGGGCGCCGCGGCACTGGATCTGTGCATGGTCGCCGCAGGTCGTCTCGACGTCTACTACGAGCACGGGCTCAACGTGTGGGACTGGGCCGCAGCCGCCCTGATCGCCGCCGAAGCCGGGGCGTTCGTCGCCCTGCCGGAAGCGACCGGTGCCGATGCGGGCGCCTTACTCGTGGCGGCTGCGCCCGGAGTGGCCGCACAGCTCATGGGTGCGCTGGAGCGTTACTCGGGATTAGAGCCTCGTTAGCAGGTTTCGTTGTGGATCTTGGCGATCAACGTCGAGTCTGCCGGCTCAGCGGCCCCAGGTCGCAGGCTCGACAGCACCGCGGCGATGTCGTCGCTGTTGGCCAGCGTTGTGAAGTCGGTGCCGATCACCAGATCGACCGAATCATCCTTGCGGTCGTCCTGATAAAGCTGGACGCACGGCGCGACCAGCCAGGTTGTAGCCGCTGCGTGTCGACCAGCCTCGCCGAACCGAATCTGGCCCTGGCAGGAAAGTCGCGCTCCGGCATAGACCGGGTCATTGGCGGCTGTCGGCGCAGCGAAGCCCAAGTCGCGGAGGGCTCCCGCGACGTCGCCTGCCTGCCCGCCCTGGCCGCTTGCGTTCAGGACCCGGATCTTGGTGTCGGCCAGCTTGGCGGGTGAGACCTCGATCATCGACACTGGGGCCACTTCCTGGCCCAGCTTCGGTGCTGTCGGAGAAGTCGCGGTCGGCGGGGCGTTGCACGCCGCGGCCTCCTGAACGGCGACGGGCCGGGACAGCGCGTAGGCCCAGACCACCGCGGTGACGAGGAAGAGCACAGCCGCGGCGATGATGCCCGGTCGGTAGTTGCGCCGCCGGAACGGCTGCCCGTCCTTGTCGTACACTGAGCCGTCGGTGATGAGTGCGACCACGTGTGCACTGTAGTGGTAGCTGTGAACAAACCGGCGGCTACCGTCGCCGTTTGACCACGCGGGGCGGCATTGCCCAACCGAAGTGATGTAAATCACACGAAAAGAGACGCGCAAACGGGCGGGAATCCGTATGCACATGCGTTCTGCGCTGATACAACACTCTGCTGAGATCTGACGAGGGATGACGATGGCTACTGACTATGACGCCCCACGGCGTACCGAGACCGATGATGTGTCCGAGGATTCGCTGGAAGAGCTCACTGCGCGCCGCAACGAAGCGCAGTCGGCCGTCGTCGACGTCGATGAAACCGAATCTGCAGAATCCTTCGAGCTACCGGGTGCCGATCTGTCCGGTGAGGAACTGTCGGTGCGGGTGGTGCCCAAGCAAGCTGACGAGTTCACCTGCTCGAGTTGTTTCCTGGTTCATCACCGCAGTCGGCTCGCCACCGAGAAGAACGGTGTGATGATCTGCACCGACTGCGCCGCCTGACAGTGTGTCTGGGGCCGGGTCTGCGCCGGGCCTGGAACGCGGTCGGATTGGGTCAGCGGCTCAGGGCCGAGAGCAAACGCTCGGGGTGGCGGGAACTCACCAACCAGTACGGCGTCGGGTCGTCGGGGTCGTTCAGGACGACCAGGGCCATGGGGCCGATCCAGGCCCGATGCACGATGAAGGCGGCAGGGTCCAGTTGGCGGCCCAACGCCGCGGATTTCGCGGTGCGGGGGACCGGCGCCGACTGGGACACCACGGTTGCCGGGAGGTGTGCCTGCCCTGCCCACAGTTCGACGTCGCCGTCAGTGTCGACAACCCTTACCTCAGTCCGGCTCAGCCACAGCAAAACCCCGGCAGCGGCCGCCCCCAACACGGCGTAGGAGAGCCAGATGGGAAGCCCCTGAACACCCATGTTGATCTCAGTTGCGAACAGCGCCGCCAAGCCGACGCCGACGGCCCACCACCACCACGGCACCCAGAGCCGCTCGCGGTACCGCACGGTTTGCGACATCACACGCGAACTTGACACTCGGCCAAGGGTAGTCTTTCCCATCATGCCCGCCAGTCTTGCGGTGGTTCGCCTGGACCGCGATCTGCCGATGCCCAGCCGAGCCCACGATGGTGACGCCGGCATCGACCTGTTCAGTTCAGAGGACGTCGAACTGGGGCCGGGCCAGCGGTCGCTGGTGGCGACCGGAATCGCCGTGGCCATTCCGCATGGCATGGTGGGGTTGATTCACCCGCGCTCCGGTTTGGCTGCACGCCTTGGACTTTCGATCGTCAATAGCCCGGGCACCATCGATGCCGGCTATCGCGGTGAAGTCAAGGTGGCCCTGATCAACCTCGACCCGGCCGCGCCCATCTCGATTCGGCGCGGTGATCGGATCGCTCAACTGGTGGTCCAGCGAGTCGAGCTTCCCGAGCTGGTCGAAGTGGTCTCGTTCGACGAGGCCGGACTGGCTGACACCACCCGTGGCCAGGGCGGTCACGGTTCCTCCGGCGGACATGCGAGTTTGTGATGGCATTCGGCAGACGTAAGAAAGACCGGGACAGCGGTACCGGCGGCACGGCTGGGCAGGGCGATGAGCAGGGCATTAGCGGCGAGGTCGCAGCCGCACCCGCCGACGGTGTCCAGTCCGGGGGCGAATCGGAGGCGGACTCGGGCACGGTGTCCAAGGTTGACTTCGAGGGTGATTTCGAAGGCCCGTTCGATATCGAGGATTTTGACAACCCCGATGAAGCGCTCCAGGCTCGGCTGGACCTCGGTTCGGTCCTGGTCCCGATGCCGCCGGGTGGCCAAATTCAGGTGGAGCTCAACCAGCAGGGCGTCCCCAGCGCGATCTGGGTGGTGACCCCCAATGGCCGGTTCACCATCGCCGCCTATGCTGCGCCGAAGTCGCCCGGGCTGTGGCGCGAGGTGGCCAGCGAATTGGCCGAGGCCCTTCGCAACGACAACGCGTCGGTTTCCATCGAGGATGGTCCATGGGGACGCGAAGTGGTGGGCACCGGTGCTGGGGTGGTCCGGTTTGTCGGTGTTGACGGTTACCGCTGGATGGTCCGGTGCGTGGTCAACGGCGCACCGCACACCATCGCGGCGCTCGCGGCTGAGGCGCGGACCGCACTGGCTGACAGTGTTGTTCGCCGCGGGGACACCCCCATGCCGGTTCGGACGCCGCTTCCCGTTCAGCTACCGGAGGAACTAGCTGAGCAGTTGCGCGCTGCCGCCGCCCAGCAGGCCCAGCAGGCTCAGCAGGCCCAGCAGGCCATGCTGGCCGCTCAACAGGCCATGTTTGCTCAGCAACAGCAGTTCGCCCAGCAACAACTCGCACAGCAGCAACTTGCCCAGCAGCGACTCGCTCAGCAGCGGCTGGCCCAGCAGCAGTTGCAGCAGGAGCAGGCTCGCGAACAAGCCCAGGCGCAGGTTCCCGAACAACCTGAACCGCCAGGCGAGCGCCGCGCCGCCGAAGGGTCGGCCATGCAGCAACTGCGAGGCACCGGAGGCTGAGCACCGCTCAGTCGGGTTGCTGCAGTGCCTCCGCCAGTGCCTGCAAACATGCGTCACCAAGGGCAGGCGGGTTCGGGCCGAACTCGTCGAACGTCGTCGTACGCAGCGCCGCCCGGGGTGCGGCCGCAACCCATTCACGTGCCACCGCGATCGGGTGGATCGGGTCGTCGACGGCCCCCACCACAGCCAATGGTGCCGTCAGCAGGCTCAACTCCTCCCGGCTTGGTGCGGCGAAGCCTGCCGCCTCGTCCAGTGCGGCGGGCAGCGACGGCCATTGCCGCTGCCAGGACCGGGCCAGTTCGTCGGCCAGCCACGCCGGGCTCGAGGCGCGCATGGCGGCCGTCGTCGCCGCGAGTCCGTCGCGGCGCAACAGGGCGGCGGTATGCCGGGCCGACAGTGACGCAGGTGCGCCGTCCGATGCCCCGGTCCAGGCCGGCAACGCCGCCACAACGGCGATGGTCCCATCTGGATGGGCGAGCGCCCAGCTGGCGGCCACAGCCGCTCCGAGTGATACCCCACCAACGATGACTGCTCCACTGGCGGCCGCGGCGTCAAGGGCGCGCAGATACCCCGCAACCACGTCGGCCGGGTCCGGGGCGACCGCAACCAGCATCGCACCGGCCTTGGTCCACGGGCCTTCGAAGGCCCGTCGGATGTACTCGTCGTCGGAGCCCGTGCCGGGCAGCAACACCGCCACAGCGCCGTCCGGGATGCTTCGCAAGGTCTTCCGCGTGTCGCCTGCCACCCCACGATCGTGCCTGGCCGCAGGGCTGGGCGGGCCATTGGGGTGGGACGGTTTGGCGCTGCGGAACTTCAAGGGTCTACGGTGACGTTTGCATTAATGAGAGGTCAGGAGATGCCATGGCTACGGCGGAAAGTTTTATGCGTCGGCTCACCCGCCGTTTGACGGAGAGCCCCGAGGACCGCGATGCCGAGGAACTCACCGACGAGGCCACCAGCACCGGAGCGCAGCGCGCGATTGACTGCAAGCGCGGCCAAGAGGTCACCATGGTCGGAACCCTGCGTTGCGTCGAGACCAACGCCAAGGGCTGTGGCGCCGGCATCCAAGCGGAACTTTTTGATGGCACCGACACCGTGCTGCTGGTCTGGTTGGGCCAGCGTCGGATTCCCGGCATCGAGTGCGGCCGGACGCTTCGGGTCCACGGCAGGCTCGGGATGCTCGACAACGGGACCAAAGCGATCTACAACCCGCACTACGAGATTCAACGTTGACCGAGAGCGAGGTCGGCGCTCCCGCGGCCCGCACTCCCGCCCAGGCTCTGCTGGGCCAGATGGGAGGGGTCAGCGGCCTGATCTACTCCGCGTTGCCGGTCGCGGTTCTGGTACCGGTGTCAGCCGCATTCGGCCTGCTACCGGCCATCGTGTCGGCTCTTGCCGTCGCTGCGGCGATCCTGTTCTGGCGGCTGTTCCGGCGCGACTCGGTGCAGCCTGCAGTCGCCGGCTTCTTCGGCGTCGGCGTGAGCGCGCTGATCGCCTGGTTGGTCGGGGCATCGAAAGGCTACTTTCTGCTGGGGATCTGGACCTCACTGTTGTGGGCCGCCGTGTTCTTGGTATCGGTGCTGATCCGCCGGCCGGTGGTGGGCTACATCTGGAGTTGGGTCAACGGTCACGACCGCAGCTGGCGCGCGTCCCGACGGGCGGTGGTGGCCTTCGACCTGGCAACGCTGACCTGGGTCCTGGTGTTCGGTGCGCGATTCGCCGTTCAGCATCACCTCTATGACGCCGACCGGACCGGCCTGCTGGGGGTGGCTCGGATCGCCATGGGCTGGCCGCTGACGGCGGTAGCCGCGCTGGTCAGCTACCTCGCGGTCCGGGCGGCCCAGCGCGCGGTGCACGCCGCGCACGCCCGCCGGCCGGACTAGCGTCAGCCGGACTGGGACATCAGGCCAGTCCGTCGGCGAGCAGCCGACGCAGTTCGTCCTCGACTTCTGGAGCGGCGACGAAGAGTAGTTCGTCACCGCCCTCGAGCGGCTGATCAGGTTCGGGAACGATCACCCGCCGGCCGCGCAGAATCGTCACCAGCGCCACGTCGCGGGGGAGCTTCATCTTGCGTACCGGCCGACCGCCCCATGGGGTTGCATCGGGCAGCGTGATCTCCACCAGGTTGGCGTGACCCTTCCGGAATTCCATCAGCCGCACCAGGTCTCCGACCGCGAACGCCTCTTCGACCAGGGAGGCCAGCATGCGCGGGGTCGACACAGCGACATCGACGCCCCAGGAGTTGTCGAACAGCCACTCGTTGCGCGGATCGTTGACCCGGGCTATCACACGTGGAATGGCGAACTCTGTCTTGGCCAGCAGGGAGAGCACCACGTTGGCCTTGTCGTCGCCGGTCGCGGCGATCACCACGTCGAAGTCCTCGAGGTGGACGGCTTCCAGCAGGCTCAACTCGCAGGCGTCGCCGAGGCGCCAGTGCGCCGCCGGGATCGCGTCGATGTCGAAATGGTCGGCATTGCGTTCGATGAGAGTGACGTCGTGGTTGTTGTCCACCAGTTCCCGGGCGATTGACCGGCCCACTGCACCGGCCCCGGCGATTGCGACTTTCACTCTCCGACCTCTTCCGCGGGCGGCTGGGCGGCCACTGCCAGAGCTTCGGCGGCCCGCCCCGAGACAGCAGCAAGGTAGACCTGATCACCGGCCTGGATGACGGTTTTCTTCTCCGGTAGCAGCCCGGTACCGAATCGGATCAGGAACGCCGCTCTGGCCCCGGTGGCTTCCTCGAGAGCCGTGACACGGTGGCCGACCCAGCCTTCGTGGAGGTCGGCCTCACACACGGCGACTGTCCCGGTCGGGTCGCGCCAGCGTGCGGTCCGGTTCTCCCCGGTGAGCGCGTTGAGCAACCGGTCGGTCGTCCACGGCACGGTGGCGATGGTCGGGATGCCAAGCCGCTCGTAGACCGCTGCGCGCTTGGCGTCGTAGATGCGGGCCACCACCCGCTTCACTCCGAATGTTTCGCGGGCCAACCGGGCGGCGATGATGTTGGAGTTGTCCCCGGAGGACACCGCAGCGAAGGCGTCGGCATGCTCGGTTCCCGCGCGTAGCAAGACGTCTCGGTCGAAGCCCATCCCCAGTATCCGATCCCCGGAGAATTCCGAGGAGAGCCGGTGGAACGCCGCAGCGTCTCGGTCGATGACCGCCACCTCGTGGCCGAGCCGGGACAGCGCCTCGGCAAGTGCGGCACCGGCACGTCCACATCCCATCACCACAACCCGCACCTAAAGGTCCTTTCGACTGCTGCGTGATAGGGGAACGCTACCGCCAAGACACAGAGGGCATACCCTTGGCTCTCGTGTCGAAGCTTTCCAAAAGCCTGCGCCTCGTCCTTATTGGGCAGCCTTTCCGCAGTGACAAGCTGAGCCACACGCTGTTACCGAAGCGCATAGCGTTGCCGGTATTCGCCTCCGACGCCATGTCGTCGGTGGCCTACGCTCCGGAAGAAATCTTCCTGGTGCTCTCGGTCGCAGGCCTGTCCGCCTACACCATGGCGCCCTGGATCGGCGTGGCTGTTGCCCTGGTGATGCTGGTCGTCGTGGCTTCCTATCGCCAGAATGTGCACGCGTATCCGTCGGGGGGCGGGGACTACGAGGTGGTCACGACCAACCTCGGGCACACTGCCGGGCTGACTGTGGCCAGCGCATTGCTCGTCGACTACGTGCTCACGGTGGCGGTGTCGATGGCATCGGCGATGTCCAACATCGGCTCGGCAGTGCCGTTCATCGACCAGCACAAGGTGTGGTTCGCCGTCATTGCCATATCGATTCTGACCGCGATCAACCTGCGCGGTATCCGTGAGTCCGGTACCGCGTTCGCAGTGCCGACATACGCATTCATCATCGGCATGTTCCTGATGCTGATCTGGGGCCTATTTCAAATCCACGTACTCGGACACCACCTCGAAGCCGAGTCGGCAAAGTTCGAGCTGCACTCCGAGCACGGCGAGATCACCGGGCTGGCGCTGGTGTTCCTCGTCGCCCGGTCATTTTCGTCGGGTTGCGCAGCACTGACCGGCGTCGAGGCGATCAGTAACGGGGTTCCGGCCTTCCGGAAACCGAAGTCACGGAATGCTGCAACCACGCTGCTGATGCTGGGCAGCATTGCGGTCACACTGTTGATGGGCATCATCCTGCTGTCTGTCGACGTTGGGGTGAAGATCGCCGAGCGGCCGGAGATACAGCTCATCGGGGCGCCCTCCGACTACCGTCAGAAGACGTTGGTCGCCCAGCTCGCGGAGAGTGTCTTCCACGGGTTCGCGCCCGGTCTGTTCCTGATCACCGGCGTCACGGCGTTGATCCTGGTGCTGGCGGCAAACACCGCCTTCAACGGCTTCCCGGTGCTCGGCTCGATCCTCGCTCAGGACCGTTACCTGCCCCGGCAGCTCCACACCCGCGGTGACCGGCTGGCTTTCTCGAACGGCATTTTGTTCCTGGCACTCGCCGCGATCGCGTTCATCGTCGCTTTCAAGGCCGAGGTGACCGCGCTGATACAGCTCTACATCGTCGGGGTTTTCGTGTCGTTCACCCTGAGCCAGATCGGGATGGTGCGGCACTGGAACCGGCTGCTGAGCAGTGAGGACGACCCGGCTGAACGCCGCCGCATGATCCGGTCCCGGACGATCAACACTATCGGATTCATCGCCACCGGCGCCGTGCTGATCATCGTTCTCATCACCAAGTTCCTCGCCGGTGCCTGGATTGCGATCGTCGCCATGACGGCGCTGTTCGCGGTGATGAAGGCGATCAACCGGCATTACAGCAAGGTCTCCCGGGAGCTCACTCCCGAGCCTGATGAGGAGCGCAGCGCGATCATCCTGCCGAGCCGCAATCACGCCGTGGTGCTGGTGTCCAACATGCATCTGCCGACTTTGCGGGCGCTGTCCTACGCCAGGGCCATGCGGCCAGACGTCCTGGAGGCGCTGACAGTCAGCGTCGACGACCCCGAGACCCGGCGGCTCACCGACGAATGGGAGGACAGTGAGGTCAGCGTTCCGTTGAAGGTCGTCGCCTCGCCCTACCGGGAGGTGACCGGACCGGTGCTGAACTACATCAAGCGGATCAGCAAAGAGGCACCGCGCACGGTGGTGACCGTCTTCGTTCCGGAGTATGTGGTGGGCCACTGGTGGGAAGGCCTGCTGCACAATCAGAGTGCGTTGCGGCTAAAGACCCGACTGCTGTTCATCCCGAACGTGATGGTGGTTTCGGTGCCGTGGCAGTTGAAGTCTTCCAAGCGCGTCCGGCAGTTGGAGGAGTTGAACGCGCCGGGCGATGTGCGCAGGGGCTTCGTGGAGTGACTGGAGCCCTCCGGGGCGATCCCTCGGCCGAACTGATTGTGACGACCGGCCCGGCCGCGAACGGGGGCAGTTGTGTCGCCCGGCACGACGGACGGGTGGTGTTCGTCCGCTACGCATTGCCGGGAGAGTTAGTGCGGGTGCGGGTGACCGCCGAGCGTGGGGCCTACTGCCATGCCGAGGTTGTCGAGGTACTCGAGGCGTCGACCGATCGTATCGAGTCGCTGTGTCCAATCGCTGCTGGCCCGACCGCCGAGGCGCATGGCGCAGGGTGCTGTGATCTGGCCTTCGCCGACCCCGCTGCGGCGCGGGTGATCAAAGGGGAGGTTGTCGCCAATCAGCTTGCCCGGCTTGCGAATTACTCCTGGGAGGGCGTCGCCGAGCCGGTTGGATCCGGATCGGCGCGCGGATGGCGAACCCGGGTGCGGCTGGGTGTCGATACCGCCGGCTGGGCGGGATTCCACCGCTACCACAGCACTGACCTGGTCACCGATCTGCGGTGCGGTCAGTTGCCCGAAGGCATGCTCGCCGGGATCGAGGGGCCCCGGTGGCGCGGCTGGGACCACGTGCACGTGGCGGTCGACGACGGTGGGGACCGCCACGTGATGGCCACCGCTCGCGGTCGCCGACGGGGCGCTGTGGTGGAGGGTGCCGGGGAGGCGCTGCAACGGGTGGGAGAGCGGATCTGGAGGCTGCCGCTGACCACCTTTTGGCAAGCACACCGGGAGGCCCCGGCGGCCTACAGCACCCTGGTCGCCGAGTGGGCGACCGCGAGCGGAGCCACCCGGGCCTGGGATCTCTACGGCGGCGCGGGACTGTTCGCAGGGGCGCTGGCCGATCCCTGCGGTTCGGTCACCACCGTCGACACCGCACGGGCTGCTTCGGCGGCCGCCCGTTCCGCGCTTGCCGATCTGCCCGGCGTTCAGGTTGTTTCGGGTTCCGTGCGGCGATTTCTAGCCGACCAGCCGACGGAATCAGGATCGGCCGATATTGCCGTGTTGGACCCGCCGCGGGCGGGTGCCGGCCGGGAAATCATCGACCTACTGGCTCGGGCCGCGGTCCCGAGAGTCATTCACGTCGGTTGCGAGGTAGCGGCATTCGCCCGTGACGTCGGCCTCTACCAACGGGCCGGCTACCAGGTCGAGGCGATTCGGGTGTTCGACGCTTTTCCGCTTACTCACCACGTGGAGTGCATCGCGCTGATCTCGGCGCCGAGTTCCCGCAGGTGAACTCCTCACCGAACGGTCGTGGCCAGGGCCCGGGGCCGCCATGTGATACCCGGGCATATGCCAAGAGAGCGCCACGGAAGGTGCGTAGACTGAGTTGATGCTCGAGAAGGTCCGCGGTCCAGCCGATCTGCAGCGACTTTCCCAAGAACAGCTCACCGAGTTGGCCGCCGAAATCCGTGAGTTCCTCATCCACAAAGTCGCCGCCACGGGTGGGCACCTGGGGCCTAATCTCGGTGTCGTCGAACTCACACTGGCGCTGCACCGAGTGTTCGATTCGCCCCACGACCCGATCATCTTCGACACCGGACATCAGGCCTACGTCCACAAGATGCTGACCGGCCGTCTCGACCGGTTCGACACTCTGCGGATGAAGGACGGACTGTCCGGTTATCCGTCGCGTACCGAAAGCAAGCACGACTGGGTCGAGTCGAGTCACGCCTCGGCTGCCCTGTCCTATGCCGACGGGCTGGCCAAGGCGTTCGAGTTGACCGGACAGACCAACCGCCACGTGGTGGCCGTCGTGGGGGACGGCGCCCTTACCGGGGGTATGTGCTGGGAGGCATTGAACAACATCGCTGCGGCGCAGCGGCCCGTGGTCATCGTTATCAATGACAACGGTCGCAGTTACGCGCCGACCATCGGAGGCCTGGCTGACCACCTGGCCGGACTCCGGCTGCAACCGGGATACGAGCGTTTGCTGGACCAGGGCCGCAACGTCGTGCGGGCTCTGCCGATCCTCGGAGAGGTTGCCTACCAGGCCTTGCACAGCGTCAAGGCCGGTATCAAGGATGCGGTGGCGCCCCAGACCATGTTCACCGACCTGGGCTTGAAGTACGTCGGTCCGATCGACGGCCACGACGAGCATGCCGTAGAGAATGCGCTACGGCACGCGCGTGGTTTCCAGGGGCCAGTCCTCGTGCACGTGGTTACCCGCAAGGGCATGGGGTATGCGCCGGCCGAGAATGACGAGGCTGAGCAGATGCACGCCTGTGGGGTGATCGACCCGCGCACCGGGCAGGCTGCCACCGCTTCGGCGCCGGGTTGGACTGCGGTGTTCTCCGACGCGCTGATCGGCTGCGCAGCCAAGCGTCGCGACATCGTCGCGATCACCGCGGCCATGCCGGGCCCAACCGGACTGGCTGCGTTCGGGGAGCACTACCCAGACCGGCTCTTCGATGTCGGCATTGCCGAGCAGCACGCAATGACCTCAGCCGCCGGGTTGGCGATGGGCGGCATGCACCCCGTGGTGGCGATCTATTCGACTTTCATCAACCGGGCGTTCGATCAAGTCCTCATGGACGTCGCGCTTCACCGGCTGCCTGTGACCCTCGTGCTTGATCGTGCGGGGGTGACCGGCAACGACGGGGCCAGTCACAACGGCATGTGGGACCTGTCGATTCTCAACATCGTCCCGGGCATGCGGGTTGCGGCACCCCGGGACGGTGCCCGACTCAGGGAGGAACTCGGCGAGGCGCTTGACGTCAAGGACGGCCCAACTGCGCTGCGCTTCCCGAAAGGTGATGTCGGCGAAGACATCCCGGCTGTTGACCGAGTCGCGGGGGTGGACGTCCTGGCGCGTCCAGCAGACGGGTTGGGCCACGACGTTCTGCTGGTCGCGGTCGGGGCGTTCGCGGGTATGACGCTCAAGGTTGCCGAGCGCCTGCGCAACCAGGGCATCGGGGTTACGGTGGTGGACCCGCGCTGGGTGCTGCCAGTTCCGGAGGCGCTGCTCCCGCTTGCCCGCTCGCACAAGCTAGTGGTCACGATCGAGGACAACGGTGTGCGGGGCGGAGTCGGATCGTCGGTCTCGGCAGCGCTGCGAGCCGCCGATATCGACATCCCATGTCGCGATGTCGGTGTGCCACAACGGTTCTTGGACCACGCCAGTCGTAGTCAAGTACTTGACGAGGTCGGGCTGACCGAACGGAACGTAGCCCGCCAGGTCACCGGTTGGGTGGCGGCGTTGGGTGCCCGCGACGAGTCGGTTAGTGAACCTATCGACTAGATCGGCGCAGAAGGGCCTCGATCGGCCTAGTAAGCCTCTTCGATCGCATCGATAGACGCGGCCGCGGTCCGGGGCCGGGATAGGTCCGGCGGCAAGCGGATCCGATGGCCCCTTCGGAGCTGTTCAATCACCGCTCTCGGATGGTTCGTATATCTCACCGTGCTGGCGGAACAGCGCAACCAGGGCGATCAGCAGGTATCCGAAAACGGCCGCCTTCGGCGCGAAGAGTGCGACGACGACGACGGCCACGTTATAGCCCACGATGGGCAGGGTAAGGCGGGTTACCGCCCGCACCTCCGCGTCGGTGACATTCGGTTCAAGTAGCTGGCGGCGAGTGGCTTGATGCCAGATCGCGAACATTGTCACGGCGATCACCAGCAACACAATCCCGTAGAAGACGACGGCCACCCGTTCGGCGTCGGTCGTCTTATCGAGCCCCCTGGCCATGAGCATGGTCGGAAACGGCAGGAACGCCACCAACATCAGCAACAGCAGGTTCAGGCGCATCACCATGGAGTCCAGCCATGCGGTACGGCGAAAGATCAAGTGGTGATGCAGCCATGTCACGCCGATCGTCAGGAAGCTGGTCACATAGGCGAGGTAGGAGGGCCACTGGCTGAGAACGCCCGCCCAGAGGTTATCGAAGCCGCTGTCCGGAATATCTATCTCCAAGACCAGCAGAGTGATTGCGATAGCGAAAACACCGTCGCTGAAGGCCTCCAAACGACCGGTCTTCCAACGGTTGTTCACGCTCACGATTGTGCACATCCCGAGGGCGGCCCCAACGACCGGGCTGCTGAGGTCGAGCTCAGCTACCTCGCTAGTTCGGGGCACCCAATTCGTGGAAGACGGATTCAAGAGTCAGGGCTGATTCGGTGCCGACCTCAACCTCGGCGCCATCCCAGACCTCATCGAAGACACGCATCATGTTGCCGCCGAGGATCTTGTGAATGTCCTCCTCGGCGTATCCATGGTCGAGAAACTGATCAACGAGCGCCGGCAGGATCCGCGCCGGGTTGGCGGTGGGGCCGTACATCTCGATGGCCTTCCGCGTTGTCCCGGGCTTCATCCCGGCCCCGTCTGGGTAGGTGGCGGGGTTGGCCAGGACCAGCTTCATCGTCTGGGTCATATCCGGGATAAAGTCCGAGCCGTAGCCCACGTGATCGGCGTTGCCGTGTAGCTGACACATGTAATCGAAGTGCTCAAAGAGGATCTGCGGCCCGACGAACGGCGGGTTGGCCGGGTCGATGTAGGCGCCCGTGCCGAACATCGAACAGACCCCGCCGGTCTCAGCGATAGCCCTGATGAGTTCGTCGGTGCAATTCCGGAATGCCGGATAAACGCCCTGGGCACCTGAGTGGGAGAAGATCACAGGTTTGGTGCTGACCTCGCAGGCGTCTAGAGCGGTCCTGTTTCCGGTGTGGTTGACGTCGACCACCATGCCGTACTTGTTGAAGGCCCGCACGACATTCCGACCGTACCCGGACAGGCCAGGGTCATCAGGCTCGGCGCAGCCACCGCCGACGGCGTTTCGCACGTTGTAGACGAGCAAGCAGTAGCCGTAGCCCAGGGCTTTGAGAAGCGCCACGTTGTCGACGTTTCCCTGGAGAACGTTCGTGCCCTGATGCGTGAGGTAGATGGCCAGCCTTCCAGCCAGCCTCGCCTCGCGGATTTCACGCGCCGTTCTGACGAATTGGTACCTGGTGGGGTTCGCGTAGACCTTCTTGGCGTAGAAGCGAGCGGCTCGCAGGACCACACCTGGATCAGAACCGGCTGAGTCGGCGCCAGTGCACATCCCCAGGACATCGAATCCGGTGGCGATCATGTCGTCCATCACCGAGTCGAACTGATCGTCGTTCCTCCACTGCAGCGGGTACACGCCGGAGAACAGTGTGTCCAACAGAAGTGCTTCTCGACACAACGCCCTAGCCCTGTCGGAGGCCCGGTAGGTCGCCAGATAGGTCGGGCTTTCCTCGAAGCTGGCAGCGATCAAATTGAGTTCGTTCTGGGACGCGGCCTTTGGGGGACCCTGAGTCACAGGAACAACGTAACCATAAACTAATGCGGGCGGGGGAGACTCAAACGGCTCGCCACCGCGAGACCAGCGCGAGTCGGGCCGCGCTGGGTTGTTTCAGCTCAAGGCCGCCGAGTCTTCGCCTGCGAGGTGCCCACCGCTCGACATATGGAACCCGAGGCGAGACCCAATATCAGGACAGACACTGTGGCTTATCAACAACCAGCTAAACCGGCATTCCGCGAGAAATCCGTCCCAGAGGGGCTAAAGCCGTCCTAGATCGCGCCAGGGCGCCCGGTGATCTCGGCCACCACCTCGTTGATTTTGACCGAGGCTGCCGACGCTGAGGCGTCCACTTCTGCGTTGGCTTTGACCAAGGCTTCGTTGACGGCATCTTCGACCGCCGAAATGCCTTTTCGCAGAGCACCTTCGGCGATGAAGACATCGACGATACGGTGCTGGCCGTCCAAGGTGACCTCCACGGTGCCCGCCTCGTCGGAGGCGGTGAATCGACCCGTGCGAATTTGGTGAAGTCTTTCCTCGAGGACGTCCTCGAGTCGCTTGGCCTCTCGGAGGATGGCTGCCACATCGGGGTGCATGTCGGGGGGCAGGCCGTCGCCAGCCGTCATGTGGTGTCCTTTGATCCGTGGTCGCCCTCCGCCTCCCGGCGACCTTGAATTGCCCGGCTTGCCGGTGTTGGCTCCCGGCGGCCCTGTACTTCCCGGCGACTGTGCCCCACAACGCCTTCCGTCCAGGGCCGGTCCTCGGTGTAGACGCTCTCGTCCGGCGAGCGTTCCGGCGAACGCTTCTTCTCCTTGCCCTGGTTGTGTCCCGCGCCATGGCCCATCATCGGCATTCCGGCGCCGACGGCACCAGTTCCGACGGGTGCGCGATCGGGTGTTCCCGGACCGGGACCCGCGCCTTGGGAAGTGGGAGTGGGTCCGACTGCGACCGCCGCGGGCGAAAGCGGCCTTCCGCCCATTCCGCCACCCGCACCTTTGCCGCCACCGCCTGCACCGGCACCGCCACCACCCTTTCCGCCGCCTGCGCCCGCAGGCGGCGAAAGTGGCTTGGGCTCAGGAGTTCCGGCGCCGGGCATTGTGCCAGGCAGCCCCCCGGGCATCCCGGCCCCGGGCGGAGGCCCACCGGAGGGCAGCCCACCGGGCGGTGCCCCGCCAGAAGGCGGTTGACCCAACTGCTTGCCTTCGTTTCCTTCGGGAAGGCTCTCAGGCCGGGTCGGCGCCCCAGTGGCGTCAGGACTTCCCGAACCGGGCTGGCCCGGCCGGGTGCCTGGCGACGGGCCGATTTCTCCGGAATCGCTTGCAGCAGCAGAGTTTCCGATCGAGCGCTGCTCGCGGTTGCCCCGTTGCGTCGGGCGACCCCCCGACTCGGAAGTGGTGGACTTACCCCCTGAATCGTGCGGGACTGGTCCCGGCGGCAGCTGGGCGGCCTGCTCATACTCTCGGCGGATTTCGTCGGACTCTTGTTGGGTCTGCTGCAGTCGCTGGGTGATGGCAGCCAACGCATCCGCGTTGTTGTTTTTGAATGCCTGCTCCCAGGCCAACTTCAACGCGACATACTCCTCGTACACGCTGTGGTGGCTCGCCTTCAGGGCCGTATGTGCCCCGAGGAAGCCGTTGCCCTTGGCGGCAAGCGCTTGCCAGTCCTCCGCCAACGTCATCAATTTGGCCTTGAGGGCGCGAATACGGGCCGAGGCAGCCTCGGCGGCCCTGCCTTCCCAGTCGCTGAACGCCATGGGCAAGGCGGCTGCCGTGGACTGAAGGGTCGAAGCGTTGGCCATCCATGCGGTGAGTGCCGCGCCCAGCGACGTTCCGGTGTCGGGGGCGGAGATGGCAGCCTCGGTGGTGGGCACCTCGCTGTACCCACCTGGTGCGGTGGCCGCAGGTGGGGGAGTGAGTGGACGCCGGGGAAGAGGGGGAAAGAACGGATTGAGGCTAGGCGGAGTCAGGGGGGCCGAACCCGCGGTGGACATGCCGGCACCACCGCCCACGGTTCCGTTCAACGCCTCGGCGGATGCCTCGACGGTCCCCATATACCTCGACGCCCCCTCGCACATGTAGTCACAGATCCGGTTACGTTCCTCGGTCAGTTGATTCTGCTCGTCGATCAAGTTTTCGGCATCCCGGTTCAGTGTCGACGCCGCCGATTCGGCCGAGTCCAGGGCGCATGGTGCCAATACCTGGACGAACTCGGCGTGCATGGGCAGCGCGGCAATGGCCGCCGCGTCGTTGCGTATCGCGTCAGGTGTGAAGTTCAGCGGGCTGGTCATTGCTCGTTCGACCTATCGGACTCAGCGTTTGAGGGCATCGGCGTAGCGGCTTTCTTCCCTGGGCTGCACTAGACGGATGGGCAGCTTGCCATGCCGCGGGGTGGCGATGTAATTGCGGTGAAGAGTCACCTGACCGACTCGGTGGTGCGGAGCGAAATACGTTGTGGCGCCGGGCCAAGTCAACCTCGGCTCCCCGAACCGGGCGTTGACCATGCTGCCGAACTCCCGCAGCCGTGCATCCACGGTCACCACCGCTCCTGCGGCCGCGGACCGCACCATGAACTGGCTGAACACCAGTCCGTCGCCGACGATGATCCGGTTGTCGACGTCGTCGAACGGTAGAAATACCGGATGGCGCTCAGTGGTCTCTCCGATGAGGACACCGGCCGAGCCGATGGGTAGCTCATGGTGCTGGTCTGTCACCGGGCTGACCCCGGCCAGCGCGGCACGCTGCCCGCCAAACAGTCGTGAAAACCCGCGCGGTGATGTCGGTGTGCTCAGTGTGGTCAGCAGGACCGTCGAAGTGGGCGCGCTTGCGGGCTTCACGGTGACGCGGGTGATGGTGTGATCAGCCCGCGCCGACCACCACACATCCGGCCCGCCGGGTGCGCTGTAGGCGGCGGTGAAAGTGCTGCGGCCCTTGATTGCCGACCACAGCTCATTTTCGAAGCTCACCGCGGTCGCCTGGTCGAAGTCATCGAAACTGCGGGAGCAGCGGGCGTCGACGTTGTGTTCGGCCAACTGGTCGGCGATCCGGGTAGTCGATGCGACGAGGTAGCGCGCCAAGCCTGCGACGCCCTCCGCGCGGCGCTGAGCAGACCGGCGGGTGCGCTCGGGATCGGCCCGCAGTTGAACCCAGGTACGCCGGTGCGCCGGGGCCGGGAGCGTGCCGATCATCTGCTCATAGAGCGAGACGACCCCGGCCGGCGCGGTCTTGCCCACCCGGTAGCCGGCCGAGATCACATCAGCCTCCAGGTCGGGGCAATGGGCGTCGAGCAGTCGCTCCACCAGGGCGGTGTCAATGACGTCGTCGGTGAAGCAGTGGTGGTCAACCATCACGCTCGGGGTGTACGGCCGCGGAACCAGCTCGATGAGCGCGACCATTTCCTGATCGTGCCAACGCACCGCGACGTGGTCGCCGGGCATGACGGTAGCGCCCACGACCGGTTCCGACGGCGCCGGCGGCGCGGCCATCCGGCGGCGCTGCCACGAATAAAGAGCCCGGACCCAGCCGGTGGCGGTCCGGCCACGGACCGCCACCAGACCCAGCCCCAGAGCGAGAACGCTCAACACTATTCCCAGCCATAGCCGGCCCATCGCTGCACCCAGTGCAAGCAGTGCCGGTGCGACAGCTGCTGCGACCAGAGCCTGGCCGGTCGCGAGTTTTAGACCCAGGACCGATGCGGTCATTTCCGGCCCAACGCTCGGCGGGCAGCCATGCCGAGGGCCACCGCGAACAACGCACCCGCGCCGATCAGGACCACCGCCGTGATGGGACCGCGATCGGGCGGCTGCACCGGTGGGGGCGGCGGCAATTCGTTGATCCGATATTCCGGTGTTGCGGGGCCGGCCGGGATGTCCCAGGTCAATGCGGCAACCGGATCCACCACCCCGGCGCCGACCACGTTGTCGATCCCACCTCCTGGATGGCGGGCCGTCGACATCACCCGGTTGATCACCTGGGTTGCCGTCAGTTGGGGAAATCGTTGCCGCACAAGCGCAGCCACGCCAGATACGTAAGCCGCCGCGAATGATGTGCCGTTGATCGGGATGGGGCCGTCCTGGCCCTGCAGGGCGTTGACCGGCTTCCCGTCGAAACCGAGAGCGACAATGTTCTCCGCCGGTGCCGCCGCCCCCAACCAGGGCCCGGTCATCGAAAAGCTGGAGGGTGCGCCGTTCTGGCCGATGCCCCCGACAGTGAGAACCAGTGGTGCATACCAGGCGGGGGAGACGATGGTCTGGACTCCCTGCCAGCCGCGTGGGTCAGAGGTCACGGCCGCATTCGGCGGCGGGTTCTGACTGCAATCCCGGCCGGTGTTGCCTGCGGCGACGACGATCACGGAGTTCTTGACGTTGGTCGCGTAATTGACCGCGGCCCCCAGGCCGCGTTCGTCGATCGGCCGGGTCACCTTGTAGCAGGCCGCCTCGCTGACGTTGATGACACCGGCGCCGAGATTGGCGGCGTGCACGATGGCCCTGGCCAGGCTGCGCAGTGAACCCGCTGTCGGCGAACTGTTGGGATCGTTGGGATCGACCTGCATCCCGACCGGCAGGAAAGCCTCGGAAGTTTGACGCAGCGAAAGGATTTTGGCGTCGGGGGCGACGCCCACGAAAGCATCGGTGGGGGCCGGGCGGCCCGCGATGATGGACGCGGTCAAGGTCCCGTGGGCGTCGCAGTCCGACATCCCGTCACCGCCGCCCGTGACGAAGTCACCGCCGGGTTGCGCGGGTACACGCGGCGACCCCATGACGCCGGTGTCAATGACCGCTACCGTGACTCCCGCCCCGGTGGCGAACCGGTGCGCATCGGCGACCCGCAGGTAGGAGTTACCCCAGGGCGCGTCGGCGAAATTGGAATTCGGCAGCGTCTGTGGTGTGGCGCATTGGCGGCGCTGCTCAGTGGGATGGTCGGGTCCGGTCGCATCCGGCGGAGTCGCGCCGGGGTCGATCACCGGCGGTTCCAGGGCGGTAGCCGGCGGAGCGCTGGTGAGGGCGAATGCCACGGCCAACGTCGCTGCGGCAACTCTCCTCAAGTGCCTCAACTCCCGTCGTGGATCATTCGAATCTCAAGGCCATATACCTTGGGTCCGAACAGCGATATTAGTGCCCACCGGATGCGGCTAGATGCACAAATTGCGGCGCAGAGCACCAGCCGTTGCCCGGTGAGCGGTCCGGTCGCTGTCGGTTGTTGTGTGCTTCTCGCGACGACGGGATGAATCTCGTGGCGTGGGTGCATCGCAACGGTGTCGCGCGGGTGACCGCTCACCAGTGGTTTCAACGTTTGACCTCAATCGGCGACCTCCACCAGAGTGGTACTCGATGCATAACGAACTCTGCGCTCTTTCGGATCAGCAATAGCCCTATGGATCATCGTCAATGTTCCGTCCTGGCTTATCCTGCTTGGTCTTGTCGTCCTAACTGCGGGAACTGCCACGATCGTCGGCCTGCTTCTGCGCCGCCGGTTTCCGCAACTGCGGACCGATGAGCACAACGATGCCCTGAAATTCGCCTACGGCGTGGTTGGCTTCGTTTACGCGTTCTTCGTTGGTTTTGTCGCAAATGGTCTCTGGAACGAGGTCACCACCGGCGACGGATTGGTCAGGGCAGAAACTGCGGCTGGCGTGCAGATTGCCCGCGACCGGTTCGCCTTCGACCCGCCAGACGCTGAGCGGGTCATGGCCAGCCTCAGGAATTACGAGCAGGCGATTCTCGCCGAGTGGCCGCTCGCCTCGCGCGGCGAAGCCTCCCCGCAAGCCGATCTGGCGCTGAAACAGCTCTATCAAACGATCAGGGAAGTGCCCGCCTCTGACCCGATCCAACAGGACTTTCGAAGCACCATGATCGGCAACCTCGAAACCATGAGCACATCGCGGACCCAGCGACTGATGCAAGCCAAGAACCATCAGGGGGCGAACTGGCCGCTGTGGCTGGTCGTCCTGGTCACCAGCGGGTTGGTTCTGGGAGCGGCGATCACCTACGGCGTCGAAAGTTCGCGCTTGCATCACGCCATCGTGCTCACCGTCAGCGTGCTGGTGGCGGTGAATATTTTCCTGGTACTGGATTTGTCATATCCGTATCTGGGCGACATCTCTACGCCTCCGATCCCCGAGCACGTGGGCCTTAGCCACAAGAAATAACCTGGTCCCCGCCACCGGGTGCTCAAGACCTGCGGTTGATGTTGCAGCGCGTAGCCCGAGCGACCGTTCCGGCTGTCTTCAACTGGGCTTATGCGCCTCGCGGTTTTGCTACTGTGCATTTCGCCGGCGGCCGAGTGGCGGTCGCGGAATCAGCACGGGAGCACCATGAAACAGGCACGTTTCCTGACAGCCGCGATCACCACGGCAGCGGCGGGAGCTGCAGGGCTGGCAGGAGCAGCGGCAGCCTGGGCCGAAGGCGTAGACCCGGCGGTCCAGCCCTTGGGTCAGCAGGGAGAGGTCGTCGACGGCGGTAGTGTCCAGAGCTGGACGGTCACTGGCCTGCAGCCCAGCGTCGACGCGATCCCCTATCAGCCGGGTGGCGTGCTGTGGGAAGCCACGGCTACCGATCAGGCGGTTGCCGGCGGTGCAATCCCTCTCATCCCGGCGTTCAGCGCCCGGGCTGCCAACGGCGACGACTACCGAGCCCTGTGGCAGGTGCCTACCGCTCTGGGCGTCAACCCCTCGGGCCTGGCGCAGGGACAGTCGACCACGGGCAAGTTGTACTTCGACGTCACCGCCGCAGTCCCGGACTCTGTGGTCTACACCGACGATGGCCAGGATCAGCTGATCTGGGTACAGCCACCGCCCAGCGCGGAGACCGGCCCGAGCGGTTACAACGGGTCCGCCGCGTGGCCCGCTACCGGCGGTCAGTCGGTGTCGGGAATGCCTCAGTCGGGGTCGAGCACCGGATCGGCGGGGGCCGCGTCCGCCGAAGCCACACCCAATCAGGCCGCTGGCCAGTCGGTTCCGGGCGCTTCGGCCGCCGCGGCCGATGACGTGCACGGAGCCGCGACGGCAGCACAGCCCAAACCCGCCACGGCACCACTGGACGTGCACGACACGACTGCGCCCGCCACGAGCCCGGCCCAGGTGCCCTCCGCGCAAGGAACGGCCACCGCTCCGGCTGCCGCGCCGACGGCCAGTGCGCCGGCCGCCGCAGCAACCCCGGCTCCGGCAGCCGCCCCGGCGTCTCCGACCACCAAGGCTCCTGCTCCGGCTTCCTGATTCGGGCCGGCCGGCGAATTGGCGACCGTGACCGGCTGCCTCGGCGATTATGCTTTTTCCGGACGCAGTCGTGAACGAGGCATCGAGGTGTGACAGTGACGGGTAGCCGCACAACCTGGCGGAACTTCGCGATTGGGGTCGGTTGCCTGGTCCTCGGACTGTTCGGGATGCTGCCGGTGACGGCGGCCGCCGCACCCGAGGCGCCGGCGCAATCAGTGGACTCGCTGATCCTCAGTCTCGAGGACGTCGAAGCGATCGTAGGGGTCTCCGATCTGGCTTCCAAACCGGATCTCGATCTGCGTCAGCCTCGCGGTATGCACCAATACGACTCGGAATACCCGAGTGAGTGTCAACCGCTCTTCGACCAGGACGTCGCCTTCGGCTCGAATTTCAGCCAGTTCCGCACGGTCGCGTACTCCGGTGTCGCCAACCGGGCCGTTACGCAGGCAATCGGTATCTACCCGAGCGCAGACGCGGCGCGCGCAACCTTGATCCGTCTCGCCACGAGCGTGGCGGCGTGCTCAGACCTGCACGTGCCGAACATGGCACCGAATGTTCAGCAACTCGACCGGTCAACGGTGGCGGTGTGTTTCACGCAGTGCTCGACGCTCTATCGGGCGATGGGCCCGATTCTGATCGGGGTGGATGCGGTGCATTTCGGGGATTCCGACCGGATCGCCACTGCAGTGTTGAAGCAGATCGCCGACCGTGTCAACGCCGGCTGATGAGAGTCGCTGGCTTCCCGCAGCGGAGATCCCTTGAAGATTCGATGAAGGAAGCCCGCCCGGCACTACTCTCACGGGGGAAAGGAGAAGGCATGCCAACATCCATCACAGGGGGCGCGCTGTGAGCGCCATCGAGTTGTCCGGCGCAGCGGTGGCGATCACCGGCGGGGCCCGCGGTATCGGTTATGCCACTGCGAAGGCGTTTGTCGACAAAGGGGCGCAGGTTTTCATCGGTGACCTCGATGCTGACCTGGCGAAGGCGGCGGCTGCTGAACTGGGCTGCACCGGGACCGGCCTCGACGTTCGTTCGCGGGAGTCTTTCGCCGAGTTCCTGGCGGGTATCAAACCGCCGGTAGAGGTTCTGGTGAACAATGCCGGCATCATGCCGGCCGGCCGGTTCGTCGAGGAGTCGGACGCGGTGACCGACGCGATCGTCGACGTCAACCTCAACGGTGTGCTGCGTGGTTCCAAGCTGGCGCTGCCCGGCATGATTGCCCGGGGTTCCGGTCACATCGTCAACGTCGCGTCCTATCTGGGTAAGGCGCCGGCCGCAGGACTGGCCACCTACTGCGCCACCAAGCACGCGGTGGTCGGCTTCAGCGAATCCCTGCGCGACGAACTGGCCGAAACGGGCGTCACGGTCACCTGCGTGCTGCCCTCGGCGGTACGCACCGACTTGGTGTCGGGGGTCAAGCTCGGTGGACTGCTGCCGACCGTCGACCCCGAGGACATCGCCGCAGCGATCGTGGAGTCGTGCAAAGGCCGGCCGGCGATCGTCGCAGTGCCCGGGTGGATGCGCAGTTACGAGGCGGTCGCGGCACTGGCGCCGGACAAGGTCCTCGGGGCGGTACGTGGCCGGCTCACCCGTGACCGGGTGCTGCGCACCCTGGACACGCAGGCGAGGGCGGACTACGACGAGCGGGTGCGCCGCGACGCCGGCAGGGCCACCGAGTAGACGGCCATCAGCACGAACGCACCCTGAGCTTGAGCTGGATCAGCTTGGGCGGCAGGCTCGTTCCGCCGAACCAGACACTGGTCCGGTAGGACGTCCAGAAGTTCGGCGTAAGCCCCTCCGGGGTTGCCTTGTACACCGTCTGGTCCCCATAGCTAATGGTGATGCCGTCGTAGTCGACGGTGAAATCAAAAGTCTCGCCGATGGGCACGGTGATGATGTCCGCCGGGGTCGGCAGGATCCGCGCTCGGTCGACGTTGAAGAACGGCGCCACTTCGAAGTCGCCGGAGGTCACGTTGTACCGCCAGGCCACCAGAGAGGAATTGACGTCGCCGGGGATGTTGAACGAGATGCCGCTCAGCTTGTTCCAGTCGTACTGGTCGACGCTGTGAAGGTCGTAAACGGACTTGGGTGTGAAGGTGGCGATCCCGTTCACCTTCTTGACGAACGGGATGGTGACCGGGGGAAGCCCGAGCGGGAACTTCGGCAGAATCGTGATGGTCCTCTGGTAGTTGGCGAACGGCCCGGCGACCCCGACCTGTCGCGCGACGGGGGCGCTCACTGCGGCTGCCGCGGGGGCTGGTGACGGGACTTTGCGGAGGGGCACGCCGGCCGCCGCGGGGACCTGCCCCACCGAGTGAGGAACTCGCGGAGCCGGGCGGGGAACGTTCGCTGCCGGTTTGGAAGCCGCCGTACGCGCCGGGGAACTGACCGCGTTGCGCAGGGCTGAGCGGCGAGATGAGGACCGCACCTGCTCGCCTCGGACACCCGAGTGTGCCGTCGCCGCCTCGCTGGCAGCGCTCCTTCCGGGGTCGGCGGGGGAGGCCCACGCCGAGGCCGCCGTTCCGGTGGCTGCTGCCAAACCCGCCCCGGCCAATCCCACTCCGAACAGGAACGCCAGACCTCCGCCGCGGCCCACCCGTGCTGCTTTCGTCATCGTCAACCCCCTCGGCAGTTCCTGAGAGGAACGTCTCATGGTGAGATGCTAGCCCGTGCGATATGCAACAGAAGCCCTTTGAAGTTTGCTGTGGTGTGTTGAGAACTGGTCGGGCTCCCGTCTGGAGTTGCTCCCCGGTACGCGAGCAAGGTGTGAGGCCTCTCGGGCTAGCTCTCAATTCGCTCCATCGATTCATACACCGTGGCAGTGGGCTATTGGCTGCAAGTTCGCAACGGGTTCATCCTCGGTGACGCGCTATCCCGGGTTGTTGCTGCGCAGAGCGTGCTGTTCAGCCGCGACCCCCACCTGGCGGCAATCGGTTTCATCTTCTCACCGCTGACCGCCACGGCTCAGCTCCCGATGATCGCCCTGAGCCCGCTGTGGCCGGCGTTGTCTGTGCGGGCATTTTCGGCCAGCATCATGTCGGCACTCTTCATGGCCGGCGCGGTGGTCCAGATCCTGTCCATGGGTATCGACCGGGGCCTGCCCCGGTGGTACAGCCTCACCATCGCAGCTTTGTTTGCAGTGCACCCGATGATCGTGTTCTACGGATCCAACGGGATGAGCGAGGCGCCGTTCGTCTTCTTCATGACCTGGGCGGTGCGGCGACTCATTCTCTGGATGGTCGACGATGATGTGCACCACCTGATCGTCGCCGGCGGCATAGCCATGGGGCTGGCCTACTTGACCAGGTACGACGCGCTCGCATGTATCGGCGCCGCGGGAGCGGTCGTGGGGGTGACCACCTACCGGCGTGCGCCACGATCCCCGAGGGTTCGGCGCGCAATGCTCGACGTCATCGTCATCAGTGCGCCGGGCTCGGTTGCCTTCGCCGGATGGGCGATCGCAAGTTGGCTGATTACGGGGGAGGCTTTCGCGCAGTTCACCTCGGAGTACGGGAACAAGGCGATCCTCGCACAGTGGGGTGCGACGCATCCTGGCGCGTTACACGGATTGGCCTTCGCAGCCACCTGCACGCTGCTGCTGGCCCCGACACTGATCGGGATCGGTGCGTGGGCGGGCTTCCTCCGGTGGCGGCGCCCGAAGGCAGCGATGCTGGTACCGCCCGTAGTGATCTTCGGTGCCGCCCTGGCCTTTCAATCGCTCACCTACGCTGCAGGTGGGACTTTCGCCTTCCTCCGCTTCTACATCATCGTCGTTCCGTTCGCCGCCGCTCTTTCGCTGCTGGCCGTTCCGGACGGCGTCTTCGTTGCGCCGATCCGCCGCGGACGGAACGCGCCGCCCGACAACGCGATCCCGTCGACGAGGACCCGCCGCGGCTACGCCGGCGTCGCCGTAGCGTTCGCGCTCTGCGCCGTGTCGGCAGCGTGGGGGATGAGTCTGCCGCGCTACGCGCCACAGGAATATGCACTCGCGGCGGTACTCAACCCCGCACCGGACAGCATCAGCGTCAAGAAGGCCGACGAACACCGCATCGCGCGGACGTTCTCCACCGAAAGGGCCATCGCCGGCTATCTGGACGACCTGAATCTGCCGGAGAGTTCGGTGGTGGCCGACACGGTGTACGGCTTCGCCATTGTGGCGGCGTCCCGCAAACCGAAGATGTTCGTTCTGCCTTCCGATCCCGACTTCGTCCGAATTCTCAACGACCCGTCAATGCGCGGGGCCAAGTACCTCCTGGCGGTACCACCCGTCGGGCGCGGGACGTCCGACACGCTGAACAAAAGATATCCGACGCTTTACGACAACGGCGCCGACATCGCCACTCTGGAACTCGAAGTTCCCAATGACGGTGACGGACAGCCGAACTGGCGCCTGTACCGGGTCAACGATCCGGTCTGGCGACCGCAGTAAGCGCGGGGACCGCAAACGGGCCGGCGAACCCTCCGGCCAAGAAACCTGCGGCTTCTGGTCGTTTCACCCTAAGGTGCGGGGATGTTCCCTAAGGTGCGGGGATGTTCTCTGTGTGGGGCAGCCTTCGCCGACTTTGTCTGAGCGTGGTTCTGCTGCTTGCCGTCGGATTGCTGGCGGTGGTACCGCCGACAGCCCACGCCGATCAGTGCGCCCCGCCGGGTGAACAGTCGGCCAGTGCGCTGCCCACCAATCTCGCGGCGGCAGCGGCCGGGCCGAAAGACGACAAGTACACCACCACAACCACCCAACCCCTGAGCGCCGTCGACGTTGATCGGCTGAACCTGATCACCCCGGGAACGCTGACGGTGGGCACGCTCTCGGACGCGCCCCCCAGCATCTGCATCAACTCGCAGGGCGAGTTCACCGGATTCGACAACGAACTGCTCAGGGCGATCGCCGAGAAGATCGGCCTGCGTGTTCAATTCGTCGGAACCGACTTCTCCGGGCTGCTCGCCCAGGTCGCCGGACGACGGTTCGATGTCGGTTCGTCGTCCATTACCACCACCGAAGCTCGCAGGCGCACAGTCGGATTCACCAACGGCTACGACTTCGGCTACTTCTCACTGGTGGTGCCGTCCGGCTCCGCGATCACTGGATTCGACAAGTTGCGGGCCGGGCAGCGGATCGGCGTGGTGCAGGGCACCGTGCAGGAAGCCTATGTCGTGGACACCCTCGGTTTGCAGCCGGTGAAGTTCCCCGACTACAACACCGTTTACGCCAGCCTCAAGACCCGGCAGATTGATGCCTGGGTTGCGCCCTCCCAGCAGGCCCGCGGCACGGTCCGGCCGGGCGACCCGGCGACGATCGTCGAAAACACCTTCAGCCTGGATAATTTCGTCGCCTACGCTGTCGCCCAAGAGAACCGCCCGCTGATCGACGCGCTCAATTCCGGCCTCGATGCGGTCATCGCCGACGGGACCTGGTCGCGACTCTATTCGGACTGGGTTCCCCGCGCGCTGCCCCCGGGCTGGAAACCGGGGTCGAAGGCGGCTCCGCTGCCCCAGCTTCCGGACTTCGCGGCCATCGCCGCCGATCGGCACGACGCAGCGCCCGCCCCGGTCGTGAGCAAATCGGTGCTCACTCAGTTGCGAGAGTCGTTCCTGGACTGGAGTTTGTACAAGCAGGCAATCCCCGACCTGTTCAAAACCGGGCTGCCCAACACCCTGATTCTGACCATCAGCGCCGGCGTCATCGGGCTTCTGCTGGGCTTGGTGCTGGCCGTGGCAGGGATTTCGCACTCGGCGTGGCTGCGGGTTCCAGCCCGGATCTACACCGATATCTTTCGAGGCCTGCCCGAAGTGGTCATCATCCTCATCATCGGCCTCGGCATCGGCCCGATTGTCGGTCCGCTCACCGGTAATAACCCTTTCCCGCTCGGTATTGCTGCACTCGGGTTGATGGCGGCGGCCTACATCGGGGAGATCTTCCGATCCGGAATACAGAGTGTGGAAACCGGACAGCTTGAGGCGTCCCGCGCCCTCGGGTTCAGTTACTCCTCCTCGATGCGCCTCGTGGTTATTCCGCAGGGTGTGCGGCGGGTTCTGCCGGCACTGATGAACCAGTTCATTTCGCTGCTCAAGGCCTCCTCCCTGGTGTATTTCCTCGGGCTGGTGGCCAGTCAACGCGAACTGTTTCAGGTCGGACGAGATCTGAACGCCCAGACCGGGAACCTGTCTCCGCTGGTGGCGGCTGGATTGTTCTATCTGGCTCTCACCATCCCGCTGACTCATCT
Organism: Mycobacterium sp.; assembly: GCA_020438845.1. Lineage (GTDB taxonomy): Bacteria > Actinomycetota > Actinomycetes > Mycobacteriales > Mycobacteriaceae > Mycobacterium. Next base: position 65,916 of record JAGQTV010000081.1, on the reverse strand, counting down.
GGTCAACCTGGTCGATCACCGATTGCGGCACGGACGGCCCCCAGCCGAGGAGGATCCGCTGGACGTGGCGGCCAGTCAGGAGATGGTGTGATGGCAGCCCACCAGCGTCCGCAGCCGGTCTCGTTGAGTGCGTTGGATCTTCATCTCTCCCTGGGATCCAACGCCATCCTGCGGGGAGTGGAACTAGACGTCCCTGCCGGAACAACAACAGCAGTCATCGGGCCGTCCGGATCGGGCAAGTCGACTCTGTTGCGCTGTCTCAACCGGCTTTATGAGCCCGACCGGGGAGACATCCTGCTCGACGGTCGCTCGGTCCTTCGGGACGATCCGGACCGACTGCGCCAGCGCATCGGCATGGTGTTCCAGAACTTCAACCTCTTCCCGCACAAGAGCGTTGTGGACAACATCACGCTGGCGCCCCGCAAGCTCAAGGGGTTCTCGGCCGACCAGGCCCGCGAACTCGCACTGGCCCAGCTGGACCGGGTGGGATTGCGGCACAAGGCCGCAGTGCGGCCTTCGACGCTTTCCGGTGGCCAGCAGCAGCGGGTTGCGATTGCCCGTGCACTAACTATGCAGCCAGAGGTCATGTTCTTCGACGAGGCCACCTCGGCGCTGGATCCCGAACTGGTCAAGGGAATCCTCACGTTGATAGGGGAACTCGGTGCCGACGGCATGACCATGGTGGTCGTGACTCACGAGATGGGTTTCGCCCGGTCTTCGGCTGACTCAGTGGTCTTCATGGACCGTGGCGTCGTTGTGGAATCCGGTTGTCCGGAACAGATTTTCACCGCCGCTGAGACCGAGCGGCTGCAGCGGTTCCTCTCCCAGTTGCTCTAATCGGCTCGAAGGCCGGCGAGCGCTATGCGCTCAGGGCCGTCAACACCGCCAGCCTGGCCTCGCGAATCCGATCAGCACCGGTCTGCGCTGCGATCGCTGTCGAACGGAGAAGTTCGGCCAGGGCAGTGACGTCGAGTTGACCGGCGCCGCGAGAGACCGCGGCCCTTTCCAGCCAGGGCATGTCCTCGGGAACGCTGATCTGCCGCGCGAGCAGACCCAAGGCGTCCTCCCAGAGTTCGGCGGCTTCGATCCAGCGGCCCGCCGCTTCGTCTGCCGTCGGGGCCCGATCGTCCCCGGCGAGGAATTGCATCGAATCGGTGATGGAATCCGCTGCCGTGGAACGTAATCGCAGGCACAACTCGAATGGATCCCGGGAGGGCATGTTCCGAGTCTAAGCGGGTCGGAAACCTATCTGATGCACCAATTTGTAGCGCAAGTGTTCTAGATGGAGAAGTCGTCGCCATGCCAGACCCCGGCCTCCGGCGGTCGGATAACGGGGTCGGCTTGTGGGCCGTTGGTCTGCGTTTCCAGTCTTGCCACACGGGTCAGCAGGGATTTCAGGCTCACCCCCAGGGGGTCGGGCAATTTGAATTGAGCCGCCCGTGTGGGATGGCCGTGTTCGATTCCCCGGTCGACGATCTGCCCGGGGACTCCGACCACCACTGAATCCGGTGGCACCGGTTTGATGACGACGGAGTTGGCGCCGATCTGGCTGTTGGCGCCAATGGTGATGGCGCCCAAAACCTTTGCGCCTGCGCCGACAGTGACGTTGTCCCCGATGGTGGGGTGGCGCTTGCCCGGCTCCAGACTGGTTCCCCCCAGCGTCACTCCCTGGTAGATGGTCACGTTGTCGCCGATCTCGGTGGTCTCACCGATCACCACACCGGTTGCGTGGTCGATGAACACGCCGCGACCCAGAACCGCACCGGGGTGGATCTCCACCCCGGTCAGCTTGCGCACGATCTCGGCGAGGAACCGGGCGGCCAACTTGGCATGGTGCTGCCACAGCCAGTGCGTTACCCGGTGGCCCCAGACCGCGTGCAGGCCCGGATAGCAGAACACGACCTCCGCGGCCGACCGGGCTGCCGGATCGCGTTCCCTGACCGACTGCACGTCGCGCCGGATGTCCGAAAGCATGATCAGTCGGCCAGGTCAGCGAAGAGGGCGGTGCTCAGATAGCGCTCGCCGAAGCTGGGCAGGATCACCACGATGAGTTTGCCGGCGTTCTCGGGCCGACGCGCCACCTGGAGTGCGGCCCAGGTTGCTGCGCCGGAGGAGATGCCGACGAGCAGACCCTCCTCGCGGGCCAGTCGGCGGGCCATCTCGAGGGCTTCCTCGTTGCCGACCGGGATGACTTCGTCGACCAGATCGGTGTTGAGCACCTCCGGAACGAATCCGGCGCCGATTCCCTGGATCAGGTGCGGGCCCTTCTGGCCGCCGGAGAGCACCGGTGAGGCGGCGGGCTCGACGGCGATAACCCGCACCGCGGGCTTGCGCTCTTTGAGCACTCCACCCACGCCGGTCAAAGTGCCCCCGGTGCCGACTCCGGCCACCAGGATGTCGACGCCACCGTCGGTGTCTGCCCAGATCTCCTCCGCGGTCGTGGCTCGGTGGACCGCGGGGTTGGCCGGGTTCTCGAACTGCTGCGGGATGAAGTACCGGGAGTCGGTGGCTGCCAGTTCCTCAGCCTTGGCGATGGCCCCCGCCATCCCTTCCGGGCCGGGGGTGAGGATCAACTCAGCGCCATATGCCCGCAACAGCATCCGTCGCTCCCGGCTCATGGTCTCCGGCATGGTCAGGGTGCACCGGTAGCCGCGGGCCGCGCACACCATGGCCAAGGCGATGCCGGTGTTGCCGCTGGTGGGTTCCAGGATGATGGTGTCCGGCCCGATCCGACCGGCCTGCTCGGCGGCGTCGATCATCGCGACTCCGATGCGGTCCTTGACGCTGGCGGCCGGATTCAGGGACTCCAGTTTCGCCACCACTTCAGCCACGGACACCTTGGTGACTCGCCGCAACCGTACGAGCGGAGTTCCCCCGGTGAGCTCTGTTACGTCGTTGGCGATTTTGCTCATCTGATCTCCTGGTCGTAGCTGGCTTACTTTCTGGATTCGTTTCCTGCCTTAGTTAATCCCGCGGAGAACAGCCAGCGGTGCAAGGCAAAGCGGTACGTTCAGTAAGGCAATCCTTGTAGCATCCAGTTTGCTGAACATAGACTGATGACTTGGCTGAGAAACGGAATCCGCTCATGGGTACTTTCGCTCGATCGATCGGCATCATTGTCGCATCCGCCAGTTCCGCCGCGGTTCTTGGCTTCTCCGGAGCGCCATCGGCCCAGGCTGCCAATCAGGCATTGTTCTTGAACGGCCTCGCCGCTGGGGAGTTGACCCAGCTCGCGATGATCGGCATCCTGCACGGCGAATTCCTCAACTACGGGCGCACCGCGGTGTCCTGGCCGGAGCAGGCCCGGCCGTACACCGGCAAAAACAGCCTGAAACTGGGTGACTCGATCGCGATCGGTGTCGAGAATCTGGATGCCGCCCTCCCGGCCGCGCTCGCGAAGATCGGTCCCGGCGAACACGTCACAATCGTCGGGTTGTCAGCCGGCGCACTGGTGGCCGACGAGTTCATGCGCCAACTGGCAGCCAGCCCCGACGCCCCGGACAAAAGCAAGCTGAATTTCGTCGTTGTGGCCGACGGGAACCATCTCTGGAGCAGCAACAACCGCTACGACAAGATTCTGGACTACACGTTCCAGGGGCCTCCGGTCACGGAGTACGACACCACCGTGGTTACGGGCGAATACGACGGTTTTGCCGATTTCCCGGATCGACCGTTGAACCTGCTGGCAGACCTCAATGCAGTCGCCGGCATCGTTGCGGTCCATGTCCCGACCATGTTGTCCAATCTGGATAACGTCCCGGCAGAGAACATCACCTCGACCACCAACGCGTTGGGCGGGGTGACCACGAGCTACCTCATTCCCGCCGAGACGTTGCCGCTGGTGAAGATGCTCCCCTTCCTCAAGTCGCAGGAAGCCAAACTGAAGAAGATCATCGACAAGGGATACACGAGGAATGACGCCAAGGCGGCGAGTGCGAGTTCGGCCGGTTCGAGTCCGGTCGACACCTCGGTGAGCACCGTTGCCGCCGCCGTCGCCGACACGGGCGCCGGTTCCGAGGTGTCCACCCCGGTCGGCCAGCCATCAGGATCGGTCCCGGCGGCCTCGAGCACTGCGGCCAAGTTGACTGCGTCGCCATCGAAGGCCGGCAGCCGGGTTGCCGCCACCGCCGGCGGCCTCGGCAAAGGATCCAACGCAGGGGTGAACCGGCGCTCGAACTCGAAGCCCGCGAAGGCCGTGCGCGCAGCCGCCGCGACCAGGAACGCCGGTTGATCGCGTTCAGTTCTTGGCTTTGGTAGCCCCTCTCGGTGCCTTCGCCGTCTTGAGGACGGTGTTGATCCCCAGCACCGTCGCGTAACCGTTGGCGTCGCCGGTGGAGAAATCGCCGACGTTGTACACGTTGTCCATGAAGATCGTGCCGAGGTCTTGGGCACCGGCGCCGAGCATGCCGGCCACCAGGTCCGCACGGGCGACCTGGAAAGAGTCGTAGCCGTGGCTGAAGTTTTTCAGGTCGAGGTTCTCCTTGCTCAGTGAAGCTATCCACAGGTAACCGGGACCATCCGGATTCAGGTACGGGCCGAAGACCCTGCCATGGCTGTTGGAGAGGAAGAAATAGGCGTTACGGAACGCTTGGCTGGGTCCGGCGGGCTGCTGGCCATAGGTCGTTGTTCCCAGAACTCCTTGGTATCCGGTGCTGCTGAAGGCAGACGCGCCGAACCCTGCCTGCCGCATCCACGCGTTGAGGTTTCTCTTCGCCTGGATGGGGTTGGCGGACGCCGAGTCCACCACGACGATGTTGATACCTTCCAGGATCGTCTTGCCGTCTTGGGGAATGCCAACCCAGTCCGCGATATTGCCGGACTTGTTGATCATCCACTGGCCGAGCTGGCCATACGGGGTCGAAACCGTGGATGTCGGGTCCAGCGGGGGAACCGCGATGGCTGGTGCGGCAACGGCGGCCGGAGCTCCGCCAGCCAGGGATGTCCTGACGCCGGCCGGCACCTGCGTGGCTACCGAACCCGCCTGGCCAGCGCCGATCCGCCGGTCCGGCACAATGCCGGCAGCCGGTTGGGCAGCGGCCGCTGCCCGAGCCCGCTTGGGGGTCGGGGCTTGCGAGTACGCAGTTCGGGATCCCGCGACGGAGTTGGCCGCCGCGACGCCAGGTCTTGCCGCCCGCGCAGACCGGCTCACACCTGCCGAGGAATCGGCAGAAGCCACCGTCGAGCCCGGAGTGTCGGCAGTTGCGACGCCTATGGTCTGCGGACCGGCAAGCAAACCCAACACGAACGCCGCCGCCACGAAAGCCGTTGCGCCGAGCCGTGCCGGGGTTGCGTTCGTCGACACAACGTCTCCTTATCGGGAAGAACCCTGGGCCTGAAAGAAACCTGAGGGAACGGAACGTAACTGTGGTCGTGGTCACATGTCAACGCTTCTCGGTCAGGCCTGTCCCCGCGCTGGGTCCACTGGTGCTGGGCCCGGTCGACGTCGTCATATCCGGCAACGGCAGCGTGCCGGACTCGTCGACGCTACGGTGCTGTCATGAGCGATAACCAGATGCTGGTGTTGAACCGGGCCGACCTTGAGGGCCTGGGCCTGACCTGGACCGAGATCGTCGACGTCCTCGAGGACGCCTTCAAGCAGAAGGCGCGGGGACTGGTGCAAAACCCACCCAAACCGAAAGTGACGTCTCGCGAGGACGCATTCATCCACGCGATGCCGGCCTATCTCGGCGGCTCGGACCAGATCGGCTTGAAGTGGGTGGCCGGCTACGAGCAAAACAATGCGAAAGGACTGCCCTATATCTACGGCGTCATGATCATGAACGATGCCGAGACGGGCCGGCCCATCGCGCTGCTCGACGGCGGCTGGATCACCGAGATGCGGACCCCGGGTGTGTCTGGAGTGACCATGCGCCATGTGCCGGGCGATCTCAAGCACCTGGCCATCGTCGGCTGCGGATTGCAGGGCAGTCGCCACCTCGAGGTCGCCTTGACCGAGAAACCCGGGCTGACCCATGTGACGGCCTACGACCGCAATGCAGGCCGGGCCCGGGACCTCCTCGACAAGGCCGGCGACCGGGTGACTCGAGTGGCTGAATCGCCAACCGACGCGGTGACCGGCGCCGACCTGGTGATCACCACCATCACCGTTCCGCTCGATCCGAAGCTGGACTGCGCCAATACCGACCCCAATGCGCTTCTGCTCCCGGTGGACTACGACGACGCCATGGCGCCCAAGGCTTTTCATGACGCCAGCATCTATTGTGTGGACGACCTCGGCCAGTACAACTCAGTCGCCGACGAGCTGTACTTCTTCGGTCTGCCGAAGCCGAATACGCACCTGGCCGCCGTCGTGGCGTCCGAAGTGGATGTGCCCACCACGGGTCGGCGGATGTTCCTCAACATGGGTATCGCGATGGATGACGTGGCCCTGAGTTCGCTCGTGCTTGAGCGGGCTGCGGCCAGCGGGGCCGGCCGCTATATCGAATTCCCCTGAAAACGGGCTCCAGGCCCGGGCCGGGCTAAGGCTTGTTTGAGGGACTCTCGGATTCCTGCCTATCGAAGCTGGGATCGTGCTGGCCGGCCGGCAGGTTGTCCGGCGGTTCGATGCTCAGTATGCGGGCCACCGGTACGTCGGTGGAGGAGTGCAGGATGATCGACAGCGCGATCGTCACGGCGATCAGGTCGAAGAGCTTCTCTCCCTCAGGGATTCCAGCCTGCAGGACCAGCAGGCCGTAGACCACCGAGGCAAAGCCCTTGGGGCCGAACCATGCTGCGGTGAGTCTCTCGGAGCGCGGCATGGGTGTGCGGATCAGGGACAGCAGCATGGAAACCGGCCGCACCACGACGATTGCCAGGATAGCGAGCAGCCAGCCCTGCCACCCCAGATGGGATAGCCGCTCCGGGGTGATCAGCGCGCCGAATAGCAGTAAGGCGGCGAATTTGGTGAGTTCTGAGAGCAGGTCGCCGAAGGGTTCGAAATGTTCGGCGGCGACATGGTCCAGGGTCGCCAGCGCCGATCCCGCCGCGAACGCCGCCAGATACGGATTGGCGTGGGTCATGTGGCAGATCGCGTACACCACGATCGCGATGGCGACCGGGCCCAGCGGCTGAAGTCGCGGTTCGGCGGTCAGGATGCGGCTGCGCCAGGCCAGGGCGACGAGGGCCGCCACTCCGATGCCGATGACCAGGCCGAGGACCAGTTCCAGCAGCACGGTGCTCAGATGCGAGTCTTCGTGCTTGGCTGTGGCCAGAAAGATCAGGACGAACGGCAACGCCAGTCCGTCATTGAGTCCGGACTCCACATTGAGCAGTCGACGTAACCGCAACGGTATGTCGCTGCGACCCACCAGCGCCGAGGCGAATACCGGGTCGGTGGGGGAGAGGATGGCGCCGAGCAGCAAGGCCGCCGCCCAGTCCAGGCCCACCAGGAAGTGCGCGGGAATGGCGATCCCGATCATCGCGAGCGGCATGCCCAGTCCCAGGGCCCGGCCGGACAGCCGCCAGCCCTCTCTCAACGCCGGCACGCTGGCGCGTTGGCCATCGGTGAACAACACCGTGAACAGCGCGACGTCGGCCAGCACGGCAACGATTTCGTCTTCGGCGCTTTGGTTGACGACACCTAACCCACCTGGGCCGAGCAACGCTCCTGCTAACAGGAACAACAGGGCGGTGGACAAGACGGTCCGCGCCGCCACCCCGGACAGCGAAACGCTGATCAGCAGCACCACGCCGTATGCCAGGACAAGTGCCACGGGCGGCCTCCCGATCTCTCTAGACTCGACTCCTGATTACAACCACAGGGCTCAGGCCCTGCGATGATGTCTACATCATGCGAACGGTCTCCACACTGATGATCGGGTTGACACTCGCGTTGTCCGGCGCGGGTGCTGCGGTCGCGCGGGCCGATGTCCAGGCACTCAGCCCCTACGACGTGCAGAATCCGGCGGTCGGATATCTCAATCCAGCGCTGCTCGCCGCCGTCCAGCAGGCGTCTACCGCAGCGGCGGCAGATGGGGTGGTCATGACTATCACCTCCGGATGGCGCTCGCCGGAGTTTCAGCAGCAACTGCTTGATGACGCGGTGGCCACCTACGGCAGCGTCGCGGCCGCCCGGCAGTTCGTCCAGACACCGCAGCGATCCCACCACGTTCAAGGCTTGGCCGTGGATATCGGCGGTGTCGCCGCCGATCACTGGCTGGTGGCCAACGGCTCGCGCTTTGGACTGTGTCGGACCTACGCCAACGAACTGTGGCATTTCGAATTGACCGCTGACGCCGCTGGGAACTGCCCACCGCTGCTGCCGGATGCGAGCGGCTGAGTCGATGGTGTTCCGGTGCTGGTTTTTACGGGGCAGGTCTTCACGGGGGTGGGCCGTGCGGTGCTGGGGTGTCGTAGTCCTGTTTTCCGTCCTTGCCGGCCCGGCGCCGGCCGCAGCGGAGCCAGACCTGCGGGTCTGCAGCACCGGTGACTACCCGCCGCTGACCTACCGTGACCCAGTGACGGGCGTGTACACCGGGATAGACATCGAGATGGCCCGCAACCTCGCCACTTACCTCGGGCGAACTCCGGTCTATGTGGCTACTACCTGGCCCACGTTGACCCGCGATCTGGATAACTGCGACATCGCCATGGGTGGCATCTCGATCACTCCGGCCCGCCAGCAGGTCGGCGAATTCACCATCCCGTACCTGGACACCGGGAAAATACCTCTCGCGCGGCGTGAACTCGCAACACAACTGGAGTCCATCGACCAGATCAACCAACGAGGGGTCCGGGTCATCGAGAACCCGGGGGGAACGAACGAGCAATTCGCTCGCCAGCATTTCCCCAACGCGGACATCATCATCTGGCCGGACAACGCCACCATCTTCGCCCGTTTGGCGGCAGGGGAGGCCGACGTGATGATCACCGACAATATCGAAGCCCGTTACCAGGCCGAGTTGAATCCTGATCTGGTGGCCGTCAACCCTGATCGGCCTTTCACCATCGACCAGAAGGCGTACCTGTTGCCCCGGGGCAGCGGGTTGTCCGGCGAAGTGAACGCCTGGCTGCAATCAGCCTTGGCGGATGGCACCTTCGATCAGATCCTGCACCAGTGGATAGGGTGACTGGGGTGTCGTCCCCATCCTTCGTCGACTTCCATTTCGACGTCATGTGCCCCTACGCCTATCAGACTTCGCGCTGGATACGAGAAGTCAGCAAGATGACCGGCCTCCAAGTGAACTGGCGTTTTTTCAGTCTCGAGGAAATCAACCGCGTCGATGGCAAGAAGCACCCGTGGGAGCGCGAGTGGTCATACGGGTGGTCGATGATGCGCATCGGAGCTCTGCTGCGCCGACGGTCGATGGACGACGTCGGAGCCTGGTACGAGCGGGCCGGGCGGGCCCTGCACGAGGAGGGCCACAAGCCGCACGAGAAGGCCGTGGCCCGGCACCTGTTGGGAGAGCTCGGTTTTGACCCCGGTTTGGTCGATGAAGCGATCGCCGACCCAACCACTGGCGACGAGGTTCTGGCCGACCACCGGCGGGTCGTGGATGCCGCCGGCTACGGTGTGCCGACGCTGTTCTTTCCCGACGGGCAATGTCTGTTCGGGCCAGTGCTCATCGACCCGCCCGCAGGCGAAGCGGCCGTGCGTCTGTGGGACGCCGTGGTGGCATGGACGGAGTTTCCCCATCTCTACGAATTGCAACGGCCGAAAACCGCCGCCGACGCCGCTGCGATCACCGAAACCTTTCGGCCCTATCTGGAGGCCCGCGACTGGGTTTCGATCAACCGCGGCGAAGTCATCCATTTCCCACCGGCCGCTGCTGACTAGGCATACGGATCAAGTCGGCGGCGGGGGAGGTGTCGGCGCCCCAGCCGGGGCCGGGATCTTGGGATAGCTGCGACCGGTAGTAACAGTGGGTCCGGCCGTCTCGCCTGCGGTGGGCCACGCACGGCCCGGGGCCGGATCCCAATCGGTCTCAACGAGTTTGCGCTGTATCCCTACAGCCAGCGCCAGCAGCCCGGCACCGATGGTCAGCATGGCGATCACGCCCCACAGTGAGCCCAGCTTTGCGGCGTTCCCGAGGAGAATTCCGTACCAACCGAAGTCGGCATCGCCGAAGGTGGTGTTCTCCTCGCCGAAGGAGCCCAGCACCCGCACGAGAAGGGCGGGCAGGAAGGTGATGATCAGGCCGTTGACGAATCCTCCGGCTACCGCGCCGCGCCTGCCACCGGTGGCGTTGCCGTACACCCCCGCCGCGCCGCCGGTGAAGAAGTGCGGCACCAGGCCGGGCAGTACCAAGACCCAGCCGAACGCCGGCCCGAGCCACAGCGACAGCACGGCCAGCCCAGCCAGACCGCCGGTGAAACTGGAAACGAACCCGATCAGCACCGCGTTCTGGGCGTAGGGGAAGACGATCGGCGCGTCCAGGGCGGGTACCGCCCCGGGCACCATCCGCTCGGCGATGCCCTGGAAGGCCGGAACCAGTTCACCGAGGATGGTGCGCACCCCGAACAGGATCACCGCGACGGCAACCCCGAAGCTCAGACCCTCGGTGACCCCCCTCATCAGGAAGTTACCCACGCTGGTTGCCGCGCCGGCACCGGTGTCGTCGGCGTAGGCGGCGAAGGCCGTGCCGCTGCCGGCCTTGGCCAGATAGATCAGCGATACCGCCAGGTACATCAGCACCATCGACAGGGCGGTGGCCACCATCGAGTCGCGCAGGAACCGAAGCGATTCAGGAAGTTTCAGGTCTTCGGTCGACCGACTCCTGGCACCTCCGGCGGCACGGCCGGCGACCCCGGCGGCGATATAGCCCAGCGTCCCGAAATGGCCGATGGCGATGCTGTCGTCACCGGTGATTCGTTTGGTCCACGGCTGTGAGATGGCCGGCAACGAGACCATGACCACCCCGAGCAGGAACCCGCCGAGGATGACCACGGTCGCCGACGGCAGCCCGGCGCTGGCCAGCACGATGGTCAGCAGGGTGGCCATGAACAGGGTGTGATGCCCGGTCAGGAACACGTAGTGCAACGGCGTGAACCGTGCGAGCAGCAGGCTGATCGCGAAGCCCAGGATCATCAGCCAGGCCACCTGTGCGCCGAATCTGTTCTGCGCGATGCCGACGATGGCTTCGTTGGTGGGCACCACGCCCTTGGTGCCCGCCGCGCCCTGGATCATCACCCCAAGCGGCTTCAGTGAGGCGACGACCAGCGTGGCGCCCGCACCGATCAGCAGGAAGCCGAGGGTGGCCTTCAGCGCGCCGCCGATGACCTGCCCCATGCTCTTGCGCAGCGCGATCAGGCCGACGGCGGTGATGATCCCGATGAGGTAGGCCGGGACGGCGAGGATTTCGTTGACAACGAATTGAGCGATGCCGACAAGCACATTCATCAGGAATCCCTAGACGTCGTAGGAGTCGCGCAGGGCGGCATCGATCTCGCGGGTGGAGGTGAAATTCTCGATGACCTTCACCGGCACGCCGACGTCGCCCAGGGTCTTGGCGATCTCACCGGAGGTCATGATCAGATCGGCCTCCTTGGCGCGGCCCTTGGCCGAGATGGTGTCGGTGGCCTCGACGGTGATGAAGGGTGCCCAACCCCAGGCGCCTAGCACCTGTTCCAGCGTGTTCTTCAGGAAAAGGCTTGTGCCCAAACCATTTCCGCACACAGTGAGGATCAGGTTGGTCGTTTTGACGGGGTTCCGAGAATCCGCTGCCTTGGGTGTGGACGAAGTCTCCACGCCGAGGATCGAGAGCACCTGGGCGGGGGTGGCGGCGGCGTCGAGTGCGGCACGTTTTCCGGCATTGCCGATGACCTTGGCGAGTTCGGCCATCGCCTTGGCGTGCGCCCCGTCGTCGGCAGCGGCCAGGGCCACCACGAGGTTCACCGGGTCATTGGTCTTGTGGCCGAACGCAACCGGTGTCGCCAGGCGCACCCACGACATCCCGGTTCGGTGTACGGCGGCCGACGGGCGGGCGTGGGCGAACGCGAACCCCGGTGCCACCACGATGTACGGGCCGTTGGTCTCGACATTGTCGATCATCGATCCGGTGTAGGCCGGGCCGGCGATCCCCGCCCGTTCCAGGAGCGCGCCAGCGGCCAGCACGGACTCTTCCCACGTCGCCGCGGCGACGTCGAGTGCCACGCAGTCCTCGCTCAGAAGCCCAGCCAGACCAGACATAGCCGGACACTAACACCGCAGGCGGCGGGCGACCTCCCCATATCGCTCCACCCGTTGCGGATCGTTGAGAGCGTTGTACAGCACGATACGGCTGGCTAAGCCGTGGTATTTCTCCTTCAACGCGTCGGCCAGACCGTCCCAACTCGACTCGGTGGCGAACGCCGCGATGTGCTCATCGGTGATCTGTGCTGCCATGCCGGCGAAGTCGCCGGCCTTCTGCTTCTCCCGGATCCGCGCAGTCGTCCCCTCGAACCCGGCCTCGTCCCAGATGAAGGCGTAATTCGGGGTGCTCCCGTAGAAGCTCATGCTGGCACGGACGAATTCCCGTTCGGCGGCGCGCTCTTCCTCGCTGTCGCCGACGATCGTCAGGGCCGGGACGATCACGGCGACGTCGTCGGGTGAGCGTCCCACCTTCGCGGCGCCGGCGGCGATGCCGGGCAGAACGTGACGGCGCAGATAGCCGGGTTCGCCGATCGGATGGATGTGCACCCCGTCGGCCACCTCGCCCGCCATCCGCAGCATCCACGGGTTGACCGCGGCGATGTCGACCTTGGGATCCGGGGCGGCGATCGGGCCGGCGTTCCACTGCGGGGTGATGAAGTCCAGGTCGTAGAACTCGCCGTGGTGATCGAGACTGCCGGTCCGGAACGCCGAGAAACAGGCCTTCACAGCCAGCACGTAGTCCCGAAGACGCGGCCCGGGGCGCTCGAAGGGCACACCGTACCGCCGGACGACGTGGGTGCGGACCTGGGTGCCCAGGCCGAGGCGGAATCGTCCTCCGCTGGCCTCCTGAAGTTCCCAGGCGGTGGCCGCGGTCACGAACGGGCTGCGCGGAAACGCCACTGCCACACCGGTGGACAGTTCCAGGCCCGGTGCTGCCTGCGACGCCACTGCGGCACCGAGATAGGCGGTGCGGGCCAGTTCGGTGAACAGCAGTCCGGAGAATCCCGCGTCCTGGACCCGGCGGGCGAGGCCGCCGATCTGACCGAGAGGCTGCGGCATCGTCATCGCATCGACATGCATGACGCAACTGTATGCCCGGTTGATCTCCCCCGGGGGTGCCCGGTTCTGTCAGACTCGCCGTGTGACGACGACTGAAACGGCCACGCTGCCGTTGCTGTCGCACCGTGACCGCGTCATGGTCGTGGTCACGGTGGCCGCCGCAGTTGCGGCGGGTGTGCTGCACTTCGCCCACAGCAATGCCGTGCTGGCCTTCGTCGTGTCCGCGGTCGCCCTGGCCACGTTGGCGTCATTGGTCGGCCGTTCGGTGGAGGCGTTGGGGGACCGACTCGGGCCGAACGCGACCGGAGTGCTGCAGTCGGCGCTGGGAAATCTGCCCGAACTGTTCGTCATCCTGTTCGCCCTCAAGGCAGGGCTTTTCGGGGTGGTGAAGGCCACGCTCGTCGGCTCGATCCTGGCCAACGTGTTGTTGGTGCTGGGCTTGGCCTTCGTCGTGGGCGGTCTCAAACACGGCAGTCAGCGTTTCGTCGCCGATGACGGGCGAACCCTTGGCCTCATGCTGACCCTGGCGGTGTTCATCCTCGCCGTGCCCACGTTGACCGCGGCGTTGCACACCCCGGCGGCCACCCATGAGCGAACTGTCTCGGTGGTGGTGTCGATCGTGATGCTGGCCTTGTTCGCGTTGTCGCTGCCGGCCACGTTGGCGCGCGGCAAGTCCGATGTCGTAGCGGGTAGCGGGCATACCCATTTTCCAATCGCCGCGAGCGCGGAATCGTCGGCGGCCGCCAGCAAGGCAACCCAGCATGGGCAGTGGCCGCTGGCGATGGCGATCGGAATGCTGGCCTTGGCCGGGATCGGGGCCGCATTCGTATCAGAGTGGTTCGTGGCCGCCCTCGAACCTGCCATGGCCGCCGCTGGGATCAACGAGGTGTTCGCGGGTCTGGTGATCGTCGCCATCGCCGGTAACGCGGTGGAGAACGTCGTCGGAATCCAGTTGGCCGCCAAGAACCAGATGGACTATGGCGTGCAGGTGATTCTGCAGTCACCAATCCAGGTTGCGCTGACGGTGGCCCCGATCGTCTGCCTGGCAGCCGGGCTGCTGGGGCAGCCCGGGTTCGATCTGGTGCTCTCACCCCTGTTATTGGCCGCGATGATGATGTCGGCACTGGTAGCCGTACTGGTGACTTTCGACGGCGAGTCCAACTGGTTCGAGGGGGCGGTTCTCATCGCCCTGTACGTTGCGATCGCTACTGCGTTCTGGTGGGGTTAGGGTCCAGTGATACTGGGTCGCTTCGCGGTTGGGGTGGTGCTGTTCTTCTCGGCCCTGGTGGTTGCGCCGCCCGCCCACGCCGACTCCGACGCCCTGGCCGTGCTCGAGACGCTACCGGTGAAGGGTCGGGCACCCAAGACCGGATACCAGCGCAGTCTGTTCGGGGAGCGGTGGACCGACGACGTGACGGTGGCCGACGGTCACAACGGCTGCGACACCCGCAACGACATTCTGCGACGGGACCTCGTCGATGTGGTGATCCGGCCGGGTTCCAACGGTTGCACGGTACTGAGTGGGATTCTCAACGATCCCTACACCGGTACGACCGTCGAATTCCTGCGCGGGCCAGGGACATCCGATCAGATTCAAATCGATCACGTGGTCGCACTGTCCGACGCCTGGCAGACCGGTGCCCAAGAGTGGGACGAGGTAAAACGCCGCAACTTCGCCAACGACCCACTCAACCTGCAGGCGACGATCGGCTGGGTCAACCAACAGAAGGGCGACGGCGACGCGGCAACGTGGTTGCCGCCCAACAAGTCCTACCGCTGTGAGTTCGTCACTCGGATCGTCGTTATCAAGTCCACCTACGGTCTGTGGGTGACCCCGGCCGAGCACGACGCAATCACCCGGGTGCTGGGCGACTGCCCGGGCTGACTGCCGACAGTCAGCTACCGCGACCGTAGGTCGTCCAAGGCCTCCAGCACCGGGGTGTAATTGAATTCCTGGATATAGAGCTCCAACGCATCAGCCAATTCGGGGGAGACAAGCCTTACTTTCCCGAGTGCTTCGGTAAGTTGGCCGGTTCCCCCGACCACCAGTGCGTCGGTCAATTGGGTCCTCAAGGTTTCGGGCAGTTCCGATAGCGTGACGGCCAGGTCGCCTGACAACTGCCGCGGAAGTTGCTCAGCTGGTTCCTCATAGAGGTATTCCACTCCGAGCAGACGCGCCATGCAGTCGAAGATCTCCGATTCCCGGAAGGGTTTGCGGACAAAGCTGTCGATGCCGGCGCGGACCCATTCGTCGCGCTGATCTTCGAAGACCGAAGCGGTCAGTGCGACGATCTTCACCAGCTGGCCGTCATCGCGTTGGCGGATGCGGGACGTGGCTTCCAGGCCGTCCATCAGGGGCATGCGGCGGTCCATCCATATCAAGTCGGGCTGGAAATCACCGAAGACTTTCAGGCACTCCGCGCCATTCTCGGCGTGTACGCCACCACGAAGCCGGCGTCCTCCAGCAGGCGGCCCAACAGCAACCGGTTGAGTGGCTCGTCCTCCACGACCAGGACCCGCCACTGCGGTTGGCCCGGCGCGAGTCCCGCAACGTGGCGGGACTCGTCGGCCGTCTTGACATCCTCGGCCTGGGCGAGATCGACCGGAATGCTCACCCGGAACACAGACCCGAACCCCAGCCGGCTCCTCAGTTCGACACTGCCCCCCATCAGGTCCGCATACTCGCGTACCAGCGCCAGGCTCAGCCCGGTGCCGGGCGCACCCACCTTCTGCAGTTGGGTGAACGGTTCGAAGACCCGTTCCTGCTGGTCCTCGGGAATCCCGGCACCGGTGTCCTCGACTTCGATCACCAGCAGCGAACCGGCTTTCGCGGCGGTGTGCACTCTGAGGCTCACGACGCCCGAGGTAGTGAACTTCAGGCTGTTGCCCAGCAGGTTCAGCATGATCTGCCGTAACTTCTGACCATCGCATCTGATGTAGCGGGGCACGTCATCGGCCACCTCGACCACGAACTGGAGGCCGGCGGCTTCGGCTCTGGCCCGCATCATCAGCTCGACGTCCTCGATCAGCAGTGGCAGATCCATCGGCGACACTTCAAGCTGGGTCCGGCCCGACTCGATCTTCGCCATGTCCAGCACCTGGTTGATCAATCCCAACAGATGTCCCCCGCTGCGGTTGATGATGTCCAGATCGTCGCGCTGATCCGCTGACAGTGTCGGATCCCTGCGCAACAAATCCGAGAAGCCGAGAATCGAATTGAGCGGAGTGCGCAGTTCATGGCTCATCGTCGCGAGGAAATCGCTTTTCGCCTTGTTCGCTGCCTCGGCATGCTCTACGGCGGTTTGCACCGTTCCTAAGTACGACGAAAGCTGGGCGTTGGCCGCCTCGAGTTCTTCCTTTGCACGCGACGCGGATTCGGTTGTCGCCGCGATCGCGTAGATAGCGGCGAAAACCACCACCAGTAGCAACTGGCTGCGGGGGACTGAGCCGATGTCGTCAAGCTGTCGTGCTATGCCGATGATGGTCGCCGTCGTGGTGAACATCGCCCCTGCCGGGGCCCCGATCGCTCCAAACGTCAAAGACAGGAGCACCGCTGCAGCCACCGCGGTTTGTTGGGCTCCCCAACTGTTGCCTTTGGCGGCGAGCAAGGCCGACACCACGAACAGCAGCAATGCGGCTCCGCCACCGCCGAGTGCCAGCGCGGCCGGGCGCCGCCGCCCCACCGACCGAACGGCGTCCCGCAGCAGCAGGCCGGCCGGAACTCCGACAAGAAGCCCCAGGCTGTCCCCGAACCACAGAGTTCGCCACGTCGTGAGGTACTCGGCGCCGAATGACCATGACCACGTGACGACAACACCGCCCAGTGTGCTTGTGACCACCGGAGTCGTGATCGCTCCGGCGACCAGACCCAGGGCGCCACGTTCCGACAACAGCCCAATGTTGTTGCGCCCACCTGCTATTCGTGCGGCGACGAGTACGAACAAAGTGGCTTCGACATCGTTCAGCACGCCCATGGCCAGGGACTGATGCAACACCCAGTCGGAGTTCAGGGTACTGACGACCTCCGCAAGAATTCCCGCGACATAAACAGAGGACCAATCGCGCGGCCGAAATCTCAGCAGTGCCGTCGCGAGAATGGCGTTGGGCAGCCACAGGAGTCCGATGCCATCAAACCACGGGAGGAGCGCGGCAGTGCCTGCGTAGGTGCCGACAATCAACGCGATCCACAGGACTCCGTGCCAACGCGCTTGCTCCGGCCAGAACGCAGCTTGACCCCACCCGGGGTCGTTGCCGGCGTTCGACTGCTCAGGCATCACGCTTCCCTTGCTGGACCTGGCCGGATACCGGCGTGAGTCGGACGGTGAACTGGGGCTTTCTGCTGATGGATGCTACAAGTTGGGCGGCGAATCCGATTGCCGAAGCGATCTACGCCTGAATTGCGAAACCTCGCACCCGTCGTGCTGGACGGCGGTCCGTCGGTTGACGAGCCGGAGTGGCCCTTCACTTCACGTTGAGGTCACACCTCGATCGGCGGATGCAGCTGTTCCATGGTGTACTGCCGGCTGCGGCGTATTGCCCAGGCACTGATAAGCATCGATGCCGCCAGCACTGCGATCAGCACCATTACGGCAACGGTGAGCCGGTGATCGATACCACCTGATACCAGCTGCCTCAGCCCGTTGACGGAGTAGGTCATAGGGACGTACGGATGGATGACCTGGAAGGGTTTCGCCGTGGTTTCGACCGGATAGATCCCACCGGCGGACACCAGCTGCACCATCAGAAAAGCGAGGGTAACCACCCGTCCGACCGCCACCCCGAACACCGCGTTGAACGCCTGGATGAGTCCGAGGTAGGTAGCCAGGACCAGCAGCAGGAAGGCCGCCGTGTACAGCGGGTACCGCGGGTTGAGGCCGACCCCGAAATGCACCACCGTGTACATCACCAGCACCTGGCAGACCGCCACCAGGAAGGCCGGCCAGTACGACGCGAGCACCACTCGAAACGCGCCCAGTCCGTTGATGATCGGCCGCGGCTGCAACGGCTTGAGCACCATCCAGATGAGCAGCGCACCGATGAATACCGCCAATCCCATGAAGAACGGTGCGAACCCGGTGCCGAAGGTAGGCGCCGGGTTGTGGGTGACGAGGTCAAGTTTGACCGGTGACGACACCGTCTTGGCGACGGCGGTTCGCTGCTGGTCGGTCCACGACGGAATCTGGGTTGAGCCCGCCCGCAACTTGTCGGCCAGTTCGCGGCCGCCGTCGGAAAGCCTGATCAGTCCGGTGCCGAGCTGATGAGCGCCGTCGTTCAGCCGGTCGACACCGTCGCGCAGATCGACGATGTCTCTGCGGAGGCTGCCGTCGAGCGCGCCGGTCAGGAACATTCGCAGTTGGCTCTTCGGATCGCCCAGCTCCTGTTCGAATTGCGACGCCGTGGCCCGTAGCCGCTGCATACCGTAGTCACTCGCCGGGTCGATACCTCGTTGGCGCAACAAAGCTTGTGCGACGGCCAATACGTCCCCAGCCTGCTGGACTGCGGGGTCGGGGTTGGCCCGCAGCATCGCGAGTGTCTGATCGACGACGGCTCTGGCCTGGTTCCAATCGACGTTGTGCGCCTCGATGCGGTCGGTCGCGGCCGCCACGGCTCCGCTGAGACGCTGCGCGGTGAGCCCGATCACCTCGGGGTCGAGGTGCAACCGGTCGACTCGACCCAACACGTCGATGAGTGGTCCGGTGGCCTTGTCAACCGCGCTCGACAGCTGGCGGGTTCCGTCGGCAAGCTGCGCGGCGCCGTCACGAGCGGTCACCAAACCGTCGGCCAACTGGTCGGCCCCGTTAGCAGCCTGGGTCAGTCCTGCACCGGCATCGGTGAGCCCGTCCAGCACCGAGACCACGGTTTGTTCCCCCACACTGGCGTTGACCTGGTTGATGACCGCGCGCGCCGCGTTCTCGCCGATGATCGAGCCGAGATAGCTGTTGGAGTCGTTGAAGGTGAAGCGCAGTGCGGCCGGCTTCGGATCTCCGCCGGAGGGCGAGACGATGTCCGAGCTGAAGTCGGGGGGAATGGTGATGGTGAAGTAGTACCGGCCGTGGGCGAGCCCGTCGGCTGCCTCACGTGCCGACACCTGGTGAAGACCCAACTGGCCGGAGTCGACCAGCGCTTTGGCCACCTCATCGCCGGCCCGCACCTGCTTACCCTGCGATTGGGCTCCGCGGTCCTCGTTGACCAGCGCAGCCGGCACCTTGTTGACCTCTCCGAACGGATTCCAGAAAGCCCACAGATAGAGTGCCCCGTACAGCAGGGGCATAAGGATGACGGTGAGCAGCGCAACCCGCGGGACCGCGCCGCGTGAGTACCGTTTGATGTCAGTGCCCAGCGACAGTGCAGCTAACACCGTTACCCCTTTGCCTTCTGCGATTTCACCAGTTCGGCGCGATCGGTGTTTGCCACCTCGATTTGAGAGTGCACCGGGTGACCCGCTATCCCATTGACCGTCGCGGTGACCACTGTCTGGGTGCGTCCCAGATCGATAAGCCGCTCGATGAGCGCATGCTGGTTGGAGTCGCTAGTGACGAAATCCAGGTCGCCGACTACCAGCAGCGGGGGGCGTCTGGTGTTGGCCAACGCGATTCGCAGGAGCAGCTGATCGAGTTCGGACAGTAGCTCGAAATACTCCATCAGCGGGGGCAGTGGCAGGTCGCCGAACACCGGAGCGCACACGCGAGTCAGTTCCCGCTCACCCGCCTGTCGGACGAATCGGTACCAGGATGCGTCCCAGCGCAGTTGTTCGGTGATCAGGTCGCGCACGGTCACCGATTCCGACACGGTATCGATGCCATTGATGCCGGCCAGTCCGGACCGGGCGAAGATGTCGCGGGCCCGCTTGACCCCGAATACGGCCAGATCGCCGGACTTCGGCTTCATCCGGCCGGCGATGGTCATTAGCAGCGCGGTCCGTCCTGTGCCGGCCGGGCAGACCAGCACGCTCAACCCACCGGCCGGGATCTCAAGGTCCACCGGCCCGTAGACCGGGCCCCACGGCCCACGCATGCAGATACCTTTGGCGATGACCGCCGGTGGTGGCTTGGTAGCGGTGGGGGCCGGTTCATCCGGCGGCGGTTCAGGACTCGCGATGTGCTCAGGGCGACCGGTCTCGGCAGACTCCTCGGCTCCCGGGTGCCCCATCTTCAAACCCTCCTGGTCGGCAGCTCAGATTCATCTCAACATGTTCTGTGCAGCCGCGTGCCGTCAACAGAACTAGGCTGCTGCGCGCCAGGGGTTGCGAGCATGTCCGTCGCACCTACGGCAGCAGGCCCCAAAGCTTCAGACTGAGGAGGCTCTGGCGCTGGCCCATCTGGCCCTGGCCGTTATCGGAGACCAGCAGCAGTGTGTACGAGCCGTCGTTCAACTGAGGTCCCAGGGAGATGCCCTCGAAGTTCGCGAGCGCGAAAACGCCTTGCCACAGCAGCGTTTTTGTGACCGGGGTGAAGCCGCCGTCGATCAAGCTGGGCACCTCGGTGACGTCGGTGGCCCCGGTGAAGTCGACCAGATAAATCCGGTTTCGGAAATGCGGCAGGAATCCGCCGAGTTCGCGCTCCAGCGCCAGCACCTGACCGTCGGGCAGTGCGACCAAGTCGACCACGCCACTGCGTTCTGCGGTGGTGAAGGGGGACATCGCCGCGATCGGGTCGGTGCGGTAGGCGTACTGGCTCTCCGCAGTCAGGTCCGGGCCGCCGAATCGCTGAATCCTCACCCAGGTGCCCGCAGCGGTGGTGGACAGTGGTCCGTCAGACTTGAGTGCCTCCTCGTTGGCGGTCCACAGTGTGCCGGCACCGTAGGTCAGCGACTCCAGTCCGAAGTTGCCCTGGACATTGGCCGGCTGATAGATCGACGGGACTCCCACCGAACTCAGCATCAGTCCGGTCAACAGACTGAATTGCGTTATCGTCGAGGCATTTTCATCGGCTACCCAGGCTTTGGTCGGGTCCGTCCCCAACGCTATTCCCTCGGAGTCAGAGCCCAGCGACGGAACGCTGATGTCGACGCTGACCAGGGCGGATCTGATTCGGCCGGACCGCTCATTCAGCGTGGTGTCGAGTTGCCAAATCGAAGGGGCGCCGTTGTCCCCGACCGCGTAGTAAGTGGTGCCCCCGCCGTAGGCGATGCCGCTGAGTTCGGCCGCGGCTGTAGAACCGCGACGCAGCCGAACCGGACCCTGGAACGAGCGCCGGACCGTCAGCGACGATGCCTGCGCGGCCGCCTTCGGGTTTGTCGGGGCTGTCTGGGTTGGCGGCCTTGTCATTCGGGGACGCGCGGCCGGGCTGCGGCGGTCGGGGGGCCCGGCATGCGTAGCCCCACCCGTGCTGCCGTTGGAATCGGCCCAGGCGGCCGGGGCCGCCCAAGCCGCGGCCGCACCCATTCCCAGGACACCGATTCCCAAACCGACAGCCAGGGCTCCGATTCGGCCCGCCGCGATGTGCATGGCCAAGACTTACACCACGGTGGCCTTCAGTGCAGTGAGGTCGGTTTGCATGAGCACCACGTTGTAGTTGCTCCAGATCGACATGTTCCAGTACAGGTTGCTGACGTCAGGGTCTCCGTTGGAATCGGTCAACTGGCCGGTTCCGGACAGCGGGTGGATCATGGGCGCATAGAGGCCCGGGTACTGGATCGAGGTTGCGATCGTGATCGGATCCGACCACGGCCCCTCCGGGGTGTCGGCAGTCCGGAGGATGACGTTGTTGGCGCCATTTCCGTACAACACGACGTATTTGCCCAGGTAGTCGTTGTACTGCACCGACATCTCGCTGACGTTGCCGCCGGTCTTCGCCCCGGTGAACCCGGCGAACCAGCCGCCGAAGAATTTCGGGTTGTTCGCCAGGTCGATGATGGGGCCGAAGATCCCGCCGGATCTGGTCGAGGCCCCGATGACCGGAGCGGCTTTCGCCTGCTTCGTCACCCACTTGCTGCCGTCCCAGTATTCGTACTGGTTGAGGTCGGTGACGGCGTCCTCCGGCACGCGGGACAAGTACGCCGACCCGGCCCGGCCCGCAGGGGTGCCGAAGGCGTAGACGTACCGGGTGCCTCCCGGGGCCACCTGGCTTTCCGGCTCCAGTACGTAGGCCATCTGCTGGAAGTTCTGGTTGCCCGCGACGTAGGCCTTCCTTGCGCGGAACCAGCCCGCCGAGCGGATGGTGGATTGCTGCAGCACCCACTTGTCGGAGGCTGGGTCGTACTGCGACACGGCTGAGTAGTTGGTGGTCCAGCGGCCAGGGGTGTCCCACGACTTCACCGACATGTAGCTGACGTAGTTGTTGGCGTTGGCGTAGAGCGCCGAGGTCGGAATGTTGGTGACTTCCGAGCCGATGAAGAAGACCTGGTTCGGTGCCGCCGGAATGAACTGGTAGGCGGGTCCGGTGTCGATCAGCGAAAGGCCGTCGGTGAGATTCGTGTCATCGCTGAGCAGCAGCACGTTGGAGCGCCAGTCGCCGCTCATGTTGGCCCCGCTGAAGGTGTCGCCGAAGGCCAGCTGCGTCAAGCCATTGTCGCCGTTGTACCACATGATGCCCAGGTCGGTGCCATAGACGTTGGCCCACTTGGTGTTGTTGACCTGCTTCCAGGTCAGGCCCGGAAAGGCGTTGTTTTTCTGACCGGTCACCCAGCCCAGCTGGGTCGAGTTCAGGCTGCTGGGCTGGCTCACCGCGGCGGCCGGCTGGGGCGTGCCGGACCGGTCCCGGCGGACCCAGGCCAGCAGCGCCCACAGCGCCGGCGAGTCGACCGGATCGCCGGGGGACGAGCCGGCACCCAGAGCCGCGAGGCGGTTCAGGATTCTCGACACCAGACCTGTCCTTGTGCCGGAAACGGCCTGGGCCGTGGTAGCCAATTGCGGTGCGGGGTCCACGACGGCGGCCGGAATTGCGGCCACAGCTCGGGTGAGGGGCGTTGTCAGCGGGACCAGCTCGGAGGCCGCGGCGAAGGTGGCCGTCGCTGCAGCGGTCGGGGCGGCAACCGCCGTAACCGCCGCGGGGATCGACGCGGCGGGACCATCGGGGCCGGGATTAATCGGTGCGGTCGCCGTTGGCGTGGCTCCGGCCTGAGCGCTGGCGGTGGTTGAGGTGCGGCTTCGTAGCTCCGACCGTGGGCTGACCGCCGCGGCCGACGCCACTCTTTTCGACGAGTTGCTGGTAATTGCCGGTTCGCGAACGGCAGGCCCGCGCCGCCCACCCGCGTCCGTATTGATCTGTGCTGCAGGGCCGATCTGTGCTGAGGCGCCGTGCACGCGCTGGATGGACTTGCCGGTGGGTCCGGTGCCGCGCGACGGTGCTGTTCTGGTGTCTTGCTGGGTGCCGGTGTCTTGCTGGGTGCCTGTGTCTTGCTGGGTCCCTGGGTCCGCCGAGCCGACTCCTGCGCCGCCAGACACCGCGGCACTCACGCCCAGTGCGACCGCCAGGGCTGCGATCCGCCCGACGCTGTTGGGAGAATTCATCCCCGACTCCTGCCTCTGGCTAACTGCGGGTAGCCGAAGTCGGCAAAGCCAACACGTCGACAGCCCTGCGACGGACTTACCGAACTGTACTGGGTTTGATGTTCAGATTGCCAGAGGTAGCAAAGTCACGATTTGGGCGCGTCTGGGTGCTGGCAACTATCGGAATGGCTCACCACACCCACACCGAGGGATCTGACGGGTACTGCTCACAGATGTCGGTGGTGCGGGCCGCCACGCCCTTGTTGTTGAAAAACAGCTTGGCGTGGTTGGGCCATTGGAATACCAGCGGGTCGGAGTAGATGTTGGTTGCCATCTCCTCAGACCAGGCCCGGCGTTCGGCTTGGGTCTTGGCGAAGAAGTCGTGGATGTAATCCTGCGCGGCCTGCTGGACCTGGGGTGACTTGTTGTTGTAGTCGATCATGTACCGCTCGTAGTAAACGGGTTGGACGTCGCGTGCGGCAGCCATGATCTGCTCGGCCGAGCATGCCGTGATGATCATGCGGTGCGGGATCGGGTAGTCGTCGGTCGCGTCGGCACCCGCGATAGGCGCAGTGGAGGCCGATAAGGCGCCCAGGACGAGTCCCAGGACAGAAGCGCCCGTGCGGGCGAAACGGTTGCGCATGCGACTCATCATGGTCCTCCTAGTTCGTGCCAACAAGTGCGGGTTCCGCTTCAGAGACGGGCCACGGCCTGGGAACCGGCCGCTGACGCACGACCTGCGGCCACCAGAACCAGCGACCCAACAGTGCGGCGATGGACGGTGTCATGAACGACCGCACCACCAGCGTGTCGAACAGCAGGCCGAGGGCGATCGTCGAGCCCACCTGCCCGGCCACCAACAGGTCGCTCACGAGCATGGAGGCCATCGTGAACGCGAACACCAAGCCGGCCGAGGTCACCACTGCGCCGGTACCGGCCATCGACCGGATGATCCCGGTGTTGATCCCGGCTCCGATCTCCTCTTTGAACCGTGACACCAGCAACAGGTTGTAGTCGCTGCCCACCGCCAGCAGGATGATCACCGACATCGCCAGCACCATCCAGTGCAGCGGGACGCCCATGATCTCCTGCCAGATCAACACCGACAACCCGAAGGACGTCCCCAACGACAACGCCACAGTGCCCACGATGACAGCGGCGGCCACCACGCTTCGGGTAAGAATCAGCATGATGATGAAAATCAAACACAGCGAGGCGATTCCGGCGATCAGCAGGTCGTAGTTGGCTCCGTGCTGCATGTCCTTGTACGCCGAAGCCGTGCCACCCAGGTAGACCTTGGAGCCTTCCAGGGGAGTGCCCTTGATCGCCTCGAAGGCCGCGTCCTTGATCTTGTCGATCAGTGCGAGACCTTCCGGGGTCGCCGGGTCGTTCTCGTGGGAAATGATGAACCGCACCGACTTTCCGTCCGGTGAGACGAACATCTTCATGCCCCGTTTGAACTCAGGGTTGTCGAACACCTCCGGCGGTAGGTAGAACGAGTCGTCGTTCTTGGCCGCGTCGAAAGCCTGTCCCATGGCGGTGGCGTTCTCCTGCATGGCCTGCATCTGATCCTGCAGTCCGCCCATGGTGGACTGCATGGTCAGCATCATGGTCTTCATGGTCTTCATGTTCTCGATCATCGGCGGCATGACCGTGAGCATCTGCGGCATGAGCACGTCCATCTTGTCCATGTCCACGACCATGGCGCCGAGATCGTCACTGAGCGTGTCGATTCCGTCGAGCGAGTCAAAAATCGAGCGCAGCGTCCAGCAGATCGGGATGTCGTAGCAATGCGGCTCCCAGTAGAAGTAGTTGCGGATCGGCCGGAAGAAGTCGTCGAAATTGGCGATCCGGTCGCGGATCTCATTGGTGTCGGCCACGGTCTTCTTGGTCTGGGTGACCATGTCGTGGGTGACGCCGACCAACTGGGTCATCAGTTCCAGTTGGCGTTCCATGTTGTCGATCGTGGACTGCATGTCGTCGCCCATCTTCAGCATGTCCTTCATGCGGTCCTGCATGTAGGACATGTTCAACTGCTGGGTGGCACCGGACATGCTGATGATGAACGGAATTGAGGTGTGCTCGATCGGGGTGCCCTGCGGCCGGGTAATGGCCTGGACCCGGCCCACCCCGGGGATGTGGAAGATGCTCTTGGCGACCCTGTCGATCACCAGCATGTCCGCGGAGTTCCGCAGATCGTGGTCAGTTTCGATCATCAGCATTTCGGGGTTCAACCGCGCCTGCGGGAAATGCCGGTCCGCCGCTTCGTATCCCTGATTAGCGGGGATGTCCGCAGGCAGGTATTTGCGGTCGTTGTAGCTGGTCACGTAGGAGGGCAGCGCCAGGAGGCCGACCAATGCCAGCGCGGTGGAGGCAACCAGGATCGGTGCCGGCCAACGTACGACGGCCGTGCCGACCCGGCGCCACCCGCGGGTCTTCATCGCCCGCTTGGGATCGAAAAGGCCGAAGTGGCTGCCGATGGTGAGGATCGCCGGCGCCATCGTCAACGCCGCGACGACCGCGATCAGCATGCCGATGGCCAGCGGGATGCCGAGGCTCTTGAAATAGGGCAACCGGGCGAAGTGCAGACAGAACGTGGCGCCGGCGATGGTCAGCCCGGAGCCGAGGATGACGTGCGCGGTGCCGTGGTACATCGTGTAGAACGCGGTTTCGCGGTCTTCGCCGGCGAGGCGAGCCTCGTGATAACGCCCCATGATGAAGATGACGTAGTCGGTGGCCGCGGCGATCGCCATCGTCGTCAGCAGGTTCACCGCGAAGGTCGACAGGCCGATGACGTTGTGGAAGCCCAGGAACGCGACTATTCCCCGGGCGGCGGCCAGTTGGATGAAGACCATCAGCAACACCAGCAGCACGGTGACGATCGAGCCGTAGACCAGCAGCAGCATGACGAAGATGACGACGAGCGTCACCGCGGTGATCTTCTCGACGCCTTTGTCGCCGGCGAGGTGCTGGTCGGAGACCATCGCTGCAGGCCCGGTGACATAGACGTGCAGGCCTTGTGGCGGTGGATTGGCGGCGACGATGTCGCGGACCGCCTGGACCGACTCATTGGCCAGCCGTTCGCCCTGGTTGCCGGCCAGATAGAGCTGCACGTAGGCGGCCTTGCCGTCGGCGCTCTGCGACCCCGACGCGGTCAGCGGGTCACTCCAGAAGTCCTGGACATTCTGGACGTGTTGGTGGTCGGCGCGCAGCGCGGCGATCAAGCCGTCGTAGTAGTGGTGCGCCTCCGAGCCCAGTGGACTGTCGCCCTCCAGCAGGATCATCGCCGAGCTGTTGGAGTCGAATTCCTTGAAGTTCTCACCGACCCGCTTCAACGCCTGCAGCGACGGGGCGTCGTCGGGGGCCAGCGAGACCGAATGTGCTTGTCCGACTGCCTCCAACTGCGGGATCGTGGTGTTGAGCACGACGACCAGGGCCAGCCAGAAGAGCAGGATCGGTATCGAGAAAAGCCGGACGAATCGCGGGATGGCTGGATGCGCGCCGACGTGCTGATTGCTGGCCGTGTTGGTGGTCGAGCTGCCGTTCTTCAACAGCTTGACCATGGGATTCCCTGAGATCGTGGACCGAACACTGATGAATAGCTTAGCTAATGTAACTGACCGGCTTACAATTCGGGCTATGACTCTCAGGAGCCGAGCCGCAGCCGCTGTTGCGGCGGCTATGACCGCCCCCATCGTCGCCGCCATGGCGACTCTCGGGATGGCCGCACCCGCACACGCCGATCCCGACATCGACTTCGCCAACCAGTTGCACGGATTCGGCATCTACGGGCCGCGGGATTACAACGCATGGCTGGGCAAGATCATGTGCAAGCGGCTGTACAGGGGCGTGGACCCCAACGCCTACGCCTCGGAAGCCTTTGTGCTGAAGAATCTTGCGCGCGGTAGTAGCCCGACCCAGGCGTGGCAGTTCGTCGGAGCGGCGATCACCACCTATTGCCCCGATCAGATCGGCGTGCTGCAGGCTGCCGCCCAGTAGCCCCCGGTGCTGCGGGTGATCGGCCACGCCGACCGGATCTTGTCCGAGGCCGTGCCCGGAGATCCCGACGAGGTTCGGGACTTCTGCATCGACCTTTCCCTGATCCCCGAGATCTGTCCGGGTGGTTCCATCCGGCTCGTGTCCCGGCGGGAATCCGCCCGGGACGACGCCGAAACCTATCGGGTGCAGGACGGTCTCGCCCTGGGATGGCTAACGGTCCCGCTCTTCTACACAGTCCGGCTGCGGGTACCAGTTGCCGGTGCCCTCAGCGCGGAGCTTCATCCGGTCCCGACGATCCGGGTGGACTCGGTCATCGCCTTCGAGCCGTGGGAAACCGGCTGCCGGCTGCGTGAGTATCTGCGAATCAGCGCGCCGCGGCCGCTGCTCGGCATCGCGGTGGATCGGACGGTCTCAACCCACACCGAACTGTTGGCCGGTGTGCGGCGCCACTTCGAGCATCGGCCGTCGGCCTGAATGCGGGCCCGATCAGCGGGTTAGGTCGAACCGTGGGCGAGCGCCCGGTCGGCCAGCACGCCCATAGCCGGCGCCAACTGCTCGGAATATTCCCGGGTCAGGTGCGTGTCGAAGTACACCATGGTGTTCCCGACCACGAACGGGCAGCTGGTCGCGGTGCAGAACAGTTCGGTGAGGTCGGCGTATTGGCCACCGCCGGCTTTGACGGCCTGGGCCTCAGCGGCGATACCGGGTTTGCTCAACAGCTCCGGTGATGCCGCGCAGGCAGTCGCGTCGTCGAGGTGTGCAGACAGGCAGATCGGCACCGATTCCATTGGATCCGGAATAGGCCCGAGCATCAGCACCTGCGCACCGGTGTCCCGCAGTTGACGCATGAGAGGCGTCAGACTGCTTATCCAGGCCGGATTGAACGTCTTGAATCCCGGCAGCCACGCGCCGGTGCCGTCGGCGCCGTAAAGCCGCGACGACTCCACGACGATCAGCTGGGGGCGCTCGGCGGCCAGTCGGGCCATGATCTGGGAGCGCCACTCTGCGCAGCCTTGAATCTTTTCGGCCAAGCCGTTGACGAGGTGAGTGGCGAACGGCAAGTCCACGATCGGGCACGCCGCCTTGGCCAGCATCTCCAGCCGCCAGTGCCGTTCGGTGGCAACCTTCCGGAACGCCGGATTCAACATCGCGCCGCGCGAGTCGCCGATCAGGGCCACCGTCGTCTTCGAGTCGACGTCGCCCGCCGCGCATTCGGGTTGCCCCACCTGGAACGGCAGGCGCAGGCAGCCCTCGGACAAGATGGCCTTGACTTCGGCATCCCGGGCTGCAGAAGAGGTCAGCGGTGGATCCAGGTTCGATGGCACCGTGTTCCGCTCGGCCGACGCCGCGACCACGGCCTGTACCTGAGCGAATACGTCTTTCACCGCTGCGTCGTAGACCGCCATGCTCGAGCCGGGTGGGGCCGGCTGTGCAGTGATGGTGAGCGGCGGGACCGCCGGCCCGCGACCGACCGGGTTGGGTAGCCATACCGGCAGGACCAGACCCACGACAACCGCCGCCGCGGTGACGGCACCGCCAAGAGCGAGACTGTTTCGCGGAGAGTTGCGGATACGAGGGGAGAAACGAAGCGGGTTTTCGATGAAACGCAGCGTGAGCACTGCCAGCGCTGCGGAAACCAGAACCGCAATCAACCGGGCCGGCAGGCCCAAGGGATGGCCCACCAACACCGGCGCCAACACCAGCACCGGCCAGTGCCACAGGTACCAGGAGTACGAGATCCGCCCCATCGCCCCCATCCACGACAATCCCAGGATCCGTCCGCATCCCTGAGAGGGTCCGGCGCAGCCGGCGCCGATCACCAGCACAGTGCCGACCGTCGGCAATAACGCCGCGATGCCCGGGTAGGGGGTGGATTCGCTCAACCCGACGCAGGCGAGCAGTATCAGCGCCAGGCCTGTCCATCCGGTGAACACAGCCGGCAGTGACGGCAGTTGGCGCCACTTGGCGGCCGTCAGAGCGACCAGGCCCCCGGCGGCCAACTGCCAGGCCCTGGTAGGCAGCGAAAAATACGCCAGTGGGGGCATCAGGTAGGTAATGCCCGCCGACAGCACAAAGGAGACGATGGCGACCAGCGCCAGCAGAACCACGAAAGGGCGTGCGGACGAGGTGGCTTCGGCCTTGGTCTTGAGCCGGCGCACCCGCCGGATGAGCCACGCCGTTCCGAGGATCATCGCCGGCCACACCATGTAGAACTGCTCTTCCACGGCCAACGACCAGTAGTGCTGGAACGGCGATGGGTACCGGTTGCCGAAGTAGTTGACGCCTTCGAAAATGAACCAGAAGTTGCAGACGTACAAGGCGCTGGTGATGCCATCGATCGCGATGGTCTGGACCTGCAGAAGGGGGAGCAGCAGGGCCGAGGCGATCATGGTGATGATGCCCACCGCGGCTGACGCCGGGAGGAGCCGCCGAGCCCGCGCGCCGTAGAAGCGCCGCAGCCGCACGGTGCCGGCCGTGCTCACCTCGCGCCACAGCAGCCCGGTTATCAGGAAGCCCGAGATGACGAAAAAGACGTCGACACCGACGAATCCGCCCCCCACGCCCGGCAGATTCGCGTGAAACAGGACAACGGCCAATACCGCTATCGCACGCAAACCCTCGATGTCAGGGCGGAATTCCTTACTGCGTGAGCGGCCGTCCCGCTCCTCCCGCGGAGCTGATGGATCGTCATACGATGCTGATGTCATCCACTTCCCTCCATACCGGCACAGATAATAGGCCTACCGGCCGCGATTGATGGCCTGTGCGCTCACACGATCGCCCCGCGCGTGCTTCCGCTCAGTTGGGCCCGGGAGGGGCCAGGCTGCGGGAGGAGCCTATTTCGTATTGAATGGTCTTGTCGCTTCGGTCAGAGGGGCCCGGAAAACCCGGGGTGATGCGGAAGGAGTTGGATCATTGCGCGCGATCGACTCTGATGCGCCGAAGAGCGTACTGAGGCAGATTCCAGGCCGCGCGGGCCAGTTCCGGCCCGCTGATTTCGCCGTCTGGCGTGACAACGTCCGACGGGGATCCCTGGCCCATCTGGCCGACTTCGTGGCCACCCGGTGCCTGCCCCAGTTGGAACGTACCGGGATCGACGTTGCGGCTGACGTCCTGACCCCGTTCGTCGACGGTGGCAAGTGTCTGCGCTCGACATTCATGTACCTGGGCTGGCTCTGCGGCGCCGACGATGCGGCGCTCTGCCAGACCGGCGCCGACGATGCGGCGCTCTGCCAGACCGACGCCGACGATGCGGCGCTCTGCCAGACCGGCGCCGACGATGCGGCGTTGAGGGCCTCGGCGGCCCTGGAACTGCTCCATGCATTCGCGTTGCTGCAGGACGACGTGATGGACGACTCGGGCCTGCGGCGCGGCCGCCCGGCAGCGCACCTGCAGTTCGGCCAGTGGCACCGCGATCGCGGGCTGTCCGGGTCGTCCTCCCGGTTCGGGGCTTCGCTGGCGATCCTGCTGGGCGATCTCTGCCTGGTCTGGGCTGAGCAGATGATGCGCGAGAGCGGAGTTCCCCACGAAGCGCTCGTGCGTGCGTGGCCGCACTATGACGCCATGCGGGTGGAACTTGCCGTCGGCCAGTTCGCCGACGTGGCCAACGATGCCGGAGCGCGGCCGAGCCTGGACGCCGTTTTGGACGTCGCGCGTCGGAAGTCCGGTAACTACACAGTCCGACGTCCATTGGAGATCGGTGCGGTGATGGCCGACCGGGCCGACCTGATCGACGTCCTCTCCGGTTACGGGACTGCGGTCGGGGAGGCGTTCCAGTTGCGCGACGACATTCTGGGTGTCTTCGGCTCGCCGGCAGTCACCGGGAAGCCGGTCGGCGGAGATCTCACCGAGCGGAAAGCCACCAGCGTGATCGTCGCGGCACACCGGATGGCCGAACCCGACGTCCGCCGGCAGATCGCCGAACTGATGGCTGCCGACGAACTCGACGAGTCCGACATCGACCTCTGGCGGACTCTGATTCGGGGCAGCGGTGCCGTGGACTGGATCGAAGGGTTGATCGCGGAGCGGCTTTCCGTCGCTCTGGACTACCTGGACGACGACCGTCTCGGCGACTGGGTGCAGTCGGCGTTGGCGGATATGGCTGTGGTCTGTACCGAGCGGATGACATAGCCAAGACGACCTACCTCTCAACCGACCAATTACGAGGAGTCCAATGATGCGAACCGTGCCCGGACGTACCGAGCACGTCGTGGTGGTGGGTGCCGGACTGTCGGGCTTGTCGGCCGCGCTGCAACTGGCTGGGCGGGGACGGTCGGTCACCGTTGTCGAACGGCACCAATTTCCCGGCGGCCGGGTGGGTCAGGCGGATATCCGCGGCTACCGGATCGACACCGGTGCAACCGTGTTGACGATGCCCGACATCATCGAAGAGGCGTTCCACTGTGTCGGCGCGTCGATGAGCGACCACCTCGAGCTGATGTCCCTGGACCCCGCCTATCGAGCGTCATTCGCCGACGGCAGCGTTCTTGATGTCCACACCGATGCCGACGCAATGACCTCGGCCATAGCGGCTTTCGCCGGACCTGACCAGGCGGCCGGATACCAGCGGTTACGCCAATGGCTCACCCAGCTCTACCACCTGGAGATCGACGGTTTCATCGGGTCCAACTTCTCCTCGCCACTGTCGCTTCTCACCCCGCAACTGGCCCGCCTGGCTGCCATCGGCGGTTTCCGGGGCTGGGAGAAGATGGTGAGCCGCTTCATCACCGACGAGCGGGTGCAGCGGATCTTCACCTTTCAGGCGCTCTACGCCGGAGTGCCGCCCCAACAGGCACTCGCCGCCTACGCCGTGATCGCCTACATGGACACCGTCGCCGGGGTGTACTTCCCCCGCGGGGGCATGCGGGCTGTTCCCGAAGCGCTGGCCGCCGCCGGAACGCAGGCAGGCGTGCGGTTCCGCTACGGCACCACCGTTACTGCCCTGGAGCGGTCCGGTTCGCGGGTCACCGGCGTCCTCACTGACTCCGGCGATCGGATCGCTTGTGACGCAATCGTTCTCACTACCGAACTGCCGCTGACCTACCAGCTTCTCGGCCGGACACCCCGCCGACCCGTCCCGTTGCGGCCGGCGCCCTCGGCATTGGTCATGCACGTCGGAGTGCCCCGTGTCGAATCAGAATCGGGCAGACCGGCGCTGGAGCACCACAACATCAGCTTCGGCGGGAAATGGTCGCAGACCTTCGACGAGATCATCCGTCAAGGGGTACTCATGAGCGACCCGTCGCTGCTGATCACCCGGCCCACCGCAAGTGACCCGACCCTGGCTCCTCCCGGCAGGGACCTGCTCTACGTGCTCGCGCCATGCCCGAATCTCGAAGTGGGCCACATCGATTGGGCTGATCGCGGCGCCGACTACGCACAGCAGGTGCTTGCCACTGCGGCCCAGCGGCTGCTGCCGGGCCTCGACCGAGATGTCGACGTGCTCGAGGTGGTCACCCCGGCCGACTGGGCGCGTCAGGGCATGACGGCGGGTACGCCGTTCGCCTTGGCCCATACATTTCCGCAGACCGGTCCGTTCCGGCCGGCCAATCTGGTACGCGGCATCGAGAATGCCGTGCTGGCCGGCGGTTCGACGGTTCCCGGAGTCGGGGTACCGACGGCCCTGGTGTCCGGGCGGCTTGCCGCCGAGCGGATCACCGGAGCGTCCGAAGGCCGTTCACCGACCACGATCACCACTTCGGCGAGACGGGGAGGAGCATGATCAACACCGAATTGCGTGCAGCCGGCATATCCGACGAGCGACTGCGCGAGTCCTACCGGTATTGCCGGCGACTCAACGCCGAGCACGGCCGCACTTACTTCCTGGCCACCCGGCTGCTCAGCCCGTCGCAGCGGCCGGCTGTGCACGCGCTCTATGGTTTCGCCCGCTACGCCGACGACATCCTCGACGACCTGAATTCCGACGCCGGGGTCCTCGAGCGGGAGGCGCGGCTGGAGCAGCTCGCGGGCGACCTTCTGGAGGGCTTCCTCAACGAGGATGAGGCCAGCGAGGCGGTGTTGCCCGCCGTCCTTCACACCGCGCGCCGATACGGCATCGGGCCGAGTCTCTTCGACGAGTTCCTGGCCTCGATGCGAATGGATTTGACCGTCACCGACTATCCCGACCGTCCGGCACTGAACCGATACATGCGCGGCTCAGCGGAAGTGATCGGATTGCAGATGCTGCCCATCCTCGGTTCCGTCTGCTCGGCTGCCGACGCCGAGCCCTATGCCGAGGCGCTGGGCAGGGCCTTCCAGCTGACCAACTTTCTGCGCGACGTCAACGAGGATTTACAGCGAAACCGGGTCTATCTGCCGGCCGACGAGCTTGCCGCCTTCGGTGTCGACCGCGATGTGTTGACGTTTTGTCAGCGCAATGGCAGAACCGATCCACGGGTGAAAATGGCGCTCGCCGCGCAGCACGAGATCACCCGCGCCGAGTACCGCGAGGCCCACAAGGGCATCGCGTTGCTGGCGCCGGAGTCGCGGCCGTGTGTCACGGTCGCGTTCACTCTGTACAAGGAGATCCTGGACCGGATCGAGGACATGGACTTCGAGGTGTTCAGCCAGCGGGCAACCGTTGGCAATGGCCGTCGCCTGCAAGTGTTCGTCAGCGGACTGGTGCGTGCCCGCCGGGCCCGCCGGAAGGTTTGAGGCGGCCCTTGATGGACAAGTGGCAGTATCTGCTGCTGCTCGGGGGATGCGTGCTGATCACCTTGCCCCTCGAGTTCTTCGGTGACGGCGTGTATCGCCAGCCGCGGCGGTTGCTGCGCGCGCTGGCGCCGGTGGTCGTCGTATTCCTGGTTTGGGACGCGATCGCAATCATCGGCAAGGTATGGCGCTACAACCCCCGCTACATCAGCGGCATCGACGTGCCGTTCATGCCTTTGGAGGAATTTCTGTTCTTCCTCGTCATCCCGATCTGCGGGCTGCTGACCTACAACGCGGTCACCGCGATGCTGGGAATGCTTCAGCGCCGCCGGGGTGGCCGGTGACCGGGCTGGGCTACACGCTGCCGGCGGTCGTGGCAGTTCTGGTGGTGGCTGTGCTGGAATGGGTGGTGCTCCGCACCGGGTTGTTCCGCAAGCCTGCCTATTGGATATCGATGGTGATCGTGTTTGGGTTTCAAAGTCTCGTCGACGGCTGGCTCACAAAGCTGTCGGCGCCGATCGTCATCTACAACGAGAAACACACCTCGGGTGTGCGGTTTCCCTGGGACATCCCGGTGGAGGACTTCCTCTTCGGCTGGGCGTTGGTTACTGCGGTGTTGCTGCTGTGGGTCAAGCAGGGGGAGAAGTCGCCGTGAGCATCGGGCAGGACGGTCTCCCCAAACCGGAAGTTCCTGGCGCCTTTGATATCGGAGCCCATGCCTACGACCGCCTCGTCGGGGCCAACCCCGGGTATCACGACCATCTGAGGATGTCAGCGCGCCGGATGCGGATCCCCAACGGCGGCAGGGGGCTGCGGTTGCTGGATGCGGGTTGCGGCACCGGTGCATCGACCGCCGCCCTGCGGGCGGCGGCCCCATATGCCGAGATCGTCGCGGTCGATGCCTCGGCGGGGATGCTGGAACAGGCGGGAGCCAAGCGGTGGCCTGATTCGGTGCGGTTCGTGCACACCCCGATCGAAGACTTGGCAGACGCCGGGGTGGAAGGCCCGTTCGACGGCATCCTCGCCGCCTACCTGCTTCGTAACCTGGCAGACCCGGACGGCCAGTTGCGTCGGTTCCGCGATCTGTTGCGTCCGGGGGCGACCATGGCGGTGCATGAGTATTCGGTGCGGGATTCCAAAGCAGCCCAAGCTATCTGGAACGCAGTCTGCTGGGGCATCATCATCCCCGCGGGCTGGCGGCAGACCCGCGACATCACGCTCTACCGGCACCTGTGGCGCAGCGTCAACGGTTTCGACGGTGCCGCGGATTTCCAGCGGCGTCTGGTCGCAGCGGGTTTCACCGGTGTGCACAGCGAGACGATGCCCGGTTGGCAGCACAACATCGTCCATACCTTCCTAGGAACTGCTCCCCTGAAGGGTCAGCGATGAAAGACCCACGCCGAGTCGCACACCCGGGACGGCCCGGCCTGCCACACGCGAAAGCGCTTACGACGGTTCCGCACGTCGTGGTCGTGGGCGCTGGTATTGCGGGACTAGCGGCGGCGGCGGGATTGGCCGAGCGTGGGGTGTCGGTCGATGTGCTGGAGCGCGAGGGACATCTCGGCGGGCGGGTGGCCGGCTGGAGCGAACGACTCGACGACGGGCCGCTGGCCGGGACCGAGGTGGCTAACAACCGCGGATTCCATGCCTTCTTCCGGCAGTATTACAACCTGCGCGCACTATTGCGGCGTAGCGACCCGCAGTTGGAACGGCTGGTCGCTGTCGAGGACTATCCGCTGGTAGACGGCGATGGCCGCCGTGACACCTTCCGCGGACTACCGCAGACCCCACCGTGGAACGCACTGGTCTTCGCCTTGCGCAGTCCGACATTCCGATTCCGAGATCTTCTGCAGCTCAACGGAATCGCCGCTGCTCCTCTGGTTTCGGTCTCGGTTCCAGGTATCTACGAGCGGCTTGACGATCGCGACGCCGGCAGGTTTCTCGATGAAATCAACTTCCCGAAGGCTGCCCGCCACCTGGCTTTCGAGGTGTTCGCCCGCAGCTTCTTCGCCCGGCCGGAAAAGCTGTCGGCCGCCGAACTGGCCGCGATGTTCCACATCTACTTTCTCGGCTCCAGCGAGGGATTGGTCTTCGACGTCGCCGACTCCAACTTCGATACTGCGCTGTGGAATCCGCTGGGGGAGTACCTCACCGACTACGGGGTACAGCTGCATACCGGAGTTGGGGTCGACTCCGTCACCGTCGGCGGAACGAGGCGGCTGAGGGTGCACGCCGGCGGTCGAGTCATCGACGCCGATGGCGTGGTTCTTGCGACAGACGTGGCGGGCCTGCAACGAGTGGTCGCGGAATCCCCGGAGTTGGGGGACGAGGGTTGGCGGCAGCGCGTTGCGACCATGCAAGTCGCCCCACCGTTCGTGGTGCAGCGGCTTTGGCTTGACGCACCGGTCAATCCGGACCGTCCAGCCTTTCTCGGCACGGGCGGTCTGGAGCCCGTCGACAACATCAGCGTGGTCAGCAATTACGAGCGGCAGGCCGCCGAATGGGCTCGCGCGCAAGGTGGTTCAGTGGTCGAGGTGCATTCGTATTCAGTTGCCGACCCGCCACCGTTCGAAGGCCTCCGGGAACGGATGCTGGCCCGGCTGCACCAGCTTTACCCGGAGACCGCACGGGCCGGCATCGTGGCCGAGCGAATCCTGTTCAAGCAGGACTGCCCGTTGTTCTCCCCCGGCTCCTACGCCGGAAGGCCTACCGTGGACACCCCGGTGCCCGGGCTGATGCTGGCCGGTGACGGAATACGAATCGACCTGCCGGTTGCGCTGATGGAGCGCGCTGCCACGACCGGTTGGTCTGCGGCCAATCGGCTGCTTGAAAGCTGGACGATAGCCGGTCATACCCTGTACACGGTTCCGGTGCAGGGTCGCTCGCCGGTGTTGCGGCGGCTTGCGGAGAAAGGCGGTGCGCGCAGATGAGCCTTATGTCACGGCTGGCTGAACGAATTCCGAAAGATGTTCCGCTGCAGATTATTCCGAAGATCGACTGGGCCCGCCAGAAGCCAACCTATCAGCAGGCGGAGCCGGCCGTCATCGATGCCGCCCTTCGACGCGCATTGGGCCGGCCCAGTGGCAACTGGTACGTGTTCGGCGCTAGCGCCGACGTGCGCGCCGACCGGCCGTTCGGGTCGAAGGTCGCCGGGGCCGAACTCGTCGCCTGGCGCGACGAGCAGAAGAACCTGCATGTAGGGCCGGCATCCTGTCCCCACCTGGGTGCCGACTTGTCCACCGGGAAGGTTGACTGCGGCGGGCTGATCTGTCCTTGGCATGGTTTGCGCCTGGACGGTGGTCGGGAATTCGGCTGGAAACCCCTTCCCGCCTACGACGACGGGGTGCTGGTCTGGGTGCGGCTCGACAGGATTGGCGGCGAGCAGCCGACGGACGCACCGGTGCTTCCGGTTCGGCCGGTGGGACCAATGCTGGCGGCGGTGGCCAGACTTGAAGGGGTATGCGAGCCGCGGGACATCATCTCGAACCGGCTCGACCCCTGGCATGGGGCGTGGTTTCACCCGTATTCGTTCACCCAGCTGGAGGTCCTGAACGCACCGCCGGTCGACGCCGACGAGGAAGCCGACCGATTCCAGGTCGCGGTGACCTTCAAGATGGGTCGACTCGGTGTGCCGGTGATCGCGGAATTCACCGTGCCGGAACCGCGCACGATCGTCATGCACATCGTCGATGGCGAAGGAGCGGGCAGTGTGGTCGAGACCCATGCCACCCCGATCGGTGACGGCTCCGATGGACGGCCCCGCACTGCGGTGATCGAGGCCGTCATCGCCACCTCCGACCGCACCGGTTTCCAGCATTCGTTGCGGGTGGCGCCCTTGATCCAGCC
This sequence comes from Mycobacterium sp., assembly GCA_020438845.1. GTDB lineage: Bacteria > Actinomycetota > Actinomycetes > Mycobacteriales > Mycobacteriaceae > Mycobacterium. Next base: position 27,862 of record JAGQTV010000081.1, on the reverse strand, counting down.
GTTGATGAAGATCGCAGCCGGCCGACTCTGGCGTGATGACCTGGTCTATGCGGAGCGCCGATATGCCTTACGCGCCAGCAAGGACCGCTGAGCTTTCGAGCGTTATTCGAGCGGACGTTTGGCGGCGACTAATACGGCGAGCGGAATGGCAGTTGGCCGGGGCTTCGCCGCGACCCGGCGGGTCAACTCGCTGGCTAGCTCTTCGAGGAACATCGCGGGCCGCGTCGCGGAGTCCAGGGCCGTGGCGAGAGTAGGGAAGATCGCGGCCCGGGCGAACCCGGCCCAGCCCGCTCCGAACGCGGCGGGGTCGCCATCGACCAGGTAGCGCGCCCAGAACTGATCCTCGACGTCGCAAAGCTCAAGATGCTCCACCGAAAGGCCCTCGAAACGGCCGGAGGGGGCGAACGGTGCGAGGAGTTCCTTCCGGGAGCGGCCCACGGTCGGGACGGCCATCCGGCGCAGTTCCTCCGGGCGTAATGTGCCGCGTTCCACCAGTATGTGCAGTGATTCCGCCAATGCCTCCATCACGGCGCCGAACCCGGCCTCGCCGGCGTCGTCGAGTCCCAGCGTCACCACCACCATGCGCCCGCCAGGGGCCAGTTCGCGGCCGCGGAAGGCCAGGAAATCGTGCCAGTCCATCGCGGCCTGCCGAGAGTAGGCGCGGCGTGCGTCGGCGTCGGCGCTGTGCGCGATGTGGATGTGGTCGGGAATCTGCGCCGGTACTCGGCTCAGCCAGTGAGTGGCCCAGGAGCTCCAGCCCAGGGTGACGCTCCCCGAGGGCAGAATCTGTTCGTAAAACGAACGTCCCACTGCGGAGGCGAAAGTGGCCCTGTCGCCCTTCAGATAGCTGTCGGCCTCGTTGGCCAACGTTGTGAACAGAGCGGTGAAGTCGTTGTCCGGTAGATCGGTGTGAGTGACCAGGATGGCGTGCTCGGGGCGGGTGCGGGTGCGCACGGCTGAGATGACGGCCTTCAGCGGCTGCAGCGAGTTGTACCCGTTGGCCGCACCATAGTCGGCGATGGTGATAGGCCTCGGTGCCTGCGGCAGCGTCGCGGTGCGCGCAGCCTGCTCGAAAAGTCTTATGCCCGCTGCCAATCCGGACGCCTGCAGCCGGGAGGACACGGTATAGGTGGCGCTGTCCATCGGCCGCACCACGATGTCGGACTCGTTCATCGGTCAATTCCGGCGGTGGCGCAACAGCCAGCCGGACACGATGCCGACCAGCAACATCGCGGCCAGCAGCAGCCACATCGGAGAGCTCACGGTGATCCAGAGGAACCGGACTTCCTGAAGGCTGCGGTTCTGAGCGATGAACGCCACGGCCAGTGCGACAAGGGCGATGGCCACCCAGTTGCGCACTGCGAACCGGGTGAGCGCGCCGCCGCGCGGTCGGTCTGCGGACATGGTGGCCTCCTTGGTGTGCGAGCCGGTTTCATCGCCGACCGTAGCCGGTAGCCTGCCACCATGCGTGACGGTAGGGCTGCCTTGCGAGTGGCAGTCGTGATTGCGAGCGGCGTCGCGGTGGTCTCGATCGTCGGCGTGATTGCGATGGTGGCGGTGAACGCCTTCGTATTGGACAAGTTCAACGCGTACGGCGAGGTGCCGATACCGGGGAAGTCGACCGTCTACCTTCCTGCCGGCGATGTGACCGTCAACTTTCACGCCCAGGTGATCGGATCCCCCGGTGGGGGCGGACTGCCGTTCCCGCCTCTTACGCTGAGTATCACCCCACCCGCCGGTGTGTCTGAGCCGGACCTGGTTGAAAACCACGGTGGCACCGTGACCATCAACGGCGACGCTCACCGCCGGGTATGGGACATGCACGTCAAGGGCGAGGGCGGCTACTCGGTCGCCGTCGACGCTCCGGTGGGCGGATTCGTCAACCCTCGGCTTGCGTTCGGCGACAATGCTGGGATGGAGTGGCCGATCTGGGTGCTCCTCGGGCTGGCCCTTTTCGGCGTCGACCTGGCGGTCGCGGTCTGGTGGTTCCGCCGGCGCCGGCGCCGCACCGCACCCGAGGCGTTGGCGGGCTCGGCGAACCGGCCGCTGGCTGACCCGTACACCCCGACCGACGAGGGTGTTCGGCTGGAGCAGTTGAAGACCATTGCGGCATTACGGGATTCAGGCGCGCTGACGGCCAAGGAGTTCGAAATGGAGAAGCGCCGCATCCTCGACGGACGGTGACTGTCTTAGACTGCCGAAGGTGAAGGCCGTCAGCTGTGAACACGGAACGTTGTCGATCGTCGACCTGCCCGACCCCCGTCCAGGCGAGGGTCAATTGGTTCTCGAGGTTCGAGCTTGCGGGATCTGCGGGTCGGACCTACACGCCAAGGACCACGCCGACGAGTTGACCGAGGTGATGGCCACCATGGGCTATCCCGACTTCATGCGGGGCGACACCGCCACGGTGATGGGCCACGAGTTCGCCGGGGTGATCGCCGAACGCGGACCCAAGACCCCCAAGGCCCTCAAGGAGGGCATGACCGTGGTGTCGTTTCCCATGGTGCGTGCGCACGGTGGAGTTCAACTGACCGGGCTCTCGCCGTTGGCCCCGGGCGGCTACGCCGAGCAGGTATTGGTTGAGGCCTCGATGACCTTTGCGGTCCCCAACGGATTGCCGGTCGATATCGCGGCGCTCACCGAGCCCATGGCGGTGGCGTTGCATGCAGTGCGGCGCAGCGAGATCAGCAGGGGTGACACGGCAATCGTGATCGGCTGCGGGCCGGTCGGTTTAGCGGTGATCTGCCAGCTCAAGGCACGCGGTGTCGCCACGATTGTCGCCAGTGACTTCTCCCCGGGGCGGCGCGACCTTGCTCGGCGGTGCGGTGCCGACGTGGTCGTCGACCCCGCCGTCGACTCGCCCTACGACAAGTCCACCAAGGGGCAGCTGACCCAGGCGCCGGCCCTCTATGAACTGGCCCTCGGGTCGATGAAGAAGCTGCGCAAGCTGCCCGGCTGGCAGCACGTCTACCGCGCCGCGGAGGCGGCCGGCGCGGCCGGTCCCAAGCGGCCGGTGATATTCGAATGCGTCGGGGTGCCGGGGATGATCGACCGGGTGATGGCTGCAGCGCCGCTTAGCTCAAGAGTGGTGGTGGTCGGCGTCTGCATGGGCACCGACCAGTTCCGGCCGACGTTGGCCAACGCCAAGGAACTAGATCTGCGATTCGTCTTCGGGTACACACCGCTGGAGTTCTACGACACCTTGCACATGCTCGCCGACGGGAAGTTGGACGCCTCGGCCCTGGTCACCGGCAAGGTCGGTCTCGGCGGCGTCAACGCGGCTTTCGAGGCGCTCGGCGATCCCGAGCACCACGTCAAAATACTTATCGATCCGCGGAGTTCGGCGACGAAGCCCTAGGGTGCGACTGGTGGTCGGGTCAGGTGATTTCAGCCAGGCTGCTTGTGTCGCAGCCAGCCGATTCCAGGAGCATCTCGGCAAGTCGTGCGCTGGCGGGCCGGAGGCGTTCGTGTTTGGCCCAGGCCAGGAAGATTGACCAGTCAATGGAAGGGAATACGGGTACTGCTTTCAGGTCGGGGAAGCGCCCGGTTTCATTGCGGGGCATGAAGACGCTGCCGAGCCCGTGTCGCACCAGATCTGCTGCGAGGTAGAAGTCGGTGGTTACTTCGTAGGGTGTTCGTGGGGTGACGCCTGCGGCGGCGAAGGCATTCTCGACCACACGTCGTAGTCCGAAGTGGGCGGGGAATCCGAGTAGGTCGTCCTCGGCAAGTTCGGTGAGATTGACGTGGCTACGCTCGGCGAGGCGGTGGTCAGGCCGACAGACAAATATTAGGGGTTCTGCGGTGAGGAAATGCATTTTCACATTGGCGGGAAACTGATCCGGCGCTGTGATGAACGCCAGATCCAGTGAGCCGTCGACAATTGAGGGCAGGTAGGACGTCGACGCAAGTTGGCCCAGCCGCAGTTTGATTCGAACACGAGGATGGGCGCGGTGAAACTCCCCTAAGACCCTGGGTACCTGCAGAGTGCCGAAGGACACGATCGATCCGAACTCGATCGTTCCCGATAGCTGACCTTGATAATCACCGATTGAGTCTCTGGCCTGGCGTGCTGTATTGATCACCCGACTTGCGTTGTCGCGGAAGATCTCGCCGGCCGGGGTGAGCCTGATCTGTTGTCGTGTTCTGTCGAACAGCGCGACCCCGAGTTCCTTTTCCAGCTTGGCCACCGATGTGGACAGGGCGGATTGGACGACGTGTACCTGGTGCGCGGCACGGGAGAAGTTCAGCTCGTCGGCCACGGCGACGAAATACTCCAACTGGCGCAGCTCCACCTTTGAAAGCTATCAAAAAACGAGATGAATGTCGTAACCAAGCCCGGGTTGGTTGGGTTGAACCGTGTCGCCTTGGTGGAGGCGTCAACCCACCGATAGTGGATGACCCGCCCCAGGCGTGCTGGGGCGGGTCATGTTCGCTTGGCGATCATCGGGTGGTCGCTGAGCGGCGGTGCCCTGGGGCGTCTAGGCCGCTGCGGACGGAGGCGCCCGGGCCGGCATGGACCGAGTTGTCGACATGTGGGGACTGCGCCTTCGGGCCGAAACCGCCGTTGTTGTGGATCCATTCGTGGTGGTCGTAGTGGGTTGGGATGGTATGGCCGGCCGTGGTGTTGGCGTGGGCTGTGTTGGCGTGGGCCTTGGTAGTGGTACAGCCCGAAAAAGCAATGGCACCGATGGCCAGGGCGCCGATCGTCACGGCGCTGATGACTTCGATGGTTGGTGTGGTGAGTTTCTTCATGGTGGTGGTCCTGCTCTCGTGATAGATGGGTCGAACCCGGCTGTGCCGGCCTGACTTGTTCGGTACCCATCACACCAAGTGAAAGTTATCTTGTCCAACGAGTAACTGTGATGAAAGATATCTGCAAAATAGATAACAGTTGCGCTTGTGTCCGCAGTCGGTTCATGGGCCGTGAAGGAGTTGACGAACCTGCGGTTGACGGTCATGCCTCAGCCAGCAGGGCGGCGCGGACCTCTTTTGACGGCCCGTGGCTTGGGCTGGCCGCCTTGTCCTCACCGCTCGTTCCTCGCGGTGCATCGTCAACGGCCGCGGGCGACCCAGTCGTCGTAGTTGACCAACTCGCCACCGATCGTCGTGCTGTCACCGTGCCCGGTGTAGACGATGGTCTCGGCTGGTAACGCACCGAGCTTGTCCTTGATCGAGGTCAGGATGGTGGGGAAGTCGGAGAAGGACCGACCGGTTGCGCCCGGTCCGCCATGGAAGAGGGTGTCACCGGAGAACAGCGCACCCAGGGTCGGGGCGTAAAGGCAGGTCGAGCCAGGGGAGTGTCCCGGAGTGGCGATCGCCCGTAACTCGACACCGCCTGCGGTGAGCACCTGGCCGTCCTGAAGTGGCCGGAATTCCTTGTCGCCGTGCGTTGTTTCCCACAACATCGCATCCGCTGGATTCATCAGCACCGGGGCGTCGAGGTCTGTACTCAGTTGGGGCGCAACGGTGATGTGGTCGTTGTGCCCGTGGGTGCACACCACCGCGACGACATGCCGGCCGGCGACGGCCTTCTCGATGGCTTCTGCGTCATGGGCTGCGTCGATGACGATCACTTCTGAGTTATCGCCGACAATCCAGATATTGTTGTCGACTTCCCAACTGCCGCCGTCGAGTTCGAAGGTGCCGTGGGTGACCACTCGTTGGATGTTGGAGTTCACCACACCACCACCGAACGCAGCACCTGCCCGGAGTGCATCTTGTGGAAGGCCTCTTCAACCTGATCGAGTGCGATGCGTTCGGAGACGAAGCGATCCAGCGGCAACCGACCCTGCCGATAGAGGGAGATCAGGGTGGGGAAGTCTCGTTCGGGTAGGCAGTCGCCGTACCACGATGACTTCAGCGAACCACCCCGGGAGAAGAAGTCGATCAGCGGCATGTCCAGCTTCATGTCCGGGGTGGGAACCCCCACCAGCACAACGGTTCCAGCCAGATCGCGGGCGTAGAACGCCTGCTTCCAGGTCTCCGGGCGGCCGACGGCGTCGATCACGACGTCGGTGCCGAATCCGTCCGTCAGATCCTGGATGGCTTCGACGACGTCGAGTTCGCGGGCGTTGATCGTGTGGGTGGCGCCGAATTCGCGCGCCCACTTCAGCTTGGTGTCGTCGGTGTCGACGGCGATGATCGTCCTGGCGCCGACCAGTTTCGCACCGGCGATCGCCGCATCGCCCACTCCGCCGCAGCCGATCACCGCAACGGTGTCATCGCGATTGACCGCCCCGGTGTTGATCGCCGCGCCGATCCCGGCCATGACCCCGCACCCCAGCAGGCCGGCCACCGCGGGATCGGCGTCCGCATCGACCTTGGTGCACTGGCCCTCGTGGACGAGCGTTTTGTCGGCGAAGGCACCGATGCCCAGTGCGGGCGTCAGTTCGGTGCCATCAGTGAGCGTCATCTTCTGGGTCGCATTGAAGGTGTCGAAGCAATACCACGGTCGTCCACGCCTGCAGGCCCGGCACTGGCCACAGACCGCGCGCCAATTGAGGACGACGAAGTCGCCGGGGGCGACCCCGGTGACGCCTTCGCCGACGGCTTCGACAACCCCGGCCGCTTCGTGCCCGAGCAGGAACGGATAGGAGTCGTTGATGCCGCCCTCGCGATAAGTGAGGTCCGTATGGCACACCCCGCACGCCTGAACGTCGACCACCACCTCGCCCGGCCCGGGTTCGGGGATAACGATGTCGACGAGCTCGACCGGCTCGCCCTTCCGTCGTGAGATCACTCCGCGCACCGTCTGGCTCATGAGTGCAGACCTTAGTCGGGTTACCGTGGCCAGATGTCGTCTAGAGCTCTCGACCTGATCGCCGGCTGGCCCGTGGACACTGCCGCAGCAGCAGTGGTCGGCCCATCGGGAGTGCTTGCCACGTACGGCGACACCGCGCGGCGTTTCCGCCTGGCCTCAGTGACCAAGCCGTTAGTGGCGCGCGCAGCTCAGGTTGCGGTGGAGGAGGGCGTTGTCGATCTCGACACCCCGGCAGGCCCGCCCGGCGCCACGGTCCGTCACCTGCTTTCCCACGCTTCCGGTCTGGCTATGCACTCCGCGGAGATTGTCGCGGAGCCGGGAACGCGCCGGGTGTACTCCAACTACGGATTCACCGTGCTGGCCGAATCTCTCGAGCAGGAGGCCGGGATCGAGTTCGGCCAGTACCTGACTGAGGCGATCTTCGACCCGTTGGGCATGACGAGCTCGGTCTTGGAGGGGGGTGCGGCGACGGCTGGCTACGGTGCGGCCTCCAGCGTCGTGGATCTGGCCTTGTTCGCCGTCGATCTGCTGCGGCCTCGCACGGTCTCGCCGCAGATGCATGCCGAGGCGTGTCGGGTTCAGTTCTCGGGCCTGGTCGGCGTTTTGCCGGGCTTCGGAATGCAACGGCCCAATGACTGGGGGCTCGGATTCGAGATTCGTGACGGTAAGTCGCCGCACTGGACCGCGGCAACCAATTCGCCGTCCACCTACGGGCACTTCGGGCAGAGTGGGACATTCATCTGGGTCGATCCGGTCTGCGATCTCGCTCTGGTGGTGCTCACTGATCGGGATTTCGGCGACTGGGCCAAACCGCTCTGGCCCGCCGTCTCTGGCGAAGTCATAAGAGAGTTCAACCCGCACTAGCGCATCACGGGCACCAGGGGGCACAATAGACACGTACTGCACAACTGCATCTTCGGAAACACCAGGTCGTTGGGGAAGACGTCCCTAGTGGAACCGAAGGAGTAAGTGATGCGTGCGTCGAACCAGTTCGCCGACGCGACTACGGGCGTGGTGTACATCCACTCCTCACCCGCGGCCGTGTGCCCGCATGTCGAGTGGGCGTTGTCATCGACCCTAGGAGCAGGGGCGAATCTAAAGTGGACCCCGCAGCCGGCCATGCCTGGTCAATTGCGTGCCCTTACCAACTGGGTTGGCCCGGTCGGCACCGGCTCGCGGCTGGCCAGCGCACTGAGGTCGTGGTCGGTGCTGCGTTTCGAAGTCACCGAGGACCCCAGTCCAGGGGTGGACGGCCATCGGTTCTGCCATACCCCGCAATTGGGATTGTGGAGCGGGGCGATGAGTGCCAACGGCGACACCATGGTTGGCGAGATGAGGCTGCGAGCCATGATGGCGGCTGGGGCCGACATGTTGGCGGCCGAATTGGACACGGTGCTCGGCACGGCGTGGGATCAGGCACTTGAGCCCTATCGCGATGGCGGCGACGCCGGCGAAGTCAGCTGGCTCAATCGGGGCGTCGGGTAGTTAGGGCCCGTCGCCTGCGAAGGCGCAAGGACTTTGTTGTTCCGAAACCCGCTATCACCGGCGATATCAAGTTCTGAACTCTGTTTGCCCGACTGGAGCGGCGCTGCCCGATAGCGCACTCGCAGTGTTTTGCCAGCGAGTTGGTGCTCGTGTGCGGTACCTGCCCGGCGCGACCGGCCCCGTGGAGATCTGAGCGATGACGACATTCGTCGAATCCGCGATGCCCTCAGGCGATGCCGATCACAAGATGAACACTTGGAGAACAACTCAGCGAGCACTGGAAGGCAGGCGGAGGATTCTTTGGTGGTGGATTCATTACGCAATCCGGTAGATCTTGTTGGGCGTGTCGTCGAGTTCGGGGTGGCCACGGTCAACGAAATAGCCCGCCTGGGTAGCGACATTCTGTTGGCGGCGGTGCTGGCCCGACTGGGAAGAACGAACCAGGAAGATACCTCCGAAGCGTCATCTGATTCGGCCGAAGCCGATCCGTTTGAGGATGGGCTCTCTCCGACGGAAGTGCTCACCCGAGGTTTGTTGCCCGGCGAAGGTAGATACACCAGGCAGGAGGTCGCCCAAAAGGCCAGCGCCTCGCTCGACGATGCGCGGAGATTGTGGCGGGCCCTGGGATTCGCCGAAGCCGGCGACGACCAGCGGGTTTTCACAAACGCCGACGTTGCCGCACTGACTCATGTGACGGGGCTCATGGACGCCGACATCGTCGATGCCGACGCACTGGTGGAGCTGGCTCGTCCGTTGGGCAATCTGATGTCGCGCTTGGCGGCAGCCCAGACGAGTTTCATCTCCGAGATCATGGGTGCCCGGATTGCGGTGGGTCTGGATGTTGAGGACCCACAGCTGCCCCGCCTGCTCGCCAGCCAAGCCCTCAAAACCACGCGGGAACTGCTGCCTGTGCTGGAGCTCACCACGGTCTACGCCTGGCGGCGGCATCTGGCCGAGGAAGTCGGACGGGCCTTGATTCCCCAGGGATACGGCCTCGTCGGAGACACCGAAACCCGCCCGGCTGCGGTGGGATTCGTCGACATCACCGGCTTCACGCGTCTGTCCCGCAATCTTGACCTCACCGAGCTTGCGAGCCTGCTCGACCGGTTCGAAACGGCCGTGCTCGACGTCGTGGTCGAAAACGGCGGCCGGGTGATCAAGAATCTGGGCGACGAAATCTTGTTCGTCATCGAAGATCCGGTGTCAGCCGCCGAAGCCGCGTTGCAGTTGATTGATTCCTTCGATGCCGACGACGCCCTCCCGCCAATCCACGCGGGACTCGCGTTCGGGCCGGTGCTATACCGCGGTGGCGACGTCTACGGCCCAGTGGTCAATCTTGGGGCCCGGCTGTCCAGCCTGGCCCGGAAGCAAACCATCCGAGTCGACCAGGCGTTGGCCACCCAGCTTGAGGGTTCCGAACAGTTCACGTTGTCCGCTCGGACACCACGCCATGTCCGCGGCTACCTTCAGGTGCCCAGCTACCGCCTGCGGCGAGCCAAGAAAGACTGACAGGCTCTAAGAGGGCAGGAAACGCAAAGAAACCGAGTTGATGCAGTAACGCTCATCGGTCGGCGTCGGGTAGCCCTCGCCGGTGAAGACGTGGCCGAGGTGGCTGTGGCAGTTTGCGCACAACACCTCCACCCGGCGCATGCCCAGCGAGGCGTCCGGACGCAGGATTACCGCTCGCGTGTCGGCCGGATCGAAGAACGACGGCCAGCCGCAGTGCGATTCGAACTTCTCCGTGCTGCGGAACAGTTCGGCCCCGCAGGCCCGGCACTGGTACACGCCTTCGGTTTTGGTGTCGGTGTACTCGCCGGTGAACGGCGGTTCCGTGCCGGCTTGCCGAAGCACGCGATACTCAGCCGGGCTCAGGCGTTTGCGCCACTCGTCATCGGAGAGTTGGAGTTTCGGCCTGGGCTGATCGGTCATGCATCCACGCTAGCGCGGCCGCCGGCGGGCTGCATCCAGGGCGGGTCGATGCCGTGATCGAGCCGGTCCTCCTCGCGCGCGTCCAGATAGCGGAAGTACAGGACACAGAACACCACGATCAGCATCAATGACCACCCGTAGGTGATCTTCATGTATTCGAGAAAGCGGCCAGTGGTGGGCCAGCGCCACATCAGCCAGCGGTCCAGCGTCAGGAAGCCGTAGGTGGCCAACCACGCCGGCCAGTTCCGCAGCACGGAGTTGGGCAGCACCACCGTCATTAGGAACGGGAACAACATCATCGAGTAGTAGCCCTGCGCCAGCGAGAGCACTAGCCAGGAGGTAATCAGCAGAACACCGGAGGAGGTGAGCATCCAGAACAGCTTGTCGCGGTTGCGGTAGTAGCGATACAGCAGCCACAGACTGCCCGTCGCGAGAACGACGAACAGCAGTCGCAGGGCGGCAATGAGCCACATGGGCAGCCCGTAATACACGCCGTTGCCCAGCACCGAGGAGTTGAAGTAGTCCCGGGTGGAGAAGATGTAGGGCAGCGTCCGGTGCAGAAAGTTTCCCCGGTCGGCGACCAGAGGCCATGCCACCGCGTTGAACGCCACCGGTACGGCGATCCCGGCGACTACCGCGCGCCATTGACGGTTGAGCAACGGCAGGAGCAGCAAAACACCCAATACCGGCTTGACCACCAGCGAGAGGCCGATCGCTATGCCCGCCAACCACTCCCGGTTCACCCGGCCATCCAGCAGCCACCAGAAGAACAGCACTTCGGCCAGCAGGATGCAGCCGTTGACGTTGGTGAACACCAACGTGTTGGTCACCGATTCGGTGACGAACATCGCCGCCAGCAGGGCCGGCAGAGCCACCGAGGTCAAGGGGAACTTGAACAGCCGCACCAGAAGGCAGGCCGCGGCGATGATAGCCACGGTGTTGAGCAGGATGAACCAGTTACGCGCGGCGAACTCGCTGTCGATGTAGCCGAACGGCGCCATCAGCAGAGTGCCGCCCGGCGGATAGAGATAGTGCGGGTCGACCTGGTCGAAGTGTTCGTTGTAGATGTCGACGCCAGCCCGGAAATTGCGCACCGCCCGGTAGACGGGGGCCCAGTCGTCGGTGATGTATCCATTGGAGGTCAAGACGTAGCTGCGGTGGATGATCGACATGATCGCGATCGGCCACAGCGCTGAGCGCAGAACCGTCTGCGTGCTGGACGGGCCGGTGCGCGGGCCGAACACGGTGCGCAAGCCGGAGCGGATTGAGTCAGCGGCTGTCACGACCGCACCGTACACCGGCGCGGCGGTCGCGGTCGTCAGGCAGGGCAGAAGGTGTCGGTCGAAGGGACCTTGCCGGTGTCGAGATACTCCAGCAGTGGAGGCATCGCGCAGGGGGAATAGATGCTTGCGCCGTGGCCGATGCCCTGCCACATGACCCGTCGGCTCGTGGCGCTGGCGTTGATGACGGTGGCCGCCGTGGCCGGTACGCCCTGCGGCCCGACGATCGGATCGTTCGCAACACCCAGCAGGAGCACGTCGATCTTGAGGGTCTTCGGATCCTTCGGGGCTGCGCCTGAGGGCCAGTTGAGGCATTTCACGAGGTTGAGCGCCCCCACGGTCCCGAACTGCGGGTAGAGCTTCCCCCAGGCAACCACGAGTTCCCGAACCCGGTCGGGCGTGGGCCGGTTCAATGAATCGCTGCAGTTGTTGACGAACTGCCCATCGGAGTCGCGCGCGGCCTCGGCCTGGTTGACCAGGCTGTTGAGCAGGTTGGTGTCGCCAGTGCGGGCGTTGGCCAGCGCGTCGGCCAGTCGCATGGTGCTGGCCATTCGGTCGCCGGTGGGGTAGCCCAGTGCGGTGATGATCGCGTTCGCCAGCACGGCTACTGACAGCCCACCGGGTCCGCGTCCGGCGCGGGCCGCTGCGAATAGTCCGTCGATGGCACCCTTGGGATTGGGGCCCAGTGCGCACCCGGCCGCCACACATTGGCCGGCGAAGGCTTCAAGGGCTGCCTGCTGGGCCTTCACCTGGTCCTCGGCGGCCGCTTCGGCACCTACTCCGGGCGCGATGGGGGAGTCGAGTGCCAGCCGAGCCACCTTCTCCGGGTGCGAGCCGGCGTAGGCGAGCGCCACCTGCGCGCCGTTTCCGACTCCGATCAGCCCCAGTCGGGGCACGTCCCAGGTGCTGCGGAGTCGTTCCAGATCCTCTGCGGCACGGGCGTTGTCATAAGCCGACCCGCCCGGCGCGATGGCGTCGGTACAGCTCGTGGTGGCAATGGTGGTGATGGTCCCGAGAGCGGCCACCGGGTCAGTGCCTCCCTCGAACTGCGCCTGTTCGCGCATCTCCTTGCGGTCGAAGGAGTCCCGGCAGTCGATCGGGCTCGACATGCCCATGCCGCGGCGGTCCACGGCGACGATCGGCCGGTCCTTGAGCACATCGGCTCCGGAGCGCGCCAACCAGACCGGCAGTACCAGCGAGGACGGCAGATCGGTGCCCGTTGTGAATACCAGCGGCCCGGCGTCGGCCGGGGTTTTCGCCGATCGGGCCCGCACGACACCGATCGCGATCGTGCCCGTTGCCCCACCGACAGGATCGAGGTCTGCGTCGTAGTTGGCGCAGTCCAAGCTCACTCCGGACACCGGCTTGGTGCCCGAGGCGCCGAACACCTTGGCGGTGCAGTCCCGCCAGGCCAGATCGTTCTTGGGGGCCAACCACTCCGACGGGCCGTCCGCCGTCGTGGCGCTGCTGACGGGCCCGGAACCCGGGTTACGTGCGGAATCGGTGGCGAACTGCGGGTCGGCCGCCAACCAGGGCGCGCACCCGGTCAGCAGCGCCAGTGCCGCGCAGCCCACGCTGAATGCGGTTGTCACCCGACCATGCCGACGCATGAGCACCACAGTAGCGACCGCTGGGTGCCATGCCGGACTGACCAGTGGCCGACCGTGTCACCGGGCGCGGACGTACCGGTTGTAGAGAAAATCCTCGGCGTCGGTGATGGCGTGCGCCGGGCGCATCCGGGTGAACACCTCTCTGGGCCCGGCGGCGACCCTTACGGCGTCACCGGCGGTCAGCACCGGCGCCACTGTAAGGCACAGTTCGTCGAGAAGATCCTCTGCCACGATTGCGCCCAGCAGCGTCGGCCCGCCCTCGGTGAGTACCCGCCCGAGCCCGCGCTCGGCGAGTCGGTTCAACACGACCGTGAGGTCCACTTCGCCCGGGTCGGCACTGGAACAGTCGATGACCTCGGCGGTTGATCCCAGTCGGCGGCGAACACCGCAGGCGGCCTGGGTGCAGGTGAGAATCAGTGGGGCCACCTCGGTGTCGGTCAGCACCCGCGCATCGGCCGCGATGCCACCGGCACGGGTGATCAGGGCGATGGGCGGCACCTCCGCTTGGCCTCTTGAGCGGCGGCGGTGTCGGTCATCGTCCGTCATCTTCGCGCCTCCGTAGTTCTCGGAGCGGGCGGTGCCGGCGCCGACGACGATCACGTCGGCCAGTTCGCGCAGGATTCCGAACAACAGCCGGTCACCGGGGCCGCCCAGGCCGCCCGATGCACCGCCGCGGGTGGCCCCGCCGTCGAGGCCGGCGATGACGTTCGCCCGGACCAGGCACCCGGTGATCCCGTCGGGGTAGGCGTAGAGGCGACCGAGGTGGTCGCGATCGACCGTGGCGCCCGGACCGAGCAGCCTGAAACTCAGCTTCTCGGCGTCTTTCATGCGCTTGATTGGAGCACGTCGCTACAGTGCGTCCATGGCTGGGGCGTCCGTGGTCGGACATCTTGTGGACCGTCATCCCACTGTGTCGCCGGAGCGGCTCATCGCTCAGTTGGTGCCGCCGCCGACATTTACCGACGTCAGCTTCGAGAGCTACCGCCCCGACCCGGCCGAGCCCAGCCAGGAGATGGCTCTCGAATCCTGCGTGAGCTTCTGCGACGAGGCTGTTCGACGTCGGGCGGGCCGCAAGAAGCTGTTCGGCAAGCGTGAAACGTTGCCCGGCGTCGGGCTCTATCTCGACGGTGGTTTCGGCGTCGGAAAGACCCACCTGCTGGCCTCGGCGTACCGCTACCTGCCACTCTCGGCCGAGAACCCCAAGGCGTTCGCGACCTTCGGTGAACTCACTCAGTTGGCGAGCGTTTTCGGATTCATCGAATGCATCGACCTGCTGGGCGACTACACCGTGGTGTGCATCGACGAGTTCGAGTTGGACGACCCGGGGAACACCACATTGATCTCGCGACTGCTCTCTCAGCTGGTTGAGCGGGGCGTTTCCGTGGCTGCAACGTCGAACACCCTGCCCGAGCAACTCGGCGAGGGCCGGTTTGCGGCCCAGGACTTTCTGCGGGAAATCAACACGCTGGCAAGCATTTTCACCACAGTCCGGATCGAGGGGCCGGACTATCGGCACCGCGGTCTGCCGCCGGCGCCGCAGCCGCTGTCCGACGCGGAGGTGGCTGCCCGCGCTGAGCGGACGCCGGGAGCCACGTTGGACGACTTCGACAAGCTGTGCGCCCACCTGGCCACCATGCACCCGTCGCGGTATCTGACCCTCATCGAGGGCGTGTCGGCGGTCTTCCTCACCGGCGTCCACCCGTTGGACGATCAGAACGTCGCGCTGCGCCTGGTTTCCCTGACCGACCGGCTCTACGACGCGGGTGTTCCGGTGGTTGCCTCCGGGGCCAAGCTGGACACCGTCTTCTCCGACGAGATGCTGGCCGGCGGATACCGCAAGAAGTACTTGCGGGCCACCTCGAGGTTGCTCGCCCTCACCGCGGCCGGGATGGCGCTGAGCTGAACCACCGCTATACCGGGCGCACCATGACGAAGTCGTCCTCCACGCTCTCGCCGAGGCGGAAGGTCCGGGTACCGGCCACCTGGAAACCGTGCTTGGTGTAGAAGCGCTGAGCGCGCAGGTTGCCCTGGTTGACCCCAAGCCACACCGATGCGGCGCCCTGCTCGGCGGCCCAGGCCAATCCGGCCTGCAGCAAGGCAGACGCTGCGCCGAGGCTGTGATACTCCGGTAGCACGTAGATCTTGGACAGCTCGACCGTCGGAGATGACTCTCCTGGCGATTGTGGGTCGCCGAGGTTCCGGAGCAGCCCGATGTCGCGGATCGGCGCTGTGTCGCGGATCGGCGCTGTGTCGCGGATCAGCGCTGTGTCGCGGATCAGCATCGCGTAGCCCACGGTGCGGCCGTCGTGCCGAGCCATAAGAACGAGACGGTCCGGGTCGGCGAGGTAGGCGGTGAAGCTCTCCACCGAGAGGATGGCCTTGATGTGGGCGGCAACGTCCGCCGGGTCTGCCGACGGCGGGCAGGCCAGCGGGAACGTCGCAGCGGCGACCGCGGCCAGTTCGGCCACGTCGGGCTGGGTGGCCTCGTGGATTGCGAGGTTTGCCGGGCCGTTAATGCCGTTAAATCTGCGTTTCATAGACTCACCACCATGGCAGGCCTGCACAAATCACAAGAGCGGTTCGACCTCAGCAAGATCGAGAACCGGGTGGCGTCGGTGCCCAGGATGTTCCTCGATCGGGTTGCGGCCACTCCGAACTCCGAGGCGTTCCGCTACCCCCACAACGGCGGGTGGCAAAGCGTCACCTGGCGGGAGATCGGTGATCGGGTCGAACTCGTCGCGGCAGGCCTCATCTCGTTGGGAATCCTGCCCGAGGAGCGGGTGGCTCTGGCCTCGGGCACCCGGTATGAGTGGGTCGTCGCCGACTTCGGCATCTTGGCGGCCGGGGCTGCCACCACCACCGTGTATCCGACCACAAACGCCGGCGACGTTGCCTACATCGTGGCCAATTCCGGCAGCCGGATCGTCATCGCCGAGGATCAGACGCAGGTCGACAAGCTCCGGCACTACCGCGACGACCTGGGCGCCGTGCACAAGGTCGTAATCATTGACGGTGAGGGTGACGGCGAGTGGGTGATCACCCTCGACGAACTCCAGGAACTGGGCAGGCAACTACTGGCTGATGCGCCCACCTTGGTGACCGACCGCATCAACACCATCGAGTCCGATCAACTGGCGACACTCATTTACACCTCGGGCACCACGGGCAAACCGAAGGGCGTGCGGCTCAAGCATTCGTCGTGGACCTACACGGCCACCGCCATGGACGCGCTTGGGGTGCTCAGCGAGAAGGACCTCAACTATCTGTGGCTGCCCTTGGCGCACGCGTTCGGGAAGGTCATGCTCGCCTTGCCGCTCGTGATCGGCTTCCCGACCGTGGTCGACGGGCGAGTCGACATGATCGTCGAGAATCTCGCGGTCATCCGCCCGACGATCATGGGTGCGGTGCCGCGCATCTTCGAGAAGGTGCACAGCCGGATCAACGAGATGATGATCAAGGAAGGCGGGATCAAGAAGGCGCTCTTCGACTGGTCAGTCGGCGTCGGCCTCCAGGTCTCACGCACCAGGCAGGCCGGCGAGCAGCCCTCATCGCTGCTTGCCGCGCAGTACAAGCTCGCCGACAAACTGGTGCTCTCCAAGATCCGGGAGCGGTTCGGTGGCCGGTTGCGGTTCTTCATCTCCGGTTCGGCCGCGTTGGACCGCGATATCGCGCAGTGGTTCGACGCCATCGGAGTGCCGGTGCTCGAGGGCTACGGCCTCACCGAGACTTCGGCGGCATCGTCACTGAACCGGCCCAACGCCTACCGTTTCGGCACCGTCGGCTGGACACTGCCGCAGACCGAGGTCAAGATCGCCGAGGACGGCGAGATCCTGCTCAAGGGCCCCGGCGTGATGGACGGCTACCACGACCTGCCAGAGGTCACTGCCGAGGCGATTGAACCTTCGGGCTGGTTCCACACCGGCGATATCGGCGAGCTCGACGCGGAGGGCTATCTGCGGATCACCGATCGCAAGAAGGACATGTTCAAGACGTCGCAGGGTAAATACGTTGCGCCTTCGGCGATTTCGGCACAGTTCAAGGGGATCTGCCCGTTCGCCAGCGAGATCATCGTCTACGGCGAGAGTAAGCCCTACTGCGTGGCCCTGGTCAGTCTGGATGCGGACGGCGTCAGGGACTGGGCGGCGGCGAACGGCCTGGGCGACAAGAACTTCAGCGTGATTGCTCGGGATCCGAAGACTCGGGAAGCGGTCGAGGGCTACGTCGAGGAGCTCAACAAGCATCTCAACCGC
Source organism: Mycobacterium sp. (assembly GCA_020438845.1). Classification (GTDB taxonomy): domain Bacteria; phylum Actinomycetota; class Actinomycetes; order Mycobacteriales; family Mycobacteriaceae; genus Mycobacterium. The sequence continues at coordinate 10,548 of JAGQTV010000081.1, read as the reverse complement.
TGGGAGCAGATCAAGCGTTTCGCAATCATCGACCGCGAGCTCACGGTGGAATCCGGCGAGTTGACGCCGAGTTTGAAGCTCAAGCGCAAGGTGGTGGTCGACGAGTACCGCGACCGGATCGACGGGCTTTACGAAGGCTGATAGCCGATCAACTGATAGCCGATCAACTGATAGCCGATCAACACTGTGCTCCCTTCGGGGGGAGTACCAGGTCGACCAGGTAGGCGGCTGCGTATTTGTCGACGCAGGTCTCGCCTTCGAAGACGACGGTGTGCTGGGTGCCGTCGAAGGTCAACAGCGCCCCACCCAGCTCTTTAGCGAGGTCCACACCGGCCTCATACGGGGTGGCCGGGTCGCCGGTGGTGGACACCACCAGTATGGGCGGCAGCCCGGGGGCTGATAGCTGGTGGGGGGCGCCCGTCGGTGGCACCGGCCAGAATGCGCAGGTGTCCAGCGGCGCGTCGCCGGTGAACTGCCCGTAGCTCAGGAACGGTGCCACCTCCCGTAACCGGCGGTCTTCCTCGATGACCTTGGTGCGATCGGTGACCGGCGGTTCGTCGACGCAACTGATCGCCATCTGGGCGTCGTTTGCGTTGGTGTAGTGGCCGTCCTCGTCGCGACCCATGTAGGCGTCGGAGAGCATCAGCAGGGTGTCGCCGTGCCCAGCGGCCAGTTCGGTGAGCCCGTCGGTCAAGTGCCGCCAGATCTCCGGTGAGTACAGCGCGGTGATAGTGCCGACGATCGCGTCGCTGTAGCCCAGTCCGCGCGGATCGTCGGTGTGGGCGGGTTTCTTCACCAGCGGGTCCACCAAGCTTTTGTAGACGTCGACGGCTTTGTCGGGGTCGGTGCCCAGCGGGCAGTCCGAGTGCTCCGCGCAGTCCGCGGCGTAGTCGTCGAACGCCTCTTGGAAGGCTTCAGCCTGGTCGATGGTGGACTGGATCGGGTCGGCCGTCGGGTCGACTGCCCCGTCGAGAATCATCGCCCGCACCTTGTCGGGGAACGCCTCGGCATACGCCGCGCCGATCCGGGTGCCGTAGGAGTAGCCAAGGTAGGTCAGCTTGTCGTCGCCGAGTGCTGCCCGCAACCGGTCGAGGTCCCTGGCGACGTTGACGGTACCGACGTTGGCCAGAAACTCCTCGCCCATCTTGTCCACGCAGCGTGCCACGTACTGCTTCTCGGTGTCCTCGATGTCTGCGACGCCGGCGGGGCTGTAATCGACCTGGGGGTCGGCGCGTTCCGCGTCGTTCTCGGCATCGCTGTTGCAGCGCACCGCCGGGGTGGAGGAACCGACCCCGCGCGGGTCGAATCCGACGAGGTCGAAGTTCTTGCGGACGTACGGCGGCAATGAGTCGAGTAGGTCTGCGGCCGCCCCGACCCCCGATTCGCCCGGACCGCCGGGGTTGATCACCAGAGAGCCGATCTTGGCCCCAGTTGCAGGGAAACGGATCAGGGCGATAGTGGCGGTATCGCCATCGGGTTTATCGTAATCAACTGGGACAGTGAGCTTTCCACACTGAGCGCTGGTTGGGAGCGGCCCGTAATCGGCGTTCGTCGGGCACCGCCCCCACTGCACCGCATTGCCGGAAGGGGTTGCGGTCGGATGGCTCGGCTGGTGGCCGGGTTGCTGGCTCGGCCGCTCGTTGTCCGCCATGGGCTTTCCACCGACCGTGACGCTGCAACCCGCGGCGCACAGCACCGTGGCGGTCAGGGCAATTGCGGTGGTCAGGGTGGGCAGCATGGACCGGGTTTCAGACATTGAGGTGCCTCCTGCGCGCCTGGACGGGATACCACGAGATGAAGGCCGCAGCCCCGATCAGGGGGGCGATCCGCGGAGCGGAGGAGAGCAGCAGTTTCAGGAAGGTCATCAGGTCCTCTCGCCGATCCTAACCGGGTAGCGTCGGTGGGTGGTGGAGCAGTCGATGACGGATGAGCCCGACCAGCAGGTCGGGCAGTGGGATGCAGCGTTGACTCGACACGTGATGGATCTGCTGCGCCCGGTCGTCAAGATCTACCATCGCTCCGAGGTCCGCGGGCTCGATCGCATTCCTGCGGGTCGCTGCCTTCTGGTGTGCAACCACTCCGGGGGGTTTCTCACCCCGGACTTCGCGGTGTTCGCGGTGGACTTCTACCAGTATTTCGGCTACGGACGACCGCTCTACGTGCTGGCGCACGATTCGTTCTTCCACGGTCCGGCGCAGCGCTTCCTCGCTCACCTCGGTGTCGTGGCCGCCAACCCCCGTAACGCTGCTGAAGCCCTGGAATCCGACGCAGCGGTTCTGCTGTTCCCAGGCGGCGACCTCGACGTCTATCGGCCCAGCCTGACCGAGAACGTCGTCGACTTCGGGGGTCGCACCGGCTACGTCACCGCGGCCGTGTCGGCCCATGCCCCGATCGTGCCGGTGGTGTCCATCGGGGGACAGGAAACCCAACTGTTCCTCAGCCGTGGCAGGCGGTTGTCACGTGCCCTGGGCTTGACCAAGCTGGAGCGCAGGTTGTTCCGGACCGACATCCTGCCGGTATCCCTCGGTCTGCCGTTCGGGCTCAGTGTGCTTGTGCCGGTGAACATGCCGTTGCCGTCGAAAATCGTCGTCGAGGTCCTCGGCCCGATTGACGTGGCGGCGCAGTGGGAGTCCAACCCCGATGTCGACCGAATCGATGGTCGAGTCCGCCGAGCGATGCAGGCCGCTCTGGACCGGCTGGCCCGGCGACGCAGGTTGCCGATCATAGGTTGACCGGCCCGTACTCTTGGGTTATGGCGAAGCGGTTCTCGGTGGTGACGGCGTTGCTGGCGGCACTGGCCGGTGCGGCGGTGGCGAACGCGGACGCTGATCCGCCCGCGCCGCAACTGGGCGCGGCCTGCTCGCCGGAGTTGGCGGACACCATGACTTTGCTGCCCGACGAGCAGACGTACGCGGTTTGTAGCGAGTCCGGAGCCGTGGACGTCTGGTCAGCTGTCCAGACACCGTTCGAGCCCAGTGACAGCTGGCTCAGCTATGGGCCGTCCATGACGCTGCACGGCCAGGGAATGCGCAATCCGAACCTCACATCGGGTTCGTGGACGGCCACACCACAGGATCCCCAGACGGTGTGCCGGGCCGTGCAGAAACCTGTAGTCGCGGCTGGAGTTCTCGGCATCCCGGAGGTTTCGGAGTCGCAGCCCGGCGAGCCCCTTACGTTGCGCTTGCCGCCTAACCTGTTCTCCATCGAAATCAGCGGCAATTGTCTGTGGACGAGGGTCTAGCCGCCCCTCAGTGAGCTGTCAGCCGCCGGCCGGCAGGGTCTCGTCGAGCCACATCCGCAGTGCGGCCACCGGTGCCGCGCCTGCCCGGCGAGCCAGGATCTGTCCGTCGCGGGTGATCAGCAGGGTGGGTACGGCCTGGACTCCCAGACGTTGGGAGGTGTGGGGTGCCTTGTCCACGTTCACCTTGACCAGCTTGAGGTGTCCGGCCCGCTCCTTGGCCAGTTGTGCCAGCGCCGGGGACACCGTGCGGCACGGACCGCACCAGGGTGCCCACAGGTCGACGAGCACGGGAATCGAAGCCTGATCAACCACCGTGTGAAAGTCGTCATCACCGGCGTCGACGATCCAGGGCAGCCAGGTTTGGCATTGGGCGCAGCGGGGCTTGCCGGTGGTCGCTGCGGGCACGCGGTTGCGGCGCCCGCAGCTTGGGCATTCGACGACGTCGGCCATACTCAGTGCCGGCGTCAGGCGACTGGAGCGGCCAGCGTCAGCGGGGGATGTCCACCGATCCGGTGCTCGGTCACTGCGGCTCGGACGAGGTCGATCATCGCCAAGATGTCGGAACTATCGAGTTGAAAGGCGTCCACCCTTCTGAGGACGTGGCGAAAATAGTCGAGGTCGTACTGGCTGGCGGACACCTCATCTAACTCCTTTCGCGGACCCTGGCGCTGGCCCGGCTTACCCACATGTAGCACTCTGGCTGTCTTCAGGTGCGTGACCTCGCGGAAACTCAGGATCTACTTCGACCATTCTTGGGTTCAGCGCGATGCCCCGTTTCCGTTGTCGTCCAAGACTAATCCGGCGGGGATGAAAGCGGGGGATCGCGCCCGCCGCCCCTCGGCGAATCACGTTGACGACCAACGGAATCCAGGGGGTTGGTCGGTACCGTCGCGGCGAAGGAGAGTGAATTTCCGAACACCGATGGTCGCTATCGCCGCCCCGAGCAAGCCGTTGATCACCGCCAGGGCGAGTGTTGCCCGGCCGGTGCGTTCCGCCGCGGGGACGAAGCCGGCGCGGAACGTGGCGATGTCGCCGTAAGCGATGACCATGGTGGCATCGATTGCTGGCGAACGTACGTCGCTGCCGGTGGGCCGGGTCGCGCCCGGATGTCCCCAGAACACCACCGGGTCGCCTGTCCGAAGGCCGCACTCGTCGAGCCGATAGTGGCTGGGCGGCCAGTTCCACGCCTGGCGGACCGAATTGATTCCCTGCGCCCAGGCCTGCGAGCCGTCCTCGAGTGTGAGGGTGAACGCGGTCGGCAACCAGGGAGTCACCTGGGAGATCGCAAACGGTCCGGTGCGGTCGCATTGGTAGGAAGCCAGGAGGGCAGCCTCGGCAGGCTGGTGCGACGCCGCTGGAAGCTCGCCAAGTCGACCCTCGACCAGCACGCCGTATATGCGATGGCGGGGGGCGATGTCGCGCCACCGCAGTATTCCTGTGCCGGTGCGGAGTTCCGGGACGGTGGCTAGCTGCAATCCGTCGTCGGCTACCCGCCACAACATCATCCCTACCGAGGCATATGCAATGGACAGGACGGCGCACAGCAACGCTGGGACCCACCGGTCAGCGCGACTTCGCAACCGGGGCAGGACGCCGACAACTACCGCCACCGACAGGATGGTCACGATGACGGTGCCTGCGAATGTTTTCGCGGCGGGTTCGAAGATCGCTGCGACACTGTTTCCAGTGACCAAGAATGTGGCTCCCAGCACCACCGCAGTTCCGACCACGATGGCGCACAAGCGCAACATCCGAGTGCGCCACCGATAGGCCAACGCCGCGGCAGCCCCCAGAACCACACACCACGACGCGGCCAGGCTCATCGGGACTCGGTGTCGAGGGCGATCCGGGATGCGATCCCCAAGTCGACGAAATCGGTGAGACGGTCCGGTGTCTGCAACGCATCCGAACGTATCCGCACCGTGACGCCGTCCGATCCGAAAACCACCGCGGGCTGGTCGCGTTCGGCGCCGAACCGCGTGCACCAGGTGTCGATGGCGTCCGCGAGCGCCGCAAGGGGCGGGGCCGCCGTTGCCTCAGTGGTGAGCACCAACAGACGAGGATCGGCGGTTTCCAGGGGCCGAAGCTGGAGCCCATCGCTGACCTTGGCCAGCCCGAGCCAACCGCGGACTCGCTCGTTTGCTGTCTTCAACAGTTGGACCGCCAGGTCGCGAAGCGGGCCGGGAGGTGTGGGACCGGCAAGAATCGTTCCGTCTGCCAGTCGCGGCCACGGCGACGACCAGGTGCTCACCACTATGTATGTCGAGGGGGGTGTCTGTTGGGTTGCATACGACCGAGTGACGCAGACCGTCCAATCGTCGTTCTCGGGCCGCACCAGAGTGGATTTGCCTTCGCGCAACCGGATCCATCCGCGACGGGCCAGCAGGGAATCGATCTGCGCGCGCTGACGGCGGCTGCGGACGATCAGCAGACATACCGCGACAGCGGCCACCGCAATGACCACCGCCGTACCAGTTGCCATTGCATCCATGGACACCAACCTTCCGACTCCCGGGCGAACGGACCCAAGTTCATCACAGCCCCTATCGGCCCAAGGTCGACAGCTGCGAAACCGCCTGCAGGGAACGCATGACGGAGAACGCGTGACGGCGGGGGAAGCTCAGGCGTCGAGCTCGTATGTGTACCAGGTAGATCTCTCAGCCCCAATGCCGTCGTAGAGCCTTTGGGCCGTCGCGTTGTCGAGGGCGGTTTCCCACACCAACTTCGCTGCACCGCGGGCACTGGCGAGTTCGCGGCTGTGCTCGATCAGTGCCCGGCCGCTGCCGCGGCCACGACCGCTGGGCAGCACGAACAGGTCGTTGAGTACACCGACACGGGCCGCGTAGAGCGTCTGCCAGGTCCAGTAGACAGTGGCGAACCCCAAAGGCTCGGCCATTTCATTGCGGGCTATCAGCTGGACGCCTTCGGCGGGGTTGCTGATCAGAGAAAGAGCCAGGGTGCGCAGGTTCTCCTCCGGTGGATTCACTTCGTAGAAATCGCAGTAGGCCCGCAGCATCGGCATGAGATCGGGCAGGTCGGAACTGCCTACCGTAGTGATGGTCAGCATTGTGTCGCCGCCGCCCTTCTTCGAATGGGACCTGTCATGAATGTTGAGGTAGCGCCGTGGGTTCTGCCGGTGGAGCTGCAGACCGGCTCCCAGACGTTGTCGAGGAAGTTTAGGCTCGCGCGGGGCTGGTTGTCCTGCTTTGGTCGATCCAGCTCAGGAATGCCGCACCGTCACAGGTGCTCGATGACTTCTTCGATATTGCCGAGCGCCACTTCGGGGATCTGCTGCCCTTCAACACCTTGGAGCGGTGCGGAACCAACATGCGCCGGCGGCTGCGGCGGCTTCGCGTCATCGAGGCGGCGAACACATGGGCGAATTCGGCGGCACAAACCCACCGCCGACCGCGCCGGACAGTGCCGGCGGCGCACTCGCGACTACCGTGCATGCATGGCCGTCGTTGTCGTGGGTGCAGGGCTGAGCGGGCTCGCAGCCGCTCGACATCTCAGTCGACACGGTGTGGAGGTCACCGTGCTTGAGGGTTCGGATGCGGTTGGTGGACGGGTCCGCACCGATGTGGTCGACGGGTACCGCCTCGATCGCGGATTTCAGCTCTACAACCCCGCCTACCCCGAGGGGGCTCGGGTCCTCGACCACGACGCCCTTGATCTGAAGCCATTCGTGGCGGGGGCGCGCATCGTTCTCGGGCAGGATAAACGCCGCCGGGTGGCGCGGGTTGCGGATCCCCGTCGGCAGCCCTCCTGGGTGCTGGCCTCGCTCATGGCACCGATCGGCTCACCTCTCTCGACTGCCCGCTTCGGGGCCTACACCGCCTCCCGGGCCCTGCGATCGCCGGCATCGTTGCGTCGCGATCCTGACGTCACGAGCGAGGAGGCGCTGCGCCGGGCCGGTGCGGATCGCACGCTGATGGAGCGGGTACTGCGCCCGTTCCTCTCCGGGGTCTTCCTCGAGCACGAGTTGGCTACGTCACGGCGCTTCCTGGACATGGTGCTCAGATCGTTCGTCCGCGGCACTCCGGGCGTGCCGGCGTTGGGCATGCAGCGCATTCCCGAGCAGCTCGCCACCGGGCTTGATGTGCGACTCGGCCACCGGGTGGCGTCGGCTTCGGCACGGGCCGTCGATGTCGTCGGCGGTGACGCTTGCAGCGCCGACGCCGTGATTGTCGCGACCGATCCGATGACCGCCGCCGGTCTTGTCGCGGATGTCGTTGCACCCGAAGCGCGTTCGGTCACGACCTGGTATTACCGGCCGACGTGCGCGCCTGAAGACCTCGCCGACGGCGAGGCCGTCCTCATACTCGACGGATCCCGCCGTGGACCGCTCGTCAACACCGTGGTGCTCACGCATGCGGCGCCGGGCTATGCCCCGCCCGGCAGCGCTCTGGTCGCGGCATCTGCGCTCGGTGTGTGGGATACGCCTGAGTCCGAGATCGCCGTGCGCAAGCACCTGGCGTGGCTTTACGGCGTACCGACGGGGCACTGGGAACTGATCGCGAGTTACCCGATCCCCTATGCATTGCCCGCTATGCCGGTGCCCTTCGAACTGCAGCGGCCTGTGCGTACGGCGCAGGGCGTGTACGTCGCGGGTGATCATCGCGATACGTCCTCGATCCAGGGCGCGTTGGTCAGTGGTCGGCGGGCAGCCCAGGCGTTGCTGACTGATCTCGGGATCGGCGCTGCAGCTGCCGCCGGCGAGTGATCCCCGATGACACCACTGCGCCTTCCTGGCCCCCCGCTAGGCGACTCAGAGATTCACTCCTGGGTGATGGATCACTTCGGCGATATGGCCACGCCGGTGCCAACAGGCGCATCCTCGCGTATGCGCGGTGGCCAGCAGGCCGCTGACGCGGCCCTGCAGGCCTATGACGTCCGCGGGTATGCGCGAAAGCGCAACAACGTGTGGCCGCACACCAGTCGTGGCTCGTCGCGGCTGTCGCCTTACATCCGGCACGGGCTGCTGACACTGCGCGAGGTCTGGGACCGAGTGGCCGACGGTCCGCCCGACGATGTGACGAAGTTCCGCGACGAATTGCTGTGGCAGGAGTACGCGCGACATCTGTACGCGCGCATGGGAACACGGTCAACTCGGTCGCTGCGGTACACCGTCGAGGATCGCACGGCTGCCCCGGAGAATCCTTGGCAGACCTCGGCACTTTGCCTGGAGTCCTCCTGGGCAGAGCTGACGACTGATGGGTGGCTCACCAACCAGGCCCGCATGTGGCTCGCTTCGCACTGGAGTGTCCGCATGGGACTCGGCTGGCGCGACGGTGAGGACCTGATGTACCGCCACCTTCTGGACGGTTCCCGCGCGGCGAACAGGCTGGGCTGGCAGTGGACAGCCGGCGCCCTGACCGGCAAAGCCTACGGGTTCTCCCGATGGCAGGTGGAGAAGCGCGCACCGGGACTGTGTGGCAACTGTCCGCTGGAACGAAAATGTCCGATCGCGGACTGGCCCGCGAACCAGGAACGTGAGCCGCTCGCGCTGACCGACCAGCGGCTCAAACGCGATGATGACCTCGAGTCCACTGCGGGTCCCACGGCGCCAAGACTTTCGGGTGAACCGGAGGCTGTCTGGATCACTGCGGAAAGCCTCAGCGACCGTGACCCAGCAGCCGCAGCGTATCCGGATCTTCTGGTGCTGTTCGTGTTCGACCAGCCACTGTTGCGCTCGCTGCGACTCTCGGTGAACCGTCTCGTCTTCCTCGCGCAGTCACTTGCCGATCTCTCCACGCGTAGGGAAGTGCAGTTGTGGTTGGGCGATCCGGTCGAGATATTGCACGGCAGGCCGCTGGCGACCACGTTCGCCCCTGTTCCCGGTTGGAAGTACCGGGCAGCGCGACTTGACTTGGTCGCACTGCACCCGTGGCCATGGCTCATGCGGCCACAAGCGGGCGCCGTCAGCTCGTACACGGCGTGGCTCAAAGGCCGTCGCCAGGTGTGACGCGGCCTGGAGGCCTCCTCGGCGCGGGCGATCGCATCTGCGACACCCGGATTGCGATCGCGCAGGTACAGTCCGGGCAACCCGCGGTAGGGCGGTGCGCGGCGGTGTGCACAGCAGCGAACCCGCCCACTGAATTGCCCAGCAGGACTTGGCTGCCGCCGCGGTCCACGCGTACTCCGGACAGCAGTTCGCCGAACCCGATCGCGGCTTCCGGGTCACGGTCAGAGCTGCGGCCGTGGCCGGGCCAGTCCAGCGTCGTCATCCGCCATCCGGAGGCCGCCAACGGGCCGGCGATGGCGGCGGTCATGTACCAGGAGAAGCCCTCTGACCAGGGGTGTCCGGCTATGATCGGCGGGTCCCGCTGAGTGATCGGAGAACTTAGGTGAGCATCCCGCCGCACCCCGGGTCCGATCCCTTCAGCACTGTTGATCGCCAGTCCCCGGGGGTTCGCCCGCCGATCAAGTACGTCTGGCCGAAGCGGATCGCCGTCATCGTGGCCGGGCTGGCCATCGTGGGCGGGATCGGCTTCGGTGCCAAAACCCTTCTCCACAAGGAGAATAACGCCGCCACGAGCCAGGAGACGGTTCAGCCCGCTCCGCCCGCGCCCGGGGCCTCACAGGCGCCGACAGCGCCGACGGCGCCCATGAAACTCGGCCAGGCTGTCACCGATACCTTCGGGGCCTTGAGCAGCGAGCAGACCGCCGAGGTGAAGTCCGCCGTCAAGAGCCTGCAGGCGGCCCGCGAAGTCCGGTTGTGGGTGATATATGTCGCCGCCTTCGACGGACCGCCCGGGGAGTGGGCTCGCAAGACCCGTGCCCTCACCAAGATGGGGGACCGGGACGCCATTCTCGCCATCGCGACCAAGCAACGGAAGTACGCCTTCCTGGTCGCACCGGCCGCCGCAAACGGGTCGGAACAGGCGGTCAATGACCTGCGGCGCAACACGATCGAACCGAAACTTCGCGACAGCGACTTCGGCGGTGCGGCCGTCGCCGCCGCCACCGGGCTGCAAGCCCTCGGCTGAACCCATGTCGCCGGAGGCCCGCATGAAAAACGGCTACCCGCCGAAGGTCTGCCGGAACTGTGGGCGGCCGTTCGAGTGGCGCAAGAAGTGGGCGCGCGACTGGGACCAAGTGAGGTACTGCTCCGAGGCGTGCCGCAGGCGCCGTTCGGCTTCTGGCGAGGAGCGTGTCCCGTAACCGGTGGAGCCTGTCCCCAGGACTCTGGACATAGCTCATTAATTGGTGGGCGGTCTGCGGTGGGATTTGGTGCTGTAGCGCAGGGTGAGCTCGGTGCCAGGGTAGATGGTTTGGGTGTCGTTGAGGGCTTGGCAGAGTTCGGC
>JAGQTV010000080.1 GCA_020438845.1 Mycobacterium sp. | reverse complement strand
AGGTGCCTTCCTTGCCGAGCAACTGGATGCTGGAGCCGGCCGAGCGGGCCAGCTTGGCTCCGCCGCCGGGACGCAGCTCCACCGCGTGCACCAAGGTGCCGGCAGGGATGTTGCGCAGCGGCAGGTTGTTGCCCGGCTTGATGTCGGCGTTGGCGCCCGATTCCACGATGTCGCCCTGCGAAAGTCCCTGCGGCGCAATGATGTAACGCTTGTCGCCGTCAAGGAAATGCAGCAGCGCGATGTTGGCGGTGCGGTTCGGGTCGTACTCGATGTGAGCGACCTTGGCGTTGACGCCGTCCTTGTCGTTGCGACGGAAGTCGATCATCCGGTAGGCCCGCTTGTGCCCACCGCCCTTGTGCCGGGTCGTGATTCGACCGTGAGCGTTACGCCCACCGGTCCCGTGCAACGGCCGCAGCAGCGATTTCTCCGGCGTCGAGCGGGTGATCTCAGCGAAATCGGAGACGCTGGCACCGCGGCGACCGGGGGTCGTCGGCTTGTACTTGCGAATTCCCATGTCTTATTCCTCGAGTCCTTAACTCCCGGCTAGGCCGGTGCTCCGAAGATGTCGATCGGCTTGCTGCCCTCGGCCAGAGTCACGATCGCGCGTTTGGTGGCCTTGCGCCGGCCGTACCCGTAACGGGTCCGCTTGCGCTTGCCGGGGCGGTTGGCGGTGTTCACCGAATCCACCTTGACCGCGAAGATCTTCTCGATGGCGATCTTGATCTGCGTCTTGTTCGAGTCCGGGTGGACGATGAACGTGTAGACGTTGTCCTCGAGAAGCCCATAGGACTTCTCCGAGATCACCGGGGCGAGAATGATGTCGCGGGGGTCAGTCACGGTTGCCATCAGGCCGACACCTCCTCAGCTGCCTTCGTGTTGTGCTCGATGTAGGCATTCAGCGCCTCGACGCTGAACACCACGTCGTCGGCTTTGAGCACGTCGTACGTGTTGAGCTGGTCTGCCGAGATGACATGCACGCCGGGAAGGTTGCGCACGCTCTTGGCACCGACTTCGTCGGCCCGCCCGATGACGACCAGGACCTTGTTCTTTCCAAGAACACGGTCGGAGACCAGCGCCCCAAGGAACGACTTCGCACTCTTGGTCGACGGAGTTTGGCCGGCGACCAACTCGGTCACCGCGTGGATGCGCTCGTTGCGGGCCCGGTCGGACAGTGCACCGCGCAGTGCGGCGGCGATCATCTTCTTGGGCGTCCGTTGGCTGTAGTCGCGCGGCTTCGGCCCGTGAACCGTGCCGCCGCCCTTGAACTGCGGCGCGCGGGTCGAGCCCTGACGGGCACGCCCGGTGCCCTTCTGCCGGTACGGCTTCCTACCGCCGCCGGAGACCAGGCCACGGGTCTTGGTCGCGTGCGTCCCCTGTCGGGCCGCCGCCAACTGCGCCGTCACCACCTGGTGCATGAGCGCGATGTTGGGCTCCACGTCGAACAGTTCCGCGGGCAACTCGATGCTGCCGCTCGTCGAACCGTCCGGGGTGCGAACGTCAATCTTCAGGTTCCCCATCACTTCTCACCTCGTTTGGCCTCACCGCGTTTGACGGAAGTGCGAACCATCACCAGGCCGCCGGTGCGACCGGGGATCGCACCCTTGATCAAAAGCACGCCGTTCTCGGCGTCGACCTTGTGCACCACCAGGTTCTGCGTGGTGACGCGCTCGTTGCCCATCCGACCCGACATCCGGGTGCCTTTGAACACCCGGCCGGGTGTCGAACAACCACCGATGGAACCCGGGCGGCGGTGCACCGCCTGGGCGCCGTGAGCAGCGCCCTGACCGCGGAAGCCATGCCGCTTCATGGTGCCGGCGAAGCCCTTGCCCTTGGAGGTGCCTGTGACGTCGACGTAGTTGCCCGCCTCGAAGATCTCGGCGGTCAGCTCCTGGCCGACCTGGTAATCACCGGCGGCAGCGGCATCGTCGAGCCGAAGCTCGGCCAGGTGCCGGCGCGGATTGACTCCGGCGGCGGCGTACTGACCGGTGACCGGCTTGTTGACCTTGCGCGGGCTGATCTCACCGTAAGCCAGCTGCACGGCGCTGTAGCCGTCCTGCTCGGGTGTGCGGATGCGAGTCACGACGTTCGGACCGGCCTTGACAACCGTCACCGGAACGACGCGATTGTTCTCGTCGAAGACCTGGGTCATACCGAGCTTGGTGCCCAGAATTCCGCGGCGAGGATTCTTGTTGGGTGCCATGGTTTTCGCCGATTCCTACTGAATGTTCACGTCGACGCTGGCCGGCAGGTCGATGCGCATCAGCGCGTCGACCGTCTTCGGCGTCGGGTCGAGGATGTCGATGAGCCGTTTGTGAGTGCGCATCTCGAAGTGCTCCCGCGAGTCTTTGTACTTGTGCGGGGACCGGATGACGCAATACACGTTCTTCTCGGTGGGCAGCGGCACAGGGCCGACCACGCTGGCACCGGTACGGGTTACCGTCTCGACGATCTTGCGCGCCGAGGCATCGATGGCCTCATGGTCGTAGGCCTTGAGCCTGATGCGGATTTTCTGTCCCGCCACGCTTCTCCTACCTTCACTCCTGCTGCTGCGCCCGCATTACTGCGGGCGCTGGCTTCCGCCGCCGCTGTTTACCTGTCCTGGTTCACCGGCCCCCGCGGTCGGGTGTGTCGCCCTAACGCAGCCTCGAAAAGCGATAACATCCCGCTCACGAGGTGGAGACCGGACGCGCCGTTGTCGGCGCTGGTCGGATGCCTTGCGCTGCACGTTCGCTATGAAAGCGAACCCGGCTCAAGGCAACCCGTCCAGTATGCCTTAGTTCGGGGCGTGAGCCAAATCGGTCCAACCCCAGGTCCAACTCCGGCTGCGAGCGGCATGATCCTCGGGCGCCGGGGGTCGGCTACGTCACCGAGCCCTTCGAACAAGAAGCGGTGCTGGCCCGGTCGCCATCCATGTCTCTCTGTTTCAGGCGGCCGCTGAGATCAACCGAAGCTCCGGGGCATTGCACACCAGCGAAGAGCGCCTGCGACTGACCCTCGTGGCCACAAAAGAACACCGTCCGGTCACCCGAGCCCGGCCCAGAACCCGCACTGGTGACGCTCGGCGAAGTCCGTGCCGACCACCACAGCGCCGGGTTGTAGCGACAACCGCTCGGGGTGATCGGCTTCCGTCGCGGGCCAATGTGGCTGGCCGGCGACGTTGGGATCACCCGTCGTCACAAACTGGGCCCAATAGCCGATCATTTGAGCGGACAGTTCACGCTGAGCAGGGTTCAGCGGTGGCGCGCCGCCAATGTCGAACAAATAGCGGAGTTCCAAAGCGTGGCTGGCACCCACCGAGAACGGAACCTGACGCATCGGTTCGGGAGCCGGGGCATGCCGATCGGCGAACTCGTAGGCATAGACCGGAGCGCGACGGGCCAGATCGGAGGCCATGGCGTCGATCGGGCAGGCGAAGACACCGTCGGTGACCGCCGCAGCGTAGGCCAGGCCAGTGTTGTCCTCGTACTTCTTGAGCGGATACCTCGCGGCCACCGACGGCGCCTGCACACCGAAGGTCTGCTCCAGCAACGTGCGGTAGGGCGGCAGCCGATGCTGGCGCAGGTAGGTTGCCGCCACGAACAGCGTGAACTCGTCGGCAGTACTGCCGATCAGCACCGGGACCCGCGCCGTGGGGCCTCGTGACGCCACCTGCGCCGCGCTGACCGGAAGCCGCCGGGTACCGGTGACCGGGCCGGTGAGGGCGTTGGCCCCCACGTGAACGTAGCGCGGACCGTCCTGTAAGCGGTTCGCCGGCAGTTCGAGCAGGCACCGCAGAGCCGTGGGGCCCCGGCATCCGACCTGAGCGGCGTAGTCGATGCTGATCCGCTCGGCGACCGGCAGGTCGACCTGGGCCTGGCATGGCCCGCTTTGCAGGATTGCCGCCCGGAACAGTCCCGCCGACTCGGGCGCGACGAGGTGGTCGCACACCGACATCGCACCTGCCGACTCGCCGGCGATGGTGACCTTGCCCGGGTCACCGCCGAAGTTCTCGATGTTGTCCCGCACCCACCGCAGCGCGGCCTGCTGGTCGGCCAAGCCGTAGTTGCCCGGGTCCTCACCCAAGCCGGCCCGACCTGCCAGTGCCGGGTGTGCGAGGAAGCCCAGCGCCCCGAGGCGGTAGTTGATGGTGACGACGACGATATCGCCGCGGGTTGCCAGCCACTCGGAGTTGTAGATGTCTGAGCTGCCGTTGAAGAAGCCGCCGCCGTGAATCCAGACCATCACCGGCCGGGGTGTCTTGGGTGTGGCCCCCGCCGGAGCCCAGACGGTTAGATTCAGACAATCCTCGCTGGTTCGCCGACCGAAATCCGGATCGGCCCGCACGTCCTGGATGCACCGCAGACCAGGTTTGGTGGCATCGCGTGGAGTCCGCCACGGGACGGGTGCCACCGGCGGCTGCCAGCGCAGGGGGCCTACCGGAGCCGCCGCGTAGGGAATGCCCTCGAAGATACGAAGCGCCGGCGCCACCTGACCGCGTACCGGGCCGGCCGTCGTCTGGACCACGTCTGCCGAAGACTCGGGAGCGGGCTTGCCGCATCCAGCGAGCAGCAGAACGGCCGTCAGCAACGCTGTCATCCACCGACTGGCAGCTCCACCGGAACGCGGACCGCCAGAACGGGGGCCCACCGAAACGGGGCCAACGGGACAAGGCGACACGGGATGGCAGCTTAGGCGCAGAGACTCTATGACTTAATGCCCTTTCTTTCCTACGATCATTCCGCACACTGAGGACTGGACACCCGTCAAGTTCGGATCACCAGCAGTTTCAGGAGAGTCGATGAGCGCCACGACAAACGACCGGACCACCGACCCCGCGGCGCGGGTGCTGGCCAATCCGCAGGCCTACACGGATGAGAAGCGGTTGCACGCGAAGCTGGCTCACCTCCGCAAGAACGCGCCGGTGTCGTGGGTGGAGGTCGAGGGCTACCGGCCGTTCTGGGCGATCACCAAGCACGCGGACATCATGGACATCGAGCGGCAGAACAACCTGTTCACCAACGACCCCCGCCCACTGCTGGCAATCACCGAGGCCGACGACGCGCTGCGCCGGGACCGGGAGGCGGGAATCGGCCTGCGAACCCTTATCCACATGGACGACCCGCACCATCGGGACATGCGCAAGATTGGGGTGGATTGGTTTCGCCCCAAGGCCATGCGCGCGTTGAAGGCGCGCTGCGACGAGTTGGCCAAAATCTACGTCGACAAGATGGCCGCCCAGGGCCCGGAACTCGATTTCGCCACCGAGATCGCCGTGAACTACCCGCTGTACGTGATCCTCACCCTGCTGGGCCTGCCCGAGTCGGACTTCCCGCGGATGCTCAAGCTGACCCAGGAGATGTTCGGCGGCAATGACGAGGAACTCCGCCGCGGCGGCGACGTCGACGACATGCTGGCGGTGCTGCTGGACTTCTTCAACTACTTCACCGCACTGACGAAATCCCGCCGTGAGCGCCCGACCGAGGATCTGGCCTCGGCCATTGCCAACGCCAAGATCAACGGTGCGCCGCTGACCGACATGGACACGCTGTCCTACTACGTCATCGTGGCCAGCGCCGGCCACGACACCACCAGCGCCGGGATCGCCGGTGGCCTGCTGGCGCTCCTGGAGAACCCGGGTGAACTGGCCCGGCTTCAGCAGAACCCATCCCTCATGGGCACAGCGGTCGAGGAGATGATCCGCTGGGTGGTGCCGGTCAAGGAGTTCATGCGCACCGCCCAGGCCGACACCGAGGTCCGCGGGGTTCCGATCGCCAAGGGCGAGGCGGTTCTTCTGAGCTACGTCTCGGCCAACCGGGACGAGGACGCATTCAAAGATCCGGACCGTTTCGACGTCGGCCGTGACCCCAACAAGCATCTGTCGTTCGGGTACGGGGTGCATTTCTGCCTCGGAGCGGCGCTGGCGCGCATGGAGATCAACAGCTTCTTCTCCGAACTGGTTCCCCGGATCAGGTCCATCGAGTTGGCGGGCGAACCGCAGCTGATGGCGACGACATTCGTCGGCGGACTGAAGCACCTACCGATCCGGGTTGAACTGAGCTAGCACAATCGCTCCCCTGTCGGGTTACGCCCCGAACGTGCGCCTCAGTTCGCCCGTCGCGCGGCATAACCGCTCGACACCGACCCATCAGATCCGGCGTAGCGGATCGGCAGACAGCCGCACTGAAACGTCCACGAACGAACCCAGCGACGAGTGCAATACCTCAGACGAACTCCGCCGCACGGTGGCCGACCATCGCGATGGTGGCATGCGGCCCCCGGCTGAGGGGGGTTGGCAGCACCGACCCGTCGACCACCCACAAGCCGGACACGCCGATGACCCGACAGCGGGGGTCTACAACTGCGCCCTCTCCCCGCCCCATCGGTGCGGTACCGCACAGATGCTGCGACGTCGACCAGTCAGGCGTTCCGAGTGCTCCTGCACCGCAGAGCATTTCGTCAACAATGCCAACACCGGCCCGTAATGCCGTCAGATCGGCCGATTCGCTATCGTAGCGATGCTCAATCCGCAGTCGGGCCAACGGATCAGCGGACACCAGCGACACCCGACCGCGTGATCGCGGCCGCATCAACGCCACGCCGATCTTGGGCCGTCCTCCGAATCCGGTTGTGTAGGCGCGGATTTCCAACTCGTCGGTCACCAGCACCACTTCGAGTACCGGGCACCCACCGGCCGACTGCCGGTCGGTCGGCAGCAACCACTCCGGATGATCCCAACTGCGCAGTCCCACCGGCAGGTCCGCAACTACCGGAATGCCCAACGCGCACAACTCACTGGCGGGTCCGATTCCCGAGAGCAGCAGGAGTTGAGCCGATCCGAGGGCACCGGCCGACAGCACAACCCGATCGGCGGATAGGCGGAGGGGACCAGCCGGCCCGATGGCATCCACCCCCACCGCCCGGCCGGAGGCGGTGCGCACCCGGGTCACTCGCGTGCCCGTCAACACCGACAGGTTAGGCCGGTCCAGCGCAGACTTCAGGAACACCGAACCCGGGCCGCGTCGGCGTCCCTCAATGATGTTCAGCGGCACCGCGGCGATGCCGGGCGGGGCATTCGCACCGACGGGGGCGGCATTGAGATCGGGCAGCCATCGGTAGCCCGCAGCCTGGGCGTCGTGGACGAACTCCGCCGTGACTCGGCTGAATGCGTCAGTGGCGGCCGGCCCGATCCGGTCTTCCACCGCCTGGTAGTGCTCGACCACCTCGGCCCAGGACCAGCCCAGGGCTTCGAAGTCCGCAGGCGAAGCCCGGCAGAAGTAGCCGCCGTTGATGGCACCCGAGCCCCCGAAACAGGCGCCGCGTACCAGTTCGGCACTCCGCGGCGGGTGCTCGGTCAGCCGCGTATCAAACCGGCGCACTACCGGACTGGCCGGACCAATGGGCAGGGCCAGACCGTCCTCAGTGAGAGCCCGCACCTTCGGATCGTCCAGGCCCGGACCGGCTTCGACTACCGTGACCCGGCAGGACCGATCCGTTGAGAGCCGTTCGGCCAGAACAGATCCTGCACTGCCCGATCCGACGATGAGAACGTCGGTCATCTAGGGCCGGATGTCGGGGATCAGCGGCCGCAATGTCCGTCCCCGAACCATGCCGGTCCACAACCCGGCGCCGTAGGCGAGGTCGTCGAGGCGCTTCAGAGCCAGGTAGCTCACGGGGCCGGTGGGCCTGACAGCAACGCGCCTGTCGGGGGCGAACCCGTCGTCGGGCCGTCGCCTGCGGGTCACCCACTGATAAGTCGCGTCGATGACCGTCGCCAGCAGCACCGCGCGACGGTAGCGCGTGGAGGCCACGGCCGCGACCAGCGCCGCGGGCCAGTAACTGCGGACGGTCGCTGAGGACAACTGCAACGCGCCGATGCCCAGACCGCCCAACGCCAGCACGGTCGCCTCCCCCGGTCTGGCATCGTCACCTGCAGCACTTAGTGATCGGGCAATCCGGCGCACGTACACGGCAGCGCACGCGATCGAACCCAGCAGACCGGCGCGCGACCCTGTGGCCAGCAGTATCCAGGTCAGCAGACTCCAGCGGGAGATCACCAGTGCGGCGGACTTGTCCGGGTGCCGGAGTGACAGCGCCGCCGCGGAGCTGCCGTAAAAGGCCCTGCGGGACAACCATTCCCAGATCTGGGTACGGTGTTCATGGGCAACCAGCGCGATCGGCTCGTACCGCAACCTGAAGCCCGCCTCGACCAAACGCCAGCACAGATCCACGTCCTCGCCGACGGGCATCGACTCATCGAATCCGCCGACCTCCAGGATGGCCGAGCGTCGGCAAATGACCGCTGCACTGGGCACATAGGACACCGGCCCGTACGGCACCACAGGGCCTTCCCGTTCACCGAGGTCGAGGGCCGAACGCACCTCCTCGTAGCGGGAGATCAGGTCGCCGCACTCACCCAAGGCGACGATCCGGGGCGCCGCAAGGGCGACGTCGGGGTCGCAGAAGTGCCCGAGGAGGCCTTCCAGCCACCCCTTCCGAGGTACCACATCGGAATCAAGGAACGCTACGAATTCATTGTCGCAGTGGGCAATTCCAGTGTTGCGTGCCGCGCCGGGCCCTTTGCTCCGCTCATGACGCAAAACCGTCACCTGGCACGGTAGGTCTTGGTACTCGCCGGGGTCGACCGGGACCTCCGAGCCGTCGTCGACGACCACCACTCGAACGGCACGCAATGTCATCAACAGCCGACGCAGGCCGGGAGCGTTGTCCCGCACCGGAATCACCACGGTGACGTCACGGTGGGAGGGTCCAGTCGCGGGGCGTGGGTGCGCGACGGTGGCGTCGAGCAGGGACCGGGCCAGTTGAGCGGTGACGGCGTCCCGCACCTCCAATCGGCCGGCCGTGGGACTGTCGGCCAGGAGGCGCTGGGCGGCCGGCGACAAGCGAAGCAGGCGTCGCGGTGAGCCTCCGAGCAGTGCTGATCCGGATCCGAGAGTCTTGACCCGCCGGTCGATCTGCACGGCGAATCCATCGGGCAGGCGCCTGTCCGTCATGTGAGCCGGTTTGTCATGTCAACATCCCGTCCCCCGTCGGAGCCCAGCGCCGAATCCGCTCTCGGCATTGGGCGGCCATGGCCGCGAAGATGCGGGCGCCGTCTTCCCCGGTCGCTGTCGTCGGGTCGCCGAGGACACCGATCTCACTCACCGCGGCCACTCCACCGCTGCGCAGCATCGGCATCAATTCCGCCAGTGGCTCGACATTGCCCGCCCGCCACCTCTCGGTGCGAACGTCCGTCGGCGAAAGGTGCAGCAGCACTGAGGTTTCGGTGTGTCCGGCGTGGGCATCAGCGCCCTCTGCCGCGCAGGGGCACCAGACCACGTCGCGCCCCTCCGCGCGCAGCCGGTCGACGGCCACCCGCAGCGCATCGAGATTGCCGCCATGGCCGTTGACGAACACCAGGCGCCCGGCCCAGTCGCAGGCCGAGCGGCCGTACTCGACCAGGACTGTGGTCAGGGCCGCGGTGCCGATGGACACCGTTCCGGCGAAGCCCCGGTGCTCGCCGGAGGCGCCGTACGCGATGGGCGGGGCGACCACACAGTCGAGTGCCGCTGCCACATCCCGAGCCACAGCGGTCGCGATGCGGGTGTCAGTGTCCAGGGGCAGGTGCGGGCCGTGCTGCTCGGTCGAACCAACCGGAACCAATAGCAGCGGCCACGTCCCGTCCAACTCCGCGGACGTGTGGCCGCTTAATTCCCCCGTGCCCCCCACGGGCCGATCGTAACCCGCGGGAATCAGTCCCCCAGCCCGAGTGCCCGGGTGAAACCGGCCGGGACCAGAACGTCTCCGGCATCGAGGTCGTGGACCGAGGACTTCGCCAACCCGCGCAGCGCGGAGTCGATGCCGCTGCTCATGATGTCCAGCACGTTCTCCACCCCCGCCTGTCCCGCGGCTGCCAGTCCCCACAGGTACGCCCTGCCGATCATCACCGCCCGGGCGCCCAGGGCAAGGGCTTTGACGACATCGCTGCCCCGGCGGACGCCACCATCGAGCACGACCTCGACGTCATCGCCCACCGCCCCGGCGATGGCAGGGAGGGCGCGGATGCTCGCCGGGGTGCTGTCCAGATTGTTTCCGCCGTGGTTGGAGACCGAGATCGCCGAGACACCGGCGTCGACGGCACGTTTGGCGTCATCGACCCGCATGACACCTTTGAGCATGAACGGACCGCCCCAGAGCTCACGCAACCAGGCGATGTCCTCCCAGGTCGGTGGCGGCGTTCCCATCCACTCGCCGTAGGCGTCGAAGAAGCCCGGCCCGGTCTCGCCGCGGCGACCCTGGTTGGGCACGCTCAGCGGCGGCGGCCCCAGTGTCTTGGCCCATTCCAGGAACCAACCGGGCCGTACGAGCCCTTGCGGGGACATCTTGATGGCTGTCAGCAGGTTCATCTTCGCCGGGATCTTGGGGCTGCCCCAGTCCCGGCCATGCGAGAAGCTCCAGTCCGTGGTGACGATCAGCCCCCTCGCGCCAGCGGCCCGGGCCCGTTCGGCACGGGCAGCGATGGCGTCCCGGCTGCCCAGCCAGTAGATCTGGAAGAAGGTCTTGGGATTGGCCGCGATCACCTCTTCGATGGGTTTGCTGCCGAACGACGACAGCCCCAGCGCGGTGCCGCGGGCGGCCGCGGCCCGGGCCACCGCCACCTCGCCGTCGGGATGGACAGCTTGAACACCGGTTGGCGAAATGATCACCGGCAATGCGATGTCCTGGCCCATGACGGTGGTTGCCAAGTCCCGCTTCTCGGTGGCACCGATGACGTGCGGGGCGAAGCCCAACTCCCCGAAGGCCGCGACGTTGTCGGAGTAGGTGAGGCCCTTCTCGCTGCCGGCCAGCAGGGCGGAGTAGACAGCCTTGGGGAGGCGTTTGCGGGCGCGCTCCTGCGCCACAGCGACGGTTTCGAACCAGATGTCACGTGCCATCAGATCGGGCTTTCATTGCAGGGCTTGGCCGGTGGCCGCGCGAGTGTCAGCAGCACCTTTCGGGAATGGTCGACACGGGGACGAGGCTTCTCCCGCTCGGCCGCGAGCCCTGCTGCGCCGTGACCGACGACGCACTCGGGATCGGGACCTTCCAGGGGCAAGCCGGTGAAGAACTTCGCCGCCATGCATCCGCCACGGCAGGCGTCGTAGTGAGCGCAACCACCGCACGCCCCGGCCGACTGCGGTTCGCGCAGTTCGGCGAAAAGTGCCGAGTCCTTCCACACTGCGTCGAATCCGCCGTCGGACAGCACGTTCCCGGCCAGGAAGCGGTCATGAATGGCGAATGGGCACGCGTAAACGTCGCCGACCGGGTCGATAAGGCAGACCACCCGACCTGCACCGCACATGTTCAGGCCGGCCAGGGCACCGGGCTCACCGAGCCCGGACAGGTGGAAGAAGGAGTCCCCGGTGAGTACCCGCTCACCGTTGGCGACCAGCCAGTCGTACAGCCGAACCTGCTGCTCTGGAGTGGGATGCAACTCGTCCCATACGTCGGCGCCGCGCCCGGAGGGCCGCAGCCGGGTGATCCGCAACGTCGCCCCGTATCGGTCGGCCAAAGCCTTGAAGTCGTCGAGTTGGCTGACGTTGTGGCGGGTTACCACCACCGACACCTTGGGGTCGGAGAAGCCTGCGTCGGACAGGTTGGCCAGCGCGCGGGTGGCCATCGCAAAGGAGCCGGGACCGCGCACAGCGTCGTTGACCTCCGCGGTGGCGCCGTCGAGGGAGATCTGGACGTCGACGTAGTCGCTGCGGGCCAGCCGGGCGGCAACCTCGCTTGTGATGCGAACCCCGTTGGTGGAGAACTTGACTCCGACATGGTGAGCGGTGGCGTAATCGACGAGCTCCCAGAAGTCCGGTCGCACCGTGGGTTCCCCGCCGCCGATGTTGACGTAGAAGACCTGCATGCGCTCAAGTTCGTCGATGATCGCTATGCACTGTTCGGTCGAGAGTTCGCGGGGGTCGCGTTTGCCCGATGAGGACAGGCAGTGCACACAGGCCAGGTTGCAGGCGTAGGTGAGCTCCCAGGTCAGGCAGATCGGAGCGTCGAGTCCGCGCTCGAACTGCTCGACGAGCGCGGTCACCGGCGGACCAGCATCTCGGAATCAGCCAGCACCGCGAGCGCACGCAGGTACGGAGCCTGCTGCTCTGTTTCGACCCCGGCAGCCGCCAATGCCGAACGCGCGTCACAGTGTTCCGCCAGCGACTCGACCACTGCCAGGATCGTGCGGTTCTTCAGGAAAGACAGTTTGCGGGTGCCGAAGTGGTACAGCAGCGCGCCGAAGGGCTCGGGGCGCACCGAAACCTGAGGGTGCAGGCGCCAGCTGAGGGCCGGGTCGAAAACCGACCCGACCGGCGCCTCGGCGCGCACGGTCAGTAGACCCCGCACATTCCGTCGATCGATACCTCTTCGACCAACGTCTCGGTCACCAGGTCTGGCGCGACCTCGTTGACGACCTTTGTCTCGTTCTCCATGAGAACACCCTTTCGTTCGGCGGTTCTCCCACCGTCGAACGTCGAGACGGTGAGAGGATGGGCCAAGAATATGGCATCGAGTGCCAAAAATGAAGGGATGGGCCGGAATGGACGATGCCCCGGGTCCGGCGCGAGCCGGACGTCGACGTTCCACCACCCAGGACCACATCGCTGACGTCGCCCTGGAGTTGTTCGCCACCCACGGTTTCGGCGAGGTGAGCGTCGATGACGTCGCATCGGCTTCCGGGATCGCCCGTCGCACGCTGTTCCGGTACTACTCGTCCAAGAACGCGATCCCGTGGGGGGACTTCGACTCGCACCTGAGGCATTTCGCCGAACTACTGGAGCGTGCCGACCCGGCGGCGCCCATGAAAACCGCGTTACGCGCCGCACTGCTGGACTTCAACACCTTCGCCGACTCCGAAACCCCGCGGCACCGCCGGCGCATGCGGGTCATTCTGCAGACGCCGGAGTTACAGGCCTACTCGATGACGATGTATGCGGGGTGGCGTGCCGTGGTGGCCACGTTCGTGGCGCGCCGTACCGGCGCTCAGCCCGATAGCCTGATGCCGCAGACTGTCGCCTGGCTCATGCTCGGGGTAGCCCTGTCGGCCTACGAGTACTGGCTGGCCCACGACGAGGTGTCGCTGAGAGGGGCCATCGGCGAGGCGTTCGACGCGGTCGCGAGTGGTTTGGATTAGCGCACCGCGGCTTCAGAGCACGTCGCCGATGGGGGCGCCCGCGGCGATCTTGGCGCGGGACTTCATCACCTTGCCCGGCATCCCGCCGCCGACCACCGCAACCAACACCCCGTCGCGTTCGTAGTAGGCCAGGAATTTTCGTCCGTCATCCTCTACGAGGTGCACCACGTCGGTGGCCGCCGGTTCGCCCAGGCACTGGATCTTGACGTCGTACTGGTCACTCCAGAAGTACGGCACCGTCACCAGCGACGGCGGTTGCGTGCCCAGCATCGCCGAGACCAGCACCCGGGCCTGGTCAGCCACATTGCTCCAGTGCTCGACGCGGACTTGATGCCCGCCGGCGTCCCGCCAGGAGGCGACGTCTCCGAGTGCCCACACGTGCGATGCGCTGGTGCGGCCGACCTCGTCGCACACCACGCCGTTGTCGACGGCAATGCCGCTGCCGGCCAACCAGTCGGTGGCCGGCCGGGAGCCGATACCGAGAACCACCAGGTCTGCGTCCACGACCTCACCGTCGGTGAGCAGCACCTCCGACACGCGGGTTTCGCCACGCACCTCGGCAACCCCGGTGCCGGTCCGGACATCGACTCCCTCTGATCGGTGCAGGCGGGCAACCAGGTGACCGATTCGGTCGCCGAGCACTCCGGCCAGCGGGGCCGCCTGCGGTTCGACGAGCACCACGTCGACACCCAATTTTCGCAAGGCGGCCGCGACCTCGCAGCCGATGAATCCCGCGCCCACGATCACCGCTCGACTGGCCTTGGCGGCGTGTTCCCGCAGGGCCAGGGAATCCTCGACCGAGCGCAGCACCCGGATGCCCGCAAGGTCGGGCAGTGAAGGAATCCGCTTGGGCACCAGGCCGGTCGCGATGACCAATTCGTCGTAGCCCAGTACCGAACCGTCGTCCAATACGACCGTCTGTTCCGTCGCGTCCACGGAGTTGGCGGCCGCCCCCAGCCGCAGAGTGATCGCGTGTTCGGCATAGAACTCCGCCGGCTTGAGAGCAACGTCGGTCACGCCCTTGCCGGGATCGACCAGCATGTCCTTGGACAGCGGCGGACGGTCATACGGTGCATGGGTCTCGTTGCTGACGACCGTGATGGGGAGGTCCTCAGCCAGGCCCGAGCCGGCCCTGCGCAGCTGTTCAGCGGTCCGGACCGCAGCCAGCCCGCCACCGATGATGACAACCCCGTTTGTGCCCACATAGCTTTCATACAGGATCGGTTCACTAGCTATTGACCGGTTAGCAAGCGGGCTGGGCCCGTCGGGCCGATAATGCAGCGATGACAGTTCCGTCATCTGCACCGTCGACGATCACCCTGTCCGAGCAGATGCGGCGCCGGCGCCCAATCCATGGCGCACCAGTCGCCCACGGAGCCTCCCAGAATCTGAAACGCACGATCGGCACCTTCCAGCTCACGATGTTCGGCGTCGGCTGCACCGTGGGTACCGGCATCTTCTTCGTGCTGTCTGAGGCGGTCCCCAAGGCCGGCCCAAGTACGGTGATCTCGTTCCTGCTGGCGGGCCTGGCAGCCGGGTTGGCGGTGATCTGCTACGCGGAACTGGCCTCCGCAGTCCCCGTTTCCGGATCGACGTACTCGTACGCCTACACCACCCTCGGCGAGGCCGTCGCCATGGGCGTCGCGGCCTGCCTATTGCTGGAGTACGGCGTGGCCACCGCTGCCCCCGCGGTGGGTTGGAGTCAGTACGTCAACAAACTTCTCGACAACTTCACCGGACATCCCCTGCCACAGGCAATCTCGGCTGCGCCCTGGGACGCCAACCCCGGGGTGGTGAATCTTCCGGCCGTCGTCCTGGTCGGCTTGTGCGCACTGCTGCTCATCCGTGGAGCCAGCGAATCCGCCACCGTCAACACTGTCATGGTGATCGTCAAACTCACCGTCCTTGCGGTGTTCGCCGTGATCGCGTTCACCGCGTTTCGTGCTGACCGCTTCGCCGACTTCGCGCCGTTCGGCGTCTCCGGGATAGGCGCCGCCGCCGGTACGGTCTTCTTCTCCTACATCGGGATGGACGCGGTCTCCACCGCGGGGGATGAAGTGAAGGATCCGCAGCGCACCATGCCCCGCGCGCTGATCGCCGCGTTGCTCGTGGTCACGTCCTTCTACGTTCTGGTGACAGTTGCCGCGATCGGCGCACAGAATTGGCCGGAGTTCGACAACCAGGAGGCCAGCCTGGCCGCCATCCTGGACAAGGTCACCGGAGAGCCCTACTGGGGCACGGTGCTCGCTGCCGGCGCAGTGATCTCGATCTTCTCCGTCACGCTCGTGACGATGTACGGCCAGACCCGAATCCTGTTCGCGATGGGACGCGACGGGATGCTGCCGTCGATGTTCGCCAGGGTCGATCCCCGCAGCATGACGCCGGTCACCAACACAGTCGTCGTCGCCGTCGTCGTGTCGTTGCTAGCCGGATTCGTTCCTCTGGACAAACTGGCTGACCTGGTCTCGATCGGAACGTTGACGGCGTTCATCGTCGTGTCGATCGGGGTCATCATCCTGCGCGTACGGGAGCCGGATCTGCCCCGTGGCTTCCGGGTTCCCGGCTACCCGGTGACACCTATCCTGGCGATCCTGACCTGCGCCTATATTCTGATCAGCTTGCGCTGGTACACGTGGTTGTCCTTCGCATGCTGGGTCGCGGTGGTACTCGGTTTCTACCTCCTCTGGGCCCGCCATAACAGCGCTCTGAACCGCCCAACCCACGCCGCCGACGCTGCTGCCGCCGCTGGCGTGGAGATCATTCATCCACCACAGGAGGCACCATGACCGTCGTCGTCGGATACCTGGCCGGGAAGAGCGGAACCGCCCCCCTGCATCTGGCGGCCAGCGCGGCCCGCACCCTGCGGACATCGCTGACCGTGACGACCATCGTGCCCAAGCCCTGGACCAGTCCGTCCCCGGCAAAGGTCGACGCCGAGTACGCCACCTGGGGAGACCAGTTGGCAGCCGACTCGGCCAGGGAAGCGCGCCGCGAGTTGGAGTCGATCGGCTACCGGGACGAAGTCGTCTTCCACAATCACGCGCATCGATCCGTCTCTGGTGGCCTGATCGACGTCGTCAAAGAATTTGATGCAACAGCACTCGTCCTGGGGTCCTCGGCCAACGGCCAGCTCGGCCAGGTGGTGATCGGGTCCACCGCGGATCGGCTGCTGCATTCCTCACCGGTGCCGGTGGCCATCGCTCCCCGCTGCTATCGCGGATCGCCGAGCGGCCTCATCAGCAGAGTTACCTGCGGCTACCCCGGCACCCCCGAGTCGGTCGAAGTCGTCAGGCGGGTCGCTTCGCTGGCCGAACGGCTAGGCGTGCCGATGCGGGTGATCACCTTCGCGGTGCGCGGCCGAACCATGTATCCGCCGGAAGTTGGTCTTCATGCTGAGGATTCGATCCTTGCGGCATGGGAGTCGCAGGCCGGCGAGATGCTGGCCCGGCTGCGCACCGACGGGGTTGTCGGTCCGGACGTCACGCTGCAGGTGGTCAGCGGTAACGGGTGGGATCAGGCGCTCGACGACGCAGACTGGCAGCAAGGCGAGATCCTGGCTTTGGGCACTTCGCCCCGAGCCGGCATCGCGCATGTATTCCTCGGGTCACGCGGCACCAAGATCCTGCGGGTCAGCCCGGTTCCGGTCCTGGTCCTGCCGGGCTAGTACTTCATCACCCGAACCCAATGGGGCGATTCAGTACTTCATCACCCGAACCCAATGGGGCGATTCAGTACTTCATCACCCGAACCCAATGGGGCGATTCAGTACTTCATCACCCCGCGGTCAATGGCGATCTGCGAGCCCGATAGCAGCCCGGAACCGTCTCCGGCGAGCCACGCCACCACATTCGCGGCCTCTTCCGGGGACATGAAGTCGCTGCGCGTCGCTTCCTGGCCCTGCTTCGTCGCCGGCTGGTAGGGCATCGGCGCGAAGCTGTGGAGGTAGCTCGGGTGTGCGGAAAGCACGCCCAGCATGGCGTCGTTCTGGATCATCGGCGTCGCGATCGAGTACGGGTGAATCGAATTGACCCGAATGCCGTACTCCCCCAGTTCCAACGCCAACGTGTTGGTCATCGACGTCAGGCCGTGCTTGGAGGCGGCGTAGTGCCCATTGCCGGGCGTGGCCTTGATGCCGGCCGAGGAGCTGACGATGATGATCGATCCCCCATTGCCGGCCTGAATCATGGCCGGAATCACTGCGCGCAGGGTCCGCCAGGTTCCCGATAAATTGACGTCGATGACGGTGTTCCACTGCTCGTCGGTGAGTTCCCACAGCCTGCCCCAGCTCAGCACCCCCGCGTTGGCCACCAGGATGTCCAGCCTGCTGAACTGCTCGACAGCATCGGATACCAGCTGTCGCAGCGCCGCGTCGTCGCGAATATCGACATTCCGGGCCAGAACCGTGGCGCCCTCGGCCTGCGCCAGACGTACGGTTTCGGCCAAGTCCTCAGCGCTGGCGGCCGCATAGGGAACTGTTGCCGACACCGGCGCGCAGATATCGCTGACGATGACGTCGGCGCCTTCGCGGGCCAGTCGCACCGCATAGGCCCGACCCTGACCACGGGCCGCACCCGTCACAAAGGCGACCCGGCCCGCCAGTGGACCTTGCCGTTCGGCCATGCCTTCCCTTTCGGTCACAGTTCATCCTTCTCACAGTTCATCGAGGATTCGCTGACGCTTCGCTTGGTACTCCGCCTCGGTGACCACACCGGTGGCGCGCAACGTCTCGAGTTCCTGCAATCGCTGGGTGACCGTAATCGGCGGCGGAGTGAAAGACCCAACCGTCGGCGACGCGGGTTGTGCTGTCACCGGCTCGGCGGCCCTACCGGACGCCGACCGCCGCACTATGGCCATGATTTGCTGGCGCACAACAGGATTGGAACGTATGTCGATATTGCCACTGACGGGTATGCGGTTGGCGTGCAGAACCATCAGTATTTCCATGAGCGGACCCGCCTGACCCGTGAGGTCGTAAGTCTTGTGGTCCTCTTCCAGAGTGAACTCCGCTGGCACTACACCGGCGATCAGTGCACTTGCATTCCAGTCGATTTCATACTTCTGCGTGCCCGGCTCTACCAGAGCGACCAACTTACGACCACCGAGAATCTGCATCCGGGTCGGGCTGGATGCCATGGTCTCCTGGGCGTCGAAGCCCGGCAGTCCCGGCACCTCGATGTGCAGGTTCACCTTGATCATCTGCTGGTCGTTGACGAACCAGGAGGTATCCGACATTCCGGTGATACGAGCGAGTACCAGAATGCCGTACTTGGTCAACTCCTCATGCCGCGCCTCGGATTTGGAGCCGGCACTGGCCAATGCCAGCGCGGCCAGCACGTCAGCGGCGGTGACGAACAACCCGGCCCAGAACATCCATTGGAGGTAGGGCCGAGCCATCGTCCCCAAGGCGAAATAGACGATCAGGAAGATCGGCCCAACCAGCCCGCCGAAGAGCAAAACGGTTGCCTGAGCCTTGAGATAGCGCCTCAACATTTGTTGTGCTCCTTGAACAACCGATGTGGAGTCCAGCCTAAGTCGGTCGGATCAGAAGGGGAAACCGAGGATCTGGGTGAGACTTTGAGCCGGAATCGGCCGCGGCGGCGGCTGCGATTCGACATGCATATCCCGCAGTCGGGCCAGTACGGGGGCGGCCCATTCGGAACCGAAGGACAGTTGCGGTGCCGGGCGGGCGATGCCCATCGGCCCAGGCGGGGCGGACAGGGCCGGGTAAGCCGCAGACAATCCGGAGAAGTCCAGCGCGGTCAACTCCGGCAACAGGGGTGAATACTCTGCCGCGGTGGTGGCACCAGCGGCGACGGGGACAGGGGGTAGCCGCGAGGTCTGTAGCGGTTCGAGTGCCGCGGCACTCTCCTGCGGGTTGCCCCAGTGGACGACCACCAGAGCGGCTCCCAATGCCGTCGCCAGTACCAACGCACCGATGATCGCGGCGCGACGGCGATACCGCTGGCCCACCGGACCGGTGTTCACGCGGCCTAATTTAACACTGCTGCGGTGACCCCAAGACGAAAGCGGCGCCCGCCTTCTGAGGCGGGCGCCGCTTCGCAGCAGGTGGTGACTACTTGACGATCTTGGTCACCCGGCCGGCGCCGACGGTACGGCCGCCCTCGCGGATCGCGAAGCGCAGGCCCTCGTCCATGGCGACGGGCTGGATCAGCTTGACCGAGATATCGGTGTTGTCGCCGGGCATAACCATTTCCGTACCCTCCGGCAGCGTGACCACACCGGTCACGTCGGTGGTGCGGAAGTAGAACTGGGGCCGGTAGTTGTTGAAGAACGGCGTGTGCCGCCCGCCCTCGTCCTTGGACAGGATGTAGACGCTGCCCTCGAACTCGGTGTGCGGGGTGGTGGTGCCGGGCTTCACGACGACCTGGCCGCGCTCGACGTCTTCGCGCTTGACGCCACGAACCAGCAGACCGACGTTGTCGCCAGCCTGGCCCTGGTCCAGCAGCTTGCGGAACATCTCCACACCGGTGACCGTGGTCTTGGTGGTGGTGGGCCGGATGCCGACGATCTCGACTTCCTCGTTCACGTTGATGATGCCGCGCTCGACGCGACCGGTGACCACGGTGCCGCGGCCGGTGATCGTGAAGACGTCCTCGACGGGCATCAGGAACGGCTTGTCGGTGTCACGGACCGGGTCCGGGATCGACTCGTCGACGGCGTCCATCAGTTCCTCGACGCTCTTGACCCACTTCGGGTCACCCTCGAGGGCCTTGAGCGCCGACACCTTGATGACCGGGGCTTCCTCGTCGAACTCCTGGGCGGC
The DNA here is from genome assembly GCA_020438845.1 of Mycobacterium sp. Lineage (GTDB taxonomy): Bacteria > Actinomycetota > Actinomycetes > Mycobacteriales > Mycobacteriaceae > Mycobacterium. The sequence continues at coordinate 1,607 of JAGQTV010000080.1, read as the reverse complement.
CAGCAGTTCGCGGACCTCCATCTCGACGAGCTCGATGAGCTCCTCGTCGTCGACCATGTCGGCCTTGTTCAGCGCCACCAGGATGTAGGGGACACCGACCTGACGGGCCAGCAGCACGTGCTCGCGGGTCTGCGGCATCGGGCCGTCGGTGGCGGCGACCACCAGGATCGCGCCGTCCATCTGGGCGGCACCGGTGATCATGTTCTTGATGTAGTCAGCGTGACCGGGGGCGTCGACGTGCGCATAGTGACGCTTCTCGGTCTGGTACTCCACGTGGGAGATGTTGATCGTGATACCGCGCTGACGCTCTTCGGGCGCATTGTCGATCTGGTCGAATGCACGCGACTCGTTCAAATCGGGGTACTTGTCGTGCAGAACCTTGGTGATTGCTGCGGTCAGCGTGGTCTTGCCGTGGTCAACGTGACCGATGGTCCCGATGTTGACGTGCGGCTTCGTCCGCTCGAACTTCGCCTTCGCCACTTCTGTGTCCTCCTGGACTTGTTGGTGCTTTGGTTAAAGCAGGTGAATGTTATTCAGTTGTCTTGTGTTGCCAAGGTATTCGGATCACTGACCTGAATCTGATCGGCCGTTCACTTCGTTCACTGGCCGGTCGCCTTCGCGTCGATGATTGCTCGACTCCGGATCACTTCGCTTCGCTCACTGACCCGTCGCCTTCGCGATGATCTCCTTCGACACGTTGGCCGGCACTTCGGCATACGAGTCGAACACCATGGAGTAGTTGGCCCGGCCCTGGGTCTTCGACCGGAGGTCGCCGACGTAGCCGAACATCTCCGACAGAGGCACCTGCGCCTTCACGACGCGCGCACCACTGCGCTCCTCCATGGCCTGGATGTGACCACGGCGGGAGTTCAGGTCGCCGATCACTTCACCCATGTAGTCCTCGGGTGTGGTGACCTCGACAGCCATGATCGGTTCCAGGATGACCGGCTGCGCCTGTGCCGCAGCCTTTTTCAGCGCCTGCGAACCGGCGATCTTGAAGGCCATCTCCGAGGAGTCGACGTCGTGGTACGCGCCGTCGAGCAGGATGACCTTGAGGTTCACCAGCGGGTAGCCGGCCAGCACGCCGTACTGCATGGCGTCCTGGGCACCGGCATCGACCGACGGGATGTACTCGCGCGGGATTCGGCCACCGGTGACCTTGTTCTCGAACTCGTAGGTCGCGCCGTCCTCGCCGGTGAACGGCTCGAGGGCGATGAGAACCTTCGCGAACTGACCCGAGCCACCGGTCTGCTTCTTGTGGGTGAACTCGACGTTCTGCACGGCGCGCTTGATGGTTTCCTTGTAGGCCACCTGCGGCTTGCCGACGTTGGCCTCGACCTTGAACTCGCGGCGCATCCGGTCCACCAGGATGTCCAGGTGCAGCTCGCCCATGCCACCGATGACGGTCTGGCCGGTCTCCTGGTCCAGGTGCACCTTGAAGGTGGGGTCTTCCTCGGCGAGCTTCTGGATCGACAGGCTCAGCTTCTCCTGGTCGCTCTTGGTCTTGGGCTCGATGGCGACCTCGATGACCGGGGCGGGGAACGACATCGACTCCAGGACCACCTGGTTGCTGGCGTCGCTCAGGGTGTCGCCCGTGGTGGTGTCCT
>JAGQTV010000079.1 GCA_020438845.1 Mycobacterium sp. | reverse complement strand
CGTCGTCGGCCAGGGGTATGTCGAATTCTTCGCCGTTGGAGGTGCGGTATCGCGCAATTTGGCGCGCCGCAAGATTGTGGTTGCGGTCGGTTTCGTAGCTCACGGATCCGAGCCGACTACCCCTTAGACGATCAACCATTAGCGGCACTCCTAAATAGGGGTGCAATTTACGAACCGGCGTGCGTGCCAGAGGGGTGTACACCTTTGTCGTCCAATGTAGCCCTGCACGCGCTGTTGCAGATGCTCGCCTGTGTAACCGTGCCTTCAGGCTCGTTCAATGACGCGGGGATCATTCCCCGGAAAAGACTGGCGGCCCCGGTGAGAAATGCCTGTCCCTGCCGTTGGAAGTCGGCCGGGGACGGTGCGGGAGGACTGGATATACCAACTCCCGGGTATCCGGGCCCCTGAGACGAGCTGGCGGACGGAGTCCAGCCGGTAGAATCGAGTGTCACGATGATCAGGAATCACCCTTCCCGGCAAGGGCTCCGAAGCGCACTCACCGTGATCCTTTTGACGACAATCTTTCTGGCGGCCAGTGCTGCGCTCTGGCCGGCTCACGCCGTGGCCGCCGAACTGAGTGACTATCTTTGGGAACGCCGTCCACTGCTGCTGTTCGCGCCCACCGACAACGATCCACGGCTCGTTGCAACGGTCCGCCGAATAGAGGCCAGTCGATGCGACTTCGTGGATCGCGACATGGTGCTTGGCCTGATCGTCACCCAAGGCACCAGCACCCTCGATGGCCACGTTGTCGACCCCGACCAGAAGCAACGGTTGTTCTCAGAGTTCGGGATTGGCGCGAACAGCTTCAGCGCGGTGTTGATCGGCAAAGACGGCGGCGAGAAACTGCGCGTCAACGACGTCCCGGATCTTCAGGCGATCTATGCCGTTATCGATGGCATGCCGATGCGGGGCCGCGAGATGAGCACCGACCCAGGACGGTGTTGACGGCTGGTCATCACTGCTTGTGACGAGGTTGTCGGCCCGGATACATTTGGACTCGTGGGACATTGCCACCGCCAAGCACTAACAGGTCGTCGGCGATACGCCATCATGGTCGCCTGCTCGGCATTACTTGTTGTTGCGTGCGGGAGCACCGGGCAGACGGCCAACGCCGACGAGACGATCTCCCCCAGCCCGTCGGCCCCGGCAACTGGGCCTGACGGGTCCGTCGCCGTTCTCCTCGACTTCGACGACGCCGGCAAGGTCGCCGCCTGGACAACGGTCAACGATCCCGTCATGGGCGGTGAATCCACCTCGGCGATCACCTATGGCCGTGGAGGGCTGGTGTTCTCGGGCACCATCTCGCTGGAGAACAACGGTGGTTTCGCCTCGGCACGCAGTCCGCAGGATCCCGAAATCGGGCGAAAAGCGGCCGGCGCCAAGTCGCTGCGCATACATGCTGTAGGCGACGGTAAGACCTATGTGTTGAAGGTGGGCGCCGCCGGGCAGCCTTGGTCTTACATCCAGCGATTCCCCACCGAGGCCGCCGCCGACCGGGTCTACGAACTGCCCATCGAGAGCTTCCGGCCCGTTGGTATGCGCCTCGATCCGGCACCCGACGCGCCGCAAAGTCTGGACCCTTCGACCATCAACACGGTTTCGGTCTACATCCTCGACAAACAGCAGGGCCCGTTCGAAATCACCATCAGCGAGATCGACGCCGCAGCCTGAGAAGCCAGACAACGCGCGTCGCGGTTCCTGAGATCCCGTCGAAGTGCCTGTTCGAGCGTCGAGTTCGGCGGGACCCAGCAGGGCACCAAAACCACGATCCGTGCGAGCGACCGCCAACGGCGCCGGTGAACGCACGGCCAGGACCGCTGCCCAGGTTGGACCAGCACCGCCGAATACCGCTCTACCAGAACGATTCACGATTACGGGATATTTGCGGACCATTCCGAATCCGCGACTACCTGACAGTGCCAGGCGTCCGGCCCGAGGTTGCCCATCCGAGCCGATCCGGCGAAAGCCGCACCGGGTGCGTCCGGGCCCCACAGCCAATCAGAGCTTGCGGATGATCTGATCCGGAGTATGCCGCAGGCGCGTCTTCGCTTCGAGATCGCACCGGACCTGAACCATCAAGCCGACATGGCGCCGAAGCTCGACCCTCCAATGGTGCTCACCTCGGAGCCGCAACATGACAAGATTGAGTGGGCGATGGAGGTTGACAGATCGTGTATCTCGTTCCGACGCAAGAATCCATGCGCGCGATGATGGATCGGCCACCGGGGCCGTTTTCAATGCTCAATCTCTACCGGTTGCACGAGGTCGCCGACTATTCGGCCAATCCGGAGTTCGCACCACCGAATCCGATCAGCGGTCGAGACCTATTCGATCGCTATGCGGCAAGTATGGACTCGCTTCTGGCATCTTTTGACGCAAAGCGAGTCTTCCTTGCCGAGGGCGCCGGGTGTCTTATCGGTCCGCCGGATGAGCGATGGGATGTAGTGCAGATTGTGCGTTATCCGTCCCTCAGCGCCTTCCTTTCGCTCACGTCCAGCGACGAGATGCTCGCCGATATGCCTCACCGCTTGGCAATGTTCGAAGACTCCAGGGTGATCCCATTGATCGAGCGCACATCCGAGTCTGCGTAAATCAACCATGCGAACCTGACATTCGGCGGAAAAGTCTACGGTTGGGTTGTTGGCCGGCCCTCGCCTGGATCTATCTCATTGTCGCGCAACAACTCCCGAATGGAAAGGCGCGCCCGCAGGGGTGCAGCATGCTGCTGGCCCGGCCGCGGACGCACCTTCAGCGGCCCCCAGAACCAGCGGCCGAGCAGCGCAGCGATCGACGGCGTCATGAACGACCGCACCCGAATGCAAAGCCGCACATGGTGAAGGCGAACATCAGACCTGCGGCAGTGGCCACTGAGCCGGTACCCGCCATCGTCCGGATCAGCCCGGCGTTCAACCCCGCCCCGATCTCCTCCTTGATCGGGAGATCACCAGAAGGTTGTAGTCCGACCCCGCCGCCAGAAGCATGATGACGGCAGGCGATCCGGCCAGCGGGGTCCCCTTGAGCGCTCTTCCGCGGATTGGCGAATCAGGTACTTGTATCCGATCCACTGCGAGATGCCGGGGATCGACATGGTCGGCTTGGAGGACTACGACGACGGGTGGGCTCCGACACTCCTGATGTGATCCTGCTGAGCGGAGCCGGCCACCGCGGCAGCCAGACCGGCGAACACCGCGCCCGGAGCATACACCCACGGACCGCGTTAGGCGTCAGCCAACACGGCCGTGAACTGCGTAGACAAACCCGGTCTGGTCGGCAAGCTCCCGCAACAGCCCCATCCCAGCGTGCGACACCACCCCACGGCCATCGGCCGAGGCTTTCACCCGCGAAACCGCTGCGCTACTCTTCACCAAGAAAGTGGCCTTCCGCTCAGAAACATGGACCTCCAGCAGTCTCATTATCCGTTGCAGGACAGGCACTTTCGCTAAATCGGCGTCGTGTCATGCCAAGCTGCGCGCAAAACCCGGGTTACCAATCCCTGGCCATCTTCGTGTGGCACCGGATTGCCCACTAGTGGTTAAGGTCGCCCTGACCAGCAGGTTGTCGCAGCAGCCATGGACACTCCGTCTTGACTTTCCGAAGGCAACAGCCCAGTCGAGCGCTGGATTTGCCAAGATAGTGGGTTCAGCCTCCACATCCTGCGCCAGAGTCGATCTCGGTGTGCTTTACGTTGTCGGCTCAACGTTTTGTTGCATACACAACTGACAACGGGGCGCGAATTTCGGTCATCGGGGTCGCCGCCCGGTCCGGCCCGACTTACCTGCGGTCTTCCCCGCGGCGGCACGGGCGGCCTGCTTGGCGAAAGCCTTCTCCCGGGCGGTGCGCTTGGGCGGTGGTTCAGCCGGCCCACGCGACGAGCCCGGTTTACGGCCCCGGACGACCCCGATGAAGTCTTCGAGGAGTTCCGACTGCGGCCCTTCCGGGAAGGCAAGCGCGACAGGGCACATCGGCGCGCCGACGATCGGACGGTACGTGAGGTCTCTGCGGTGATGCAGCCGGGCCAGGGATTGCGGCACGATCAGCGCGCCCAACCCTGCGGCCACGAGTTCTATTGCAGCCGAGGTGGATTCGGGACGGTGATCGATCATCACGCCGGGTGCGTCCGCCCAGGCGACGACGTCGTCGAGTGGCAGCAGGATCGGCTGGCCATCGAGGTCGTCCGGGGCGATCTCGTCGGCTGCACTGAGAAGGTGATCGGTCGGTACAACAACCACAGTCGTCTCTTCATAGAGCGGGATGACAGCCAGTGAAGACGTGTCGGCCGGCAGCCTGAGCAAAGCCACATCGACGCTCCCGGCCCGCACTTCGTCAGCCGCGTCCGCCGCGGACACGCCATGCAACCTCAACGGAACCTCGGAGTGGCGCTCCGCCCAGGTTCGCGCCCACTTTGCAGGTGTCCCGCCGGGGACATATCCGAGGATGAGCGCGGCCCGGGTCACCAGATCAGGCTACCGACGGGCCCCGTCGATAAACTCAACTCATGAGCAGGCCGAACGCGCAGTCCATGAAGCCCGCCACCGCGGCCAAGAAGCTGGACGTATACCTGCCGGCGACGCCTCCGGAATTCCAGGAGAATGCGATCACCCGCGAGGAGTTGACCGCGCTGCAGATCGACCCGCCGGCGTGGCTTAGGGAGCTCCGAAAGAACGGGCCACACCCGAAGAACCTCGTCGCAGCCAAGCTGGGCGTTTCGATCGCGGGCCTCGCACGCGGCGGCGTCACCGAGGCGCTCACATCCGAGCAGATCGAGGCACTCCTGTCGGAGAAGCCCGAGTGGCTGGTCGCCGAGCGCGCCAGCTACCAGAGCGTGCTGGGCGAGAAGCGGCGCCTGAAGGCGATGCAGCCGAAAAGCCCCTAAAGCTCGTCCACTCGACTATCTCGCAGCGAACCCGACAGTGTCGGCGGGCGCAGCTGAGCGTCACCGTGGCTAGATCCGAGATGGCTTACCGCCACCAAGGCGGCGTTACAAAGAAGCCGATGACCGCACCACCGGCGACCGGACTGCGCCATCAAGGACTTAGCACGAGACTCCTAACTCCGCAGCGATTCCGAGTACCGAGTCAATCGCATCCCGCGTGCGGTCGTCCGAGTGTGGCCACAGGTTGCGGTATGTGTCCAATGTCTCGACGGCGCTGTCATCCCCGAATCGTGCCCGAACCGTCGTCATCGATTCTCCGTGCCGAATCAGTCGAATTTTCGAAAGAATGCCTACACAGAGGCTTCGGGAGCTGTGGAATCCGATGCCCCGCCTGATTTCGCCACGGTGGCGCAGGGCCCGCCGGGAGTTCCGTGGGCTTCAGTCGTCGGAGTGGAACCGGTAGGTGTTGCGGCCGTCTTTTTTCGCTTGGAAGAGGGCGATGTCGGCGTTGAAGGTCAGCTTGTCTTCGTCGGATCCGTCCTCGGGGTAGGTGGCCACCCCGATACTGGCCCCGATTCGTACCTCGTGGCCGCGGATCACCATGGGTCGGCTGATTTCGGTGATGATCCGGACGGCGATCCTGGCGACGCTCTCCCGGTCGGCGGGGTGGAGCAACAGGATCGCGAACTCGTCGCCGCCCCAACGGGCAAGAATGTCGGTCTTGCGGCAGTTCTGGCGAAAGATATCGGCCACGCGTTGCAGCACTCCGTCGCCGACTTGATGGCCGTACTTGTCGTTGACCGACTTGAAGCGGTCGAGATCGATCAGCAGGAGCGCCAACCGGCCGGGGTCATTCCCGGCAAGCGCGAGTTGGCGGCTGAACTGCCGGCTGAACTCCCCGCGGTTGACAAGTCCGGTCGAGCCGTCGGTCGTGGCCAACCGGAGCATCTCCGCCTGCGCGTCGCGTCGATCGGTAACATCCTGCACCGTGCCGGCAGACCGGACCAACTGACCATCGGGGGCGAATTCATGGGTGATGCGCCCATGCACCCACCGGACCGTGCCGTCGTCTCGGATGATCCGGTGTTCCAGATCCGTGGGTTCCCTCGTGCCGAGTGACTCCTGAAAATTGCTCAGCACCAGGTCCCGATCGTCAGGGTGCACCATCGACAGGAACAACTCCGGACTCGCTTCCCGCTCGCGGGGGTTCAGGCCCAGAATCCGGAAGGTCTCAGCAGACCAGCTGCACGAACTCCGCGCCCAGCCATACTGCCATCCTCCCATCTTGGCCACGCTTTGCGCCTCGACCAGCGCGGCTTCGGTCGCCTTGCTGTCGGTGATGTCGGTCCTGATGGCGACGTATTGGAAGGGCTTACCACGCTCGTCCACAAAGGGCGAGATGGTGGAGCGCACCCAGTACAGGGTGCCGTCCTTGCGCCGGTTGCAGATCTCGCCGTGCCAGACCCTTCCGTGGGAGATAGTGCGCCACATCTCGGTGTAGAACTCGGACGAGTGATGGCCCGACTTGAGAATGCGATGGTTCTCGCCGATCAGTTCGTCCCGCGAATAGCCGCTGATCTCACAGAATTTGTCGTTGGCGTAGGTGATCGTGCCCCGCCGGTCGGCCGCACTGACGATGGCATGCTGATCCAGCGTCGCGGTCTGAAAGTTCAACTCGCGATTGGTCTCCGCAAGCGCACGCTCCTTGCCGCGCAGTTCGATCTCCGCGCGGTCGCGGGACCGCACGAATGGCCGCACGATCCACAGATAGAGCACCGGGGCGCCCCCCAAGGACAGCAGGCTGGCGTCGAGCAGGGCCTCGGCGACCGGATTGATGTCGAGCGAGATAGCCCAGAACAGCAACATGATCGACAGTTCGAGCAGCGACATCGTGACCAGCAGACGAATCATCACGGAGCGTATGACGGAGGTATCCGAGCGTCCGCTCTCGTCCGGTCCTGGTGGATCGTGCGGGTCAACCAATATTTTCTTACGCCCCTCGAACTTCACAAGCGGAAGTCCGACGTGCGCCAACCCGCCTTCATGTTTGCAACCCTCCGATCGATGCGTAGACGGTATAACGGCCGCGTGATCGATGTTGACTATCGACCGACCGATCTGCTCCGCGTGTGCGGGGGTGCCGTAAGAAATGCAACGCCGCCGCGTACGCTGGGCCTGCACCCGCCGATCACGGCAGGTCACACTCAGCCGGCGCCAAAGCCCCTGCTAACTGCGAAGAGCCGGGTTACCGGTAGGGCAAGCCGACGCCGGGACTCCCGGCCAGCGGTCCGATCTCCGCCGATTGATACCGCGGGTCGGCACCCGACGCCCGGGCAACCCGATATCGTGCAGCGATGAACTGGAAGCGCTCGCGGAATTGGGTTGTTCTCGCGGTCGTCCTGCTGGTGGCGGCGTTGGCCGGGTGCGGGAACAAGACTTCCCAGAACGAGGCCGGCACCACGTCGTCGGCTCCCACCTCAACCGGACCCCTGACTCCCGACCGGGTCCGTGCGATCGCCAAAGAGGCCTATATCTACGGCTTCCCGATGGTCGACAGCTACCGGATCCAGCACTCGTACTTCATCGACTCCGCCAGCCCGGAGTACAAAGGCCCGTGGAACGAAGTGCACAGCACCGCGAGGGTTTTCACGCCCGCCGACACGGCTGTTCAGACGCCGAACTCCGACACCCCGTACTCGATGCTGGGGGCCGACCTGCGTACTGAACCGCTGGTCCTGTTCGTTCCGCGGATCGACAAGGACCGCTACTACTCGCTGCAGTTCGTCGACGGCTATACCTACAACTTCGCCTACCTCGGCAGCCGGACCAGTGGCAACGACGGCGGGGCCTACCTGCTGGCCGGGCCGGGCTGGAATGGCGAGAAGCCGGAAGGCATCCGGGACGTGATCAAGAGCGCCACCGACTTCGATTTCGTGGTTTACCGTACTCAGCTGTTCGGCGCCGACGACTTGGACAAGGTCGCGAAGATCCAGGCCGGGTACAAGGTCCAGCCTCTCTCGGAATTCCTCAAGAAGGAAGCGCCGACGCCCGCGCCGACCATCGACTGGCCGGCCGCGCTGACGTCTGAGGAACAGAAGACCGCACTGCGATTCTTTGACCTGCTCGACTTCCAGTTGAAATTCGCCCCTACGCTGCCGGCCGAGAAGGACCTCCGGGCCAGTTTCGCGTCGATCGGGCTGACCGGCGACGGTACCTTCCGTTCCGAGACGCTCAGCCCGGAGAACCAGGAGGCTTTCAAGTCGGGCATGGCCGACGCCTGGACGGAGTACGACACCTTCAAGAAGGACAACTTCGACTCCGGAAAGGTGACGGCCGGCGATCTGTTCGGCACGACGGAGGAACTCAACGGCAACTATCTGTACCGCATGGCCGGAGCGGTTCTCGGGATCTACGGAAATTCCAAGCAGGAGGCCATGTATCCGGCGCTGACCACCGACTCCGACGGCGCTCCGCTGACAGGGGCCGACAAATACACCCTGACGTTCCCGGCGGGGCAGTTGCCGCCGGTCAACGCATTCTGGTCGGTGACGATGTACAAGCTGCCGGAATCGCTACTGGTGGACAATCCGCTGAACCGGTATCTGATCAACTCGCCTATGCTGCCCGACCTGGTCCCGAACCCCGACGGCAGCATCACGCTCTACATCCAGAACACCGCCCCGGGCCCGGAGAAGGAAGCGAACTGGCTGCCGGCGCCGGAGGGGCCGTTCACCATGTTCATGCGCTTGTACTGGCCCAAGCCTGAAGCCTTGGACGGCACCTGGCAGCCGCCCAAGGTCGTCAAGGTCGGCTGACCGCTAGACGCTGCAGGTCATGTCGCTGCCGCAGCACGTCGGCGACTTGATCTTGCCGTGTCCGTTGGGGCATTCTGCGACGCGCACGCTGGCACCCTCGGCGGTGGTGATGGAACCGTCGGCCAGATCGGCACCGCAGTGTCCGCAGGTGAAGACGGTCGACATCGAGCATATGGGGCAGGAGTAGGTAGCCCCCGCTAAGGGTTAGGCCCTGCTCCGTGGCGCGGGCAGCAACACCTGGATGCGTTGAGGTCCTACGTCGCCCGTGAAGGCGACACCCTCGTCCCGGTTGTTCATTGCGCTACCGGGTAGGAAAAGGCGGCTCCCGCTGAACGGAAACCGCCTCTGAACTGCTGTCGGGCTGACAGGATTTGAACCTGCGACCACTTGACCCCCAGGAAATGGGTCTAGCACGTTGTGCCTGCTCACACCCGGTATGCGCGTTATTCGGCGCTCGCGGATCGTGCGTGAACGTGCAGGTCGTTCAGGAGCGAGCAGAACGTGTGGTCCCAAATTGGTCCCAAGGCATTTTGGCTGGTCACGAGTGGTCCACCTGGGTTGGCGTCAAGGCCAGCGCTCCCCAGTTGAAGTGAACCGAGATGTCGGTACTCCGATCTACGGTTATCCCATGCCAAACCATGTTTGTTGGATGTGCAAGGCCAACACCGGTCATGAATTGAATGGCGATCCGACGTTCGTTAGCGCGGAGGTCGCGCCACCATCTCCGTCCGGCACTCAACTGGCTTGCGCGCCAATGGTCTGCTCGATCTGCCGTGGCCAGTCGATTGCATTCTCAACTGTCGGCCCCGAGTACGCGAAGAACCATCTGAACGCGTTCTTTCAAAGTGCACGAGGAGATGAATTACGTTGGCGCCCGTCAGCTACTGAGTCACGTAGATATCCAGACGTGCCTTCGCATATCGGGGACGCTGCGACGGAAGCATTCGAGTGTCAAAGCAGCGAACACTATCGCGGCGCGATTCTTCTCGCCCGCGCTGTGATCGAAGCAACTGCAAAGGACCGCGGATTCAACACCGGCACGCTGCACAACAAGATCGAGCTAATGGCCACCGGTGGAGTGATACGGAACGTCATCAAGGACGCCGCACATGGAATCCGACAGCTTGGCAATGGCACGGCTCACGGCGATTTCGTGGACCCCGTGAGTGTTGAAGAATCGCGACTAGTCATCCGCCTAATGGAGGACATTTTGAATGATGTGTACCAGTCGCCAGCCGCCATCGCGCAGGCACTAGAAGCAGCGCGGACGCGCCGGCAAGGCGCAACCGAGTCTGAGAAGAGTTAGTCATGCGCAATCCCGTCACACTCCACGTCTAACCTCAGTACGTGAAGGCCGACACACTTGCGAAGCAGATACTGTTCTCAACGGTTCGTATCACCAACGCGCTCCTCGGCGCGCAAGGCACGAGCGTCGGGACTGGCTTCCTTTTCAACGCCGCGCCATCCACCGCAGACCCGATTATCCCCTTGCTCATCACTAACAAGCATGTGGTTGATAGCGCTGCGGAATTACGGCTCGACTTCCTGGTCGAGAACGCAGACAGTTCAGGCCCTGAATTAGGCCTCTGCTATCAGCACCTAATCAAGGGAACACCAGAGGTAGCTTACTTCGGACACCCAAATCCGAAAGTGGACGTGGCTGTGATTCCGCTCGCGGATGCTTGGAACCAACTCTGGCAGTTGAAACCGCATCCCTTCGTGAGGTTACTCGACTGGAACCTCCTGCCCACGGCGCAAGCAGTAACGGAGTTCGATGCTATTGAAGAATTGACTTTCGTGGGCTACCCAAATGGGCTAGCTGATCCGGTTAACCACATACCCATTGCGCGACAGGCTATTACAGCAACCCCATTGGCAATTCCATTCGGCGGGGATCCCGCATTCCTCCTGGATGGGGCCGTCTTCGGCGGAAGCAGTGGAAGTCCCGTATTCGTCCTGAATCGAGATACCTGGCGAAGCACTGATGGGACCCTCAACCTGGGTTCGAGACTGTTCTTAGTCGGCGTCATCGCGCTGACTTGGGATCGCCAGAATGAGATACCTGTCCAAGTCTCTTCGCCTGTAATACCTTTCGTCCGAGTCTCTCAATCCCTGAACCTCGGCGTCGCGTTCTCTTCACAGGCGATAGTCGAGACGATCAACTACGTCCTTCGCACCTACAACATCCCAGAGGGAAAGGGATTGCAGGAACACGGGTAACAGACGTGTTCCACGCAGTAGCCGACTACGAGTTCTGCTACGGGACTGAAGCAAAGCCGGCTGGCCCGCGTAGCAATTAACTCGGTAGCAGCGTTCGGTCCAGTTACTGCACGGGACACGCGTACTGCATCGCGACATTCATCAACCGCTGTTGCGCTCCTGGGCCGACAACCCCTTGAGCAATTAGCTCATAGCCGAGGAACCCCGGAATGCCGCCTTCGCACGCCTGGTGAGCGACGCGCCACGCGGTGTCGGGGTTCAGGTTGAATCCGTTGCGCTGCAACGCCTGCATGTAGCTGTCGAATTCGGGCGTGCCTTGTTCTGGGATCGCATTCGCCGCGCCGGCCAAGGCAAGAGCGGCGATAACCGCTCCGATCAGAGGCGTAATCGCACGTCTCATGTCCCATTCCCCTTTGAGTTGATCTGACTACTTCCTTGAACACTCGCACAACCCACCGACAGATCGGACCGGGAGGTCCGCTTGATGCGGCTACTCAACTACCACTCGGTCCGTGGCACCTCGGCCAAACACCTCCGGTGAGTACATCTCCTCGGCCTTCGGCGGGCCGGCGGTAAAGGTGCCCGGGGTCGTCGCACGGGCGGTATAGCGATACCGGTACGAGCCCTCCCATAGCAGCGTGGTGAACGCTTCGGCGCGGTTGTCGCGCAGGTTTTCGTGGTCGAACCACGGCCGGCTCCACCACCACCAGTGACCCGACCCACGCCCCGGGCCGCCGAGTCCAGGGCCGCCGATGACGCCGACCTCAGACCCGTCAGACGCCGCGTCGCTCGCGCTCGTGGCCAGTGATGGGTCGAGCGGTTCGAGGCCCGCGGGCAGCGGGTCAACGAGCGCGACGTGGTAGCGCCGAGCCCGTGCTGTCATGACCAGATTGACCCTGACCCGCGCCCCGGCTCGAATGTGCCAGGTCCCGTCGTCGTCCCGTCGGACGTCGGATCGCTTGTCGACTGCCTCGTAGGTTCGGGAGACCTCGAAGCCGCGATCGAGTGGCTCAAGCGCAAGGTTGGCTGGGGCGTACCGCAGGCCCAATCGGTAGTAGAGCCGTCCGGGACCCTCTTTCGCCAGCAGCAGGTCGTGTGGCTCTGCTCCAGTCGACAATGCCGCCATCGGGACAACGAGATGGCGGAGGTCGGTGGACCTGCCGTGGAACTCTTGCTCGCCCGCGAAGTCCTCACCGAGCCAGAGCCGCGCGGTGAAATCAGGTGTGACGGACTCATACGTGTCGAAGTAACGACCGAGAGCCAAGAGCACGAAGGCGTTCTCCTGGGTGCTGGCCCATCGCCCCGCGGTCCGGTGGCCCAACAGCCCCGCCACGAGCTTGGGTACCAGGTCGCTGTCGGGCTGGTCCGCGATGAGCGCCTCGAGAACGATCGCGTCGGCGCGCCTGTCCGAGGACAACAACAAGTGAGGGCCGTCCTCGTACCGAACAGCCACCGTTGCCGCGCCCGGAGTTTCGACCACACGGTTGGCGAGCTGCCGACGGACCTCGGCGGTCTGGACGCGCGACTCGGGATCGCCGGCCAGGACCGGAAGGATCCAGGCGAGTCCCTCGACAGACAAGGCACCAGCCGCCACCAACTGGCGGGCCGACTCCGGGTCCGGGTCGCCGAGTGCGGCCCGTACGGAGATGGCGTAGGCCTCGATCACTGCGGGGGCATCGGCCGGGTAGTCACGCGGGAACCGCTCGCCAATGCTCCGCAGGTAGCGGACCAGTGGCTGCATCATCCGCTCAGGGACTTCGAAGCCCTTCGCCTGTGCGCGGGCCAGCGCATTGCCCACGTGGACGCTGATGTAGGGCCAGGAGTCCTCGTTCCGCCGCCACCAGCCGAAGCCGCCGTCGGGACACTGGCGCGTCGCAAGCATCTCGATGTCGCGTCGGACTGCCGCCTCCAACTCGGCCGGAGACGGTTGTCCCTCAGTTCCAAAGGCCGCCAGCACATCTCGTAGGGCGGCGACGGCCAGTACCCGGGATGCCAACTGCTCGGCGCATTCGAACGGGTAGGAGGCTAGGTACACAACGGCGTCGGCCAAGGCTGCAACCCCGGTCGATGAAGTCGTGACCTCCAGTCCCCCGAAGGACGTCACCGCACCGGCAGGCGCCCGGATCGGCTGGTCCACCGCACCGTCATCAAGCACACCGTGCAGCGCGTACGCCTCGGTGGTGGCCGGCGACCACACCGGCAGGGTCACCGTCGCGGCATCGGCGTCCGAGCCTGACGCTGCAGCCACCTCGAATCGGGCCTGTCCTACCGACTCGGCCGCGGCGGGGAACCGGACCTCGACCCGGTCGTTCCCCGGCACGATCAGTCGGCGTCCCGCACCGGCCGTCAGCGAAGCGTTGCCCGCGCGCACGGCCACATCGACTTCGAGTGGGACGTCGGATTGGTTTTGGAGGACCACCGGCAGTTCGAAGGTGTCGCCCCAGGAGAGAAAGCGCGGCGCTGATGGACGAACCATCAGCGGCAGTCGGGCGGTCAGGGCGGACTCCCCCACCCCGAAACGAGCGACCCCGTCGGTCGCCACTGCGAGCACGCGATAGCGAGTGAGATTGTCGGGCAACGTGACCGGGACGGCGGCCCGACCGTCGGCATCGGTGATCACGGTGGCCGCGAACAACGCGAGCGCGCTGAAGTCGATGCGGGCACGGATTGGTCGCGGGCCCCCTGGCCCCGGTCGCGGGCCGGCCATCCGCATCGCGCCCCCCGGCGCTGCCATGCACGCCTCCTCGGCACAGAGCAGTTCCGGGTCTTCAGCGAGCGCGAAGTCGTCCGGCCGTGCGAGCAGCACACGCGGTCGCGACCTGGCTGTCTCCACACCGGCGCTCCGCTTCGGATAGAACACGCCGAGTGGGTCGGGGTTCTTGTACGCCGCGACCGCCAGTACAGCCTCATCGACGACGATCACGGTGGCGCCCGCACCAGTTACAGGCGCATCGTCGGCCCCGGTTACCACGAGGTCCAGCACGGTTGATTCACCTGGCCGCAGGCCAGGTGCGCGCGGCGTGATTGCCACAGCCAGCGCCCGGGCGACCGGCGGTACGGGAAGGTAAACGCTGGCCGAGGCGAAGGCAGGCCGGGTAATGCCCGCTGGCACATCCGGTCGTGCGACGGCCCCGGCCAGTACGACCTGCACATGGACCCCCGGTGTGAAGGCATCTTCCATCGGAATGCGCAAGGCGTGGAAAGCGTCGGTGACATGCAGCGGTTCAGTGCGGACGATACCGTCGCGCTCCAGCACGAGAAGGCCATGCGCCGGCGTGAATGGCGACAGGAGTAGAACTTCCGCAACGTCACCGGGGGCGTAAACCGGCTTGTCCGGAATTATCTGCAGCTCATCGCCTTTGGCGCGCCTGTCCGTGCTTGCACCCGTCACCCAGACTTCCAGGGTGCTGCGGTGCGCCCGCCCGGCGGCGTCGGCCGCCTCAACGACTACCGTCCATTGGCCGGCACCAAGTCCTTCGAGTGTCACGGTCACCGCGTCACTCGCACTGACAGTGGCCTGTTCGATGGTTTCGGTGACGACTTCTCGCCAATGCCCGGCAACTTGGCGGTCCTCGCGGCGTTCAGCACGGACGTCCACGGGGATTCCAGATAGCGGTGCGCCATCGAGGTCAACAACGACCGTCTGGATCTCGATGGCGCCGCCACCAGTGAAAAACGAACGCTCGGAACGCAATCCGACATATAGGGCCGACGGGTGAACCAGGAGCGATGTCGAGGCTGTCCAGGCCTGGCGGTTCACGTCCTCGACGGTCGCCTCGGCCGACACAGACCAGGGGCGCAGTTCTGAGCCCGGTGTCGTGGAAATTCCGAGGCGGTGGCAACCGTCGTCAGCCGTTATGCCCTGGAATCTCTTGTCGCCGGCACTAGCGACGAAGATCCCGTCGCCGAGGACTTGGTCGAAGGTCAGTTCTACGAGGGTCTCGCGGTCGAAGATGCTCACCGACACTTTGAGCTTCCGTTGCTCGGCGTCGACCTCGATAACAGATCCCGGCAATGTCGCAAATGGCCCATCCAAGATGCTCACCACCTCGCCGACTTCGAAGTCGACGACTTCTAGTTCCTCGACCTCATCGTCTTCGTCGGCCCATGAGTCCAACCGCCACCACGGCACAGCGCTGCCGAATGTGAAGCGGTCCCATCCGGGTGGGTTGTAGTGTGCGGGCGTTGAAGTGACCGACCATTTGACCGGTGCGGCACGCAGCGGACCGCCTGCGTAATAGACCGCCCGCGCCGACGCCGTGACCGTATCGCCGGCAATGGCCCGGTCCGGTTCGATGGCCACGCTGACTTCGAACTCGGGACGCCTGAACTCGGCGATCTTGAACTCGTGGCTCCAGAAGTGTCCAACTTGCACCCGAGCGTTTCCGAGGTTGATCGTCTCGGGCAAGTCCACGGTGATGTCGAACCCACCAAGCCTATCCAAAGACGCTGAGCCCGAGGCAATTTCATTGCCCCGCGGATCCCAGGCATTCCATGAAATAGTCTCGCAATAGTCCGCAGGTGGTGCGACGTCTCCCGTCGGCCCACCTGTGATCGTGCGGATCCAACCCTTGAGGTGAACTCGCTCGCCTGGGCGATAAAGGCCGCGATCGTCGAACATGAGGCAGGCATCATCATCGGCGGGTTCAT
>JAGQTV010000078.1 GCA_020438845.1 Mycobacterium sp. | reverse complement strand
TACCCCCACTGTGGCCAACCCCGCCCCGCCGGCACCCACCCCACCTGCCGACATTGCCGCCGACGAAACCAGGGCGATCCCGATCAGCCGGCCCGAGAACACCGATACCGACGTGGCTACCGAACAACTGAACGCCCGCGGTCAAGGCGGCGGGGTCAGTGCACAGGACCTCCTGCGCCGCGAGGGAAGGCTCTAACCCGCTGCCGTCGAGACTGGGTGAGACGGGCCTACGTCCCTAGCGCCCACGCTCGGCGGGAGTAGCGTCGAGTTCATGAAACTGGGAATCTTCGGCGGCGCAATCAACGACGGAACCCCCGATGACGTCGTGGCCGAAGCCGCGTCGGCCGAACGCGACGGTTTCGCCGCGTACTGGACTCCGAACATCTTCGGCCACGATGCGTTGACCGCGCTGGCGGTGGTGGCCACCACCGTGCCGCGTATCGAATTGGGCACAGCGGTGGTGCCGACGTTCCCCCGGCATCCGCACGCGATCGCGCAGCAGGCTCACACGGTGGCGGCCGTGTCCGGGAACCGTCTGACGTTGGGTATCGGTCTCAGCCACAAAGTCGTCATCGAGAACATGTTCGGTCTCAGTTACGCCAAGCCGGTCCGCCACCTGCGCGAATACCTGAATGTCCTGATGCCGTTGTCCCGCAACGAGCCCGCCAACTTCGACGGCGAGATGTTCCGGGTGCACGCCGCAATCAACGCCAAGGGTTCGACAGGCTTCGGAGTAGTGGTGGCCGCACTGGGCGAGCAGATGCTGCGGGTGACCGCCGCCCTGGCCGACGGAACGCTGACCTGGTGCACCGGGCCGGCGACCCTTGCCGGTCACACCATCCCGACGATCACCCGGGCGGCCGAGGAACTCGGTAGGCCGGAGCCACGGGTTATCGCCGCGTTGCCGGTGTGCGTGACCGATGACAAGCAGGCCGCCTCAGCCCGTGCAGCCGAGACGTTTGCGGCCTACGGCGGGCTGCCGAGCTATCGGGCGATGCTCGACCGCGAGGGTGTGGCGGGACCGGCCGACATCGCCATCATCGGCACTGCGATGGAGGTGCAGGAGCGCATCGGCGCTCTCGCCGGGATCGGTGTCACCGACTTCGCCGCAGTGGAGTCCGGGGGAACACCCGACGAGGTCGCCAACACTCGCGAGGCGCTCAAAGGCCTGCTGGGTTAGGGACACCTACCCCGCTGGCAGCGGCGGCGGGGTGTCGGGTGACGCGTGCACCAGGGCAGCGTCTCCCCCGGCCTCCAACTCCGCCGCTTCAGCGCCGGGATCAGCGGCGATCAGGACTCGCACGGCGCTGTTGAGAAACGCCACCGCCGGAACTGCAAGCAATGCGCCGATGATTCCCGCTAACACTCCCCCGGCTGCGATCGCCAGCACGACAGCCAGCGGGTGGATCGACACCGCACGGCCCATCAACAGCGGCTGGAGCACATGGCCCTCCAATTGCATCACCGCGATGATCAGTCCAAGGGTGATTAGGGCGAAGACCACCCCCTTGGTCAACAGCGCCACCACCACCGCGAGCATTCCGGTGATGACCGCGCCGACCACCGGGATGAAGGCACCCAGGAAGACCAGCGATGCCAGGGGCAAGGCCAGTGGCACGCCCATGATCGCCAGGCCGGTACCGATACCGATGGCGTCGACAAGCGCCACCAGAACAGTCGCCCGCACGTAGCCGATCAGCGAGGCGAAGCCCGCCCGACCGGCGTCGCGCACGCGCTCGCGACTACCGGCGGGAATGACCTTGGTCAGGTAGGCGTAGATGTTCCTGCCGCCGTAGAGCAGGAAGAGCACTGTGAACAGCGTCAGAGCCGCCCCGGTCAGGATTTCGGTCAGGGTGGCAGCCGTGGACAGCGCCCCCGTGGTGAGCCGCTCCTGGTTGTCCCGGATCGCCTTGATCACCGTATCGCCGGCCTGGTCGAAACTCTCGCGGCTAAGGTGCAGGGGACCCTCGGTGAGCCAACGGGTGGCGCTGTCGATACTGCGCTCGACCTGTGTCATGAGATCAGGCAACCCCGAGACGAACTGACTCACGACGAAGGTCAGGATCCCCCCGAAGAGCGCACCGCTGCCTAGCACTACCAGTGCCACAGCGCCACCGCGCGGGACCCGGCGGCGGTCGAGCCAGTCGACGGCGGGCACCAGCAAGGCGCTCAGCATGACGGCCAAGGCAACGGGCACGACGATCACCTTGAGCCGGTCCATCAGCCACAGCGTCGCCACCACACCGGCGCCGAGAACCAAGAGCCGCCAGGTCCATGCCGCGGCCTTGCGTACGAGCGGGTCCACTGAGTCGTCGTCGAGCCTGCGACTGAAGGGCATGCGCGTCAGCCTAATGCTCGGCCCGGACATGCCGGGGAATGCAGACCAGCGCAGTTACCCTGAAACCGTGGTCCGCAACGTGCCGATCGATTCGGCCCGCGAGGAACGCCGTCTCCCGGCCCGGGGCCGCTACTGGTGGGTTCGCTGGGCGGTGCTCGCGGTGGCGGTGGTTGTGCTGGCCGTCGAGGCGAGTCTGGTGCGCGACCAACTCTCCAAGGCGTGGCACAGCCTGGTGTCAGCCAACCCGTGGTGGGTACTGGCGGCCATCGCGGCGGCGATGCTGTCGATGCACAGCTTCGCCGAGATCCAGCGAACCCTACTGCGTTCGGCGGGCGTCACCGTGAAGCAATGGCGTTCCGAGGCAGTCTTCTACGCGGGGAACGCGCTGAGCACCACACTGCCCGGCGGTCCGGTGCTCTCCGCCACCTTCGTCTACCGCCAGCAGCGCCAGTGGGGCGCCTCTCCGGTAGTCGCCTCCTGGCAGTTGGTGATGGCAGGCGCCCTCCAAGTCGCGGGCTTGGCGTTGCTCGGCCTTGGCGGGGCGTTTCTCCTGGGCGCGAAGGACAATCCGTTCTCGCTGCTGTTCACCATCGGTGGGTTCGTGGCGTTGCTGCTGCTGGCCCAGGCCGTCGCAACCCGGCCCGAACTGATCGACGGGCTTGGCGTCAAGGTCCTCGGTTGGGTCAACTCGCTGCGGGGCAAGCCCGCCGACACCGGTCTGCGCCGATGGCGCGAAACGCTGTCTCAACTGGAATCGGTGAGCCTGAGCCGCCGCGCGCTCGGCGAGGCCTTCGGGTGGTCATTGTTCAACTGGGTCACCGACGTGGCGTGTCTGGCGTTCGCGGCCTACGCCGCCGGCGGAGCGCCTTCTTTGCCGGGATTGATGGTCGCCTACGCCGCAGCCCGTGCGGTGGGCTCGATTCCGTTGATGCCCGGCGGCCTGCTCGTCGTCGAGGCCGTTCTGGTGCCGGGTCTGGTATCCAGCGGCATGGCCCTGCCGGATGCCATCTCCGCGATGCTGATCTACCGGCTGGTCAGTTGGATTTTCATCTCTGCCATCGGATGGGTGGTGTTCTTCTTCATGTTCCGCACCGAAGGCGCCCTGGACCCTGAGGTGCCGGTCGACGAGCTTGCCGCCGAAGAGATGGCTGCCCAGGAAACGGCCTCCCCAACCGACATCCAGAGAACGGACCGCGATGGCAACGAATCCGATCAAAACTGACTCCCGAATGCTGACGGCGTTGGCCGCCGACGTGGTCTGCGTCGTCGCCTTCACCGCGCTGGGCCGCCGCAGCCACGACGAGGGCGTCAGCCTGGTCGGTGTTGCTGAAACCGCCTGGCCCTTCCTGGTCGGCACCGGCGTCGGCTGGCTGCTGTCCCGGGGATGGCGCCGCCCGACTGCGCTGACCCCCACCGGCGTCACCGTGTGGATCTGCACGATCGTGTTGGGCATGCTGCTGCGCAAAGCGACCGGACAGGGCACCGCAGTGACCTTCATCGCCGTGGCCTCAACCGTCACGGCACTACTGCTGCTGGGTTGGCGGGCCCTCTTCACCAAATCCGCCCGACGCGGCCGGGCCGACTGAGCCGGCACCGCCGGCCTTCAGTCGATACCGCTGAGATCCTCGGCCGACCAGCGCACGGCGGTCACTGGCTTGGCGGTGATGACATTAGCCAGAGCGGCCTCGATCGCATGGTCGTCGCGCTCGTCGGCCACCACCGTCGCGGTGATCCGCACGTCGCCCTCCCCGACGTCGGAAGGGACGTCGACCGCCGAGATGGACTGAATGGTGAAGTGCGGTCGGCTGACCGCCCCGACCACCAAAGCCCGCACTTCGCTCTCCGCCTCGACCAGGCAGCGCACCTCGAAGCGGTACTCAACGGGGCCGGGTTCGGGACTCAACGCGAGACGTCGGTCCAGCGCCCGGCTGACCGGGCGCAGCAGGATGTTGGCCGCGATCACGGCAACCGTTCCCAAACCAGCGGCGAGATACATACCCCCGCCGACGAGGGTCCCCACTGCCGCTGAGGCCCAGAGCGTTGCGGCGGTGTTGAGCCCCGAAATGCTGACGCCCTGTTTGATGATGACGCCGGCGCCGAGGAACCCGATTCCGGAGGCCACCTGGGCGGCCACCCGGGTCGGGTCACCCGATCCGAAAGCGTAGGCACCCATCAGGACGAACAGCGTCGACCCCAAGCTGACCAGAGCATTGGTTCGCAGCCCAGCCATCTTCGACCGCCACTGCCGTTCGAGGCCGATCGCCGCTCCCAGGCCGGCTCCGGCAGCGATGCGAATCGCGAAGTCGAGGGTGGTGATCACCCGATGTTGATACCAGCTTGTGTGCCGGCGACGCACCTGCACTCGAAGGCGGAGTCATCCGCGAAGATCTCGTGATTCCGGCCGAGCCGGTGGCCGAGCCATAAGCATTCCATCTGATCGGAGGTTTCCCCTGCGACGGAGCGCCACGCTGTGGAGAGCGATGCCATCATCGCAATTCCCTGAGCCGACCACGGATGGAGTCACGATGAGCCAGTGGAACGAGCCGGACGACCGCTATTCCACCGAGCCTGCTGACGCCCAGGCGTTCACCGAACGGTTCGATCACCTGTACTCGCGACTGGCCCGTCCCTACGACCTCGCGGTTAAGGCGCTGCCACTGTGGAGAAGGTGGATCAGCGCGGCCCTGCCGCACATTCGCGGGCCGCGGGTGCTGGAAGTGTCCTTCGGCACCGGCTGGCTTCTTACCCGCTACGCAGGCAACTTCGACACCCACGGGGTGGACCTCAACGAGCGCATGGTCGCAATCGCACAACGCAACCTGCGCCGAGCCGGTATTACGGCCCAGTTGCGCCGGGCGGACGTCGAGAACCTGCCTTACCCCGACGGCTATTTCGACACGGTCGTCAACACGATGTCCTTCAGCGGTTACCCCAACGCTCAGCAAGCCATGAGTGAACTACATCGAGTGCTGCACCGCCGGGGCCGGTTGGTACTGATCGACATTGGCTATCCCGATGACGGCAATCGACTCGGCTGCGCCCTCATCGGGATGTGGAAGCGCTCCGGCGACCTGATCCGCGACATGACAAAGCTGTTGAACGAGTTCCGTCTCGATATCGACCACACGCAGATCGGTGGTTTCGGCAGTGTC
Organism: Mycobacterium sp.; assembly: GCA_020438845.1. Taxonomy (GTDB): domain Bacteria; phylum Actinomycetota; class Actinomycetes; order Mycobacteriales; family Mycobacteriaceae; genus Mycobacterium. The sequence goes on along the minus strand of JAGQTV010000078.1, from coordinate 40,858 downwards.
CATCTCTACGTTGCCACCAAGCAGTGAGCGCCCGACGAATCTACGTTCATCGGGCGAATTGCGGAGCTAGGAGGCGGGAACCTCAAGAGACTGATCGCCCCCGCAGCGGGCCCGAAGATCCACCAGCGGCTGACGGATGCCCTGCAGTTCGGCCCTGACCTGTGGGTTAGCGTCAAGATACTGCTGAATCTGGCCCCGCAGCTCGTCCCGGGGGGTTCCTTCCAACCCGGTGAAGAAGTCATTGACGTCCGGATGGGTGAACAGATAGGCCGACGTGGCAGCCGAGACTCCGGAAGCCACTCCGGCGAGGTCGGCAGCGGTGCAGTTCGGCGGCGCCGCCGCTGCCGACGGGGCCACGCCAAGCAGAGCCGCGGCGACAGCGCCCGCCCCGATAACGCCACCCGTCACTCGGCGGGCCATACGGTCACTGAACATCGCGAACTCCAATCATCGGTGGCAAGCCACATTCTCTTGGGATTCTAGGACAGCCAGAGAACGCGGGACACCGCGCTCGCTCGGCCGCTCCCCGGGCACATTTGAGCCACAGTTGACGCTCAGCAGGCTGCGGTACGCTCGCACCCACGCAAATTCCGGGGCAAATGCGGGGAGATCGACATCCAGCGGTTCATGATGCGCCTGAGCGCCAGCCTGCGAAAACACCGAAGGCTGGTGTTCGGCTGCTGGCTACTCTCGCTGCTTCCGGCCGTGTTTTTGGCGATGACCCAATCGCACAACCTGACCGGCGGCGGCTTCGAGGTCGCGGGCTCGCAATCCCTGCAAGTCCACGACCAACTGGAGGAGCACTTCCCGCAACTGGGCGCCTCCCCGCTGGCGCTGGTCGCCGCACCGCGAGCCGACGCCAGCTACGACGACATGGCCACGGCAGTGGCGCAACTCGATCGGGCCGCCCGCGAAGTGCCCAGCGTCGAAATAGTGGACAACCCCGCTCAACCCGCACCGGCACCGGACCGGCCCTATGTGGTCTCGCTGCGACTGGGGTTCGACAACACCGGCGCCGTCGACGTCGCCCGCCAACTGCGGGCCAAAGTCGGCGTCGAAGGCGACCAACCCGGTGAAATCGACAACGGCCGCGTGCGGTTGTACGTCATCGGTCAGGGGGCCCTCGGCGCGGCGGCGCAGAACAGCACCAAACACGACGTCGCGGCGGCCGAGCGCTGGAACCTGCCGATCGTTCTGATCGTGCTGGTGGCGGTATTCGGTTCGCTTGCGGCCGCCGCGATACCACTCGTCCTGGCCGTCTTCACCGTCGCGGTCACGATGGGCGTGGTCTACGCACTCTCGACGATGACGACGATGTCGGTTTTCGTAGCACCGACAGTTTCGATGTTCGGCATCGCGCTGGCGATCGACTACTCGCTGTTCATCCTGATGCGGTTCCGGGAGGAACTTCGCTCCGGCCGCGACCAGCAGCAGGCCACCGACGCCGCGATGGCCACCTCGGGTCTGGCAGTGGTGCTGTCCGGGTTGACCGTGGTCGCCTCACTCACCGGCATCTACCTGATCAACACTCCGGTCCTGCGGTCGATGGCCACCGGCGCAATTCTGTCGGTGGTGTTCGCGGTGCTCACCTCCACCACCATGACGCCCGCGGTATTGGCCACCTTCGGACGCCAGGTGGCCCGGCGTTCGGCCCTTCTACATTGGTCGCGGCGAGGGGAGGCAACCCAGTCGCGATTCTGGACTCGCTGGGTGGGCATGGTCATGCGTCGGCCGTGGGCGTCGGCGTCAGCGGCCACGGCGTTGTTGCTCCTCCTCGCGGCGCCGGCGTTCTCCATGGTGCTCGGCAACAGCATGCAAAGGCAGTTCCCGTCGTCCCACGAGATTCGCGGCGGGGTGGCAGCCGCTGCCCAGGCCTTGGGCCCGGGAGCGCTAGGTCCCGTCAGCATCCTGGTCACCTTTCCCGAACCCGACGCCTCCGACCCGCGCAATGCCGGTCTTCTCGACGCCGTAAGCCGGGAGACCGCCCAGGCGGTCAACATCGTGTCGGTGGCTCCGCCGGTGTTCGCCGACGACAATCGCAGTGCGCTGCTGTCGGCGATCCTCGCTGTGGATCCCGAGGAGATGCGGGCGCGCAATACGGTCGACTGGCTGCGGGCGAATCTGTCCACGATGCCCCAACTCAAAACACCGGAATCGGCGGGCGTCCGAATCGACGTCGGCGGTCCCACCGCGCTGATCAAGGATTTCGATGACCGGGTCGCCAGCTCACAAATCGAGGTGTTCGCCTTCGTCTCGGTGATCGCCTTCGTGATGCTGCTGATCTCCATCCGGTCGGTGTTCCTCGCCCTCAAGGGCGTGCTGATGACCGTGCTGTCGGTCGCCGCGGCGTACGGAAGCCTGGTGATCGTGTTCCAGTGGGGCTGGCTGGAGAACCTGGGCTTCGAGCCGCTCAGCTCAATCGACAGCACCATTCCACCGTTGGTACTGGCCATGACGTTCGGCCTGTCGATGGACTACGAAATCTTCCTGCTGACCCGGATCCGGGAGCGCTACCTGCAGTCCGAGGACACCCGCGACGCAGTGGCCTACGGAGTGGCCACCAGCGCCCGCACCATCACCAGCGCGGCCCTGATCATGATCGCGGTGTTCATCGGGTTCGCCTTCGCGGGCATGCCCCTGGTGGCCGAACTCGGGGTCGCCTGCGCCGTCGCGATCGCCGTGGACGCAACTGTGGTGCGGGTGGTGCTGGTGCCGGCCCTGATGGCGATGTTCGACCAATGGAACTGGTGGCTACCGCGCTGGCTGGACCGGATTCTGCCGTCGGTGGATTTCGACAAGCCCTTGCCCAAGCTGGACTTGGGCAATCTTGTGGTGATCCCGGATGACATCTCATCGATCGCGGCCCCGCCCGCGGACCTGAAGATGGTCGTCAAAGGCGCCGCCCAGCTCAGGGAAATGGCGCCGGACGCCGTCTGCGTGGCCGACCCGCTGGCGCTGATCGGATGTGGACCGGCCAAGCCGATGGGGTCACAGCCCGGCACCACACGGCTGCCGGCCCGCGTAACGACCCTGGACCGGCGGCTCAGCCGGCCGCCCCGCGGCCCCCGGTCTGCCCCACGGTCCACACGCCAGGTCCACCCCGTGACGATGTGGCGATGCCGGCTGGCGGTCGCGCTCGACGCGCTGCAGACCGACGCCGCCGTGGCGCGGCTGAGTCCCGTCGAGACCACCAACGTGCAGTTGCCCAGCGGCGACAGGTTGCAGATTCCCACCGGCGCCGAGACGTTGCGACTGAAGAGCTATCTGGTGCTGTGCAGAAATCACCGGGCCGACTACACCGACCTGGCCGAGTTGGCCGAGGCCATGGACATCCGCAACGCTGCGCGGATACTCGCCGGGATAGACCGGTACTACAGTTCTGGGCATCCGGACAGACGCTGGATCGCAACCCAACTGGTACGCAGACTGGGCGATCCGAGGCCGTCCGACGTGGAAGCTGATCGTCGTGGGGCAGACGAATTGGTCCGGTGGGAGTACGTCCGCCAGCAGTGTCTGGCGCTCGCGGTTGCGCTACTGGAGGAAGCGAGGTGATGATGCAGATCGAGCGGCTCGGCACTGACGGGCCTGTCGAATTCTGGTCGACTGCGTCCATTCGCGCAGCGCTGGAGTCCGGCGACATCAGGATCTGGCAGCGCATCGTTGTCGCGGTGAAACGCGATCCCTACGGACGAACAGCGCGCCAGGTCGAGGAAGTCCTCGAGACTGCTGCGCCGTACGGCATTTCGCAGGCCCTCGCGGAGGTTCTCCTGCGGGCTCGCAAACATCTGGAAGCCAATGAGCGTGCTGAGGCCGCGCGCCACGTCCGCCTGCTGTTGGAGCGTTCCGGCCTGGGGGCCCGGGAATTCGCTTCCCGGATCGGGGTCGACCCCGACGACTTGGCGACCTATCTCGACGGGACGGTGAGTCCACCCGCTTCGTTGATGATTCGGATGCGACGGCTGTCGGACCGCTTTGCCAAGATCCGGGCCCAATCCGCCCAGCAGGACAACGATGCCGCGGAAGCCGCTGGGGAGACTCAGGCCGAGGACGACGACGGGGCCGATGGCGGCGGTGGCTAGCGGCAACCCGAGCGCGGCCGAACTCCGCGACATCCTGTTCGACACCCGTACCGTCGCTGTCGTGGGTGCGTCGAACAACCCGTCGCGGCCCAGCAACGACGTTTTCGAGTATCTCCTCCGGCACAGCCGCTATGAGCTCTATCCGGTCAACCCCAACATCACCGAAATCGACGGCATAAAGGTCTATCCCCGACTCGCCGATCTGCCGGTGGTTCCGGATATGGTGGACGTCTTCCGGCGCCGCGATGAACTGCCCCGCGTTCTGACCGAGGTGCTGGCGTTGTCACCGCGCCCGAAATACCTTTGGCTGCAACAAGGTTTGCGCCACGATCAGGTTGCGGCGGCAGCCCGGGAAGCTGGCCTGACGGTGGTGATGGACCGCTGCCTGAAGGTGGATCTCCATCTGATTCAGGACGATTGATCGAGGCTTTTAGGCCTTCTTGATCGGAACCAGATCGACGACCTTCCAGCCGCTGCCCTGTTTGACCAACGCGACCCGCAGGGCAAGCACAGCGTTGCTCGGCTGCTCGCCCGGCACAGTCTTGCTGGCGCGCAGAAGCACCGACACGCTGGCTGCGGACCGGCCCAGCACCTCAACTCCGGCCGAGATCGTCTGAGCCGTCGCCGAGATCTTGCGTTTAGCCGAATCGGCAGCGGACTTTCCGAATTCCGCTTTGAACGCATCGGCGCGCTCAGGAACCATCATCGACGCGGCCCGGTTCACATCGGATTCCGGTGCGGAAGGGTTGAACGAGGCTGCGGCCTCGGTGACTGCCGAGGCAATGCGCACCACCTCTGCCGAATCCCTGGTCAAGTCCCGGTCCGGCACGGTCCACTGCAGGTAGCCCACCACGGCGGCAGCCACCACCGAAGCCGCCGCAACCGCCGCAACCGCCAGCCGCAACACGGGCGCGTCGTCGTCAGTTCCCACCGTCACCGAATCACGGCGGAAGAGAACAAAATTGACGATCACCCCCTCCAAGACCAACAAGCACAGCATCGAGCACACCGACACCCACCAGATCGGCCAGCCCAGCACCACCCCGATCATGAGCAGTCCGCCGGCGACCGCCAGCGGAGCGGTCACGTCAACCGCGAGGACTCTCAGCAGGTTTCTCACCGCACGGACTCCAGGCGAGAGATCATCAGAGTCCCGTCGACGTCGGAAACCCCCAGTCGCAGGTTCCAGTTCACGGTGACCGGCTTTTTCTCGGCGTTCTCACTGACCGAGGTCGCCACCACCAGAACGGTGTCGGTGCGGTCGATCAGTTCACGCGGAAGGGTTATCGGGGTCGGTGGCCGCTGGCCCGGTAGCAGTGGAAGTTTGTTGTGCAGCGCCTCAACCGACACCGACAGCACAGAGCCGTTCGACCTGGTTCGCAGCGTCTTGACCACGTCGCGATAAGGCGCAATGGCGGAGTTGAATTCGGTGTTGAGCTCTCCCACCGTCTTTTCGCGTAACTGGCCGAGCGTGGCCTCGACGTTGTCGGCGTTCATGTTGATCAGCTGGCCGGTCCATTCGGTGGCCGTCTGCATCAGCCGCGCCTGATAGTTCCGCTCGGCCGCGGCGGCGCGGTGCCCGGTCCACAGCACCGCGACCAACACAGCCGCCGCCACTGTCAGCGCTCCGAGTGCGGCGGCGCCGACGCCGTAACCGGTCCATCTGCCCCGGGACGGCCTCCCCCCGGACTTGCTGCCGTTCTTCGCCGTCGGGGTCACCGGCCGGGCCTCCCCGTCGATCTCAGGCATGCAGGGGAGGCTACCGGTCCGTCCCTTCGACTCTGGATCCAGCCGTGGTAAGGATGGTGGCGTGACCGCAGACCCGCAGCGCTCTGGCATTGACCTTTCCCACGTCGACCCAGAGGTCCGCCCCCAGGACGATCTATTCGGCCATGTCAACGGCCGCTGGCTCGCCGAGCACGTCATCCCTGCCGACCGCGCCACCGATGGGGCTTTCCGCACCCTCCACGACCGTGCCGAGGAACAGGTTCGGGAGTTGATCACCACCGCCAGCGGACCGGTCGGCACCGACGAGCAGCGCATCGGCGACCTCTACGCGGGCTTCCTGGACGAGGAGGCCATCGAACGCCGCGGGCTGGAACCCCTGCACGATGAGTTGACCCAGATCGACGAGGCCGCCGGTCCCGACGCTCTGGCCGGGGTGATCGGCCGACTGCAACGGACCGGCGTCGGCGGAGGTGTCGGCCTCTACGTCAACACCGATGCCAAGAACTCGTCCAGGTACCTCGTCTACCTCAACCAGTCCGGCCTCGGCCTGCCCGACGAGTCCTACTACCGCGACGATCAGCACGCGGCGATTCTGGGTGCCTATCCGGTGCACATCGCCGCCATGTTTGCGCTCGTGTACGGCGGGACTCCCGACGAGTACGCCGAGCGGGCCGGCCGCATCGTTGGCCTGGAGACCCGTCTGGCCGCTGCCCATTGGGACGTCGTCCGCCGTCGCGACGCCGAACTGAGCTACAACCTTCGGAGGTTCGCCGATCTTGCCGAGCAGGCCCCCGGTTTCGACTGGGAAGCCTGGCTGGGCGGGCTGGGAGCTCCCATGGAATCGGTCGCCGAACTCGTTGTGCGCCAACCTGATTACCTGATCGCCTTTGCCGAACTCTGGAAGGAGGCGGACTTCGCTGACTGGCAGGACTGGGCCCGCTGGCGGCTGATCCATGCCAGGGCTGCGATCCTCACCGACGCTCTGGTGGCCGAGGACTTCTCCTTCTACGGCAAGACACTCAGTGGGACTGAGGAAATCCGCGAACGCTGGAAGCGCGGGGTCTCACTGGTGCAGAGTCTGATGGGCGACGCGGTGGGCCGACTCTACGTTGAGAGCCACTTTCCGCCGGAGGCCAAGGCCCGGATGGACGTGCTGGTGGCCAACTTGCGCGAGGCCTACCGGGTGAGTATCAGCGAACTGGAATGGATGACGCCGACTACCCGTGAACGGGCCTTGGCGAAACTGGACAAATTCACGCCGAAGATCGGGTATCCGACATCGTGGCGCGACTACTCGACGCTCGACGTATCACGGGATGACCTCTACGGCAACGTGATCCGCGGCGCGGAGTTGGACTCCGACCGGGAAATGGCCAAACTCGGGAATCCCGTAGACCGTGACGAATGGTTCATGACACCTCAGACGGTCAACGCCTACTACAACCCGGGAATGAACGAGATCGTCTTCCCTGCAGCGATTCTGCAGCCCCCGTTCTTTGACGCAGAGGCCGACGACGCCGCCAACTACGGCGGAATCGGCGCGGTGATCGGCCATGAAATCGGCCACGGCTTCGACGACCAGGGCTCCAAGTACGACGGCGACGGCCACCTCGTCGATTGGTGGACAGCCGAGGATCGCACGGAGTTCTCTTGCCGCACAGCACAACTCATCGAGCAGTACAGTGCCTACGTTCCCCGCGACCTGGAGTTCCGCTCCGATCCGCCGCGCGTTCAGGGCGCATTCACGGTGGGCGAAAACATCGGCGACCTTGGCGGACTGTCGATCGCTTTACTCGCCTACGAGTTGTCGCTGGAGGGCCGGGAGGCGCCGACGATCGACGGGCTCACCGGTGTTCAGCGCGTGCTGTTCGGCTGGGCTCAGGTGTGGCGCACCAAATCGCGAGAAGCCGAGGCAGTCCGGCGACTTGCGGTGGATCCGCACTCACCGCCGGAATTCCGCTGCAACGGTGTGGTACGCAACGTCGACGCGTTCTATGAGGCCTTCAACGTCAGCGAGGACGACGCCCTCTACCTCGATCCCCAACAGCGAGTGCGGATCTGGAGTTGACCACTCAGTACAGGGTCCACTGCCAGTCGTCGGCGCCGTCGGGGTTGTTGTACAGACCGACCGAGTTCTTCACGATGACGGGGTCGCCGCTGCCGAAGTTGTCATAGAACCATTTGGCGTTGGCGGGGCTGAGGTTGATGCAGCCGTGGCTGACATTGCGCTTGCCCTGGTCGCCCACCGACCACGGTGCGCTGTGGACGAAGCCGCCGCTGTTGTCGATGCGGACTGCCCACTCCACCTTGAGCTTGTAGCCGTAGGCCGAGTTGACCGGAACACCGTAGGTGGAGGAGTCCATGGTCATACTGGGGAACTTCTCCAGCACGTAGTAGGTGCCGTTCTTCGTCTCATGCTTCCCGTCCGGCATTCCCATCGACACCGGGAAGGTCTTTTCCACCACGCCGTTACGCGTGACCGTCATCTGGTGGGTCTTGTCGTCGATGGTCGCCACCAGAGAGTCGCCGACCCGGAAGTTGGACTGTGCGCCACTGGCGTCGATATGCACCTGGGTGCCGCGCGGCCAGAAGTTGTAGGGCCGCCACCGCACCTGGGTGTCGGTCGTCCAGTAGAACGTGCCCGGAACCGGCGGGTTCGACGAGATGTGAATGGACTGCTCAGCCAGCGGCCGGTTGGCGATCGGACGCTGGAAGTCGATGATGATCGGTTTGGCCACACCGACGGTCGCCCCGTTCACCGGGTTGAAGCGCGGCGGGGCGAACACCGGGTCACCGGTGTAGGGCGCGTTGTTCTGGCCCTTGGCCCCCACCGAGTCCGGGGCCGCCACTGGTGCTGGCGCGGCAGGACCCGCCGGGGCCGGGGGCGCCAGCGGATCGACCGGGGGCGGCGATGCCGCCAAGGGATCAGCGGGAGGCGGCGGAGGAGGCGGGGGGAACGCGTCCGGAGCCATCAGATCGCCGGGCATCGGTGGCGGCGGCGGCGGGAACTCAACCGGGGGCGGCTCCATCGGAACGGGGATGTCGGCCACCTGCGGGTCGGCCGGCTGGTCAGGATCGGCAAATGCCGGGCCCGTGCCCAGGCTCGCAACTCCGACCACACACAGTGCGGCCGCCAGAGCGCCTTTTACCCGAATCACAGAAGACCTCCAATACTCCACCGAATCCAGTGTTCCACAACACCGGCATAGCCATCCCCGCGCCGAGAGCCGCCGGCCCCGATCCGGGACGGCCTTCCGTACGCTGAACTGTGCAGATGATCGCCGTGATGGTGACGAGCGTTACTTTTCGCTGACCACCTCGACCACCGCGACTCCGGAATCAGCCAGCAGGTCCCGGCTGACCAGCACGCATGCCAAGGCGCCCGCCACCAACAGCGCCGAGGCCGTGAGCATCTCCGGTTCACCCGCCCGTTCGTAGAGCACACCTCCCAGCAAAGAACCGGCCATGATGCCGACCTGGAAGGCCGCCACATACAGCCCTGAGGCGCCGTCCGGGTCCGCCGGCGAGTACCGCATGGCCGCCGACTGCAGAATAGGCGGCATGGCGGTGGCCGCCGCACCCCAGCTCACAATCGCGACGATGCCGATGACCAGCGTCGCGGCCGTGATTCGCCCGCCCAAGGCGCCATAGCCCAGCGCCGCCAGGACGGCGAATATCAGTGACAACGCCGCCAGGCACCCGATAATGGCTGCCCGCGGCCTGCGGTCCCCGGGGCGGGCCATCAGGGCCATCGCGGCCAGACCTGCAATGCCGTAGGCCGCGAGCATCCACGCCAGATGCGGGCCATGGACCCCGACGATGTCGCGGATGATCACCGCGATGAACGTGTAGGACACGAAGTGCCCGGTCACCCCGACCAGCGTCAGCACGCACATCGCCACCAGCAGGCGGTTGCGATGATGCCAGGACGGTCGGCAAGCCTGTGGGTCTGCGTCTGCGCCGGTTATCAGTTGCGCCTTGGCCATCAACGGCACGGTGAACCGGGCCGCTACAAGGACCGCGGCCGCGGCGGCGGCGATTCCGGCGACGGCCGCTCGCCAGCCCCACAATGCGCTCATGGCCGTAGTCAGCGGGCTGCCGACGACCAATGCCAAGCCCGTGCCGGCGTAGACGGCCGCGGTGGCCCGTGCCGCGTGGGTCGGCGGCACCAACCGGACGCCGATGGGAGCGATCACCGACCACATCAGACCGTGGGTGAGCGCGCACAGCACCCGACCCAGCGCCAGCACGGTGAAGGTGGGTGCGATGGCCGACAGAACCTGGGAGACGATCAGCGAAACCAGCGTGAAGAGCAGGATGCGTCGCCGCGGCCAGTCGGCGGTCCAGCGCACCAGGGGAACCGTGGCCAGCGCAGCCACCAGGGCGTAACTGGCCAGCAGTGTCCCAACCGTCGCCTCGCTGACCTGCAGGTCCGCGGCGATCGCCGGTAGCGCTCCGACTGGCATGATCTCGGCCGTCACGTAGACGAACGCCGACGCCGCCAATACCGCGAGCGCGATCGCGACCCGAGGGGTCCAGGGGCCGGAGCGAGGCGGGTCGGCGAGTTCGGAAGTCACAACCGTTGGCGTCATGGCGAAGAGGGGACAGCAGGAGGATTCCACGCTATCCGCTGGTCGGGTGGGGCATCAGCCTCGACACCCCCGGCGGCCGGAATCCTCAGGACCGCACCAGACGGGCGATCGCCGCAGACGCCTCAGCCAGCTTGGCCTCAGCCTCGGGGCCACCTTCGGCGGCAGCCTGAACCACACAGTGCTTCAGATGCTCGTCGAGGAGTCCCAGAGCCACCGACTGCAGCGCGCTGGTCACCGCGCTGATCTGGGTCAGTACCTCTATGCAGTACTTGTCCTCGTCGATCATCTTCGCGATGCCGCGGACCTGGCCTTCGATGCGGCGAAGCCGCTTGGCGTAATTCTCCTTGTCAGTCGAATAGCCATGCCCGGATGCGGCTTTGTCGGCGGCTTTATCCATGCACGTCAGCCGCCTGCGGCGGCCAGCATCGCCTTCATCTTGTCGATTTCAGCCTGCTGGCCGGCCACGATGTCGCCGGCGAGCGCGATCATGTCGGCGTTCTGCCCGTTGGCGATTTCGTTCTGGGCCATCTCGATGGCTCCCTTGTGGTGGCTGATCATCGTCTCCAGCCACAGCTTGTCGAACGGTGCACCCTGCAACGTCTTCAGCTTCGCCATCGTGGCCTCGTCGACCATTCCGGACATGTGGGCGTCGTGCTCATTCGACTCGTCGCCGTTGACGCCCCACTGCACCAGCTGGGTCTTCATGACATTGATCTCGGGCTGCTGCGCCTTGAGGATCTCGGCCGCCAAATTGATCACGTCAGCGTTGTTGGTGTGCTGGGGAACCATCGCCGCCAGTTCGACGGCCTGCTCGTGGTGCGGAATCATCATCCGCGCGAACATCACGTCGTCGGAGTTGTGGGCCGCGCTCTGCTGGGCCGACGCCCCGGTTGACGATGCAGCCGAATCTGACTTGGTGTCGGTGGCGGTGCTGCAGGCGGACAACACAGCGGCGGCGGCGGTGGCGGCAGCGGCCAGTCCTACCGCCAATCGGGTACGGGTGCGATTCATGACCCCACCGTACCCGGTACCCCGTCAGGGTATAGCGAAACTTGACCAGGTATGTCGGCAGGCATAATTGCCCGGTGAGCAAGACTCCTGACCTCAAGCCCCGTAGCCGAGACGTCACCGACGGCCTGGAGAAGGCCGCCGCCCGCGGAATGCTCCGCGCGGTCGGAATGGGTGACGAGGACTTCGCCAAGCCGCAGATCGGAGTGGCGTCGTCGTGGAACGAGATCACCCCGTGCAACCTGTCCCTGCAGCGCTTGGCGCAGGCTGCCAAGGAGGGTGTGTTCGAAGCCGGCGGCTACCCGATGGAGTTCGGGACGATCTCGGTGTCCGACGGCATCTCCATGGGCCACGAGGGCATGCACTTCTCGCTCGTCTCGCGCGAGATCATCGCCGACAGCGTGGAAACCGTCATGCAGGCCGAGCGCCTCGACGGCACGGTGCTGCTGGCCGGTTGCGACAAGTCGCTGCCGGGCATGCTGATGGCCGCCGCCCGTCTCGACCTGGCCGCGGTGTTCCTCTACGCGGGGTCGATCCTGCCGGGCCGGGCCAAACTATCCGACGGCAGCGAGAAGGACGTCACCATCATCGACGCCTTCGAGGCTGTCGGGGCCTGCGCCCGAGGGCTGATGTCGCGCGAGGACGTCGATGCCATCGAGCGGGCGATCTGCCCCGGCGAAGGCGCCTGCGGCGGCATGTATACCGCCAACACGATGGCCAGTGCCGCTGAGGCGCTGGGCATGTCGCTGCCGGGCAGCGCCTCCCCGCCGGCCACCGACCGCCGCCGGGACGGGTTCGCCCGGCGCAGTGGGCAGGCCGTGGTCGAACTGCTGCGCCGCGGCATCACCGCCCGCGACATCCTCACTAAAGAGGCCTTCGAGAACGCCATCGCGGTGGTGATGGCCTTCGGTGGATCAACCAACGCGGTTCTGCATCTGCTGGCCATCGCCCACGAGGCTCAGGTGGAACTGTCCCTGGCGGACTTCACCCGCGTCGGCTCGAAGGTGCCCCACCTGGCCGACGTCAAGCCGTTCGGCAAGAACGTCATGACCGATGTCGACCGAATCGGCGGCGTCCCGGTGGTGATGCGGGCCCTGCTGGATGCCGGACTGCTTCATGGTGACGTCCTGACCGTCACCGGGCAAACCATGGCGGAGAACCTCGCGCACATCAATCCGCCGGATCTCGACGGCAAGGTGCTGCGCGCGATGAACAACCCGATTCACCCCACCGGCGGTATCACGATCCTTCACGGCTCGCTGGCACCCGAGGGCGCGGTGGTCAAGTCGGCAGGTTTCGACGCCACCGTGTTCGAGGGCACCGCAAGGGTTTTCGACGGTGAGCGGGCGGCGATGGATGCGCTGGAGGACGGCACCATCACCGCCGGGGACGTCGTGGTGATCCGCTACGAGGGTCCCAAAGGTGGACCCGGAATGCGCGAGATGCTCGCGATCACCGGCGCGATCAAGGGTGCGGGACTGGGTAAGGACGTGCTGTTGATGACCGACGGACGGTTCTCCGGGGGGACCACCGGGCTGTGCGTGGGACACGTCGCCCCCGAGGCTGTCGACGGCGGTCCGATCGCATTCGTCACCGACGGAGACCGGATCCGGCTCGACGTCGCCAACGGCACGCTCGACATCCTGGTCGACGCCGGCGAGCTCGACGAGCGCAAGGTTGGTTTCACCCCGCCGGCACCCCGGTACACGACCGGGGTTCTGGCCAAGTACCGCAAGCTCGTCGGCTCAGCTGCCGGCGGCGCGGTCTGCGACTGACGGGTTCTTGCGTCCGGCCCGGGAGGGGCCCAGTGGCCTTGCGCGCCGCCCCGCGGGGGCGCAGAGTGACAGAATGAGCCGGTCAGCGCTGCGAATCTGTCCACTGTGCGAGGCGACCTGCGGTCTGGTTCTGACTATTGAAGACGACCGGGTCACCGCGGCCCGCGGTGATCGCGACGATGTCTTCAGTCACGGCTTCGTCTGCCCTAAAGGCGCGAGCTTCGCCGAACTCGACAATGACCCCGACAGACTCCGCACACCGCTGATTCGGCGGAACGACGAACTGGTGGAAGCGGACTGGGACGAAGCGCTGCGCGTCGCCGCCGAGGGCCTGGCGAGGATTCGGTCGGGTAGCGGTTCGGTGGCGGTCTACCTGGGCAACCCCAACGCCCACACCGTCTCCGGCGGCTTGTACGCGCCGCAATTGGTTCGTGCGCTGCAAACCCGTCAGGTCTATTCCGCGAGCACCCTGGACCAGATGCCCAAGCAGGTGGCCTGCGGCTACCTCTACGGCAATCCGTTCGCCTTCACCGTGCCCGACGTGGACCGCACCGACCATCTGGTGATCATCGGCGCCAACCCGCTGGTGTCCAACGGAAGTGTTGCCACCACAGCCGATTTTCCCGGGAAGTTACGCGCGCTGCGTCGACGCGGCGGCCGCCTGACAGTCATCGATCCCAATCGCACGCGGACCGCCGCACTGGCCGACCGCCACCTCGCGGTGCGCCCGGGCACCGACGGAGCACTGCTGTTCGCGGTTGTGAACGTACTTTTCGACGAGGATTTGGTAGACCCCGAACTCGGCGGACTGGCTGACCGTGTCGTCGGCGTGGACCGGGTGCGCGCCGAGGCTTTGGAGTTCCCGCCGGAGGCCGTGGCGCAGCACTGCGGGGTCAGCGCCGGAGACATCCGCGAGTTGGCTCGCTCTATCGCCGCAGCCCCGAGCACGGCCGTGTACGGCCGTATCGGAACCTCCACCGTCCGATTCGGAACCGTGACAAGTTGGCTGGTCGACGTGATCAACCTGTTGACCGGGAACCTCGACCGCCCCGGCGGCGCCATGTTCGCGGCCTCTCCGGTTGGCCCGGCTCCACGCCCGCCCAAGCCCGGGCGTGGCTTTTCGGTCGGCCGCTGGCACAGCCGGGTCTCCGGCGCCGGCGAGGTGACCTCGGAGTTTCCCACCGCCCTGCTGCCGGAGGAGATCGAAACACCCGGCGAGGGCCAGGTGCGCGCGCTGGTCACCATCGCCGGAAACCCGGTGCTCTCGGCTCCCGACGGCGATCGGCTCAGTGCCGCGCTGGAGACCTTGGATTTCATGGTCTCGATCGACCCGTACCTCAACGAGACCACCTGCCATGCCGACGTGATCCTGCCCCCTCCCCCGCCCTCGTACGCACCGCATTTCGATCTCTTGCTGTCCAATGTCGCGGTCCGCAACACCGCTCGCTACTCGCCACCGGTGTTCGAGTTGCCCGACAACAGACCGGACGAAATCGAGATCGTGTGCCGATTGACCCTCGGCGTTCTCGGAATGGGGACGGCCGCCGACCCGAATCTTGTTGATCAACAGATCATTTCGGTGGTACTCGGCAAGGAGGTGGCCGACCCGGATTCACCGGTGGCCGGTCGCGACGTCGAGGAACTGACCGCACTGCTTCCCGATGGCCCTGGCTACGAGCGCCGATTGGACATGATGCTGCGACTGGGTCCGTTCGGCGACGGGTTCGGCACCCACCCCGAAGGACTGACGCTGCAACGGCTCAAAGACAACCCGCATGGGGTCGACCTTGGACCGCTGACCCCCCGCATCCCGGGAATCCTGCGCACGCCGTCGACGATGGTGGAGTTGGCACCTGACCCGATCCTGGCCGACCTGCCCCGATTACGAGCGTCGGTGGACGCGCCCGCCGACGGTCTCCTGTTGATCGGGCGACGGCATCTGCGTTCCAACAACAGTTGGATGCACAACCTGCCCGCGCTGACCGGTGGCAGTAATCGCTGCACGTTGCAGATACATCCCGACGACGCCGCGCGCCGTGGTATCACCGACGTCGCCGTGGTGACCGGACCGGGCGGCAAGCGCGAGGTGCCGGTGGAAATCACCGACGCCATCCGGCCGGGCGTGGTGTCGCTGCCCCACGGCTGGGGGCACGCCGTTCCCGGCACCCGGCTTTCGGTCGCTTCGGGGGATCCGGGTGTGAATGTCAATAGCCTCCTGGACAGCTCGCTTCTGGAACCGTTGTCGGGAACCTCCGTCCTCAACGGTGTGCCGGTCGACGTGGCGCCCGTGGGCTAAGTCCCCAATACAAGGCCGGCTACCGCACACCTTCTTTTGCGTACATCACGCGTAAGACATGGCCGGCCTCAGGCCCCATCACCACAGTCGCGAGGTCGCAGAAGGTTGCCGTGAACTCTCTGCCGTGAGCGGGACCGGCGCCGTACAGATGATGCGCCAGTTCGTGCAGCACCACCAGTTCTCGCATGGCCCAATCGGCGTGCAGTCGCGGCGGCACCGCGATCACCCCGTCGCACTCCCCGGTTCGCTCATAGTGGGCAGCAGTCGCCGCCCGCCGGGCGCGTACTCTGACCCGTCCGCAGCCCGGCCACCGCTGAGTCACCGCAGGCAGGGCCAGTACCTCGTCGACGTAGCGCTGCACCGACTCCACTGAGGCGTACCTCGCTTCAGGCGGCAACGTGATCGGGGTGCCGAAGAAGTCGATCGCCCGCGAATTATGTTGGGCGGCACGGTCGAAGAGCGTGCGAACAAAATCCTCGGCCGCGTACACGCGGGAGCGCTGACTGTCCCTCCCGCTCACCGGGTCAGTCGGGTCCGCGCGCTCGGCAGTTCCGGCTTGGCCCCCAACCGTGCCTGACGCCCGGCCCGATCACCGGCTCGCCTGGCCGCCGAGGAATAGCCTGCCGAGGCGCTGGTCGCGCGCCAGGTGCCACGGGCCTTGGATTGCGTGCGGTAGTGGTCGCGGAGCTCAAGTTCCTTGTTGCGCAAGGCGACCGCAGTCCCCGGACTCGCGGTGCGCGATTTGGTGGCCTCACGTTTGGCCTCGTCGCGCGCCTCGGCGAGCCGCTGCCCGATCCGGGCACCGAAGGCCAGTTGGAAGTTCAGTCGGGCGGTGATGGTGGGCGTCGGCTTGTGTGCCCCGGTGCTCAGGTAGGCGTCGCACGATCGCACCATCTGCACCACCAGGCTGGCGTAGAGCGAATGGGTGGCGTCGATGTCTTCGGGAAAGCCGTAGGCATAGACGTAAGTGGAGTTGGAGGCCACGTCGCACCGAACGTCGTTGGCCGAGGCGATCACCGCGAAAAGTTGCACGTAGGTGCGAAGGCCTCGACTGCCCGGTTCACCGATGGTGATGGTCCGCTGGGTGGGCTCTTGCGCAGCGGTGCGGGTGACCGAATGGGCCCGCGCGACCGCCAGGTCAATGGAGGTCGCGGTGGCCAGACGCTGGGCTGCCGCCATGAAAGCCTCGGCCTCGTGGGCATTGTCGGTACCTTCAGCCTGGCGCAGCAGCGCGGCGATGCGGGCCAGCATTTTGTCGTCGGTCATCGAAGTCATGGGCTCACGGTAAGAGGCACCGCCGACAAGCGGGGCGCCCGGCCGGCTGGGCATGCGACCTTTCCCCACAACGGGATTCATCAACAATCATCTGGTGACGAACTCGTCGAGAGCGGTGATCAACTGAGGCGACAATGGGGCCTTCTTGGCATACTCGGAGATCTTGTCGCTGGGATCGTCGCGAAGCACATGGCTGACGCCAGAAAGTTCGACGAACTGCAGTTCGGTGTGAGCCAACGCCTTGGCGAGCGGTTTCATGTCAGTGCAGGTCGCCTGGCCGTCAGCATCCGAACAGGTCAGCAACACCGGCATGGCCGCGGGTACGCGGGCCGCCAGATCCAGCGGGTCGATGGCGTCGGCCTCGACTACGGCCTTGACGTTACCGGGATTGAGGATGGCGCTGAGGCCGTCGGGCAGGTTCGCCGGCACGGTCCCCGATGTGCGGGCCTGCTGCACGGCCGCGTTCCAGGCGTTACGCACTTGCTCGGCTTGCGCCGGCGTCTTGGTGCCATTGCGCACGGCGGCATCCATGTCCGCGTCGACCCGAGCCGAGATCAGGTCGAGGTAGCGAGCCGACAGCGGCTGCAACAAGGCCAGAGAATGGATTTTCGGTGCACCCGCGCTGGAATCGTCGGCCAGGGACATCGCGTGCATCGTGCCCTCGCCGAGCGCGTAGACGGAGATCCGGTTTGCGTCGGTTGCCGGCTGTCCGGCCAGGAACCGTACCGCGGCCCTGGCCCCGGCGGTGTAGACGGCGCTCCCGACGTCGGTCGGCCTGTCGGCGTAGGGGCCGAGGCCGGTGGCCCCGGTGCCGATCTTGTCGTAGCGCAGCGAGGCCACGTCGTGCTCGGAGAGGTACTCGGCCAGTTGGCGCATATTGCCGATCGGTCCGGCAACATTGTTGTCCCCGTTACGGTCGGTGACGCCGCTCTCGGAGATCAGCAGCGCAGCCGGCCCGGTGGAGTTTCCGGCGCGATGCCGGTAGGTGCCGTGCAGGGTCAACCCATCGGCAACGAAGGTGACCTCGTCATCGACCCAGCCGGTTCCCGGGTGGGGCGAACATCCAGTCAGCAGGGCAAGAGTCAGAAGCGCCGCCGACAGGCGACGGATCACAATCGAGCCGCGATCCAGCGGGTGACGTCGTCGAGCACCTGGTTGCGTTCCGGCTCGTTGAAGACCTCGTGGTAGAGCTCCGGATACACCTTGAGCTCGGCGTCACCTGTTGCGACCTCGTCGACAAGGCGATAGCTTCCCGCGACGGGTACCAGGTGGTCGCTCTCCCCGTGAACAACCAGCAGCGGAACGGTGATCGCCTTGGCCCGCTTCGGCATCGACTCACCGACATGCAGCAGTGCCTTGCCGATTCCGGCCGGGACCTTGCCGTGGAACACCAACGGGTCGGCCTCGTAAGCAGCCACCACCTCCGGGTCGCGGGAGACGGCCCCCGGGTCGATCTGTTCGATCGGCAGATCGGGCAGGATCGATCCGACGGTCTTGCCCAGCAGAACGTGGAACCACGACACCTGGTCCTGGGCGGCGACCACCGGCCCGGACAGCACCATCAAGTCGTACTCTCCGGCGTTCTCGGAGGCGTAAGCGAACACTATGGCACCGCCCATGCTGTGCCCAAGGACGATTCGTGGAAGGTCCGGGTAGGCGGCCTTGGCTATCCCCACCAGGGTGCGGTAGTCGGCGGTGAACTCCGAGAGGTGCCGCAATTGAACCCGCTTGCCCCCGGACCGGCCATGACCACGGTGGTCCAGGGCGTAGGTGACCAGGCCCGCCTTCCCGAAATGCTCAGCGACGTGGTCGTAGCGGCGGGCGTGTTCACCGAATCCATGGGCGAGGACGACGACACCGCGCGGTTCGGCGTCCGGCGTCCACACGTCGAAGACGACACTGACGCCCCCGACTCCGTCGAACGTCCCCTCAGTGCGGGTAATGACCATGAAGGCAGGGTAGCCGCAGGTGGGCCACGGTTGCGAACCGCGAAGAGGGCAGCGTTCGCGATATGTCCGCGATACAACAGCCATCGCGCTGTTACAAATGTTGACAGTGGGGCTGATGGGGTTGATGGTTAGACAGTCAACGAGCCGTTCGTCCGAAAGGCCAGCCGTGTCGACCCCAGCTGCCGGTCAGTGCCGTGCGATCCGCCGTTCCAGGCGGATCGGCACGCTCGTGGCCTGTGTGGCGCTGGCAGCAGGCACCGCACCGCCGGTTGCCTCGGCCGCAGCACGAGACCAACTGGCCCAGGCAATCCAGGCCACTCGCGGGAACTTCCTGGTGTACAACTTCGGTCCCGAATCGCCGGCGCCCATGCTCAACGCTGCAGGCAGCTGGTATGAGATGGGTGACGGCGGGCATCTGATGATCCTCAAGTCCGCCGCCCGGAAGTTGGCTCCCCGTCTGCTCGTCGATACCCATCAAGGGTTCCAGGCCCGGTGCGAACAGACCCCGGGCGCACGCACCCAGGATGGGCTGATTCAGGCCGCGGAGATCTATTCCCCCGTTCAGGCGTGGGGTGTCCTCGGCCGGCCGCGGATCGCGGTGAACGCCAACTTCTTCGACGTGCGCCGCCAAGAAGCCGGACGGTGGAAACAAACCGGCTGCACCTCTCCACTCGGGGCCTACGTCGACAACACCGGCAACCTCGGACGAGCCAACGTCGCGTTAACCGGCACCGTGCCGTACGCCGGCAAGCAGGCGCTCTCAAATGGCGACGAGATCTGGACCCCGCTTAGCACATTGATCCTGCCGGTTGCCTCCGCGCCATACGTCATCACGCCCAACGGACCGAGTGACTTCGATTCGGCTTCGTCGGAGATCGCTCGACTGATGGGCAACGGAACCCGTTTTGTTGCGGTGAGCGGGCTGAAGCTGCTGAGTCCGGGCGACACCGGTCAACTCAACGACCCCGGGCCGCGTGCGGCGAGGACCGCGCTGGCCTACAACCGGGAACAGGATGAGTTCTACGTCTTTCAGGGCGGCGATTACACCCCCGACCAGATACAGGACCTGTTCCGCGGCCTGGGCAGTGACACCGCCGTCCTCCTTGACGGCGGCGGTTCCTCAGCACTGGTGGTCCGGCGAGATTCCGGTGGCATGTGGGCCGGGGCAGGATCGCCGCGCGGTTCCTGCGACACCGTCGAGGTGCTCTGCGACTCGCACGAACGGGCGCTACCGACCTGGCTTGGGTTCGACTGAGCTCCGTTACAGCTTCGGGGTGAGGTCCAGTGAGGTCACCGTGGTCATCTTGGTGACCAGCCAGTGGGTGCCCTTCCGTTTCAGGTCCAGCCGGTAGGACAGGTACTTCACGGTCGGAATCTTGCTCTTCGGAGACGTCGACTCGGTGTTGGTGTAGACCAGTGCCGTGGCGTCCGAACCCTGCAGGGATTCAACCGCAGCCGCAACCACCTGGGTGGAATTGGTGACCTGGGCCTGCTTGTTGGTGGACGCGATTGCATCGACGAATTTTCGGTACTGGTTCTGGAAATCACCGGAAAGATACTTCGCCGAGCGCTCGGGCAGCTTGTCCATGTCCTCCGGGCTGTAGGTCCACAGGGTGGTGATGGCGTCGACCGCGGTCCGGGCGATATCCAATTTGGTGGCCAAGACGGCACGGTCGGCCAAGTAGGGCTGGAGGGCCCCGCCCGCGAACGCTCCCGCCGCGACGAACGTGCCGGCTGCCGCGGCAATCACGACTTGGGCCTTGTGACGACCCAACCAGCTCCCGCCAGCCGACGGCTCCGTGGGTGCGGATTCGCCGGGTTCCTCCTCGACAGCCTCGGCCGTGGTGATCTCCTCAGCGGTGTTCTCGGCGAGGGAGGCCTCATCGGATTCGGAGTCGGTCAGATCACCTGTACCAGGTTGCTGATCTTCCACTGCGTCCCTTCTTTCTTCGCGGTCACGAACCAGCGGTTGCCACCCTCGATCTTCTTGCCGTCTGGCAGCTTCGTGACTGTTGTCGTCGCGACGACGACGTTTGCGCTGCCGTCGTCGTTCCAGTTCTCGATTCCCAGAGCCTCGACCGTGCCTGTCGTCGGCTCGGCACGGGCCACCTGAACAACGATCGCGTTCATCTTCTCGCTGTACATCTTGGCGAAGTCGCCGGTCCCCTGCGCAAGCACCTTGTCCGCATAGTCGTTGGCGTGGAACGGATCAAGCGAGGTGTACTGCGTGATGAACGCCCGTACCGCACCCAGAACGGCAACGTCCCGGAGCTGCCGATCTCGGTTGGTGTTGTGCGCGATGAATACCAGGGTGCTCACGGCGAGCCCGACGCACACGGCGATGGCGGCGGCCAGGCCGACCATGCGCAGTCGCATGTCGCGGGGAGGCGATTCCGGCAGTTGGAAGATGTTCGGTTCATTGGGGTCTATGCGACGGCGGGGACTCATCGGCCCTGCTTAGGTGGGTTGGACGGGCTGGGTGCCGGGCTACCGGATGCCGGTGGTGCGGGCTTGCCCGACGCGGGTGGTGCCGGCTTGTCCGACGCGGGTGCTTGCTGCGGCTGCTGCGGAGCCACCGGCTTGGCCAGGACGGTGAGGTTCGCAACCTGCCATTGGCCGGTGCCGGATTTGTCGAATGCGGCCAGGAGCGTAGCCGTGATGAAACGCTGCGCTTTCTCGGCGCCTCGCTGGCCCTGCATCAACAACAGCATCTCTGCGTGGTCCGGCGTCGCGGACACCACTGCGCTGTTGGTCACCCAGTACTCGTTGCCGACTACCGAGCCCGCCTTGCGAATGGCCTCCTGCTGCTCCACCAGTTTGGGGCGGTATGAATCGGTCACCAGCGACCGCGCCCGTTCGAAGTCGGCGTCCAGTGTGCCCGCCGCATAGCTGAGTACCTCAGGGACGATCTTGGGTCCTTGTTCGGCAATCTGCTGGCGGGCCTGCTGATCCGCCTGCTCGTAGCGATATACGGCCAGGTAACCCAAACCGGCACCCAGCAACGCCAACACACCCAGGCTCGCCACGGCGACCGTCAGGGGCCTCCGGAAATCAGGGCGTTCGACAGCGGGAGGACACACTTCAGTCCGAGTGACGATGTCGGCGAACGTACGGCGCCGCGAATCCACCAGGGGCCAGAACCAGCCCAGGAAAAACGGGATGGTGTCGAGGAGGTGAGCTATGTCCCGGAGCAGCAGAAACCACGGATCGATCGGTCGGCCATCGTGGCGTACCACCGCGATCCCGTACAGCGAGCGTCCCAGGCTCCACCCGGTGATGACCGGCAGAACCAATCGGTTCGCGGCGATGGCAAAAGCGACAAGTGCGGCCAACAGGATGCACAACCACCACGCCCAGCTGTACACCCGGGCAGACCAGGCGACCAGCATGAAGACGGCCACCACACCAACGCCGAGGAGCACGTCGACCGCGAACGCACCGGCCCGCGATGGCCAACTTGCCGGGACAGGGCGCGCCGCATCCTCGATGACGACCGTGTATATCGCGGTGTTCGGGTCGACTGCGGTGTCGGCGTGGGCGTCTGGCTCGGTGTCGGCAGCAGCCTCGTCGGACACTCCCGTCACTGGCTCACCTGATCCATACGCGCCACTTTGTAAGTTCCGTCGTCCAACGCCATTCGCACCCGCAAGCGGTAACCCTGTTCCTGGGGCTCCTGCTCGGAGTTGGACAGCTTCGTTCGCACCGCGACCAGAACGTCGATCGTCCCGTCCGGATTCTGCCGTTCCACCGCAGCCCGCATATTCGTGACTTCAACCTGTGCATTCGCCGCCTGATACGCGTCAACCAGGACACCGCTGTAAATCTTCGCCTGGGTGGCGAAGTCGCCGGTGGAACACTCGATGATCTTCGTCGCGCTGGCCGCCATCGCTTTGGCATCGGGAGCCTGGGTCACCGCAACACAGTCCTTGGCCGCGGCCAAAGCAGCGGTCGCGGCCCGGTCGGCAGCCGCATTCCGCATGTGGCCCCACACCGCGAAACCACCACCGACGGCGATAAGCACGCTGACCAGGATGACCGCGCCACAAACTCGACTGAGCCACGGATAGCTGGCAAACACGCCACCGCCGGACCCCTCGACTGCCTCGCCCACCTCGCTGGGCGCCCCCGCCGAATCAGGCTCGACTGCATCCGGATCAGCACCGCCGTCAGCGTCAGCCTCGGCCGCCGGCTCCTCCGCTTCGCTGCGCTCAGCGTCGTCACCAGAAGAATCAGATCGAGTCACTGTCACCGGTTCCTTCGCTTCGCTGCGCTCAGCATCGTCCCCGGTGTTCGGCGGGGTGGGGTTCAGCTGGCCGGAGCCAGCATCTCCTTCCATCCGTCGTCTCCTGTGATGCTCGAGTTCTTCACGCTGTACTTGGTGCCGTCCGGGCCGGTCAACTCGCCGCTTTGCGGGTTGTACACAGCGGACGTGTTGGTCGCTGCGGCCGTGTAGTCACACGTACCAGGCTGCGGCCAACCCGGCTGCACTCCTCGGATATCGACGCCGGCATCCGGGGAAGCACACTGCACGGTGCCGTTACCGGGCATCGACGGTGCATCACTGATCGGAGGCGTTGGCGGCGGGAGGAACTCAGCCGCCAACGGGTTCAGACCGGTATTGATCGTCGGTGCCGGGATAACCGTACCCGGGTTCACCGGCTGATCGCATCGGGCCCCCGGTGCAGGGCAGTTCACGATCTGGTTCGGGTCGCCGTACCAGGGGTTCGTCCCCAGCGGGGTGTAGGGCTCGTTGCTCCGGCAATCTTGCGGCGTGGCTGCCCGCTTGCCCGGGACGTCCATACACGGGAAGTTGCGAGCACCACGAACGGAGTTGGCCGTGGTCTGCTGCGGGATCTTGCAGTAGAGGTTGTCCGGGATCGGTGCCGGGCTCGTATCGGCGAACGAACGCCATTGCGAAGCCGGCAGGAAGCCGGTCAAGCATGGTGGCGGGTTGTTGATCGTCAGACCGAAGTCCAGTACCGCCTGGCCGGTGTCCTCGTAGGGAGCACCCACGGTCTGACCTGCGGCGGCACCCTGCGGGAAGATCACCAGGATCTGTTCCAGGCCCTTGTTGTACCGCTTGAGCAGGTCAGTGATGATCGAGACGTTCGCCAGAGTCTGCGGCAGTGAGTCCTGCACGTCGTTGAACACCGTGTTGAGGGCCTCGGCGGTCGGCGCGGCCTGCGAGATGCCGCTACTCAGTGCGGCGTCCTCGCTGGCGACCTGGGCCGTGATGTTGTTCAGGTTCGCCGCCCACCGGGTGATCGCATCGCCGGAGACAACCTGACTGTTCAGAATCGGGCCCACATTCCGGATCACGTCGACGAGATCAGGGGTGTATTGCGTCAACTCACCGGCCAGCGAGTTCGTGGACTCGACGAGTCGTTGCAACGTCGGCCCGATATCACCGACCGCCAGCGAGGTCTCGGTGAGCAGTTGCGGAATCTTGTTGGCCGGGATCGAGGAGAGTGCCTTTTCGGCCCGGTCCAGGGCAGGACCGACCGGCGTCGGGATCGTGCCCTTCGTGATGGTGTCGCCGTTCTTGAGGAATTGGCCGGGCTCGTCTTGGGACACCAAGTCCAGGTACTGCTCGCCGATGGCGGTCACCGAATGCACGTTGGCGACCGCATCCACCGGGATCTTGAACCTGTTGCTGATCCGCATGGTCGCGACAACGCCCTTTTCAGTGGGCTCGACCTCAGTGACCTTCCCGATCGTGCTACCCCGGTAGGTCACATTCGATGTCCGGTACAGGCCGCCCGAGGCCGGCAGATCCGCGTGCAATTGGTACTGGCCAATGCCCAACACTGCAGGAATGCTCAGGAAGTAGATACCCAGCACCAACAGTGACACCACAGTCAGGGTGCCGAAGATGATGAGCTGTGTGCGAATGAGGCGCGTCAGCATGGTGCGTCTAGTCCCTTCACTCGCCGCGCTCGACGTACGGGCCGCCGTTGGTCATGTTCGGGTGCGGCCAGTACCGGATATCCGGCAGCATCGTCATCGGATCCCGGCCCCACGACTGCTCGAGTGCCCGCAACATGCCGCTCACCCCGGTACCGCTGAGGAACGAGTTGTCGATCGAGCTCAGCGTGAGGTCGAACGTGCTGGACACGTTCAGGTAGTCACCGCGAATAACCTTCGGCAGGTTATCCACCGGGAAGGGGAACGTCAGCGCGATACGCAACGCATCCGGAATGTATTGCGATGACTTCGCCAGCTGCGTGAGCGGACGCTGCAGCACGCGCAGGTTCTCGGTCAGATCGGCCCGCGCAGAGCCCAACGTCTCGCCCGTGATCGCGGCGAACCGGCCCAGTGCCTCGACTGCGTCGGTGATTCGCGTGCGGGCATCGGCCAAGTAGCTTGCCAGCGGTGGGAGGTCCGTCAGCAAGCGGTCGAGGCTGTTGCTTCGCGCCGACACCAGCTTCAGCAACTCATTGGTCGAATCGATCGCGCGCACCAAGTCGGTCCGCTGCTGGTTGAGCTGATCGGTGAAGGTGTTCAGCCGGCCCAGGAATTCCCGAATCTGGGGAGCGTTGCCCTCCAGCAGGTTGTTGGCCTCCGTGGCGATGACCTCGAGGTTGGGGATACCGCCACCACGCAGCACGATCGCCAGGCTCGCCAGAGTCCGCTCGGTCGTGGGGTACGCCGAGGAATTCTTCAGCGGGATCGTCGCACCGTCCTTGAGGGGCTGTGGCGACGGGTTGGGCGGGGCAGCCAACTCCAGGTGTTGGGTGCCCAGGATGCTGGACTGGCCGATTCGGGCCGTCGCATTGGCCGGCAGTTTGATGCCCGGCTCCAGCCCGACGGTCAAGGTGGGGATCCAGTTCTTCAACTCGATCGCCCGAACCGTACCGACGCCAACGTCCGCAACACGAACCCGGCTGTTGACGTTCAGGGCCAAGGTGTCCGGAACCTGGACGTAGACGATCTGGCGGTTCTCACCGGTACCGGGGCCGACCGGCAACGGCACGCTGGCGATGCCCTTCCACCCGCAGGAGGTGAGCGTCACCGCCGTCATGGCGAGGACGGCCCCGCGCTTGCCGCTACGTCGCAGGACCCCGTTTACGCGACCAGGTCGCAGAGCGGCGCCCGCGCGAATGCGTCGAAAGGCATTCAGTTTCGCTTTCACTGTCCCGTTCCCGTCTCAGCTGGAAGCGCCTGGGCCGGTGCTGCTGCCACCGGCGCTGGTGGCCCACCGACTTGCTTCGCCAGTGGAAGCGGACCCGGAATGACGTCCGGACCCGGCGGTGGCGGCGGTGCCGGCTGCGGATACCACGGCGGCGGCAGCGGGTTGTTCTCACCGCCGGTGACCCCGTACCCGTCGTAGTCGTTGGTCGGAGCGCCTCCCGGAGGCCCTGCCGGCGGTATGACGGCCAGGTCGGGTCCGCCCATCAATTCGGCCAGCGACTCGGGGGTCAACATGTTCTTGGTGAACTGCTGCACCTGGACGCCCTGCATGCCGGGAGCGACCACCCAGCCCGGCTCGTGGTTGCCGTGCGAGAACAACGTGTCGCGAGACCAGATGCCCGGCACGGTGGTGTCCTTATACCCCGGTGGCGGCTGCAGGCGCGGCTCGGAGTACGCCACGTACTTGGGCAGCACCTCCGCAGTCGAGAACTGGTTCAGACCGAACGGCGGGTAGTTGAACTTGATGGCATCGAGGATCGGGGCCAGATATTCCGCGCACAGTTCGGCGGAGTCCTGGTACCCGAGTCGGCTACCGGCCTGGATCGAACTGCAGAGGAACTGCAACGGGTTCGCGAAGCTGGCGATGGTCGGGATACCGACGATGGCGCCGTGCGACGGGTGGTAGATGCCGTTGGCGTTGCCGACCACGTTCGGCAGGGCGTGCAGAACCTGTTCCAGGCCGGCTCGCGGCTCCGGCTGCAGGATGGCCGTGGTGACCTCGGACAGGTTGTTGATATCGGCCGTAAGCACCGAGCCGTTGTCGTCGACGAACTTCCGCGCCGTCGTCAGCAGGCTGTTGATGTCACGAACCGCCCGAGCGACTTCCTGGTCGGAGTTGGTGAACTTGTTGGTGAACGTCGCCAGTTCGTTGTTGAGCGCAACGAACTGCTTGTCGTCCTTGGCCAGGGCGTTCACGAACAGCGCCAGGCTCTTGATCACCCCGAACAGGTCGCCGCGGCCCTCGCTGAGAGCGCCGATGGCGTCGGTCAACGACTTCAGCGTCGTGTTGATCTGTTTGCCTCGGCCATTGAGTCCGTTGGACAACGAGTCCACCAAGTCGCCCAGCGGGCCCTTGGGGTCACCCGGAGTGGGCCCGAGCTCGGTGACCAACCGGTCCAAGTTGCCGCGGATGTCGTCCCACTCGACCGGGGTCTGAGTGCGCTCAAGCGGTATCACTGCGTTGTCAGGCAAGACCGGGCCGCCGGTGTAGGGCGGGTCCAGCTGGATGACGCGGGATGCGACGACGGTGGGATTCAGCACGGACGCGGTGGCGTTGGCCGGCACGTTGTACTTCTTGGGATAGCTGAAGGTCACCTTCATCTTGTCGCCGACCGGGGTGATCGTGTCGACCTCCCCGACCTTGACGCCCATGATCTGCACTTTGTCACCGGGGTACAGCGCCAGCACGTTGTTGAAGTACGCCGTGACGGTCTTGGTGGTGGCCTTCTGGTAGAGGTTCCAGCCCACATAGGCCGCTACCAGCGCGAGGACGACGACCAGGGCGCCGACTATCGCCGACCCTCGGGTCATCTTCCGCAGGGGCATGTTGCGCACGCTCATCGGTTAGTTACCCCCTGCATCCATGGGTGCGATGTCCGCAGCTGCGGGCACCGGAACCGTCCGGGCGCCGGGCGGCCCCTCGACGGGTGCCGGACCAGGTGCGCCGGGCACCATCGGCCCGATTTCACCCGGCACCGCTGCGGCTGGGACGCCGTGATTCAGCGGCACCCCATTCGGGTTGGGCGCCGACGTGACGACGTCCGGTGGACCGTAGCCCGAGCCCCCGAACGGACCCTGCGAGAGGTGCGAACACGGCAGCGGATTAGCGGGGGTCGGCAGGCCGTCGGCGGGGGGCGTGTACGAGCACGGCGAGCCGGGTGGAACGGCCGGACCCGGGTGTTCCGGGGTGCCTTCCTGCAGCACGGGCGCCGGTGGCGGAGCCCCGTTGGCGAAACCGGTCCCGTTCGGATCCGGGAACTTCGCCGCCGGCAGGCCGGCGTTACGCCAGAACTCTTCCGGATCGATACCGCGCTTCTTGAACGCCGCGTCGACCCAGGGCTGCAGGATCCAGTAAGGCACCAGGTTCACGACCATGACCTTGAAGAACGGACCCGAAGCGATCGTCTCGTTCAGCTGCGTCGCGGCCTTGGACCCCGCGACCAGGGTTTCGGCCAGGTCTTCCTTGTGCTTGACCAGGATGTCACTCACCGTGCGGAGCTGCTCCAGCACATGGTTGAGGTTTGGGTTGTCGTCCACGAACCCGGCGAACTGCTCCGAGACCAGCGCAACGTTCTCCAGCAGGTAGTCGATCGCCTTGCCACGCTCGTTGAGGGCGCCCAGCAGCACCCGGGCGTTGACCAACAGCCTGTCGACCTGCTGGCTGCGGTTGCCCAGGACGGAGGCGACCTTGTTGGCCGCGGCGAGCATGTCCTTGAACTGCTGGTCGCGCTTACCGATCGTGTCGGAGAACCGGGTGATGCCGTCCAGGGCTGCGCTGAGGTTCGGCGAGGACTGATTCACCGTCTCGGAGAGCACGGTCAGCGACCGCTTCAGAGTCTTCAGATCCCACTGAGAAGTGGTCGTGGTGAGATCGGAGAAGGCGTCGTAGAGCTGGTAGGGCGTGGTGCTCTGGCTCAGCGGCAGAACGCCTTCCGGGTAGACGATCTTGTTGCCCCGTGGATCGATCTCCACAACCCGCTTGCCGAGGATGGTGTCGGTGCGGATGGACACCCGGCTGTCGTACCCGATCAGGTGGTCACCCATGTTGAACCCGATGCGAACGTGATCGCCCTTGATGGCCAGTGAGGTGACGTTTCCGACGTCGAGGCCGGAGATACGGACCTTGTCGCCGGGCTGGATACCAGCCGCATCGGTGAAGTCGGCGAAGTAGCGCGGCTTGGCGAACAGCTGGGGTAGGCCGGCGAAGGCCTGCCCGACCATGACGACCAGCGCCAGGATGATGACGCCCACCAGGCCGTTACGAACCCGGTTGGGACTCTGCAGTGTTCTCATTGCGGGGTGCACCTGCCTGTCGGCTGCTGCCAGACCCTGACCGTGCGGGTCGGACCGCCAGGCTGCAGGCCATTGAGCTTCAACGTGACGTCACAGAGGTAGTAGTTGAGGAAGTCGCCGTAAATGCCACCCATACGGCCGAGCAGTTTCGCTCCCACCGGGAGCTTCACCATCAAGTCCTCCAGGTTGTCCTTACCGTCGACCAGAGGCTGCTGTACGTCTTCCAGCTGCTTGATACTGGTCTGCAATTGCGGCCGGTCATCGCGAAGCAGGCTGCCCAATGTGCCGGAGCCCTCAGCGAGCTGGTTGACCGCATTGGCCAGCGGGTCGGCCCGGGTGCTCAGACCCGTGATCAGCACCTCGAGGTTGTTCACGGTCGAGTCGAACTCCTTCTGATGCTTTACGACGGTGCCCAGTGTGGTGTTGAGATTCGTGATCACCTCACCGATCGCCTGGTCGCGGTCGGCCAGCGTTGACGTCAGCTGAGCTGTCTGCTCGAGGATCGAGTTGATGGTCCCGCCCTGTCCCTGGAAGACGGTCACCAGCGACTGCGCGATGTTGTTCACCTTCTGCGGGTCCAGCGACCGGAATAGCGGCTTGAACCCGCCGATCAGCGCATCGAGGTCCAGAGCCGGCTGGGTACGGGCCAGCGGGATGAACCCGCCGGCGGGCAACACCTTGTTGGTGCCTTCGCCGGTACCGCGTTCGAGGTTGACGTAGCGGTTTCCGATCAGGTCGAGATACCGGATCGTCGCCGTGGTGGACTGGTAGAGCGGAAGGGACTTGTCCACATTGAGCTTGACGATCGCCCGACGGCCGTCGGGGGTCAGACTCACGTCCTCGACCTTTCCGACCTCGACGCCGCCGGCCCGGACGAACTGACCTGACTTCAGTCCGCTGGCGTTGCTGAATTCCGCGGTATAAGAGGTCGTCTTCTCGAATCGGAACTGGCCGAACACGATGAAGATGATTGCGGTGAAGACCAGCAGCACCAGAGAAACGATGGCCAGTCGGATGGCTGTACCTGTGATTTTCATGGGTTGATCGTGTTCTCCCCGATTTGGCGGCCCCAGACGTACTCATTGGCGATCGGCATGCCGAATTCGATGTGGTTGTACGGCGCAATCGATGCACCGATATCCATGACTAGGTGGGGCGCAGGCCAGAATTCCTTGGTGACCTTCTGCCAGCAGCCCGGTGCTCCGCCGGGACCGCCCTGGGCGTTCACCCTGGGCAGGTTGTCCGGGTAGACGTAGGGGTTGGGTGCGCCCAGGAAAGAAGTCATGGTGTTCAGCGAGTAGCCATTGCCACCGAGACCCTTACTTGCTTGCTTTGCGCCCTCGGCGAGGTTGCGAAGCGTGCAGTTGAGTTCGGGGCTGTACTTGTTCAGCAGGTTCGAGGTGGTCAGCAGGTCAGACACCGCTCGGACCAGGTAGGGCGCACCGCGCTCGAAGATGTCGGCGCCGTTGTTGGCAAACCCTGCGGCCGCCAGTAGCGCCACGTCCAATTCACGCTTTTGACCGTTGATGGTGCGGGCTGTCACGGAGAGGCTGTCCATGGTGTCCAACAAATCCGGTGCTGCCCCGGTCAGGATGCCGGCGAACTGGTTCAGCTGCTGGACGTCGTAGCGCAGTTCCGACATGTGCGGATTGAGATCGCCTAGAACCTGGTTGGCGGCGATCAGCGATTTGCCGAGCTTCGTCCCCATGCCGTTCAGAGCCTCGGCCGTGGCCGAGAGAGTGAGGTTCAGCTTGACCGGGTCTATCTTCTCGGACAGCGCGGTAATGGTCTCGAACAGCGTGTTCCACTCGGTGCTGACGTTGGAGATCATCACGGTGTCTGTGGGGCTGATCCGTTTCTTCTGGGCGTCCGCCGGGCTGCTCAGGGCCACGAACTTGTTGCCGAAGATGGTGGACGCGTCGACCGTGGCTTTCACGTTCTCCGGGATCAGTGGCACGTACTTCTTGTTGATCTCGGTCACCAGCTTGGCCATCTGCTTGCCGTCGTGGACCGTCGGGTCCACGGCGATCACGCGACCGACCGACACGCCGTTGAGGGTGACCCGCGAACCGGTCTCCATCAGCAGGCCGGAGCGCTCAGCCAGCATGTTCACCTTGATCTTGGGGGTCAGCGCACCCTGGTACTGCAGGACGACGAAGACGAAGATCAGGGCGAATATCGCCGTCATAATGGCGCCCGCCAGCTTGAGGGGCTGGCGCGGCGGCTTGTTCAGGGGTGCTGTCATGGGCCCTACACCGTCAGGTTGAAGTTGGGATTGGCACCGTAGAGCGCCAACGACGTGAACAGGACAACGAGCACGATCAAGATCAGCGAGGCCCGCATCGCCTTACCCACGGCCTCGCCGACGCCCACCGGACCGCCGCTGGCGTTGTAGCCGAAGTAGCAGTGATTGATCATGACGAAGATGGCGATGAGGATTGCCATGAAAAAGGACCACATGACGTCGTCGAGTCGCAGCAGCGTGCGGAAGTAGTGGTCGTAGGTGCCGTAGGACTGGCCGTACACGCTCGTCGTGGTGAACTGCGCCGCCATGAAGCTCATGATCATGGCCATCGCGTAGAGCGGGATGATGACGATGATGCCGGCGACGATTCGGGTGGACACCAGGTAGGAGATGGACTTGATGCCCATCACCTCCAGAGCATCGACTTCTTCGGAGATCCGCATGGCGCCCAGTTGCGCGGTCGATCCGGCGCCGACCGTCGAGGCCAGGGCCTGTCCGGTGACCACTGGCGCAACGATGCGGACGTTGACCAGGGCGGCCGCCCCGGCGGTCACCGCCTCGACGCCGATGTTCCCCAGCGAGGCGTAACCCTGCACGGCGATCAGGGTGCCCGCTGAGAGGGTGACGAAGCCGACGATGGCGACCGTGCCGCCGATGACCGCCATGGCGCCGGTGCCCATGCCGATCTCGGCGATCAGGCGCAGCACCTCTTTGGGGTAGTAGCGCAGGCAGTGCCCGATCTGGCCGAGGGCCTGAATGGTGAACAGGGCCACCTTGCCGCTGCTCTCCAGGAATCGGCCCGGTGCCCCGAGCATCTTGGCGAGGCTCTTGTAGGCCTTCGGAAACCGCTGCCGGAGAACGGTTTCGTTCGGATGTGCAACTGTCGCCATTACCGTCCCGTCCCGAACCTGACGCCGATCGTGGTGAGTACGACGTTCACTGCGAACAGGGCGACGATGCAGAGGACCAGGGTCTCGTTGACGCCCGTTCCCACGCCCTTCGATCCACCGGCGACGGTGAGGCCCCGGTAGCAGCCGACCAAGCCGGCGATGAGGCCGAACATCAGGGCCTTGGTCACAGAGATGAGCACCTCGGGCATCCCGGTGATCAGAGTGAGCGTCTGCACGTAGGCACCCGGGGAGATGTTCTGGACGTAGACGCCGAAGATGAATCCGCCCACCAGGCCGATGGTGATAACGCCACCGTTGAGGAGGAACGCCACGAAGGTCGAGGCGACGACGCGGGGAACCACCAGCCGGTGGATCGGGTCGATACCGAGAACCTCGAGCGCATCGATTTCCTCACGTACGGTCCTGGCTCCGAGGTCTGCACAGATGGCCGTGGAGCCCGCACCGGCGACCACCAGCACCGTGACCAACGGCCCCAGCTGGGTGACCGCGCCGAGTGCCGCACCGGCCCCGGAGATATCGGCAGCGCCGATCTCCTGGAGCAGCAGGTTGAGGGTGAAGATGATCAGCACCGTCATCGGGATCGCGACCGCCAGCGTCGGCAGGAAGGCAACCCGCAGCAGGAACCAGCACTGCAGGATGAATTCCTTCCACTGGAACGGCTGAGTGAGCGCCTTGGCGGTCAGCACGCACATCCGGAAGAACCCGCCCACCGACTGCAGCGGTGCGCGCATCTTGTTGCTCAGGAAGCTGAGGCCCCCGGCGGCGGCGGTCACCGCGGCACCTGCCCGTCATGACCCGATCGGTCATCGCGATTCCGCGGGACATTGTCTCGCACAACCCCTCCTTCGGGACTTCTCAGCCAGTGACGAGGGTCACCTTACTGGCCGCCAGTATGACGGACCACAGGAATGTACCTGACGCATTGGGCAGCGCGGGTCGCAACGGTGTCATTTAGATCGAACTGGAGTCAGCGTGTTAGCGTGCACGGCCGTGAGAGCTGGTCAGGTGGCTAATCCGACCCGCTGTCGAAGGGTTTCAGCTGTTCAGCCCTGGTTTTGAGGTTGCCCGCCAGATGCTCCAGGGCATCGTTGACGAGCTTCTTGACCATCACGTTCGGGACCGCAAGCGAGGTTTCGACCTCGAGGTCAACGGTCAACAGGCTGGATGGACCCATCGCGACGACTGAGAAAAGCTGGTCTTGTTTGGTGAACAAGTCGCCCTGCTGCAGCACAGTCTGGATCTGAGCGGCGCTCGGGTAATACACAGCTTGGATGTAGGAACCCTCATGGCCTTGGATGGAGGTGTCGACGCGCAGTTGGCTTGGCCGCCCATCGTGGTAGCGGGCCAGCACGTAAACGGCCCTGACCTCTTCGTTCCACTCGGGATAGGACTCGAAGTCGGCGACGATCCGCAGAATCGCGGCCGCATCGGCGTTAACCTCAACGGTCTTGCTGACGAGGGGCATCCGAGGATCATATCGACCCCGCTATCGGGGCTTATTTGGCCGAAACCACCGGTTCCCCGACACCGAGTGGGCTTCCGACGCGAACCGCTTCCTCCCGGATCAAACCCCTCAACAGTGCGGTGCTGAATTCGGCGGCGATCTCCTTCGCGCTGCGCCGACCATCAGGACGCAGCCACCGGTAGGCCCCCATCGTCATGCCGATGTAGCCCAGCGCGACCACGTGGGAGTCGCACTCGAAAAACTCGCCGCTGGCGATCCCACGATCGATCAGGCCGGTGACGTGCTCGTAGACCTGGTCCTCCTTCTGGCGGACCTCGGCGACTTGTTCCTCGGTGAACCATTCGGTGATGTAGGGCTGCTCCTGAAAGTAGACCGCCGCCCCTTCCGGGTTGTCGGCGATGTTGGTCAGCAGTCGCACGGTGTACTGGTAGAGCGCTTCGCGTGCCGTCCACGACGGATCGTCATGGACCGCGGCCAGGGTGTTCTCGGCCGCACGCCGGTAGATGTCGAACAGGATCAGTGACTTGCTGGCGTAGTAGTGGTAGACGGTCGCCTTGTTCAGGCCCACCACGTCGGCCACGTCGTCCATCCGGGTGCCGTGGTAGCCGCGGGCGGCGAACAGCTTGGTGGCGACGGCCAACAACTCTTCACGCCGGGTCGTCCCGTTCTCCGGTGGCATGGGCGTCCTCGCTGGGGGTCTGCAGGAATCAATCAACTAGTTGGACAGTTTAGGCAAAGTGCACCGATCAACTTCGTCGCCACAACGCCGAGGGCTACACTCGGTCATCGCCAGCGCTGATTACATGAGGCCACGACGGAGGTATTGACCATGGATCCGGTACCGGACTACGACACCTCCGACGAGCTCGAATACTTCTTCAGCTGGCTTCCGTGGGCGCTTCGCGGGACGGACTGGACCGGCACGCCGGCCTACCCGCCGGTGTAGGTGCCCCAGGCGAACGCCTCCACACCACCGGCGACGGTCGTCGCCGCGCCTTCCTGATGCGCTACGAGTAGCGGCCGATCCTCTGCTGTCCCCACGTAGGCGACGGACTCCTCGTCGTTCCATATCGGATGCGGGGCGTCGCCACGGGTTTCTGCGACTCTGTGGGTCTTCCGGTCAGTATCCGAAACCTGGATGGTCTTGGTCCTCTGGTCCGCACTCCACTCGGTGAAGCCCACAGCTCCCGACGAAAGCGCCTGAACATCGGCGAAGGGCATCTTTCCGAAAAGCAGCTGCTTTGGCGCCGCACCCCCGGGACCTTCGGTCCGAGGGATTTCAACGCCATAGATGCCGCCGTCCCGCATATCGAAAGGTATGTCGAGGAAAGGATCTCCGGTGGCATCTCCATTGGCGAACAGGACTGACCGACCGTCGTGGCCGAAGCTGACCGACGACGCGTTGGTGTCCTTGACCACGGCTTCGGAGCT
Organism: Mycobacterium sp.; assembly: GCA_020438845.1. Lineage (GTDB taxonomy): Bacteria > Actinomycetota > Actinomycetes > Mycobacteriales > Mycobacteriaceae > Mycobacterium. The sequence continues at coordinate 5,901 of JAGQTV010000078.1, read as the reverse complement.
ACCGCCCACTGTGAGGACGTTTACGTCGACCGGGCTGACATCGCTGCGTCCACCCACCCACGCTATACGGCTTCCGTCCGGGGCCCAGGAGAAGTTCGCGTCCGCGTACAACGGCGTAGCCGGAGGCTGCACCGAACCCGTGCTCGCATCCGCAGTCAGAAGAAATCCACCACCGCCGGTGCCGGCCTTGAGGAACGCGATGCGGTCCCCGGCCGGTGACCACTGCGGACTTCCCGCCTGCGGGCGGTCGCCTTCGAATTTCGGCACCAGCGCAGCGGGGTCCACTAGGCGCTTGGCCGCTCCGGAAGACACGTCGAGCACCCACAACTCTCCGCCGGCGTCTGCGGGATCCGCCTTGTGCACGTATGCAAGCCGACCGCCGTCCGGAGACGGAGCGGGGTCGGTATCGGTGGGTCCGTCGGTCAGTTTGCGGCCAGGCGCCCCGACCGGGGCACTCACGTAGATCGATCCGCTACTTGCATAGAACAACGCCGACCCCTGTTCGGCCGTCGAGGAACTTGGGCCGGCACACGCTGCGACAGTCAACATTGCCAACGGCAGAGCCAGAAATCGCACGCCCGCCACGGTTGTTAGGCTACCGGCCTTGTGATCGAGTGGACCACGGTAGCGGCGCGGCCGGACCCGAGACGTCTTCAACTCGACTGCTATCCGGTGATCGACGAGATCGCGGCCCGCTACGGCGACATGGACGCCAACGCTCACCTCAACAATGTGGCCTTGGACGCCATGCACGAGAACGCGCGGGCCACCATGAGCCGGGGCCTGCGCGACTCGGGCCTGTTTGATCGGGGATTGCGTTTGGTCACCGCACAGCGGACCACGCACTTTCTTGCCGAAGCGCACTGGCCAGCGATGATCCGGACCGGTAGTGGCGCGGGCCACGTCGGCCGCACCTCCTACGTCGCCTCGACCGGCTTGTTCCGGGATGGCATCTGCATCAGCGTGTGCGACGCCGTGACGGTGCTTCTCGACGACGACGGGCCGACGCCGATCCCCGACGATTTCCGCGCGGCTTTGCAGACCGTGCTGCTGGACTCGCCGAGATCGACGTAACGGTGGAATCCACTCGCACTCTCCCGCCCAAACGTGAGTTTGGGCGGAACGGAGGGCTGGCTACAGAGCCTTGAGTTCCTCGATGACCTCGCCGACGGACTTCTTGGCATCGCCGAAGAGCATCGAGGTTCCCTCACCGAAGAACAGTGGGTTCTCGATACCGGCATAACCCGACGACATCGACCGCTTGAGCACGATGACCGATCGCGACTGGTCAACGTTGAGGATCGGCATTCCATAGATCGGGCTGGACGGGTCGGTGCGTGCCGCCGGGTTGGTGACGTCGTTGGCGCCGATCACCAATGTCACATCGGTACGTGGGAACTCGCCGTTGACGTCGTCCATTTCCTTCATGGCGTCGTACTCGACGTCCGCCTCCGCGAGAAGCACATTCATGTGACCGGGCATGCGACCGGCAACCGGGTGGATGGCGAATTTGACCTCCACGCCCTTCTCCTCCAGCAGGTCGGCCAGTTCCTTGACGGCATGCTGGGCCTGCGCGACCGCCAGACCGTAGCCGGGCACGACGATCACCTGGTTGGCGTAGGCCATCTGGATCGCCGCATCGGCGGCCGAGGTGGCCTTGACAGTGCCCTGCTCGCCACCGCCCGGGCCACCCCCGGCATCGCCTCCCCCGAAGGAGCCGAACACGATGGCCGGGATGGACCGGTTCATCGCGACGGCCATCAGGTTGGTCAGAATCGACCCGGAGGCGCCGACGATCATGCCGGCGACGATCATGGCGGTGTTGTTGAGCGCCAGCCCGGCCGCCGCAGCGGACAACCCGGTGAGGGCGTTGAGGAGCGAGATGACCACCGGCATGTCGGCCCCGCCGATGGGGAACACCACGAACAGCCCCATCACGCCGGCCAGCACCAGGACCAGCACGATCCACCACACCGACAGGCCAGGGGTCAGGCCGATGTAGACCGCGGCACCGACAGCGCCCAGCAACAGCAGGACGTTGGCGCCCTGAAAGACCTTCGCGCTCGACACGAGCGCCTTCTCGACGTTCTTCGGGATCGACTCCTGAAGCTTGGCGAAAGCCACCAGCGAACCCCAGAACGACACCGAGCCGATGATCGCGGCGAACAGTGATCCGACCACCAGGGCCACGGTCGGAGACTGGTCCGCCGTGAAGTGCGAGAAGCCCTTGGTCTCGATGAATTCCGCCCAAGCGATGAGCGCGACGGTGCCGCCGCCGACACCGTTGAACAGCGCGACCAACTGCGGCATCGCCGTCATCTTGGTCTTCTTGGCCGGCGGTACGCCGAGGACCACGCCCAACGCCAGGCCCGCAACGATGAGAATCCAGTTGACCGCCGCGGTGTCGCGGACCTTGATCAGCGTCGCGACGACGGCGATCCCCATACCGACGGCAGCGATCCAGTTGCCGCGCACTGCCGTCTTGGGGCCGGTCAGGCCCATCAAGCCGTAGATGAACAGCGAGAACGCCAGAATGTAGAGGACAGCGACGAGGTTGGTCATTTGGTGAGCTCCTTCTTCGCCGCCGCGGCGGGAAGCTCCTTCTTTTTGCTCTTGAACATGCCGAGCATGCGGTCGGTCACCAGGAAGCCACCGATCACGTTGAGGGTGCCGAAGACCAGCGCGACGAAGGCGATCGCCCGCACTCCCCAATTGGCGTCTGCGGGAAGGTTGCCCAGCACCAGCAGAGCGCCGAGCACCACGATGCCGTGGATCGCATTGGTGCCCGACATCAGCGGGGTGTGCAGGGTATTGGGCACTTTTGAGATCACGGCGAACCCGACGAACCCGGCCAGAACCAGGATCGCGAGATTGGCCAACAGCTGGGTGTACATCAGTGCACGGCCTCTCGTGTCACGCATGAGGCCGCGATGACCTCGTCGTCGAAATCGGGTGCCAGGGCACCGTCCTTGATGAGCAGTTCCAGCAGCGAGGTGAGGTTCTTGGAGTAGAGCTCGCTGGCATGCTCGGGCATGGTCGCTGGCAGGTTCAGCGGCGACGCAATCGTGACGCCGTGCCGCACGACAGTCTCACCAGGCACCGTGAGTTCGCAGTTGCCGCCGGTCTCGCCGGCAAGGTCGACCACCACGCTGCCCGGCTTCATCCCCTCCACTGCGGCCGCGGTCACCAGCCTCGGGGCCGGCCGGCCGGGTACCAGTGCGGTGGTGATCACGACATCGAAACCGCCGATGGCCTGCTCCAGCTTCTTCTGCTGCTGGGCCCGCTCCTCTTCGGTGAGTTCCCGGGCGTATCCGCCTTCCCCTGCTGCCGAGATGGCACCGGTGCCGAGATCCAGCCATTGAGCACCTACCGATCGCACCTGGTCGGCGACCTCCGGGCGGACGTCGTAACCGGTGGTGCGGGCTCCCAGACGCTTGGCGGTGGCCAACGCCTGGAGTCCGGCCACACCGACACCGAGTACGAGCACCGTGGCAGGCTTCACCGTGCCCGCCGCGGTGGTCAGCATGGGGAAGAACCGGGTGGACAGGCTGGCGGCCAGCAGCACCGCCTTGTAACCGGCGACGTTGGCCTGAGAGGACAGCGCATCCATCGTCTGGGCGCGCGAGATCCGCGGGATGGCCTCGACCGCGAAGGCCTGCACTCCGGCCGCCTTGAGTGCGTCGATCTGGTTGTCCGAGTTGCGGGGATGCAAGAAGCCGATCAGCGCCTGGCCCGGCCGTAGCCGGGCCACCTCGGTGGTGGTCGGAGGAGCCACCTTCACGATGACGTCGGCTCCCCAGCCGTTGCCGATCGTGGCGCCGGCGGCCGCGTAGAGTTCGTCGGGCAACAGGGCACGCTCGCCCGCGCCGGACTCGACCACCACCGCGACGCCGCTGTTGACCAGCGCCGCCACGGCCTTGGGTACCAACGCCACCCGGCGCTCATCAGGACCCGACTCGGCGACCACCCCCACGGTGGCGCCGGCCGTCGTGTTGCTCGCCGTCGTGTTGCTTACTGTCATGACCTGTGCGTCTGGCTTTCTGGGATCAAACGGGTTTGCACCCGACGGATCGACCGGGGCGTTCCCCGATGCTCGAGACACCCTAACTGCTGTGCCCGGCATTTCCCCAAGTCACGAACAGCGTTCACATACCCTCTCCGGGGCCCCCTTCGGTGCCCTCTGCGAGGCCCTCTCTGGGAAATCCAAGGGGAAGTTCTTACCTTATGCACGGGTACTTTTTGGCCCGTTCTTGCAAAGCAGTGTGTTCCTGGGGCGCCCGCCCGCCAGCAAACGTGAAATTTTTGCCACGCGGCGAAATATGTAACACTCATCACACTTAGGGAAGGGAATACGTCATGAGTCCGCATAGCCGTCGCGAAACATCAACTGCGCCACAGAACCGGCCGCACCACGTGGCAGCAAATCCCTCACGTTTCATCGGCCGGGTCGGCGCACTAGCCACCGCCCTGGGCATCGGAGCCATGTCGGCAGGCTTTGGGATCGCCACGGCCGACACCGGCGCCGCCTCCGCGCAGGAAGCATCTACCGGCGCCAGCCAGGCCACGAAGTCCGGGGCGGCCGGACGTCGCACGACCGGCCGAGACCGATCTCGGCAGGCGAACCCAACGGCAACCCAGGGCATCAACGCCCCCCGAGTGGCTTCCGCTGCGGCCTCCGCGACCGGCTCCTCACCGCTCTCGCCTGCCACCCGAAACCGAACCGCATCCAGGGCGACCAACCCGACCCGGAACTCATCCCCGCTATCAGGTTCATCCTCCTCCCCCAGCACCGTCCCGGCCCTCACCGCCACCGCTGTCAGCACCCCAGCCCGTGCGGTTACCGCGGTCGCCGTTCAGCAAGGGACGTCGACTCAACCCGCCGCAACCCAGGTTCCCAGCACGACTACCGGCACCACGGCCACCTCAGCCCCCGCCGCCCCGGCGTTGAAGGCGGCCCCCCTAAGCGCAGTGAAAGATCTCGTCCGCACGATCCTGTCGTCGCTGTCGGGCGGGGGTTCGGGGATTCCGGTCGAGTCGCCGGTCGCCTCGATCATGCTCGCAGCGGCCCGGCGTTTCGTTCAGCAAGTCCGAACTGTGCTGGGCGGCGGGCTGGCCGGCCTCGGACAATCCGCGTCGCTCACCGCGGCCGCCACCACCGGAACGACAACGAAAATCACCTGGGCCTGGGGCAGCAACCCGGTTCTGAACTTCAATCCGGCCACCGACAAGCTGGACTTCGGCTGGATGGCCCCCAGTGCGTTCGACGTCACCGAGGCTGCCGGTTCCACCACAATCTCGGTCGTCGGCAATAACCACACCTACACGCTGCAAGGGGTGCCGATCAGCGCCCTGTCGATGACCAACATCATCGCCAAGGACTCCGGCACCGTATCCAAGTGGCAGAACCTGATCACCGCCGCGCAAAGCACTCCCACCGTGTCGATTGCGAACGCCACTGTGGCTGAGGGCAATTCGGGTACCTCGACACTCGGGTTCACGGTGTCGTTGTCGCAGGCTGCAAGCTCGCCGGTGACGGTGGGGTATGCCACGGCTAATGGGACGGCGACGGCGGGTTCGGATTACACGGCGACGTCGGGCACGTTGACCTTCGCGCCGGGGGTGACCTCGCAGAAGGTGAACGTCTCGGTGATCGGTGACACCGCTGTCGAGCCGACCGAGACGTTCACGGTGACCCTGTCGAGCCCGTCGGGGGCCAAGTTGGGCACCGCCACGGCGACCGGCACGATCACCAACGACGATGTGGCCGCCAGCCTGCCGTCGGTGTCGATCGCCAATGCCACTGTGGCCGAGGGTAATTCGGGCACCTCGACACTCGGGTTCACCGTGGCGCTGTCGAAGGCCTCCACCGATCCGGTGAGCGTCGGGTATGCCACCGCCAAC
>JAGQTV010000077.1 GCA_020438845.1 Mycobacterium sp. | reverse complement strand
CGTCGGTGTCGATCGCCAATGCCACTGTGGCCGAGGGTAATTCGGGCACCTCGACACTCGGGTTCACCGTGGCGCTGTCGAAGGCCTCCACCGATCCGGTGAGCGTCGGGTATGCCACCGCCAACGGCACCGCGACCGCCGGCCAGGACTACACCGCCACCTCCGGCACCCTGACCTTCGCCCCCGGAGTCACCTCCCAGACAGTCAACGTCGGGGTCATCGGGGACACCACCGTCGAACCCAACGAGACCCTGACGGTGACCCTGACCAGCCCCTCGGGGGCCACCCTGGGCACCGCGACCGCCACCGGCACCATCACCAACGACGACGTCGCCGTCAGCCTGCCGTCGGTGTCGATCGCCAATACCAGCGTGGCCGAAGGTGATTCGGGTACCTCGAACATGGCGTTCACGGTGTCGCTGTCGAAGGCGGCGACCTCCACGGTCACCGTCGGGTATGCCAGCACCGACGGCACCGCGACCGCCGGGAGCGACTACACCGCCACCTCCGGCACCCTGACCTTCGCCCCCGGAGTCACCTCCCAGACGGTCAACGTCGGGGTCATCGGTGACACCACCGTCGAGCCCAGCGAAACCCTCACCGTCACCCTGACCAGCCCCTCAGGCGCCACCCTGGGCACCGCAACCGCCACCGGGGTCATCACCAACGACGACGCCGTGGTGGCGGCACAGGAACCGGTGCTGGCTGCCTACTTCCCGGAGTGGGGAATCTACGGCCGGGACTTCCAGCCCGCTGATATCCCGGGTGATCAGATCAACCGTCTGATCTACTCCTTCCTGGATCTGAAGCCCTCCGGGGAGGTCGCGATCTACGACACCTACGCGGCAGTCGAAAAGCGGTTCACCGCTGCGGAATCCGTGTCCGGCGAGGCCGACCAGTGGTACTACCCGCCGAGTGACCCGCGTTCGCAGCAAACGGTGTGGGGCAACTTCAACCAAATCGCCGAACTCAAGCAGAAGTACCCGGACCTGAAGGTCAACATCGCGATTGGCGGCTGGACGCTGTCGTCCAACTTCAGCACCGTCGCTTCGACCGCCCAGGGCCGGGAGACGATGGCCAACTCGATCGTCAACTTCCTCACCACCTATCAGATGTTCGACGGCGTCGACTTCGACTGGGAGTACCCCGGCGGAGGCGGGTTGGACGGCAATTCGGCCAGTCCCAACGATGGCGCGAACTACGCGCTCCTCCTCCAAGAGGTTCGGTCCAAACTGGACGATCTTGAACAGCAAACCGGCCGGACGTACGAGCTCACGGTCGCTTCGCCTGCCGGATACGACAAGATCGCCAATTTCAACCTCGCGGGGCTGGCACCCAGCGTCGACTACTTCAACCTGATGTCGTACGACTTCCACGGCACCTGGGAGAACACCACGGGGCACCAATCGGCGTTCACCGGTGACCCCAACGGCTACGACATCAAGACTGCGGTCGATCTCTACCTAGCCTCCGGTGTGGATCCCAGCAAGATCGTGCTGGGCGCTCCGCTGTACACCCGAGCCTGGAGCGGAGTTGCTGACGGCGGGGACGGCGGGTATCTGGAGACCGCCAGTGGGAAGGCGCCCGGCAGCTTCGAAGCCGGCGTCTACGACTACAAGGACCTGCTGGCTCAACTGCAGGATCCGAACAGTGGTTGGGAGCTGTACTGGGACGACAACGCCCAGGCGGCCTACCTGTACAACAAGTCCCTGGGCTTGTACAGCTCGTTCGAGACGCCCACCTCGATTGCGCAGAAGGCAGATTGGGCGCAGGCGCTCGGACTGCGCGGGATGATGTTCTGGGACATCAGTAACGACGCCGTCGGCTCACCGGAAAGCCTGGTCACAGCGGGCTACAACGCCTGGGTCCAGCATGAGGACCTGGCCACAATCCGATCCGGATCGACGCTGACCGACGAGGTGATCGTCGGCGGCGACGGCGTGATCACCGACCTGCCCGTCACACCGAACGAACTGTTGGCCTGACGTCCGCACTGACCGGGTCGGCGTGTCGCGCGCCGACCCGATCGGCGCTCCCATCAAAGCCGGGCTGTCAACTCGATCCCGTCGAAGTCGGCGTCTTCAACTGGTCGAGCAACTCCTGGCAGGTCAACGGCTCGCTGTAGAAATAACCCTGCGCCAAGTCGCACCCGTACGCGCGCAACTGCGCCTCGGTTTCGGCGTCCTCGACTCCTTCAGCGACGATGCTCAGACCCAAGGCATGGGCGAAGTCGACCACGGCGTGCACGACGTCTGCGGTGCGCTCATCGGTGACGATCGGGGCGATGAAATCGCGGTCCAGTTTCAGCTGGTCGACGGGCAGGTCACACAATTGGGACAGAGCCGAGTAGCCGCTACCGAAGTCGTCCAGTGCGATCCGCACGCCGTCCTGGCGTAGCTGATCGAGAACGGTTCGCATGGGTTCCAGATTGTCCAGAAGCAGGTGCTCGGTGATCTCGACAGTCAGAATCCCCGCTCCCAGGCCCCGATCCGCCAGCCCCTCCGCGATTACCCCGGGAAGCTCGAGGTTCGCCAGCGGCGGTGCGAAGAGGTTGACCCCGACCGGTAGGGCCACCGATGCTTCTTGCCAACGCTGAGCGTCGTCGAGCGCCCGGTTAACCACGAAGTCGTTGAGGGGCCCCATCAGGCCGTATCGCCGAACCAGGGGCAGAAACTCCTCTGCGCCCAACGGGCCGCGCCGGGGGTGATCCCAACGCACCAACGCCTCAGTGGCGACGATCTGCGACGTGCGCAGGTCGATCTGCGGCTGGTATACCAGGCACAGCTCGGACCGGGAGATGGCCCGCCGGAGTTCGCCGAGGAGTTCGAGCTGGTTGGCTCCCGTGACGATCGGCGATCGCGCCAGCGCCCGGCGGGGCTCCTCGTTGTCTATTCGCAGCGATTGCAGCCGCGGGGTGAAGATCTGCACCCCGCGACTCCGAGATCTCTTTGCGGCGTACATCGCCACGTCGGATCGTCGGAGCAGTTCGTCGACCGACAGGTCCGGCTCGTCCGGATCCGCGGTGGCGAGTCCGATGCTGGGGAGAATCACCAGTTCACGGCCGTCGACCAGGAACGGGTCGTCGAAAGCGGCCGCCACTCGGTTGGCGACGACATGCACCGCGTCGGCGTTGCCCTCGACGAGGATCACGAACTCGTCGCCACCCAGCCGTGCGACGGTGTCGGTGGCGCGAACGCAACTGGCGAGCCTGCCGGCGACGAGGTGGAGGAGCTCATCGCCGGCGTGATGCCCGAAGGTGTCGTTGACAAGCTTGAAATCATTGAGATCCAGCGACATGACGCCGACGGAAATCTGGTCGCGCTCGCGCAGCCGCATCGCATGCTCGAATCGCTCGTAGAGCAAGGTGCGGTTGGCCAACCCGGTGAGCGGATCTCGGCGAGCCTGATCCGCCAGCTTCACCAGCAGCTTCCGGTTCTCGTTCACGGCTAGGAACTGACGAACCATGACCCCAGCGACCAGGAGAAGGGCAACAAGCAGCACCGGTCCCGACTTCAAGGCGCCAGGTGGTTCGGCGGCCGTCACCAAGGCGGCCAGCAGAAGGGGCGCATACGGCAACCAGATCGATGCCCAGCCGGGCAGCTCGTCCGGCTCCTCTTCGGCAGGCCCACTGACCCGACCCGCCGCGCCCGCAACCGTAATCAGCAGAAACCCTGCCGCCCAGCCGATGTCGACCGTGTCGCCGCTGGAATAGTTCTCTGAGGACCCCAGGTAGACGAAGGCACTGTCCGCCACTGCGATACACGCGATCCCGACGGTCAGCAAAGTCAGAATCATGCGTTGAGAGGTTTTGGCCCTAACCAACACCATCGCGGCCACGGTCAGGACCACGACGTCTGACACCGGATACGCCAGCGAGACGACGAAGTCGAGATTGTTGTAGGTATCTGTCTCGTGCACCCGGCCCAGCACCGTCACCCAGCTGATAAGGAACAGCGACCCGGCCACGATCAGGCCGTCGAGCAGAACCCGGCCCAGCGACAGGTTGCTGTAATCATCGGGGAACAGGAGCAGGGCCGCACACGCGCCGACGGGAAACAGCAGGAATCCCGCATCTGCTAGGGAGGGGAACGGGTCCTGGTGGGCCACGGCCTCGTAGTAGGTCCAGATGATTTCCCCGACGACCCAACCGGCCAAGCCGATCGCCAGCGCCGTCCAGGCCACTCGTATCCTGCCGTGCGCCGATCGGGCCGCGAGCCCGGCGAAGACCGTCGCCGTCAGTGAGAACGCGGCCAGCAGGGCATCGTCGACGACGGCGAGGGCTTCACCGTGCGACCAACCGCCTATCAACCAGAGGATGAATCCGAACAACGTGGCAGCTGCCGCGAACGCAATCTGCCTCGTCCTGGGCGCCACGCATGCCCCCTCATCGGCCGTCCCGGCGCCCGCTACGACGTGCGGGCTCAGCCAGTCTAGCTAGCTGCCCCGTACCCAGCGCGGTAGTCGAGAAGCAAAAGATCTATCCGGCGGCATGTCAGTGCAGCACGCTGATCCGCGCTGTGACCGGCGCCGTGTTCTAGGGTGGCGAATATGGATTTCGCGATGTCCGCCAAGGCCGCGGACTACCACCAACGCCTGACCGAGTTCATGGTCGACGAGGTGTTGCCGGCCGAGAAGGCGTACGACGAGTACCGGGCAGCGGCCGGCCAGGGCGACTTCACCGTCCCTCCCATCGTGGAGGAACTCAAGACCAGCGCCAGACGACGGGGCCTGTGGAACCTGTTTCTGCCGGCCGAGTCCGGGCTGACCAATCTTGAGTACGCGCCCTTGGCGGAGATCTCGGGCTGGAGCACCGAGATCGCCCCGGAGGCCATCAACTGTGCGGCACCGGACACCGGCAACATGGAAGTGCTGCACATGTTCGGTACCCCCGAGCAGAAGAAGCAGTGGCTCGAACCGCTGCTTGCCGGCGAGATCCGCAGCGCCTTCTCGATGACCGAGCCGGCCGTGGCCTCCAGCGACGCCCGCAATATCGAGACCCTGATCACCCGGGACGGCGACGACTACGTCATCAATGGCCGCAAGTGGTGGACCTCGGGTGCCAACGATCCGCGGTGCAAGGTCTTGATCGTGATGGGGCGGACCAACCCGGACGCAGCAAAACACCAGCAGCAGTCCATGATCCTGGTCCCGGTCGACACTCCCGGGGTGAACATCCTGCGGTCGACATCGGTCTTCGGCTGGCAGGACCAGCACGGCCACGCCGAGATCGTCTACGACAACGTTCGCGTGCCGGCCGCCAACCTGCTCGCCGAGGAAGGCATGGGGTTCGCGATCGCCCAGGCCAGGCTCGGCCCGGGCCGTATCCACCACTGCATGCGCGCGATCGGGGTTGCCGAGCGCGCCCTGGCCTTGATGGCCGACCGGGCCCGCACCCGGATCGCGTTCGGCAGACCGCTGGCCGAACAGGGCATGGTCCAGCAGCAGATCTCGTTGTCGCGCAACGAGATCGACCAGGCCCGGCTGCTCTGCGAAAAAGCCGCCTGGACCATCGACCAGCACGGCAACCGGGCGGCGTTCGGGCTGGTCTCCCAGATCAAAGCCGTCGCGCCCCAGATGGCGTGCACCGTCATCGACCGCGCCATCCAGGTGCACGGCGGCGCCGGCGTCAGCGACGACTTCCCGCTGGCCCGGATGTACGGCTGGCAACGCGCGATGCGGATCTTCGACGGGCCCGACGAGGTGCACCTGCGGACCATCGCGCGCATCGAACTCGGCCGCGAGAAGACGCCCTTGGCGGCGGCGGTGACCGCCGGGTGAGTTCGCCTCACGAACGGCTGTCCGGCGCGTGGAACTTCCGCGACGTTGCTGAGACGGCGGGCGTGCGGCCGGGGCTGCTGTTCCGGTCGAGTGAGTTGAGCAAGCTCGATGCGGTGGGCCGCGAGGCCCTGACGGACTTCGGCATCGGGGACGTCGCTGATCTGCGTTCACCGCGGGAGGTGGAACACCGCGGCCCCGGTGCCGTTCCCAACGGCGTTGCTGTTCACCGGCTTCCGTTCCCCGAAGTCACGCACACCCATGCCGAGGACGAAGCGGCACCGCATGAAGGCGGCTGGCAGAAGATGATGGCCGAAGCCGGCGAGGGTGACGCCGGCGAGGCCGCCATCCGATGGATGACCGCCGAATACGAGCGGTTCCCGGTCCAGATCGGCGCGCAACGCGCGGTACGGCAGGTCATCACTCTGCTTGGCCGGGGCCGTCCGGTCCTGGTGCACTGCTTCGCAGGCAAGGACCGAACCGGCTTCGCCGTTGCCATCGCTCTCGAAGCCGCAGGGGTGGGTCCCCAGCCGATCCTTGAGGACTACCTGCGCAGCAACGCCGCCGTGAGCCGGTTGCGGGAAGACATTCTGAGCTCGGCGCGCAGCCGGGAGGGCGTCACCGACGAGATGGTCTCCTTCGCCGAGTCGCAGCTGACCGAGGATGTTCTAGGCGTCCGCGAGGAGTATCTGGCCGCCTCCCGGCGCGTCCTCGACGAGACCCACGGCGGCCTGGCGGGCTACCTGCGGGTGGCCGGGGTCACTGATGACGACCTCACCCGCCTGCGCGCCCAGTTGCTGGGGTAACCCGCGCCGACTGTGCGGATTTCGGCGCCCCAACCGGCGTGTCGCGGACGACATCGCACAGTCGCGAGGGGCGTTCTGTCGCGGACGACATCGCAGCGTCGCGAGGGGCGCTCTACAGCAGGACGCCGGCCACCCATACCCCGGTGGCCAACAGTGCGGCGGCCAATTCGACGCCGACCGACAGCGCCACCCCCTTGACCGCGTACACGGTCGACGCCCAGGCTCTCCGCTGGTCGCGGCGGTGCGCCAGTTCCGCGAGATACACCCCCAGCACGAACCCCAGGACCAGGCCCGCAACCGGGATCACAAAGAACCCAATGATGCCGAGTACGGCCCCGGCGGCCATGCTCCGGCCGCTGACCTCCGCCGCGCGCATCCTGCGCACCGGCCACAGATACTTCACCAGGACTCCCGCGCCGAGCACCGCGGTGACCACACCCAGCACCACCCAGGACGCAGTCGTCCGTACGACGACGGCCCACACCGCGATAGCGGCGCAGACCAGCAGCGTGCCGGGGAGCAACGGCACCAAGATGCCGACCAAGCCGACCGCGATGGCCAATGCGACCAGGATCAGCCCGCCGGTGCTCACGACTCCCCAAGCTACTCGCGACGGCGCATCAGTATCGGTAGAGCCCCAGCGCGATGTAGACGATGAAGAGAGCCAACAAGGCACAGTCGACCGCCAGCACGCCGCGCCGCACTCGACTGGAGAAGGCCCGCCGGCGCCGTGCGCCCGCTACCGCCAGGAGAACCTGCCAGGACAGCGACGCCAGGAACACTCCGACTACAAATGCCACGGCCTCGCCGGCACCGTAATCCGGACCCGCGCCGACGATGAGGCTGATGAAGAAGACAACCGTCGTCGGGTGACGCAAAGTATGCGCCAGGAAGTCGGCGTATGCCCGCAGCGGCGATCCCGGCAGGTCGACGGGGTCTGCGAGAGGCCCGCTACGAAAAAGCTCCCGTAGGGCCAGCGCCAGGATCGCGGCCAACACCCCGGCGGCCGTCCACTGCAGTACAGCGGCCCAGGGCTCGAAGAGTCGGCTGATCGCCGCGCCTGCCCCTGCTGCGAGGGCCGCCCACAGGGCATCGCCCGTCGCGATCCCCCCGCCACCCGCCAAAGCGACGGACAGACCCTGCTGAATGGCGGTTTCCACCACCACCATTGCGGCAGCCCCGACGAAGACCGCGACGAACAGCCCGACGAACAGTCCGGCTACGAATGCGTCGATCACGGCGCTAGGACGAGAGCTCGAGCCGCAGCGGCGTACAACGGCCACCATTGATCGGTTCGAGGTCCATCGAGCACGCCGTCACGATCGTGTAGAGGGGGGCCTCCGCGCGCAGAGTCACCGAGTCGCCGGGCCGAGTCAGAGCGGACAACGCCGCAATCCGACCGTCGGCGTCGATAGCTGTCCGCTGGAAGATATTCACCGGATCGGGGACGTGCAGCGGATTCCAGCCCACCTGCTCAGCGGCCGCGCGGAAATTGTCGCTACAACTCGGGTGGTAACCCCGATGACCCAGTGCGGCGTACATCTCGGCACTGCAGGGCGCGAACTGCATATCGTGCGCACCGGGCGATTCGTCCTTCTCGAACGTCAGCAATGGCCGGTAGGCGGTGCTGAAAAAGACTCCGCCCACTGCAGGGAACAGCCGCCAGTTCGCTCCCCGGGTGACTGCGACGCTCAGCCACTCGGTCAGATCACCGGCCAGCACGGCGAACAAGTCGGCGACCTGAGCGCCTTGGACGTCGACTATCCGAAGTCGGTCGCCGGGCGAGAGCCTGACGACAGCACCGCTCTGCGCCGGGATCTGGACGGTAGCCGGCGCGTTCGGTATCACGCCGCGCTCAGAGCTTGAACGCGGCCAGTTCGGCCGCCGACAGGTCGTCGATCTCCGACCAGTGCGCGGCGACATCGTCGACGGTCGGCACCTGCTCGAAGGTGACGCCCTTGTTCTGGAACAGTGCCACCCGCTGCACCTTGCCGCCGCCGGCGATGAAGACCGACGCCGTATCGGGCACCTCCTCGGTGCACAGATAGGCGACCACCGGGGCGACATACTCCGGGGTCAGCTTCTTGAACACCTCGGGCGGCAGGATGTCCTCGGTCATCCGAGTGGCGGCGATGGGAGCCATGGCGTTGGCTTTGATGTTGTACTTGGCGCCTTCCTGGGCCAGCGTGTTGATCAGGCCGACCAGCCCCAGCTTGGCAGCGCTGTAGTTGGCCTGGCCGAAGTTGCCGAAGAGCCCGCTGGTGGAGGTCGCGACCACGATGCGGCCGTAGCTCTGCTCCCGGAAATGCGGCCAGGCAGCGCGGATGACGTTGTACCCACCGTAGAGGTGTACCTGAATGACCGAATCGAAGTTGTCGAAGGTCATCTTGTGGAACGTGCCGTCGCGCAGGATGCCCGCGTTGCTCACCACGCCGTGGATGGCGCCGAACTCGTCGAGCGCGGTCTTGACGATGTTGGCCGCACCGTCGGGGTCGGCCACACTGTCGTAGTTCGCCACGGCCCGGCCGCCGGCAGCCTTGATCTCGGCGACCACCTGGTCGGCCATCGAGTGGCCGGCGCCGCTGCCGTCGCGGGAGCCGCCGAGATCGTTGACCACGACGCTGGCGCCTTCACCAGCCAAAGTCAGGGCGTATTCGCGCCCCAGTCCGCCGCCGGCACCGGTGACGACGATGACACGATCCTGAACTCCGGGCATGAGGGTCCTCTCGGGATGACGGCCGGGATGCCGGCCCGTAATAACGGCCTGGTGTGACGGTGATCCTACTTACGTGCGGTCGGCGACCACGAACCAGGAGAAGCTGTCCTGATCCTCCTGGCTCGGCACCTCGACCCATCGGTCAAGCCGCTTCATCGCGTCGGTCGAGGCGGTTGCCGTCGCGGTCCAGCCGTGGGCGTTGAGCCACTCTGCGACGTCGGCGCGATGGACGTCGTTGTAGGTCAACTCCTGAATGTCGACGGTGCGTTCAATGCCCAGGTCGTCGGACATCTTCTCCCAGCGTTCCCGCATCTGGGCCCGGCGCTGTTCGTCGTGGTGCCGCACCGCCTCCGCGGAAAGTCGACTCCCCGGGGCACTGAGTTCGGTGATCTGGTCGAACAGCCGATCCTGGGCCTCCGCCGGCAGGTACATCAGCAGGCCTTCGGCCAGCCACGCGGTCGGCTTGCCCGGGTCGAAACCGGCACCCTTCAAGGCCGCCGGCCAGTCCTGCCGGAGGTCGATCGGAACGGGATGACGGTCCGCGGTCGGTTCGACGCCGTTATCCGAGAGGATCTCGGCCTTGTACTCGAGCACCTTGGGCTGGTCGATCTCGTAGACGACGGTGCCCTCGGGCCAGGTCAGACGGTAGGCGCGGGCATCCAGTCCGGAGGCCAGAATCACCACCTGGCGGATTCCGGCCGCTGCCGCATTGGTGAAGAAGGTGTCGAAGAAGAGGGTTCGCACCGCCTGGTAGCTGAGCATGTTTGCGAAGAGCGCGGCAGCCTCGGGGTCGGCCGCGGCGACCTTCTCGGCCATCGACCCGTCGAGGAAGGCCTCCCACACACCACCCCCCGCGCCGGCCACCAGGATGCGCGCATAGGGGTCGCTGATCAACGGTTCGGCACTCTCGGTTTCGCGGGCTCGGGCAGCCGCCACCATCACCGCCGTGGCCCCCACGCTGGTGGCGATGTCCCACGTGTCGTCGTGGCTGCGCAAGCTGCTCATCAAGACCTCCAAAATCGAGACTGCCAGTGCCCCATCCTATCGAAAGTTAGACAGGCTATTCGACCCGGTCGGGGGCCTGTCCGGCTGCCGATGGCGGGGCGTGCGGTACGAGGCATAAGGTCTGAAGCCATGGCAACCGTCGCTACCCGCGGGTCGTACTTCGAGGCCGGGCTGGACATCCTCTCCGACCAGGGATTCGGTGGACTCAAACTCGCCGAGGTCTGCAGCCGGCTGGGAGTGACGACCGGGTCCTTCTACCACTACTTCCCCAACTGGTCGGCCTACACCCGTGACCTGGTCCAGTACTGGATGCAGGATCGCACTCTGCGCCTTGCCGCGGTCTTCCGTGCAGAGTCCGATCCGCGTAAGCGGATGCCGATGATCATCCAGGAAGTACTGTCCCTCCCCCACAACGCGGAGGCAGCGATCCGCGCGTGGAGTTCGATCGATCCCGAAGTGCACGCGGTGCAGTGCGAAGTCGACCAGCAACGGTTCTCGGTCTGCTACGACTACGCCATGGAGATCGTCGGCGAGCCCCGGCAAGCCGAGGTGTTCGCACAATGGGCGGTCTTCACACTCCTGGGTTACGAGCAGACGACGCTGCCGCGTAATCCGCAGGTCTATGAATGGATCAGCGCCCAGATCCTCGACTTGCTGGAGTCGGGTCGGTTCGCCAGCGTCCCGCCGCAATGACGCCCGCCCCGGGGCCACCTGCATGGTGACCCTGCCCGGCTTCGTCACCCGGACGGCCGACCGGATTCGTACCCGCGACCCCGAGAACGACGCCGCCCGCCGGGCGCTGCGGGCCGCGATCGTCATCCCGGTGGCCGCCGCGTTGAGCTTCGCCATCGCCGGTCCGACCCAGACCCCGGTTTTCACCCTGGTCGGCTCCATCGCCCTGCTGATCGTGGCGAATTTCCCCGGCACGACCGGCAACCGGGCGCTCGGTTACCTCGGACTGGCGGTCAACGGCGCGATCCTGATCACCCTGGGCACGGTGGCGGCACCGCATGTCTGGGTGGCGGTGCCGCTGTGTTTCGTGGTGGGAGCACTGGTCAGCATCCTCGGCCTGCTCAGCGAGATCATCGCTGCCAGTCAACGGGCGACCCTGATGACGTTCGTGCTGCCGATCTGCATCGTCCCGACCGGTCCGGTGAGCGACCGACTGCTCGGCTGGGTGCTGGCCCTGACCGTCTGCGTTCCCGCGGCGCTGTTCCTGTTTCCCCCGCGCTACAACAAGGAACTGCGCAACCATGCCGGACGCGTGTGCACAGTCCTGGCCGACCTGCTGGACGGAAACGGCGACCCGGACACGCTTGGGGCCGAATTGACCGCGGCGATGGACTGCCTGCGGGCCGGCTTTCGCAAGAGCCCCTTCCGGCCCGTCGCCCTGACCGCTGGCAGCCGGGCATTGATCCGGGTGGTGTCCAACCTGCAGTGGCTCTCCGACCGGGTCGGCCCGGATACCCGCGAACTGCTCGGGCCGGTGGCCCCCGCCTGCGTGCAGGTTCTGCGGCGCAGCGCCGACGTGCTCAACCACACCGACGACGCGGTCGCCGGGGCCGGGCTGGCGACGGCGGTTGACGAGTATCGGGCGACGGCGCTGCAGCACTACGACCAGAACATCGCCGCCATCCTGACCGAACCCGACGACGACATCGCCGTCGACATGGGCCGCGCACTGCTGACCCGGCGCGCCATGAGTGCCACGATCGGACTGACTGGCCGCATCATCGCGTCCGCAGCGGCCGCGGACAGCCGGCCGATGTGGGCGCGGCTCCTGGGCCGGCAGCTGCCCGAAACCATGATCACTGACCGGGTGCACAGCAAGCGGGCAGCAGTCGCTTCGCTCGGCGGTTATATGAGCACCCGGTCCATCACCGTGCTCAACAGCCTGCGCACCGGGTTCGCCCTGGCGCTGGCCGTCTTGGTCACCGAACTGCTCCCCGTGCAGAACGGCCCGTGGATTGTGCTGGGTGCGCTGTCGGTGATGCGCAGCAGCGTGCTCAGCACCGGAACCACCGCCGTGCGGGCACTTACCGGCACGGCTATCGGGATCGCCGTCGGTGCACTGGTCATGATCCTGTTGGGGGTTGACCAGCCGGTGCTGTGGGCACTGCTGCCGGTGGTCGCGTTCGGGTCCACCTACGTGTCGGCTGTCGGGTCGTTCACCGCTAGTCAGGCGATGTTCACCATGATGGTGTTGATCGTGTTCAACCTCATGCACCCGACCGGCTGGCAGGTCGGGCTGGTGCGGATTGAGGACATCCTGATCGGCGCACTGGTCGGGCTGGTGGTGACGGCGCTGTTGTGGCCGGGCGGTGCCCAGGCCGCAGTGCAGCGGGCACTGCGGGAGACCCAGATCATCAGTTCCCTGTATCTCGAGGCGGCGATGCTGCGGGTCACCCGGGGCGCATCGGAGACGATCGACGTGGCAATCGTCGACCTGTCCGATGAGACGCTGATTGCGTCGCGGACCTACGCCGATGCGGTCCGGGTGTATCTGTCGGAGAACGGCGGTGCCATCGACTCGGAGATGCTCGACACCAACAACCGCATTCCGCGGCTGCGTTTCGCCGCCGACCTCATCGCCGACATCGTGCCGCCACCCACCGATGCATTTCCGCTGGCGCGGATGGTGCTGGAGGCCCACACCATCGCCGTCTGCGCCCGCCTGGAAGGAGCCGAGGGTTCCAGTGGCGGCATGGGGATCGTCTTGCCGATCGGCGATGACTTCGTGCGCGCGTTGCGGGCCGAGGCAGCCGGTCTGGCCGAGCCCACCGTTGCCGCGCTGCCGCTGGTGTTGGCTGCGGCCAACGTCGGCGAACTCGAACTGAGTTATCCCGCCACGCCGGCGGGCGTCCTCGCCTGACTCACCCCAGGACCGATCGCGCCACCTCACGGGCCTCGGCCGGTCCGACGGTGGCCAACACCGCGTCGGCGGCGTCGCGGCACTGCTGCAGCGTCACCGAAGCAAGCTTGGCCCCAACGGGCGTCACCGCTGTGGCAGCCGCCGACAATGAGGTCACCCCCAGGCCGGCCAGCACGCAGGCCAGCAAGGGGTCGGCGGCGGCCTCCCCGCATACTCCGACCGGCTTACCGGTCCTCTGCCCTGCCCTCGCGGTCTTCGCCACCAAAGTCAGCACACCCGGCTGCCACGGGTCGGTAAGAGTCGCCAGGTCCGCGGACATCCGGTCGGCGGCCATCGTGTACTGCGCCAGGTCGTTGGTTCCGATGGACAGGAATTCGACGTGCTCGAGGATCTTCTCGGCTAGCAGTGCGGCGGCAGGCACCTCGATCATCACGCCGGGGTGCAGATCGCGTTCGCGGGCCAGGTCGGCGAATCGTCTGGCCTCCTCGACGGTGGCGATCATCGGGGCCATCACCCAGGGTGCGTTACCGGTGGCAGCGGCAGCGGCGGCGATGGCGTCCAGTTGGCGGGAGACCAGGGGCTCGTCGATGGCGATGATGCGGAATCCCCGCACGCCCAGCGCGGGGTTGGCCTCTTCCGGGTTGGTGACGAACTTCAGCGGTTTGTCCGATCCGGCGTCGAGAGTGCGAATGACGACCTTGTGGCCCGCGAACGCGTCCAGTACCTCGCCGTAGATCTGCGCCTGCTCGGCGATACTCGGCTCGGTGTCTCGACCGAGAAAGCACAACTCGGTACGGAACAACCCGACCCCCTCGACCGGCGCCTGACGGGCGGCTCGGGCAGCCGTCCCGTCTGCCACGTTGGCCAGGATGGAAATCGGGTGCCCGTCGGAGGTGGCGCC
Organism: Mycobacterium sp.; assembly: GCA_020438845.1. Taxonomy (GTDB): domain Bacteria; phylum Actinomycetota; class Actinomycetes; order Mycobacteriales; family Mycobacteriaceae; genus Mycobacterium. The sequence goes on along the minus strand of JAGQTV010000077.1, from coordinate 9,182 downwards.
GGGGCCGGTCCATGCCGCCGCCGAGGCGGCCGCGGCATCGGAGGCGGCAACCGCAGCCGCGGCATCGGCCCGGTCCGGATCGACCGTCACCGTGCCCCGGGTTCCGTCCAGCAGGATCATGGTCCCGGAGGCGACCTCGTCGAGGCCATGGACAGCGACCACGCACGGGATGCCCAATTGGCGGGCGATGATCGCGGTGTGGCTGGTGGGACCTCCCAGGGTGGTGGCCAGACCGACCACCCGGTGCGGGTCCAGGCCCGCGGTGTCGGCGGGAGCGAGGTCCTCGGCGCACAGGATCGACGGTTCGACCGGCTCTGGGACGCCCGGCTCGGGCAGACCGGCGAGTTCGGCGATGACGCGGTCGCGGATGTCCTTCAGGTCGGTGACCCGTTCGGCCATCAGGCCGCCCATCTTGGTGAACATCTCGATGAACTGAGTGGCCGAGTCATTGGTCGCCCGGATGGCGGGCTTGCCGGCCTTGATGGCGTTTTCTGCCGACCCAAGCCAGGCCCGGTCTGTCGCCAGCTGCGCGGTGGCGGTGAGAACCTCCGAGGCCGCACCCGTCGCTGATGCGGCACGGTCACGAAAACGCTGGGCCACCGCGGCGGCGGCGGCGCTGAACCGCGCCACCTCGGCCGGCCGGTCCACTTCTGCGAGTTCACCACCAGGGTCAAGCTCGTGGCTGGCAGGAAGCCGGTTAGCCCTGATCACGGGCGCGAACCGGACTCCTGGAACCACAGGGACTCCGTGCAGCATCGTCGGTTGTGGGGCGGTCATGAATTGGATTACAGCAAACCATTGACTTTCCGACACGAATGGCGGTAAAACCACATAGATCAACATAAATGGGCACAATCCAACATTACGGAGCAGCGTGTACGCCGAGGAACGCCAGCAGGCCATCGCCGCACAGGTGATCGCCCAAGGGCGTGCCTCAGTGGCGGAATTAGCGCAGACCTACGACGTGACCACGGAGACGGTTCGCCGCGATTTGGCTGTCCTCGATCGGGCAGGCACGCTGCGCAGGGTGCACGGCGGGGCCGTCCCCGCCCGATCGCTGCTCCTGGCCGAACCGAGCGTCGACCAGCGTGAAGCCACCCGAACCGAGCAGAAGCGGGCGATCGCCCGGGCCGCCACGGACTATCTGCCGCGCTCCGGTTCCAGCGCGGCACTCGACGCCGGTACCACCACAGCACAGTTGGCTGCACTGTTGCCTGCCGACCGGGAACTGCGGATCGTGACCAACTCTGTCCCCATCGCCGCACGCCTGGCCGGCATGCCGTCGGTGGCGTTGCACGTGCTCGGCGGCCGGGTCCGCGGCGAAACCCAGGCGTGCGTCGGCCCGCAGGTCGTCAGAGACCTGTCATCGCTGCGGGTCGACATCGCCTTCCTCGGAACCAACGGAATCACCATCGGCCACGGCCTGTCCACTCCCGACCCGAACGAGGCCGCCGTCAAGCGGGCCATGGTCGAGTGCGCCAACTTCGTCGTGGTGTTGGCCGATTCCTCCAAGATCGGGCGGGAGGACTTCGTCAGCTTCGCGCCTCTCGACCGCGTCGACGTTCTGGTCACCGACTCCGAGATCAGCGACGTGGACAGGACTCGCTTTACCAGGGAGGGACTGGAAGTGACTGTTGCTCGGGATATCTCATGATCGTCACCGTCACCCCCAATCCGAGTATCGACCGGACGGCGACTCTGCCCGGGCCGTTGGTGCGCGGCGGCGTAGTCCGAGTGACTTCGGTATCGAACGAGCCGGGCGGAAAGGGAGTCAACGTCGCCCGTGCCCTCACCTTGGCCGGTCTCGAAGCGGTGGCGGTGCTGCCGGCCGGTGAGCAGGATCCGATCCTGGCCGGGCTGCGAGCACAAGGAGTTCGTTTCCGCGCAGTTCCGGTAGCGAGCCCGGTGCGTACCAACCTCGCCATCACCGAACCCGACGGCACCACCACCAAAGTCAACGAACCCGGCGCGGTGCTGTCGCCAAACGAAGCGGAGGCCCTCACGCAGGCGGTCGTCGAACTCGGGCAAGCAGCCGACTGGGTGGTGCTCTCCGGTTCACTGCCACCGGGGCTGCCCGACAGCTGGTACTCCGAGATGGTCGCGCTGCTGCATCCTCACGACTGCCGCGTTGCAGTGGACACCTCCGATCGGCCGCTGGGCGCGCTGGCCGCGGGCCTTGACCGCGCTGCGCCGGACCTGCTCAAACCCAATGCCGAGGAGTTGGCGGGCCTGGTCGGGGTCAGCGCCGACACACTCGAAGTCGCAGTGCGCGACGGCGACGCCGGACCCGTCGTGGTCGCCGCCCGGCGTCTCCTCGACCGCGGTGTGGGTGCCGTACTGGCCACGCTGGGCGCCGCCGGCGCGGTTCTGGTCGACGGCAGCGGCGCGTGGGTAGCCACCCCGCCGCCGATCGAGCCGCGCAGCACTGTCGGCGCCGGAGACTCAGCGCTGGCCGGATACGTGCGCGCCGACGTTGCCGGTGCCACAGCCCCGGACCGGTTGCGAATGGCGGTGGCCTACGGCAGCGCCGCGACCGCGTTGCCCGGTTCCGCACTGCCTTCCCCGAATCAACTGAATCTCAACGACGTATCGGTCACCCCCGTGGTCGGTGCCCTACCCGAAGGTGAGTTATGACCAACATCGTCAGTCCCGATCTGGTTCTGCTCGACGTGGACGCCGGGACCGACAAGGAGTCGGTGATCGGACGCCTTGCCGGTCTGCTGACCGATGCCGGCCGCGCTGCAGACACCGAGGCGTTAAAGGAGGCGGCACTGGCCAGGGAGGGCCAGTCGGCGACCGGCCTGCCCGGCGGGATCGCGATTCCGCACTGCCGTTCAGCGGCGGTGCTGGAGCCCTCGATCGGCTTCGCCCGGCTACGCCCACCGGTGGACTTCGGCGCACCGGACGGACCGGCCGATCTGGTGTTCCTGATCGCCGCCCCGGAGGGTGCCGGTTCGGAACACATGAAGCTGCTGTCCAGCCTGGCCCGCTCCCTGGTCCGGCCCGACTTTCTGGCCTCGCTTCGCGCAGCGGCCACCGCAGCCGAGGTCGTGGCACTCGTCGACGCTGCGGTCAGTCCCGCCGGGGCCTCATCCACCCCGAAGGTTGAACCCGTTGTCGCACAGACCAAATCGATCATCGCGGTTACCGCGTGCCCAACAGGTATCGCGCACACTTACATGGCGGCCGACGCGCTGAAGTTGGCCGCCGAACGCTCCGGGGTGCGAGTGACGGTCGAGACCCAGGGCTCCTCGGGCAGCACACCACTGGACGCAGCGACCATCGCAGCGGCCGACGCGGTCATCTTCGCCACCGACGTCGGGGTCAAGGACCGCCAGCGCTTCGCCGGCAAGCCGGTGATCGCCTCCGGGGTCAAAAGGGCCATCAATGAGCCCGACACGATGATCGCCGAAGCCGTTGCCGCGGCGGATAATCCGAATGCCGCACGGGTCGAGGGCACCGCCGCCAGCGCCGCTGCCGGAACACCGTCGGGCAATCTGGGCTGGGGCACCAGGATCCGCCAGATCCTGCTGACCGGCGTCAGTTACATGATCCCGTTCGTCGCGGCCGGCGGTCTGCTGATCGCGCTGGGCTTCCTGCTGGCCGGCTACGACATCGCCAATACGCCCGAAGGGGCCTCGGATTCGCTGGCCCACATCATCACCACCACCAATTCGCTGACCAACCTGCCGAGCGGCGGGCTGGCCCAGTATCTGGGTGCAGTGTTGTTCACGTTGGGCGGCTTGGCATTCGGGTTCCTGGTGCCGGCGCTGGCCGGCTACATCTCCTTTGCGATCGCCGACCGCCCCGGCCTGGCTCCCGGTTTCACAGCCGGGGCCGTGGCTCTCTACGTCGGGGCGGGATTCATCGGCGGAATCGTCGGCGGCTTGATCGCCGGGTTTGCCGCGCTCTGGATCAGCGGGTGGAGGGTGCCCCAGTGGTTCCGCGGCCTGATGCCGGTGGTGGTGATCCCCTTGCTGGCCACGCTGATCGTCGGCCTGTTGATGTTCCTCTTGCTCGGCCGGCCGCTGGCGGCGGTCACCGCCGGTCTGACCCACTGGCTCAACGGGCTCTCCGGAGGGTCGGTGGTCCTGCTCGGAATCATCTTGGGCTTGATGATGTGCTTCGACCTCGGCGGCCCGGTGAACAAGGCGGCCTATGCGTTCGCCACCGCGGGCCTGAACATCGCCGAACCGGCCTCCCTGCGGATCATGGCGGCCGTCATGGCCGCGGGCATGGTGCCACCGTTGGCCATGGCATTGGCCACCACGCTGCGCCCGGGGCTGTTCAGCGAACCCGAACGGGAGAATGGCCGGGCCGCCTGGCTTCTGGGTGCGTCGTTCATCTCCGAGGGGGCCATCCCGTTCGCCGCCGCCGATCCGCTCCGGGTGATCCCGTCGATGATGGCCGGCGGCGCGCTCACCGGCGCATTGATCATGGCCTTCGACGTGACACTGAAGGCACCCCACGGTGGCATCTTCGTGTTCTTCGCCATCGGAAAGCTGGCGTGGTTCCTGGTGGCATTGGCCGCCGGCACGGTCGTTGGCGCCCTGGCGGTCATCGCCGCCAAACAACTCACCGCCCCCCGTGGCACCCCAACCGCCCAAACCGCCGTTTCGGCGTGAAAGATCGAGTAAGAATCACCATTACGTCGAGTTCGACGAACACCCGAAGGAGCACCGAATGCCCAGCAAGACCGTCACCGTCGGATCAGCAGTCGGGCTGCATGCCCGTCCCGCCGCCGTCATCTCGGAGGCCGTGGTCAACTCCGGCGTTCCGGTGACCCTGGCAGTCGAGGGCGGCGACCCGGTCGATGCCGGTTCGGCCCTGATGATCATGACCCTGGGCGCCGGCAAGGGCGCGCAGGTGGTCGTGACCTCCGACGACGAGGCAGTGTTGGCCCAGATCGCCGGGCTGGTCGAACAAGACCTCGACGCCTAGAAGGCCCACCTAAGCCAGGCCCTTCAGCATCAGGTTCCAGTAGAGCCACGGCAGCCCGAACTTCTTCAGATACCAGTACGGCCGGTGCGGTTTGGCCGGATCCAGCAGCGGGATCGACGGCTTGAGTTTCATGTCGTAATCGAATTCGGCCAGCAGCATGTCGTGCGACGAGGTGACGATCGGGCATGACGAGTAGCCGTCGTACGACGCCGTCAGTGGCCTGCCCTTGAGGTGGGCGTCGATGTTCTCCACCACCACGGGCGCCTGTTTGCGCACCGCCGCACCCGTCTTGGCGTTGGGTGACGAGGCGACGTCGCCGAGGCTGAACACGTTCGGGTAGCGCACGTGCTGCATGGTGTTCTTGTCGACCTCCACGAAGCCGCTGGCGTCGCCGGTCGACAGCGGGCTGGATTTGATCCAGGCCGGCGCAGACTGCCGCGGCACGACGTGAAGCATGTCGTAGGACAGCATGAAATCCTTGCCGCTGGGGCCCACGGCAGACACCGAAACCTTGCGGGCGTCGGCGTCTACTGCTGTGAGCTCCGATTCGGTGTGCAGCTTGATGCCGTAATCCGCAATCACCTTGTCCAGGCCGTCGGCGATGGCGGGAATGCCGAAGATCCGCGGCCCGGGCACGATCAGATGAACGTCGATGTCCTCGAGCGCGAGGTGCTTGCGCCAGTAGTCCGAGGCCAGGTAGGCGATCTTCTGGCCCGCGCCGGCGCACTTGACCGGCCCGGTCGGCATCGTGAATACCGCTGTACCCGAGCGCATTCCACGGATCATGTCCCACGTCTTCGGCGCCAGGTCGAATCGGTAGTTCGACGACACACCGCCCCTCCCGAGGGCCTCGACGAGGCCCTCGGTCGCGTCGAAGTCAAGGTGGATGCCTGGGCAGACAACCAGGACGTCATAGCCGTACACCGAGCCGTCGGCGCACTCAACGGTGTTGTTGGCCGGGTCAAAAGCGCTGGCTGCCTTGTGGATCCAGGTCGCCCCCTTCGGTATCACCGACGCCTCGGGGCGTTCGGTGGACGACGCCTTGGCATGCCCGCCGCCGACCAACGTCCACAGCGGGTGGTAGTAGTGCTTGTCCGACGGCTCGATGATTCCGATATCGGTGTAGCCCTTGCGCAGCAGTCGGGCGGCCACCGTGATCCCGGCCGCACCGCCGCCTACAACGAGAACCTGATATTGCGCTCTGGTGCCCATATTTCTTCCTCGCGTGAATCGTTCGGTCAGGCGTTCTGGGTTACCTCTTCCCAGGCGTTGTAGCCGCCCAGGAGGTCGCTGACGTCGTCGAAACCGTGGTGGCGCAACAAGCTTGCCGCCATTGAGGACCGGTACCCGCCGGCGCAGTAGACCACCGTGGGCTTGCGCCGGTCGAATTCGTCCAGCCGATCCGGCAGTTCGCCCACCGGAATGTTCACCGCATCGCCGATCACGCCGCCGGCGACCTCGCCCGGATTACGCACGTCGATCAACTGCAGTTCCGGAACGTCGGCGATACGCTCGGCCAGCGCGCTGGGGGTCAGCCGGGAGGCGATCTCGACGTCACCCCGGTTGTCGAACATCACCGCGTAGGGATCCTTGAGGTAGCCGATCACCCGGTCGAATCCGATTCGGCCCAGCCGGTTCTTGCCCTCCAGCTCGCGCTCGGGATCGGTGAGCAGCACGATGTCGTCCTCGGGTTTGACGACCGTGCCGGCGAATTCGGCGTAGCGACCGTCCAGACCGATGTTGTAGGCGGCCTTCAGGTGCCCCTGGGCGAACTCCTCCGGCTCGCGGCCGTCGACCAGGATGGCACCGGCCTTCATCGCCGCGCGGACCTCGTCGTAGGACATGGCTTTGGGCATCTCGGACTCGTTGAGCAACTCGCGGCCCTTGCGGTTGAGGATCGCGTTGTACACGAAGTAGCCGGGCGCGGGCGGCTGACCCTCGGTGACGAGTTCGATGAACTTCTCCTTCGTCGACGCCCGCAACGCGTAGTTGGTCTTGCGCTGTTCGCCCATGGTCGACCACAGTTCGGTCGACAGGTTCTTGCCGCAGGCCGAGCCGGCACCGTGCGCCGGGTACACCCGGGTGGTGTCCGGAAGCGGCATGAGCTTGTTGTGCAGCGAGTCGTAGAGGTTGTCGGCCAGTTCCTCGCGGGTGAATCCGATCGAGCCGAGCAGGTCAGGACGGCCGACGTCGCCGATGAACAGCGTGTCGCCGGTCATCACGCCATAGGGCGCCCAGGAGTCGGGGGAAGCGTCGTCGGCGTGCTCGAAGATCACGATGCTCATCGACTCCGGGGTGTGCCCGGGCGTATGCCGGAATTCCAGCTGCACGTCCCCCAGCGAATACCGCTCGCCGTCCCCGACTCCCATGAAGTCGAACTCCGGCTTGGCGATCGAGGAGTAGACGATCTTGGCACCGGTGGCTTCGGCCAGTTCCAAGTGGCCGGACAGGAAGTCGGCGTGGAAGTGGGTCTCGATGACCAACTCGATGGTCATACCGGCCTCTTTGGCGTCGGCGATGTACTCGCTGACGTCGCGCTGGGGATCGACCACGACGGCGCGTCCGGTGGTCTCGTCGCCGATCAGGTACGACGCGTGCGACAGGCAGTCCAGGTAGTACTGGTTGAACAACATTGCTTTTTCTCCTCGGGTGTCTGGGTGACGGGTTGTTGGTCAGGAAAGGGTCAGGAAAAGCTTTTCGAGTTCGGCCTCGGTCAGGGCCGACCCGCCGTCCCCCTGCGCTCCGGCGGCACACTCCCGCATGCCACAGGCCACGAGCTTGAAGCCGGCCCGGTCGAGAGCCTTCGATACCGCGGCGAGTTGGATGACCACGTCCTTACACTCGCGGTCCTGCTCGACCATTGAGATCACGCCGGCCAACTGACCCTGGGCGCGCCGCAGCCGGTGCAGAATCTCAGCGACATTGCGTTCGTCGGCGAGCATGTCTGTCCCTTCTCTCGCATACCGGTGGGGGTATGTACTCAAGCCAGATTACATACCCCCTGCGGTATATGCAAGGTCTCCGTTCAGCACCGATTTCCGGCTATTCATCACCATTCCTTTGGTCGGTCAGGCAATCTGACACTCGGAAGGGAAAACGGAAGGAAACCGAACCGATGAAGGCACCGACGATGTCGCGGCGACTTGCAGCCGAGTTCCTCGGCACTTTTTGGCTGGTATTCGGGGGTTGCGGCGCAGCGGTGTTCGCCGCCGACCCAGCCGGCGACGAATCGGTGGGTATCGGCTTCCTCGGCGTGTCACTCGCATTCGGATTGACCGTGCTGACCGGCGTCTACGCGCTGGGCAACATCTCCGGTGGCCACTTCAATCCGGCTGTGACACTGGGCGCGGCGATCGCGAAGCGAGTCGAATGGGCCGCGCTTCTGCCCTACTGGCTGTCCCAGGTGGTCGGCGGGTTGGCCGCGGGTCTGCTCATCGTCATCATCGGCAACGGGCGGCCGCTGTGGTCGCCGATGGGCAATATGGCCGCAAACGGATATGCGACCCACTCCCCGTTCTTCTACTCGATGAGCGCGGTGTTCATCGCCGAGGTTTTTCTGACGTTCGCCTTCCTCATGGTGATCCTGGGAGCAACCGACGATAGGGCCCCCAAGGGCTTCGCCGGTCTGACCATCGGCCTTGCCCTCACCCTGATCCACCTGATCTCGATCCCGATTTCCAACACGTCGGTCAACCCGGCCCGATCCTCGGGCGTTGCCTTCTTCAACGGCGCCGGCGCCCCGAGTCAGTTGTGGCTGTTCTGGGTCGCCCCCCTGATCGGCGCCGCCTTAGCCGGCGTGATTTACCCGGCATTGTTCGGCCGCAAGGAGGAACTGGCCGAACGGCCGGTTCGAGATGCCGCACTGGAGAAATAGAGCGCGCACCTCACAACCCGCTGATGCGCTGGACCGGGAGTCGGGCGCCGCGCCGCGGCAGGTAGGCAAGGCGGCTGACTTCCAGTAGTCGCACCACCCGGTAGCGGTGCGGGCGCATCGGCTCCATCAGTTCCACCATCTGGACGTCGTCGATCGGGTGGCCGAGCAGCGTCCAACCGATCATGGTCGACAGGTGGTAGTCACCCACCGAGAGTGCATCGGAGTCCCCTAGAGCCCGCTGGGCCACTTCTGCGGCGGTCCACACGCCCACACCACTCAGTGACGTCAAGGCCTCCCGGGCCTCAGCCGGTGGACGGCCAGCAAGCCGTTCCAGGGATTCGGCCCGTTGGGCACATCCGATTATGGT
>JAGQTV010000076.1 GCA_020438845.1 Mycobacterium sp. | reverse complement strand
TGCGGTGACCGTCACCCCCAACGCGGCCGGAGATGCACTCGAGGTATCCGGCGATGGTTTCACGATGACGATCGCCGGCACCGGTGCAGACGGAAACCCCTTGCCGTTGACCGCCGACGGCGCCATCCGGCTGGAGGCCGGGCGGTTCGCCCGGATCCAGGGCACCGGATTCGCGCCCGGCACACCGGTCCATGTGTGGCTCTTCTCCGATCCCCGATACCTCGGCCAGATGACCGTTGGGAACGATGGGGCATTTGACGGACAGATACCGGTACCAACCGATGTTGAGCTCGGCCGCCACACCCTCCAGGCCAACGGGACGACCGCAGATGGCAACGAACGCTCGGTCTCTCTCGCCGTGGTCCTGGAAGCCGACGCTCGAACCGCGCCTTCCGAGGCTGCCTCGCCCACTGCGCTCGCCTTCACCGGCGCCGCCAACCCGTGGATCACAACACTGGGACTGGTACTCCTGGTGGCGGGTGTGGGTGCCGTAGCCGCGCATCGGGTGACTGCCGTATCCCGAGGATCAGCGGCGTCAGCAGCAGACGTCTGACCATCGACAGCGCATGCCTACAAATCCGACGGATACCGCCGCGATCGTGTGGACATGATCCAATCCTCTCAAGGGGTCAGCTCCGCAACATCGCCGAGGTGGCCCATTCCGTGGGTGATCTGGCCGTCGAGAGCGCGGTGGGTGACGATGGGTCTCGAGGGGGTGCGTATGGCTGAACCGACACCACCGCGGATGACAACGATCGTGGCCATCACCGTCCTGGCCGCGGCCGTCATCGGCGTCGCCATGGTCGCCGCACCTTGGACCGGGCCCATCCTCGTCACAGTCGTGCCCAACCACGGCCTGGAGGTACCTGATCTGGTGCCTTTCGCACTCGCTGGAATTGCTCTGGCGTTGCTCCGAAGACGTTTCGCGTCGACCCCGCCCGCGGATCAATCCCTGTGCGGACCAGCGGTCCGTCCGGTGGTCCTGGTGGTCTCCGTCAGCCTGGCCGGAGCCGGAGCACTTCGGCTGGCCGATCTCGACCGTGACCCGTCGAGGTTGCCCTATGGCCTGTTTACCGTGGTCGTGTTGGGGCTCGGGACCCTGGTTGCGTGCTGGCTGCGTGGTGGCGGCGGCCTTCGCACCGCTGACCGCGGTCCGGCTTCGATGAGGAGCGATACCGGCGGTGTGGTTCCAAGGCACCGCACTATGCCGGCCGTGCTCGTGCTCGTGCTCGTCCTCGCCATCGGTACTGTCATCGATCTGATGGTGCTGCCGAGTGGGACCGTCTTCGGGGCTGCACTGCTCGCCATTGCACTGGCTGCGAAGAGGGATCGACCATGGGGGTTGCGCCTGGTGCTCATCATCCTGGGGGCGGCCGGCCTGGCCCTCAGTTTCGCCTCGCTCACCGACCTGGCCGGGGTCGACGTTCTGATGGCCAGGGACGGAGGTGGCGCAGCCCGGGGAGTACTTCTGGGAGCCATCGCCGCGGCGGTCGTGGTCCCAGGGGTTTTCCACCGAACCAACGAGCGCGGAACGGGCGCTACTGGCGCGTGACCCTCAGCCGATTCCCTGCGCCGGGGCTGCTTCACCTGGCCGCTCGTCGTGGCAGAACAGGACACTCGCCGGGCCCAGAGACGGCGAATCCCTTGGTAGAGAACCGCTCGAGGCCCCAGACGACGGGTTCGGTATTGGCACCCCCAACGGGATTCGAGCCCATGCCTGCCGCCCAGGCCCTTCGCGGGTTCTCCCGCTCGACAGCCGAACCGAACAGCAGCCCGAAACCCAAGAATCCCCTGCTGTTGCAGGGGATTCTCTGGAGCACCCCCAACGGGATTCGAACCCGTGCCGCCACCTTGAGAGCG
>JAGQTV010000075.1 GCA_020438845.1 Mycobacterium sp. | reverse complement strand
GCTTCTTCTTCTCCAACTGCGCCGACACCAACTGCGCCACCGTATCGGCCAACACCGACTGCACCTGGACATCAGCCAACAACCCGCCCACCAACGACGACACCACACCATCAACCGCCGACCACAACGGCATATCGCCCAACAGTCCCGCCATTGCCGCGGTGACGCCGGCATTCACGCCGATATCAATGGCGGGGTTGGTCCTCAACGCTTGCTCCACCTTCGGCAGGACGTCCTTGATAGTGCCGTCCAGTTGCGCGGTGGCCAGCGTGCCGGCCGCATCAGCCAGCGCTGAGACAACACCAGATGAACCGAGGAAGTCCCCGAACGCGGTGTTCACGAACGTCGTCAAAGCAGTGCTGACGGTGGTATCGGTCACCAGGTCCACCACCGCTGCACCGACCTTCGGCCCAACCACAGCACCAAGGTCATCGCCCAGGAAACGCGAAACGGAGTCAGACACCTGCGCCTCGATATCGTCTTGGACCCCTTGATTGCCCAGCACACCGGGAACCAGGTCGGTGACGAACGTGCCGACGCCCTGGAGGACGCTGCTGTCGGAGAGCAATGAACCAACGAATCCGGTCACCGCAGCACCGGCCGCCGGAGCAAGGGAGGGCAGCAGCGGCGGCTGATCGGGGAACGGCAGCGGCTTGCAGTCCGTGCAAGGGGTCTGCAATGCCTGGAAGAGGCCATTGACCATCGTGTTGGCCAGGATGGTCGGGACGTCCTGCTGGCCCGAGGGGGCCGTCCAGTTGAGGAAGGTGACGAGGGCCGTCCCCGCGCCGACAGCCACAGTTTCCCCGATACTCGAGAAGAGCCGGGTGATCGTACCGCTGATCGTGTCGCCCAGGGCTGACGAATAGGGATTGCCGTCACCCAGCAGTTTCACGGCGCCCAGTTGGCCGAGGTAATCAGCGACAGCGTTGGTGGGCGGCTGCGGCGCCCCCTCCCAGTCGGGACTTTGCAGGCCGAGCAATACCTTGACGGCACTCGTGGTCGCGTCTTTCAGAACCCCTTGGACGACAGGGTCTTTGAAGAATTTGATCAGCGCCTGCTGCGCTTGGGCGGGTTTGAACGTGCTCAGCAGCGCCGCGTTTACCCCGTCTTTGGAGACGTTGGTAAGGAAATCAAGGGCAGGTAAAACCTGATTCGGCAGGTTCAAGGTTCCAAGGAAGGGAGCGAACTTCGCCGCCAAGTCCGCGTTTCCGAAGGATTTCTGTACGAAGGTCGCGACGGCGTTGCCGAGGGTCAGACCGAGGGGTGTCGTTCCCTGTGCGACGGTCTCCGAAATGAAGGTGAGCACGTTGGGCTGTGTCGCGAGCTGCACAACGGGGTTGGCGACTGCCCGATACCAGTCCGGCAACTTAGCGTCGGTCGTGGGCTTCCCCATGAGCGCGTAGACGATATTGAACCCGTATTCGCCGACCGTGTTGGCCACCGACGGTGTGGACTCGCCCTCAGGGATTGGACAGCCGTCGGATACGCACCTACCCGCCGGACCCGACGACGGTAGGGGCTTCGCGAGAGTGTCCGCGATCGAGGTGGATATATAGCCTCTAAAAGCCGTGAGGGGGACTCCGATACTAGTAGCCGTACCACTGCTGTTCACCCAAGTTGGCAGGGCTGGGTACTTGTCGACGACCACCGTGTATTTGGCGCCCGTCCCAATGCCTCCGGATGTCGTTACTGTGACGGGGCCCGTAGTCGCCTTATCGGGGACGGTGGCAATGATTTGCGTGTCAGAAACCACCTCGAAGAACTCTGCGGGTACGAGGATCTCTGGGGCTGTCCCTTTCGAGTCAGGCGTGCCGAGCGAGGTGAATTGCACGTTCTGAACGACGACCGGATCTCCGTTGGCATTGGTGAACTTGGTGCCGGTGATCGTGACCTGGGAGCCGATCTTGCCTGTGGTCGGAGCGATGGAGGTGATCGTCGGCTGGCCGACGTTGGTCCAGGTCTTGCTGGTGAGTAAGCCATTCGGTGTGGTTACCTGAATTGTCCCGGTTTGAGCGCCGGTGGGAATGGCGCTGACAAGGATTTGTGACACTTTGTCGCTGCCGTTGATCACCTCGAAGCCACTCTGGTCCACGGAGACACCCTTGCCGTCGGCGCCGCCGGCGAAAGTCACAAGCGTTGTACCTGCGAAGAAGGATCCGTTGATGGCGACAGGCGAACCCACGGTGCCTGCGGTGGGGTCAATAGAGGTAATGCTCGGCGTGTTCACCGTGAACGAATTCGGGCTGTAAGCGGTTCCGCTTGCAGTGGCTACCTGAAGGTACCCACCCACGGCGCCTTTGGGGATTTCGGCTTGGATCTCTTGGGGGTTGACAAAGGTAACGACCGCACCTTTCGCACTTCCGGGGCAGCTTTTCGCGGCACAACCGAATTTCACAGTGGCGTCTTGGGTGAAGTCAGCGCCGATGATGGTCACGGATTGACCGACCACACCCGAATTTGCACTTAATTTGGCTATTGTCGGCGCGGGAACGGACGCTTCCACAGTGAAGGGCTGTGAGCTGTAGTTCGAGTACGAAGTCTTTCCGGTGGTAGGGGCAGAAACTTGAACAAAACCGGTTGTCGCACCCACCGGAACTTGGACCTTAATTTCGGTTCTTGAAACGCTGATAGGTTTTGCTGTTACACCGCCCGCGCACGTAGCCGAGCCATTACTACAACCGAAATAAACGGTATTGACCGCGGCGAGAGCAGTGCCGTCGAAGCTGCTCCCTGTGATCGTGATCGTAGTACCCACTTGGCCCGAGTAAGTCGAGAGTTCGGTGATTGTGATTGTCCGCGCAACACCGACGTCAGGAGCTGCAGTCTCTGCGGCACCCGTAGTCGCCGCCGGGGCGACTTCCGGTGTCGCTCCGGCTAGGCCCTCCCGCCGCGCCGCCGCCAGCGACGCCCACGCCATCGGCCCGAGAAGGGGGTCACCGGCCCCACCGCCCAGCAGGGCCAGCGGACCGCCCGCCGCGGCCAGCAGATCGCGCACCTGCGCCACCGCCGTCATCACCGGTGGCGTCTGTGTCACGGCCCCGATCTGGGGAGCCGCGTTGAATCCCGGAATTCCGGCCTCGCTCAACACCGCCGAGACGACGTCCCCCAGCACGTTCGAGACGGCGTCGGCCACCTTCGCCGAGACCGACGCTGGGGCGGCACCACCGCCCAACGCGGCCCGCACCGCGGCCTGCAGGCCCCCCGCCAACGCGGAAACGGCCGGGGTATGCCCTTGCGCGCCCATCACGCCGGACCGCAAACCCGCGGACCGGCGGCCCGGTGTCGCTACCCGGCTCGCGGTGTTCCCCGCAGTCGAGCGCCGCGCCGCAGCGTCGACCGCAGCCGCAGCGGGCGAAGTAGCCGCTCCACCGCGCGGCCCACCCCTACGTCCGCCGGCTCGCACCCGGCCCGTCGAGGGCCCGGAATCCCCCGACCGGGCCGACTCCGACCCGGCCGACTCTGCAGCGCTCCCCGACCCGGTATCGGCTACCGCCGTCCCTGCCGTGCCCATGATCCCGGCACCAACTCCGAGTGCGACCGCCAAGGCCCCAACCCGGCCGACGTAGAAACTCGGGTTTGCCACGACCTGTTGGGCGCCACTTCGCGGGTACGCGGCCCGTCCGGAAGACTGCTGATCAGAAAAATCGTGCGCGCTCATAACCGGACCTCCGATGCAGAAGCTCCCCCGATATGCGAATCCACATCGCCCCCAGGCAAAGCCAGAACCAAAACCAACGCTTGCCTGGGAGATTTATCACAATCCGGTGGGATCTTTGGTCACATTCCTGAAACACGGGTTTAGCGCCGCGATCGGACGTCAACCCTGCGCCACTGCGCGACCCAAGCGTCTGGATCGCAGGCGGCGCGTCCCCGCCACGGTGTCACCGAAGCACGAACACCGGGGTCGGCGGACAGTGCTTCATGCCAACCGCACAAGCCCAAGTTCGGCGTCGCCGGCCAGCAATGGATGATGCGGCAGCACCCTCACCGTGTACCCCACCGACCCGGACATCGACAGCGGCGTGGTCGTGGTGAAGATCTCCGTTCCGTGCTCGCCCGGTCCCGCGTAGGACATCGGGTAGCACCGCGGATTCTGCAGTGTGTCCCCGGGACCCACCCAGCCGAGTACCGCTTGCACAATGACGTCCTCGGGTCGAAGACCACCCAGGCGGACCTTCGCCGTCAACGTCAGATCCGAACCGAGCAGCGGGGTGTCCGGCAGCCCGGCGCTGTCGACATCGGTGATGACAATCTCCGGCCACGCTTCCCGTGCCCGCTGCCGGTAGGCGGCCAGTTCCCTGGCCTGGCCGTAAGGCAGCCCGTCGATCGGCTCCAGCACCCTGCGCACCGATGCCGCCGCGGGGGCGTAGTACTGCTCGGTGTAGTCCCGCACCATCCGCACGGCAAGCACTTTCGGACCCAGTGACTGCAGGGTGTGGCGGACCATCTCGACCCAGCGAACCGGCACGCCACTGTGGTCGCGGTCATAGAACTTCGGCGCCACCGACTGCTCCACGAGGTCATAGAGCGCTGAAGCCTCCAGGTCGTCGCGGCGCTGCTCGTCGAACACGCCGTCGGCCGTAGGGATGGCCCAGCCGTTCTCACCGTCGAACCATTCGTCCCACCAGCCGTCCCGAATCGACAGATTCAGGCCGCCGTTGAGCGCGCTCTTCATGCCGGAGGTGCCACAGGCCTCCAGCGGGCGCAGCGGGTTGTTCAGCCACACGTCGCAACCCCAATAGAGCAACTGGGCCATCGACATGTCGTAGTCGGGCAGGAAGGCGATACGGTGCCGCACCTCCGGCCGGTCGGCGAAACGCACGATCTGCTGGATGAGCGCCTTGCCGGCGTCATCGGCGGGGTGCGACTTGCCGGCGACGACCAACTGGACGGGCCGACTCTCATCGAGGAGCAGAGCTTCCAATCGGGCCGGGTCGCGCAGCATCAACGTGAGTCTCTTGTAGGTCGGAACCCGTCGCGCGAATCCGATGGTCAGGATATTCGGATCGAACGCCGTTGCAGTCCATCCGATTTCGGACTCCACCGCGCCCCGTTCCAACCAGGACCGGCGCAGACGCTTGCGAATGTCGTCGACCAGGATGGCGCGCAGTTGCGATCGAATCCACCAGATGTGGCCGGTATCGACGAGTTGCAGCTTCTGCCACGTTTCCGGCTCACGCAAACCCTCGTCCGAACCGGACAACTCGCGGCCCAGTTGCATCCACTGGGGAGCCGCCCAGGTTGGTCCGTGAACGCCGTTGGTGATGGAGCCGATCGGTACCTCCCGGGCTTCGAAGCCCGGCCATAGTTCGTCGAACATCGCACGGCTGACCTGACCGTGCAACTGCGACACCCCGTTGGCCCGCTGGGCCAGCCGCAGACCCATATGCGCCATGTTGAACTTCTGGACGTCACCCTCCGAGTCAGCCTCCGCCCCGAAGGAAAGCACTCGCTCCAACGGCACCCCCGGCAGCAGGCCGTGCTCGCTGTCGTCGCGAAAATAATGCTCAACGAGTCCGACCGGGAAGCGATCGATTCCCGCCGGCACTGGTGTGTGGGTGGTGAATACAGTGCTCGAGCGCACGATGGTCAGCGCGGTTTCGAAGTCGAGGCGGTCGGCCTCGATGTATTCACGGATGCGTTCCAGGCCCAGGAAGCCGGCGTGGCCCTCGTTCATGTGGAAAACATCCGGATTGGGCAAGCCCTCGATCGCGGTGAATTCCCTGATGGCTCGGACGCCGCCGATCCCGGCCAGCAACTCCTGCTTGATCCGGTGCTCCTGGTCACCGCCATAGAGCCGGTCGGTGACGTTGCGGAGGTCATGGTCATTCTCCGGGATGTCGGAATCGAGGAGCAGCAAAGGGATTCGACCGACCTGGGCCACCCAGACCCTGGCCCGCAGGGTGCGGCGATACGGCATCGCGAGTTCGATGACCACCGGCGTGCCATCGGGATGGGCCAGCAGTCGCAGCGGCAGACCTAGCGGATCCAGCGAGGGGTAGTGCTCATGCTGCCAGCCATCGGCGGTCAGCGACTGACGGAAGTATCCGGCACGGTAGTTCAGGCCCACCCCGATCAACGGCAGCCCCAGGTCGGATGCCGCCTTGAGGTGGTCACCGGCCAGGATACCCAGACCACCGGAGTAGATCGGCAGCACCTCCGACACCCCGAACTCCATCGAGAAGTATCCGATTCCATTGGGCAACACTGTGTTTCCGTCAGGATCTTCAGCGGCCCTCGCCTGCAGATGCTGATACCAGCGCGGCTGCGTGAGGTAATCCTTCAAGTCGGCCGCCAGGCGGTCCAACCGCTCCAGGAACCCGTCGTCGGCCGCGAGTTCGTCCAGTCGTGCTGGGCTTATCGCGCCCAGCACCCCCACCGGGTCACGTCCGGCGCGAGCCCACTGCTGCGGATCGATGCTCTCGAACAGGTCCTGGGTCGGGCGGTCCCATGACCAGCGCAGGTTGGTCGACAACTGGGCGAGCGCCGACAGCCTCTCCGGGAGGTGGGCGCGGACGGTAAACCTGCGGAGAGCCTTCACGCGTTGAGACCTTACTGAGGTTGGACCGACCGCGGGGTGCACTTCCCACCCGCGGGACGGACTCGGCCACTACGGTTAGACGCGTGCCAGGTCGTATCGAAGTCGACGACGTTGCGCCCGTGGTTTCCGGTGGCGCCTACCCGGCCAAAGCAGTCGTTGGCGAACTCGTGCCGGTCTGCGCGACGGTGTGGCGCGAGGGTCACGAGGCGGTGGCCGCCACCCTGGTGGTGCGCTACCTCGGACCGGGCTACCCCCAATTGGGTCACGCTCAGTTCCGGGCGGGCAATCAGAAGCCCACTGAGACGACGCGCTCCCCTGCGCGGGTCAAGCCACAACTGCTTCCGATGGTGGCGGGTCGCACACCCGACGTGTTCCACGGCCAGTTCACTCCCGACCGGGTGGGGTTGTGGACGTTCCGGGTTGACGGCTGGGGCGACCCGATCACCACCTGGCGCAACGCGGTCACAGCCAAACTGGAGGCGGGCCAGGGCGAGGAAGATCTCGACAACGACCTGCTCGTCGGGGCCCTGCTGCTGGAACGGGCCGCCGCCGGGGTACCGCGTGGCGAGCGTGCCCCACTGCTGGCGGCCGCGCAGAAACTGAGCGAGCCCGGCGACCCACTGACCCGGGCGGCTCCGGCGCTGGCCCACCAAGTGACAGAACTGCTGGACCGTTACCCGCTGCGCGAACTGGTCTCTCGCGGCCATTCCTACGGAGTATGGGTCGACAGGCCGCTGGCCCGCTGCGGTGCGTGGTACGAGTTTTTCCCGCGCTCCACCGGTGGCCGCGACGCCTCGGGGCACCCGGTGCACGGGAGCTTCGCCACCGCGACCGCTGCGCTGGATCGGATCGCGGCAATGGGTTTCGACGTCGTCTACCTGCCGCCCGTCCACCCGATCGGAACAGTGCACCGCAAGGGCCGCAACAACAGCGTCGTATCCGAACCGGGTGATGTCGGCTCTCCGTGGGCGATCGGCAGTGCCGCCGGCGGTCATGACGCCGTGCACCCGGAACTGGGCACCATCGCCGACTTCGACGCGTTCGTCGCTGCAGCGAACAACCTCGGTATGGAGGTTGCATTGGACCTCGCGCTGCAGTGCGCCCCGGATCATCCCTGGGCCCGTGAGCACCGGCACTGGTTCACCGAGCTGCCGGACGGCACTATCGCCTACGCGGAGAATCCACCGAAGAAATACCAGGACATCTATCCGCTGAACTTCGACAACGACCCGAAAGGTCTCTACGCCGAGGTGCTGCGGGTGGTCCGGCACTGGATCAGCCACGGAATCAAGATCTTCCGGGTGGACAACCCGCACACCAAGCCCCCGGACTTCTGGGCCTGGCTGATCAGTGAGGTCAAGTCGACCGACCCGGACGTGCTCTTCCTCTCGGAGTCATTCACCCGGCCGGCCCGCCTCTACGGATTGGCCAAACTCGGCTTCACCCAGTCCTATTCGTACTTCACCTGGCGGACCAGCAAGTGGGAGCTCACCGAATTCGCCAACGAGATCGCCGGGCACGCCGACTGCGCACGCCCCAACCTCTTCGTCAACACTCCCGACATCCTGCACGAAACCCTGCAGCAGGGCGGCCCGGGTATGTTCGCCATCCGGGCGGTGCTGGCGGCGACGATGGGTCCGTCCTGGGGGGTGTATTCGGGCTACGAACTGTTCGAGAGCGAACCCGTGCGTCCGGGCAGCGAGGAGTATCTGAATTCCGAGAAATACGAACTCCGCCCGCGCGATTTCGCCGGCGCTCTGGCCGAAGGCCGGTCTCTGGAGCCATTCATCGCCCGACTCAACGAGATTCGGCACCGTCATCCGGCGTTGTGTCAACTGCGCACCATCTGGTTCCACAACGTCGACAACGATGCACTGATTGCCTACAGCAAGTTCGACCCGGTGACCGGTGATCTTGTGCTCGTGGTCGTCTCGCTCAATCCGTTCGGCCCCGAGGAGGGCTTCGTCTTCCTGGACATGGGAGCACTGGGGATGCATCACTACGACCGCTTCGATGTCCGCGATGAGATAACCGGCGAGCACTATCACTGGGGACAGGCCAATTACGTTCGGCTGGATCCCCCCAAGGCAGTGGCACACGTGCTGAGCCTGCCGCCGATCCCGCAGGAGCAGCGGGTGGCAATGCTCCGACGGGAGTGACGCGCCGGTGACTCACAGAAAGAACCCTTCCTCTGGCCCCTTCAGTGGCTCCTACTCGAGCCCCTATCTGGCCCCGGACCCCGGTGAACTGGCCCGGTTGGTCGCCGGAGTCCACCATGACCCGCACTCCATCCTGGGCGCACACGAGTACATCGACCACACGGTGATCCGGGCCCTGCGCCCGCAGGCCAGCGACGTCGTCGCCCTCGTCGGCGAGCGTCGATACCCGTTGTCGCACATCGACTCCGGGCTGTTCGCGGTGGCGTTGCCGTTCACCAATCTGGTCGACTATCGGCTTGAGGTCAGCTATCCGGGAGTCGAGCCGCGGGTCGTCGCCGACGGATACCGTTTCCTGCCCACCCTCGGCGAAGTCGACCTGCACCTTTTCGCCGAGGGCCGTCACGAACGCCTCTGGGAGATCCTGGGCGCACATCCGCGATCGTTCTCCACGCCCGACGGTGTGGTCGACGGGGTGTCGTTTGCAGTGTGGGCGCCGAATGCCGCGGGTGTCAGCCTGATTGGCGAGTTCAATGGCTGGGACGGTAACGACGCCCCCATGCGGGTCCTGGGGTCGTCGGGGGTATGGGAGCTGTTCTGGCCCGGCTTCGCTCTCGACGGCTGCTACAAGTTCCGCGTGCACGGGGCCGACGGCACCGTCAGCGATCGGGCCGACCCGTTCGCCTTCGCCACCGAAGTTCCTCCACAGACGGCTTCGAAAGTGTTCGTATCGCGCTACTCCTGGGATGACGCCGAGTGGATGGACCGCCGCGCCGGCGGAAACCCGGTGCTCGAGCCGATGAGCACCTACGAAGTCCATCTCGGTTCGTGGCGCCCCGGCCTGGGCTACCGCGATTTGGCTGATCAGCTTACTGATTACGTTGTGGCGCAGGGTTATACCCATGTCGAGCTGCTGCCGGTGGCCGAGCATCCCTTCGGCGGTTCGTGGGGATATCAGGTCACCTCCTATTACGCGCCGACGGCTCGGTTCGGTACCCCCGACGACTTCCGCTACCTCGTCGACCGCCTGCACCAGGCGGGCATCGGGGTGATCATGGACTGGGTCCCCGCCCACTTCCCCAAGGACGACTGGGCGCTGGGCCGGTTCGACGGCACTCCGCTCTACGAGCACTCCGACCCCCGCCGCGGCGAGCAACTCGATTGGGGTACCTACGTTTTCGATTTCGGTCGGCCTGAGGTTCGCAACTTCCTAGTGGCCAACGCACTGTACTGGCTGCTGGACTTCCACATCGACGGACTGCGCGTTGACGCGGTGGCATCCATGCTCTACCTGGACTACTCGCGGCCTGCCGACGGCTGGACCCCGAATGCCTACGGCGGCCGGGAGAACCTGGAGGCGGTGCAGTTCCTGCAGGAGATGAACGCCACCGTCCACAAGCTGGCACCGGGAATCGCCACCATCGCCGAGGAGTCCACCTCCTGGCCCGGGGTCACCCGTGCCACCAACCTTGGCGGACTGGGCTTTTCGATGAAGTGGAACATGGGGTGGATGCACGACACCCTCGGCTACTTCGGCCGCGACCCCATCTACCGTCACTATCACCACCACGAGATGACGTTCTCCATGCTGTATGCCTACAGCGAGAATTTCGTTCTCCCGATCAGCCACGACGAAGTGGTGCATGGCAAGGGCACGCTATGGAGCCGTATGCCGGGCAACGACCACGTCAAGGCCGCTGGGCTGCGCAGCCTGCTGGCCTACCAGTGGGCGCACCCCGGCAAGAAGTTGTTGTTCATGGGGCAGGACTTCGGCCAGCGCGCCGAGTGGTCGGAATACCGTGGCCTGGATTGGTTCCAACTCGACGAGAACGGGTTCTCGGGTGGAATCCTGCGTTTCGTGGCCGACATGAACGCCGTGTACCGCAGCCGGCCGGCGTTGTGGAGCCTGGACAGCAACCCGAAGGGATACTCCTGGATCGACGCCAACGATTCGGCGAGCAACGTGCTCAGCTTCCTGCGGATGGGGGCCGACGGGTCGGTGATGGCCTGCATCTTCAACCTGTCCGGTTCTGAGCACAGCCGCTACCGCATCGGCCTGCCCCAAGCCGGAACCTGGCGCGAGGTGATCAACAGCGACGCCACGGTCTACAACGGTTCGGGCATCGGCAACCTGGGCTCGGTCGAGGCCGTCGACCGGCCCTGCCACGGCCGCCCCGCCTCCGCCCAGCTGGTGCTGCCCCCAACCTCCGCCATCTGGCTCGAGCCCGTCCCCCCAACCGCCCAAACCGACAAACGGGCGGGAAAACCCGAGTAATCGGCGCCATTTCGTCGATCTCGGCGCCAGAGGCCGGGGATCTTGAATGCCCGCCTCAGTACAGCGCGTTGGCCAGATTCCGACGGCCCGCGATGACCGCGGGCTCAGCCGGGTCGAACAACTCGAACAGCTCGATCAGCCGGGTGCGAACCTTGGTGCGATCATCCCCCGCCGTCCGCTTCACCAGCGCGATCAGCCGGTCGAAGGCACCGGCGATGTCCTGGCTGAGAATCTGCACGTCGGCGGCGGCGAACGCCGCATCGATATCATCGGGTGCGGCCTCGGCTGCGCCGAGCACATCGGCCGAATGGGTACTGGCTCGCTGCAGGAAAGCGATCTGCCGCAAGGCCGACTTCGCCTCGGCGTGATTCGGATCGGCATTGAGAATCGCGTCGTACGCCGCCTCGGCACCGGGGAAATCACCGGCGTCGAGTTTGTCGCGCGCCGCCTCCAACGCCGGATCGGTGGGCTCGGGCTCCGTGCCTGGTTTGCCGGCGAGCTTCCCTGCGGTGGCCGACAGCAGCGAATCAACCCATCGGCGTAACTGCTCGCGAGGCTGAGGACCCTCGAAGCTCGCGATCGGCTGCCCGGCAGCCAGCGCCACCACCGTGGGCACACCCTCGACGCCGAACATCGCCGCCACCCGCGGAACAGCGTCCACGTTGATGGTGGCCAGCGACCACTTGCCGGCATCCTCGGCAGCCAGCCCGGCAAGCGCCTCGGCCAGCTGAACGCAAGCCTGGCTGCGCGGCGACCACAACAGGACCACCACCGGCACCTGACTCGAGCGAACCAGCACCTCGGCTTCGAGGTTGGCCTCGGTGACCTCGACGCCGGCGGCGCCGCCGGACGCACCGGTGTCCGACTGTGCTCGCTTCTTGAGGCCGGAGAGATCCACCGCGCCGGTCATCACCGGCGCCTTTCTCGGGCGGGGACGTGTCACGTACTCAAGTTTGTCACGTCGCGGACGGCCGACGACACTGCGTCACCCGAAATGCGCGGATGACGAACGTCGGCGTATGACGAACCTCACACAACGTCGGCCCGGTGCACAAGACCCGGGCGGCCAGCAAAACGCTGAGGCCCGGCTAACCGGCCCGCAGAATCAGCGCGTCGCCCTGGCCACCGGCACCGCACAGTGCCGCCGCCGCGTAGCCGGAACCCCGGCGCGACAACTCCAGGGCCGCATGCAGGGTGATCCGCGCTCCCGACATCCCGATCGGGTGACCCATGGCGATGGCGCCGCCGCTGCGGTTGACCTTGTCCGGATCGACACCCAGTTCCCGGGTCGACGCCAGCGCTACCGCAGCGAAGGCCTCGTTGATCTCCAGGACATCGAGGGCGTCGACCGTGATGCCCTCGCGCAGTAACGCCTTCTTGATCGCGTTGGCCGGCTGCGACTGCAGAGTCGAATCCGGGCCGGCGACGTTGCCGTGCGCGCCGATCTCACATAGCCAGGTCAGGCCCATGGCCTGCGCCTTGGCCTTGTTCATCACGACTACGGCACACGCGCCGTCGGAGATCTGCGAGGCGGAACCGGCGGTGATGGTGCCGTCCTTGCGGAACGCCGGGCGCAGGCCGGACAGTGACTCGGCCGTGGTGTTGGCTCGGATGCCCTCGTCCTCGGCGAACTCGATTGGATCGCCCTTGCGCTGTGGAATCGACACGGGCACAACCTCATCGGCGAACACCCCATCCTTCCAGGCGGCCGCGGCCTTCTGGTGCGAACCGGCGGCGAACTCGTCCTGCTCCAAGCGGGTGAACTGATCGGCGTCGTTACGTTCTTCGGTCAGAGCGCCCATCGGTTGGTCGGTGAACACATCGTGCAGGCCGTCGTAGGCCATGTGATCGCGCACGGTCACATCGCCGTACTTGTACCCGGCCCGGCTGTCCATCAACAGGTGCGGAGCCCTGGTCATCGACTCCTGGCCGCCGGCCACCACAACGTCGAACTCGCCAGCCCGGATAAGTTGGTCGGCCAGTGCGATGGAGTCGATGCCGGACAGGCACATCTTGTTGATGGTCAGTGCGGGCACATCCCAGCCGATACCGGCACCGACGGCAGACTGGCGGGCCGGCATCTGGCCGGCACCGGCCGTCAACACCTGCCCCATGATCACGTACTCCACCGCCGACGCCGGCGCCGACTGACCGGGGAAAGCCTTCTCCAGAGCCGCCCGGATCGCGATAGCGCCCAGATCAGTGCCGGAAAAGTCCTTCAACGATCCCATCAGCCTGCCGATGGGGGTCCGGGCTCCGGCAACGATCACCGATGTCGTCATTTCCTACCTCCTGCCGCTTTGCGTCAGCGCAGGCCGGTGCCCAATCAGGCAACCGACTAACCAACTATCCGGTTGACAGGTTACCGTTGGTTGTATGACCACCGAGCATCTCGACGCCCGCCCGGTCCTGGCCAGCGCACTTGTGACAGCCATCGATCACGTCGGTCTCGCGGTTTATGACCTGGACAAGGCCATCGCGTGGTACCACGACCACCTCGGCATGATCGTGGTCCACGAAGAGATCAACACCGATCAGGGCGTTCGCGAGGCGATGCTCGCGGTGCGGGGTGCCCCGATGGGCAGCGCGCAGGTCCAGCTGATGGCACCGCTCGACGAGACCTGCACCATTGCCAAGTTCCTCGACCGGCGCGGCCCCGGTATCCAGCAGCTTGCCTACCGCGTCAGCGACCTCGACACGCTGTCCGCGCGACTGCGGGCTAAGGGCGTTCGCCTGCTTTACGACGCGCCCAGGCGGGGCACGGCCAATTCCCGCATCAATTTCGTCCACCCCAAGGACGCCGGCGGGGTTTTGATCGAACTCGTCGAGCCGGCCCAGACCAGCTGACCTACGACCACCTGCGAGTGGGCCGGCGGGTCTGGCGCTTCGCCCAGCAGTGCGTGTGCCAGTGCCGCCTGTCGGCGCCGTCGTCGTCTGCCCGCCAGACCACCACGTGCGATATGCCGGAACGGATTTCGTGATCGCATCCCGGACATCGATAGGTCTTCTTCGCCCGGGCCCCAGCGATCGGCAGCACCTCGTACTCGTGGCCGTCAGGCCCGGTCTCCAGCCTGCGGAACATCAGAACAACCGGTACTCGTCGCTGTCCAATCCCCGCATCACGTCATAATCCAAAGTCAGGCAACGGATTCCGCGGTCCTCGGCAAGCGTCCGGGCTTGGGGCTTGATCTGCTGGGCGGCGAACACCCCGGTTACCGGGGCCAGCAGACTGTCCCGGTTGAGCAACTCCAGATACCGGGTGAGCTGCTCCACCCCGTCGATCTCGCCACGGCGTTTGATCTCCACCGCCACCGACCTGCCCTCGGCGTCGCGGCAGAGGATGTCCACCGGCCCGATCGCGGTCATGAATTCCCGACGGACCAGGGTGTAACCCTCTCCCAACAGTTCGACATGGTCGGCCAGCAACTCCTGCAGGTGGGCCTCCACCCCGTCCTTGACCAGCCCGGGGTCGGCGCCCAGTTCGTGGCTGGAGTCGTGCTCGACCTCTTCGATCGTGATCCGCAACTGCTCCCCGGCCTTGTTCTCCACCACCCAGAGGCCTTCGGCATCCTCGGTGAGCCAGCACGGCGGGCTCATCCAGTTCAGTGGCTTGTACGCGCGGTCGTCGGCGTGGACACTGACCGAACCGTCGGCTTTGATGAGCAGCAGCCGCCGGGCCGAGGGCAGATGAGCCGTGAGGCGGCCGAGGTAGTCCACCCGGCATTGGGCGATCACGAGGCGCACCGACCTAGCTTAGGGTAGGACTCCACCATGGAATCCGACCCGACGGTTGCCCAGCGGTTTGGCCGCGTCCTGGAACGGGTCACGCGCCAGAGTGGCCGGCTGTCCAACACCTCCGAGTTCGGATCCCTGATCCTGGGCAACATCAACGAAAACCCGGCCCGGCGCCGGGTGCGCATCCGGGTAATCCTCACCCTGATCATCCCGACGGTGAACATGGTCGGCATCGGCGTGATGGTGCTACTCGTGACCATCGCGTTTCCGGTCCCCAGCGTTTTCACCGACGTGCCACTGTGGCTCTCCACGGTGGTGGCGCCGGCTTACCTCCTGCTGTCGCTGATCATCGGAATCTGGTGGCTCTCCACGCGCACCACCAAGGAGTTGCGTTGGTCCGTCGAGGGCCGGCCACCCAGCCGGGCCGACCAGCGCAACGTGTTTCTCATCCCCTGGCGAATCTCCGCGGCCCACCTGGTTCTGTGGGGCACCGGCGCCATCCTGCTGACAACGCTCTACGGGCTTGAGGATCGGGCCTTTATTCCCAGGCTGGGCCTGGTCATTCCGTTCTGCGGGGTGCTGGTGGCGACCGCCAATTATCTGTTCACCGAATTCGCGCTGCGCCCGGTGGCAGCTCTCGCACTGGCCGCCGGGCCACCGCCGTACCGCCTGGCTCCGGGCATCATGGGCCGAACCATCACCATCTGGCTGCTCGGGTCAGGCCTGCCGCTGATCGGCATCGGCCTGGCCGCGCTGTTCTCGATGCTGATCGGGAACATGACTCTCCACGAATTGGAAGTGGCCGTTCTCATCACCGTGGGCCTCGCCCTGGTGTTCGGGTTTTTGCTGGTCTGGGTCATGGCGTGGCTGACGGCCACTCCGGTACGGACGGTCCGTAGGGCGCTGCGACGGGTCGAGGAGGGCGACCTCGACGTCAACGTCGTGGTGTTCGACGGCACCGACCTCGGTGAACTGCAACGGGGGTTCAACTCGATGGTGACCGGCTTGCGCGAACGGGAGCGTCTGCGCGACCTGTTCGGCAAGCACGTCGGGCGCGACGTGGCCGCCGCCGCAGAGCGCCAGCAACCCGTGCTGGGCGGCGAGGAGCGCCATGTCGCGGTGATGTTCGTCGACGTCGTCGGCTCGACGACCTTGGTGGCCACCCGACCGCCCATGGAGGTGGTCAACCTGCTCAACCGGTTCTTCACCGTCATCGTCGAGGAGGTCGACCGTCACCGCGGCCTTCTCAACAAGTTCGAAGGCGATGCCACGCTCGCGGTGTTCGGGGCTCCGATCACTCTGGAAAGACCCGAGGACGAGGCACTGGCTGCCGCTCGGATCATCTCCGCTCGGCTCAAGGCCGAAGTGCCCGAATGCCCGGCCCGCATCGGGGTTGCCGCCGGGCAGGTGGTGGCGGGGAACGTCGGCTCACGAGAACGATTCGAGTACACCGTCATCGGGGCACCGGTCAACGAAGCGGCCCGGCTCAGTGAGTTGGCACGCTCTGAGCCGAGTTTGATACTGACCACCGAACGCACCATTTCGGCCGCCTCCGAACAGGAGCGGCGGCACTGGCGACTCGGCGAGACCGTGCAACTGCGCGGTTACCGCGAGCCGGTGCGCACCGCTACGGTGGTGCCCGGAGTTCCGGCGCCACCATGAGGACCCAACCGAGCGTCGCCCAGCGGCTCGGCCGCCTCCTAGAACGGGTCACCCATCAGAGCGGACGGCTATCGACCACCCCGGTTTACGGGTCGTTGCTCCTGGGCGGCGTGCGGGAGACCCCGGTGCGCCGAAAGCGGCGCATCCAGGCGATTCTGTCCTTCCTCCTGCTGACGGTGAACCTGATCGGCATCGCCGTGGCGACACTGCTGGTCAGCGTGGCTTACCCGGTGCCCAACGTGTTCACCGACGTGCCCAGCTGGCTACCGTTCGGTGTCGTCCCGGGTCTGGCTGTCACAGCGATGTGTTTCGGCACCTGGTGGATTCACGCTCGAACGGTCAAGCAACTCCGCTGGGCCATCGCCAATGAGGAGCCCGACCGGACCGACCAGCGCAACGCATTCCTGATCCCGTGGCGAATCGCCGTGGCGAACCTCACGCTGTGGGGAGTCGGAATGGCTGTGCTGACGGCGTTGTACGGCCGATACGACACGCGTTTCATCGCCATGCTGGCGCCCACGCTCTCGTTCTGCGGACTGCTCGTCGCGACCTGCGCGTACCTCTTCGCCGAGTTCGCGCTGCGGCCGGTGGCCGCGCTGGCCCTCGCCGCGGGGCCACCGCCCCACCGGCTGGCGCCCGGCATCATGGGCCGCACCCTCACGGTGTGGATGCTGGGCTCCGGCGTTCCGGTCGTTGGCATCGGCCTGACGGCGTTCTTCTCGCTGACGATGGGCAACCTCGACCAACGGCAGCTGGAAGTGGCCGTGATCATCACCTCGGTCGTCACCGTGGCGATCGGGTTCATCCTGATCTGGATCCTGGCATGGCTGACCGCAACCCCGGTCCGGATCGTGCGTTCGGCGCTCAAACGGGTGGAGGAGGGAGACCTCGACGCCACCCTGGTCGTCTTCGACGGTACCGAGCTCGGTGAACTGCAGCGGGGATTCAACTCGATGGTGGACGGCCTTCGGGAACGCGAACGCGTCCGCGACCTGTTCGGACGTCACGTCGGACGCGACGTCGCAGCCGCCGCCGAGCAACACCATCCCGTTCTCGGGGGCGAAGAACGCCATGTCGCAGCGCTTTTCATCGACATCGTGGGCTCGACGCGGTTGGTCAGCACGCTACCGCCGATCCAGGTCGTCGAACTACTCAACCGCTTCTTCGCGGTGGTCGTCGAGGAAGTCGACCGCAACAAGGGGCTGGTCAACAAATTCGAGGGCGACGCCGCCCTGGCGGTGTTCGGGGCACCGACCGAGCTCCCCAACCCTGAAGACTCCGCATTGGCGACCGCACGAGCGGTCCTGCGCCGGCTGGAACGCGAAGTTCCCGAATGTCCGTCCCGGATAGGCGTGGCAGCCGGGCAGGTGGTGGCCGGTAACGTCGGCGCCCGGGAACGATTCGAATACACGGTCATCGGGGCACCGGTCAACGAGGCTGCGCGGTTGAGCGAACTGGCCCGCTCGGAGCCGGGACGGGTACTGGCAACTGAATCGACGATCGCCGCCGCCTCGCCGCAGGAGCGGGGCTTCTGGCGACTCGGCAAGACCGTTCGGCTCCGCGGTTACGACGACCGCATCCAAATCGCCGGCCTTGCCAACGCGCAGCACTGACCTGACTGGCGTTTGGACAAGCGTGCATGTCAAGGTCGATAGATGCAGCTCAGCTACCGGACTATTCCCAGCCCCGTCGGCCCACTGACTTTGGCCGGCGTCGGGTCGACACTGATGCATCTGCGGATGACCGACCAGACCCACGAACCAGACCGCGCCGACTGGGAGCCAGCCGATCCCGATGCATTCGCCGGCGTCGTAGAGCAACTCGACGCCTACTTCGCCGGATCGTTGACTGAGTTCGACGTCGACATGGAGCTGACCGGCACGGAGTTTCAGCGTCGTGTCTGGACCGCTCTGCAGACGATCCCGTACGGCGAGACCCGCTCCTACGGTGAGATCGCCGCCCAGATCGGCTCGCCGGCCGCAGCGCGTGCGGTCGGATTGTCCAACGGCCGCAATCCGATCAGCATCATCGTGCCGTGCCACCGGGTCATCGGCTCCGGGGGCGGGCTGACCGGATATGGCGGCGGTATTGACCGGAAGCGTCTGCTTCTGACCTTGGAAAGAGAGAGTAGAGAAAAAGGCGACGCGGAAAAGGGAAACCCCGAGGAAACAGGCTCTTCACAGTTGAGGGTGTAGTCGGGGTTTGAATCCGCCGGTTTCGAGTAGCGATCGGGCGATGTAGTTGGTGAGGTTGCGGAAGCCGAGGGCGGAGCCGCGGAGGTGTTCGAGGCGGCCGTTGATCGCTTCTGTCGGTCCGTTGGAGGTGCCGGCGCGATCGAAGTAGGCCAGCACATCGGCAGCGCGCTTTTTCATGGTGCGACCCAGGGTGATGATCTCGGTCAGGGCGGACGGGACGCCGTGGCTGATGGATTCGATCAGGCTGGTCATCAGAGCGCGGCCCTTGGAGCGGTCAGGTTCGCGGTAGGCCGCGATCGTGCGCTGGTAGATGCCCCAGGTGGCTTCGACTTCGACGTGGGAGTCGACGGCGAACAGAGCCTCGAGCCGGACTTTTTGCTTGTCGGTCAGCAGATCTGCCCCGGTCTGCAAGGTCCGTCGGGAGGCGTAGAGCGGGTCGGTCTTGCGGCCCCGGTGCCCGCAGGTGTCGAGCTGGACTCGCCGCCGGCACTCGTCGAGTGCGTTGCCGGCCAACCGCACCACGTGGAAGGGGTCCATGACCGCGACCGCGTCGGGCACTTCCTCGGCGGCGGCGGTCTTGAACCCGGTGAATCCATCCATGGCAACGACTTCCACAGCGTCGCGCCACGATTTGGGGCGGTCGGCAAGCCAGGACTTGAACGATCGTTTGCACCGCCCTTCGACCATGTCGAGCAGCCGCGCCGGGCCGGTCTTGGTGTGGACCGGGGTCAAGTCGATGATGACCGTGACGTATTTGTCGCCGCGGCGGGTATGGCGCCACACGTGTTCATCGACGCCAATGACCGTCACCCCGTCGAAGCGGCCCGGATCATCGATCAGCAGGCGTCGTCCTTCGGCGAGCACCGCATTGTTGGCGGTGTTCCACGACACCGCCAACGATTCAGCGACCCGCGCCACGCTGAGGTGTTGGCACACAATGGCTTCCAACGCCCACCGCAGCCCACGCCGCGACAGCTTGGCACGCGGCTCAGCCGCGCTACTCAGGTCCTGGCGCCACACGTGAGAACAGCCCCCGCACCGGTAACGGCGGATCGTGACCAACAACGTGGTCGGACGCCACCCGAGGGGCTCGTGGGCCAGTTGGCGGGTCACGCTATCCCGCGCGCTACCTTGCTCACCGCAGCGCCGACACCACGAGTCGTCCTTGGTGATCCGGCACGCCAACACCGCACGATCGGCCTGCACGCGTTGCCCGGTCACCTCCAACCCGAGCTCATCAAGGCGGCAGAAAGCAGTGAGGTCAGGGCAGCCGAAGCCGTCCCCAGGGGTAGCGTCAGGCACGTCGAGGTCTTCCAGATAAGGCGTGTAGGAACCCTCATCCTCGGGAGACCTCGACCCCTAACCAGGCAACGACGCGCCGACCAGCCCTACACCCTCAACTGTGAAGAGCCAGGAAACATGCCAATAGCGCGTCCATAATTAATTCGAGCATTCATGCCGAAAATTGCGTGGGACTTTTCCCGTGGAATACACGATAACGAAAAATGCCTGGGCCCCCCGATTTCTCGGGGGGCCCAGGTCTTTAATGTGTGTTCGGCGGTGTCCTACTTTTCCACCCGTGGGGGTAGTATCATCGGCGCTGGTAGGCTTAGCTTCCGGGTTCGGGATGGGTCCGGGCGTTTCCCTGCCGCTATGGCCGCCGTAACTTT
>JAGQTV010000074.1 GCA_020438845.1 Mycobacterium sp. | reverse complement strand
GGTCCTGGCCTGCGGCTACATTCTGTTCAGCCTGCACTGGTACACCTGGCTGGCCTTCGGCAGCTGGGTCCTTGTAGTCCTGGTGTTCTACTTCGCCTGGGGCCGCCACCACAGCGCACTCAACGACCGCTGCGAGCCCGGCTAGTCCGGATTCCCGCACGACAATCCTGCGCGCCGCGGCTGTGAGCTATGAGCGGGTGCGGTCGATGAGATTGGACAGTACGACGATGCTCTCACTGCGCTCCACCTCGGCGGATGATCGAATCCTCTCCAGTGCTGCCTCCAAATGGCGCATGTCACGAGCCAGCACGTGCAGGATGGCATCCGAGGTTCCGGTGACGGTGGCCGCGTTGACGATCTCAGGGATGTCAATCCAAGCTGCGCGCAACTCGGCTGGGGTGATCCTGCCGTGGCAGAAGACCTGGACGTAGGCCTCGGTGTTCCAGCCCACCGCGTTGCGGTCCACTACCGTGGTGAACCCGCGGATGACGCCGCTGTCGAGCATCCGATCCACCC
Source organism: Mycobacterium sp. (assembly GCA_020438845.1). Taxonomy (GTDB): domain Bacteria; phylum Actinomycetota; class Actinomycetes; order Mycobacteriales; family Mycobacteriaceae; genus Mycobacterium. The sequence continues at coordinate 7,489 of JAGQTV010000074.1, read as the reverse complement.
GGCGCTTCACCGCAGGTGCTGAAAGACTGACGCGCTCTCCGATCTCGGCGAACGTCGCACGGGCGTTCTCGGCCAACTCGGCAAGAATGCGCTCATCGGTGTCATCGAGCCGGTCCATTCAAGATCACCTACTTCTCGCGCAATGAATCGTCGAAATTACGGATTCTGTGCAATATTGGTAAACGTTACACGCAACATACGGCGATTGATTGCGTTCCGATAGCGGGATACCCTCGCCCCATGACAGTTTCGCCTGATCTTGCCCCGGGGAATGCCAGAACCCGCAGCCCGCGCCCCCGTCGATATGTGATGACTCGTCCGACGTTTTTCGGCGTCGAGTACGCGATCAATCCCTGGATGGACGTCAATACTGAGGTCGACGTCGATAACGCGATCGCACAGTGGGAGACCCTGGGCGACACCTATCGCAAACTGGGCCACACCGTCGAGGTGGTCGACCCCGTCGCCGGCCTGCCGGACATGGTGTACGCGGCCAACGCCGGACTGATCGTGAACGGCACTGCGATCGTCGCCCGTTTCAAGCATGCCGAACGCGAAGGTGAAGCGACGGCGTACGCAGAGTGGTTGACCCGGCAGGGTTACGCCCCGGTCACCACCCGCCACATCAACGAAGGCCAGGGCGATTTTTTGGTGGCCGGTGAGCTCATCCTGGCCGGCACCGGCTTCCGGACCGCTCCGCAAGCCCACGCCGAAGTGGCCGCCATCACCGGAATGCGCGTCGTCACACTGGAACTCGTCGATCCGCGTTTCTATCATCTCGACACTGCGCTGACGGTCCTCGACGACACCACGGTCGCCTACTATCCGCAGGCATTCACCGACTCGGCCCGAGCGCGATTGCTGGAAATATTCCCCGAGGTGATCGAGGTATCCAGCGCCGACGCCTATGTACTGGGACTTAACGCGGTATCCGACGGCGGAAACGTCGTCCTCCCGCAGTCGGCCGTCGGCTTTGCCGAACAGCTTTACCACGCCGGATTCCAGCCCATCGGTGTCGATCTGTCCGAACTGCTCAAAGGCGGCGGCTCCATCAAATGCTGCACGCTGGAGATCTATTCATGACCGTTGCCGACATCATGACTGTCCCGACATCGGCGACTGCCGCCGCGATAGCAGCCGAGGGCGCACACACTGCGCGCAACTACGCACCCCTGCCGGTGGTGGCGACCAGTGCCCGCGGCGCATGGATCACCGACGTCGAGGGCCGGCGGTACTTGGATTGTCTGGCCGCCTACTCCGCGGTCAACTTCGGTCATCACAACGACGAGATCGTTGCCGCAGCCCATCGGCAACTCGACAGATTGACCCTCGTCAGCCGCGCATTCCACTCCGACCGGTTGGGTTCGTTCTGCGCCGATCTGGCTGAATTGTGCGGCAAGGACATGGTCCTGCCGATGAACAGCGGCGCTGAGGCGGTCGAAAGCGGGATCAAGGTCGCCCGCAAGTGGGGCACCGATGTCAAGGGCGTGCCCGAGGGCATGGCCAACATCGTCGTGGCCGCTAACAATTTTCATGGCCGCACCATCAGCATCGTTAGTTTCTCCACCGATAGCACGGCCCGCAACGGATTCGGCCCTTTCACACCAGGATTCCGTTCAACGCCCTTCGGCGATGCCGATGCGGTCGAGGCCGCGATCGATCAGAACACGGTTGCGGTGCTCGTCGAGCCCATCCAGGGCGAGGCGGGCATCATCGTGCCGCCGGCCGACTATCTGCCGAGGCTTCGTGAGTTGTGCAGTCGAAGGAACGTGCTGCTGATCGCCGACGAGATTCAGTCCGGTCTGGCGCGAACCGGCCGTACCTTCGCGTGCGACCACTGGGGAGTGGTGCCCGACGTCTATCTACTCGGCAAGGCATTGGGCGGCGGAGTCGTCCCGCTTTCAGCAGTGGTCGCCAACCGCGACGTTCTTGGGGTCCTCAACCCGGGCGAGCACGGTTCGACCTTCGGAGGAAATCCGCTGGCCGCGGCCATCGGAACCGAGGTTGTGGGAATCCTGCGCCGGGGAGAGTTCCAGGATCGATCGGCGCATCTCGGTAAACGCCTGCATGCACGGCTGCGTTCGCTGATCGGCCGGGGAGTCCTCGATGTGCGCGGTATGGGGCTGTGGGCCGGTGTCGACATCGATAGCCGACTGGGCACCGGTAAGGAGTTGAGTCGGGCACTGGCCCGTCGTGGTGTCCTGGTGAAGGACACCCACGGATCGACGCTCCGGTTCGCCCCACCGTTGGTGATCACCGCCGATGAGATCGATTGGGCCGTAGACCAGTTGGAATGCGTGCTGAGTGAGTCGCAGAACTAGCCGCGTTGCCGTTTTGCGCGAATCCGAACGGCTTTGGCGCTGGTGAGCAGGGAGAAACCTGTGTGGCTTCGGGACTGGAGGATCGGCGGGTCCGGTTCGATGATGTGATGCTGCTCGTCGGTGATCACCTGCTACCTGCACAGTCGGATCGCCGGCAGATCAAACGGTGTTTACGCCACGCCAACCGCATCGGCTGGCCGTAGGCGGGGCAGGTCGACATGACTCACCACGCTGGAATGTGAGCGTCCCCCACGTCTGAGCGGGCAGAGATCCGCAGATGAGATGGCACTCACTTTCGTCCCATCGAGCTATCACAACGCTCACGGAATCTGGACTTACCGCGAAGTACGCGGACCAGATTAGAAGGAGCACAGCATGACACGACCCGGCACCTGGAAAGTCTTCGCCTTCGCCGCTGCGATGACCGGCCTTGGCATGGCAGGCGCGCCAACGGCGGCCGCACAGCTAAGCACCACCGGTTCAGACACCACGACGTCGCGGCCGACTGATGCGGTGCGCGGGGGGCCCTGGGCGGTGATTACACCGATCGGTTCCGACAGCGCCGATAGCGCCGGTTCGGACACCTCGACGTCGAAATCCAACGACGGCTCACGTGGCAGTCTCCGCTTGCCGGGCGACGGCTCGCGTCGGGCGTTCCCCTTCCCGGTTCGTTAGCCGCCACCGAGACGGCCCGGCCCTGGTCATCGAGTGGTGACCCGACCGCCACGATCCCAACTGCCCCGGCCGCCCCTGGCCGGGGCGGTTCGCTGTCTGGGAAATCGAGGAGTGTATTTCGGCGCTGCGGTGGACAAGTCGGAGCATGATGGCCTAATGGGCACGGGCGATGTCAAGCGCGAGCCGCTGGAAGCTGCGGCGAGGCAGGAACTCCTTCGTGGTGCCCTGGATTCTCTCGCCGACGCCTACTGGGCGCTCGATTCAAGCGGTCAGGTGCTGGAGTGGAACCTGGCGGCGGTACGGATGTTCGGCTGGACACGTGAGGAAGCCATCGGGCGCCCATTGACGGAGTTGGTTGTCAACTCCGATCAGCGTGAATGGGTAGTGCAGGACATACGCCGCTATGTGGAGACCGGCCAATCGCCAGTAGTCGGCCAGGCCTCCGACCACCGGATGCGCCACAAGAACGGTACTGAATTTCCGGTCGAAGTGGTGGTGAGCGCAGTCGGCTCGGGGCCGAAGGTGACCTTCCATACATTCATTCGAGATGCCAAGCGCGGCAGCGAGAGAACATTCGAAGCGGCGTTCGCCAACGCGCCCATTGGGATTGCCCTGATCGGTCTTGATGGGAGTTTTCAGCGAGTCAACAAGGCACTGTGCGCGATCGTCGGATACCCAGAGCATGAGCTGGTCGCGTTGACGTTCCAGGACATCACCCATCCCGACGATCTCGACGCCGACGTCAACGAGGCGAGCCGGCTGTTGCACGGCGAGATCCGCAGCTATCAGATGGACAAGCGCTACTACGCCAAAGACGGGCACATCGTGTGGATTCGTCTCTCCGCCTCTCTCGTGCGGGACGCGGTTGGTGAGCCGCTGCACTTCATCAGCCACATCGAGGACATCTCCGCTCGCAGGCGCGACGAGGAACTACTCAGGCGGCGGGCAACCCGCGATGCTCTGACCGGCGTGTTCAACCGCAGCCGATTCGACGAGGAACTGGCCCGCTATCAGACGCTGGCCCGTCGCCACGACTACCAGGACGAGGCGGCGGTGTTCATGATTGACCTCGACGGACTCAAGCAGGTCAACGACCGGGGCGGCCACGCGGCAGGTGATGACTACATCAAGAGCGTGGCCGGAATAATCAGCCGACGGCTGCGGCTCTCTGATGTCTTCGCCCGCATCGGGGGCGACGAATTCGCCGCCCTTTTGCCGCACACCAACCCCGACCAGGCCCGAAGACTGGCCCAGACCCTGACAGACGAGGTCAAGGCCAACTCTTCGGGCAGCATCTCCATCGGCATCGCCATGATGGGCCCCGGCCAACTCGACGACCCAATGAAACGTGCTGACCAGGCCATGTACCAGGCCAAACAGCAAGGCAGAGGCCATAGCTACGGGCCCTGACCCCGCGGCGGTCGGGCACAACACCGACGCCACTGGCAAGTCGCGGCATGTGGGGAGTTACTACTCCATTGGCGAAAAAACTGTCTGACAGCCAGGCGGCGTCGATCATGCCGGGTTGGCCGCGGGGTGACGGTCGATTGACAGCCAAATGCATGACAGCCGCCGTCGGCAGGCTCAATATCCCGCTGAGCAGCCTCTTCTGTGGAGCCGATGACGGGAATCGAACCCGCGTATTCAGCTTGGCGGCGTCCGTCAATCGCGGTACGCGTAAGTTTCTCAAAGTGTTGTGACACAACATCTTCGGATTTATCTAGAACGGCGGGGTACAGGTAAGTTCATACTAGATTGGGCGCGTTTGTACGGGGAAAGTACGGATCGCGGGCAAACGCCTCGGCGCCGCCGTAACGGCCGAGGGCGGGTGGAGGCGCGTCGCCCGGCCACCAAGCCACGCGTCACTTTTCTGGTAGCAGTGAGGCGAGGCAAACCTTCGCTCCATGCAGCGCTTCGTGGACTCCAGCGCCGCGATCATTGAGCGATACACCGCGGTCGACGACATTCAGGGGTGGGTACGTCGGATTCAGGGGTGAGCACGTCGGCTGACTCGGCTTACGAGCCGAAGGCGGCACTACCGGTTGGTGCTCGGCTCACCTTGTCGGACGACACGCGTAGCCTTGACCTGTACAGGTTCCGGTTTTGTGCAAAAATATGAGGGACGTCGCAGCGAGCGACCGGAAGAAGGATTGTGACCACGAGCGCACAGGCCAAAAAGGCCACAATTGTCATCGGCCCTGATGGCGCCGCCGATTATCTGAGACGAATGGACATCGCCATCCCAGACGTCCTCTTGGCCATCGAGGCCGGCGAGATCGCTGCAGGTAACAAAACGTCCCACCATCCGGTGATCGCCGCCGGGATGAGTCGCTGGATGGACACGGTCGGTGTGCTGCGCGGACAGCTTGCGCGCGGCAGTTGGGTCAGTTCCGACCCCCGCAACCGCCCGGTGTCCGGGCACCGCGACCTGCCCTACGGGCTTTCGACGGTCGGCGCCACCGAGCCGACCGGCATCGCCGACCATCCGAGTGGGCCGCGCGCGGCCCGGCGCAAGGGCATCGGAACAGCCGAAGCCGTAAACTCAACCATTCCATTGATCACGGTCGAGACGCTCCGCCGCCAGGAGCCGGTAGCCGACACAGCTGCACCACCCGCAGGTAACTGGTTCTTGCTGTACTACCGCGACAACGACGAGGTCCGCTCGGAAATCTCCTTGCCGCGCGGTTTCGAGGACGGACAGTTCACCGGTTGGGTCGTGCGTGTGATACTTCCCGAATGGCGACCAACGGGAGGCGCCGCGGCCCGCAAGCCGCTCGATGTAGGAGGTCAGGATGTCGACTTCCAAGTCTCAGAAGTCGCCAGCTAAGCCGTTCCTGAACCCCGAACGTATCCAAGTCGCACGGATGCGCCGCGGATTAACGAAAGTCGAACTCGCGCAACGGCTTGCTGTAACCCCGCGGACGGTGACGAAGTACGAGACTCATGGTGCTCCGGCTAGCGCAGCAGCCGAGATCGCTTCGGCAGTTGAGTTCCCTGCTTCGTACTTCCATCGAGAGGCCGCGCCTACGTTGTGTGCGGACGAGGTTCGATTTAGGGCGGCTCGGCGTGCGACCGCCAGACAGCGCGATTCTGCCGTTGCGGCCGGCGTCGCCGGAATTGAGATTGACCAGTGGATCTCGCAGCGGTTCGTGCGGCCTCCGCTAGACCTCCCCACGTTCGACGGGGTGGGTGCGCGCACTGCAGCATCGACCCTTCGGGCTATGTGGGGGCTTGGGACCAAGCCGCTACCGAATCTAGTACAGCTTGCTGAGTCGCGGGGTGTGCGCGTCTATACCTTGCCGCCCTTCGCAGACGTCGTTGACGCCTTTTCCATCTGGCGCGACGACGTGCCGTACGTCTTCCTTGCGCGCCGGAAGACACCGGAGCGCATCAGGTTCGACGTCGCCCATGAGATCGGCCATTTGGTTCTACACTCGAATGAACCTGGCGAGACAACGGAGCAGGAGCGGGAAGCCGACGCGTTCGCGTCAGAGTTCTTAATGCCTGAGGCTGGCCTTGACGAGTACGTGCGGTATAACGCGACAGTCCCCGAACTTCTTCAAATCCGTGAGTACTTTAAGGTCTCGGTCATGGCTCTCGCTTACGCCGCGCACCGCGCAAGTCGACTGAGCGACTGGACTTACCGGCAAGCTTGCATCACTCTGTCGCAGCACGGTTTTAGATCGGGCGAGCCGGGCGGGATGGCGAACTACGAGATGTCACGCGTATTTCCTTCGGTGTTCGGCAGCCCGTCGGTAAGTGCTGCCGCGATCGCACATGATCTAGGAATCCCGGTCAGCGACGTGCATGCGCTGACCTTTGGCGCAGAACTTCGCGTGGCGCAGGACACCGAAGTGACCGCCGCGACTGTCGAAGTGCAACCGTCCGCGTCGAGCCATGGGCGACACCTACGCGTCGTCTGACCACCGTCCAGGGCGCTTGGTCCAGCCCGCGGAGACACTTGTACACCGAACAAGTGACACCACCGGCACGGCAGTGGCACCCGGTCGAGAGACCGGGCAGCCAACAGGCGTAAGGGCTGGAGGGTCGTTGGCGCCAGGCCAATGGGTTATGCCAACTTCGCAAAGGCTGCATTGAGCGATGCTGGCATCAGCGCCTTCATAAGTTCCTCGGCACGGTCATGCAGTTTTGCGATTTCTCGCTCGCTGTCCCTCAGCGAGTCGAGTTCGTTAACGAGCGCGGGCTGCTGGTCGATCGGCGGCACTGGCACCTCGACCTCCTGCAAGAAGCTGGCGGGTACGCGTTGCTGACCCGCCGTTCCCGTGAAGTGAGCGGCGGCCTGTGCCCGAAAACTTCTGCACCTGACGAGCCGGTGCAGCCAATCTGCTGTAATCGATGGTCCCGGTGTTTAGCCGGAGCAGTCGGTAGCGGGTGTGTGGAGAAGTGGTAGCGCGGGCGCGGGGATCTGGTAGCGGTCCCCGCGCCCGCCTTCCTTATTCGGTTTCGGTTTGGTGGCCGTGTCGGCGCATGTT
>JAGQTV010000073.1 GCA_020438845.1 Mycobacterium sp. | reverse complement strand
CCGGAATCCATGCTGATCATCGGCGGCGGTGTTATCGGCTGCGAGCTGGGACAAATGTTCGCCCGGGCCGGCGTCAAAGTGACAATCTGCTGCCGCAGCCGCCTGCTACCTGGCATCGAGTCGGAAGTCAGCGCCGCTCTCACCCATCATCTCCGTCAGGAAGGTGTCGCCGTCTGCGAGGGTGTCGATTACCAGCATATCGAACAGGATGGCCAGGTCGTCAAGCTGACCTGTCAGACCGATGACGGCAAGAAGGTCATCCAGGCCGATCAGGTGCTCGCAGCGGCGGGCCGTACGCCGAACACCAGGTCGCTCCACCTTGAAAGGGTTGGTATTGAACTCAATGCCAAAGGCGGCGTCGAGATCGATGAATACATGCAGACCAGCAATCCGGATGTGTACGCGGTCGGTGACGTGACCGGCAGAGACCTGTTCGTGTACATGGCCGCCTATGGCGGCAATCTTGCAGCCAGCAATGCCCTCAACGGCAACAGCACAAAATACGACAACAGCACGATGCCTGCCGTGGTGTTCACCGATCCGCAAGTGGCGATGGTTGGCCTGACGGAGGCACAGGCGAAGGCCAAAGGATACGAGGTTATAACCAGCACCATCACGCTGGACAACGTCCCGCGATTCATCGCGTCGCGGGAAACAGACGGTCTTATCAAGCTGGTCGCCGACAGCGCCACAGACAAGCTTCTCGGGGCGACGATCCTGGCGCCGGAGGCCGGCGACAGTATTCAGACCGTAGTAATGGCACTCAAGGCCGGGCTCACGACCGGGGAACTCGGCGCTACGATATTCCCGTACCTGACTGCCGTTGAAGGACTGAAACTTGCGGCGCAAGGCTTTAGCAAGGATGTGAATAAACTCTCCTGCTGTGCCGGATAATTGAGCGCAATCCGGCGAAGTGATCTGCAATACAGGGGGCCGATAAGACAATTTGTAGAGTGGGCAGCCTGCTGATTATTAACGATATAATGCGCAGTATCACAAGTCGTGGATCGTATCCTCGGCCGTTTCCATTCACGGTCATCACCAGAGCTCCCGAATAATGGTGGGAACTTAAGGACGATTTCGGTTGTCGCACTCGTGATCCGCCTCGTAGAGTACAACGGGTGCATTTTGACGGCGTAGCCTCGGCAATACGAAGCAAAATGGCGGTTCGTCGTCCGTCAACGGTACAGGGCGAGGGGCAACCACTCGCGCGGCGGCAGTGAATTGTGTAACTCGCTGGAAAGGACTATGCTAATTCAATGAAAAGCAAAAAATCAGCGTCTTCGCGGTTATTGCTGCTCCTGTTCGTCCTGGTAGTTGGGCCATTGCAGGTGCAGAGCGTGTTCGCGTGCCCGATGATGGATGAAGTCATGCACGGCGAGTGCTGTTGTGTCGGGCACAAGGCCGATGAAGACTGCGTTAACGCCGATTGTGCTGGGGCGGTCGATGCCACTACCGATCCGTGCTGCGAACGTTCGGTGAGCATAAGCATCGACGAAGAGGCCAGGCAGGATGCGCCGATTATCAAGTCGGTCGAGGTGCGCTCCGATGTGGACCCGCCCACAGGCATTGTCGCAACCCTACCCGACTTTGATTTACTGCCACGACTTGTGGCACATCGCCTTGATTTCTCCCCGTCAGACTCGTTCAAGTCTGGCTCTGATACCTATCTCATAACGCAGCGACTGCGGATCTAAACCTTTTCTTATCCAGGCTTGAACTCGGGCACGTTCCGAGTTCAGGTCCGTTGCATTTTGCCATTGTAACCAAGGATAAGGAGATGGGTTTTGCTTACCCTACTAGTTCGAAGCGTGGTCGTATGCGCCGCGTTGATCATCGTGGGCAGTGCCGCACTGGCGGATTCTGCCAATCAAGAGAAGACAGCTGAACACGCCGAACGTTTGACCGCCGAGGGCCTCGCGGCCCGGGTTCTCGAGGCCAATCCCGGGCTCGTCGCGGTCGAGGCGGCGGCCGAGGCGGCGGCATTTCGAGTCGATCCTGCCGGATCACTTGATGACCCCATGTTGAGTTACGGCGTGGCGCCGCTAACGGCGGGTGGCGACCGGGGCGTCAATCAGCGCGTCGACTTCAATCAGAAAATCCCCTGGCCGGGCACCCTGGCGGCGCGTGAAAGTGCCGCGCGATATGACGCATTGGCGGCAGAGCGGGACGTGGATGCGCTGCGTTTGCGTGTGATCGCCCAAGCGAAGGCGGCCTATGCGGAATGGTACTTCGTGCACGCCGCGCTGGAGATTCACCATGCCACGCAGGCCCTGCTCGATGAGCTGATCGCGACGGCTCAAACGCGCTACGCGGCCGGGCGAGCCCTCAAGCAGGATGTGCTGCAGGCAGAAGTGGAGCGCACGGACCTGGATAACCAGTTGCTGCGCTTGTTACGGCTTAAAGCGACCATTCAGGCGCGCATCAACGCGCTGTTGAACCAACCACCGAACACACCGCTGCCACCGGCAGCCGCGATTGCTACAGCGACCGATCTTCCCTCGGCTGAAGCGATGCAGACGTTGGCGTTGGCGCGGCACCCGGAGCTCGCGCAGATCGAGGCCCGGATTTCCGCATCCGCCAGTCGTATTACCCTGGCGGAAAAGGCGTTCTACCCGGATCTTCAGGTCGGCGTTGGTTACAACAGCCTGTGGGAGGACTCGGACAAGCGGCCCGTGTTCGGGGTCTCGATCAACGTCCCTCTGGATCGCAGTAAACGCCGCTCGGATCTCGGTCGAGCCCAGGCCGAGAAGCGACGGGCCGAGTGGACCCTTATCGAACGACGGGCGGGGTTACTTGCCGACCTCACTCAAGCGCACGCCGAAGTGGTGGAGGCGCAATCGTCGGTCGCCTTGTATCGCGATCAACTGGTGCCATTGGCGGCCGAGTATCTGCAAGCGGCGATCGCCGACTATCAGAGCGGCACCGGCGGTTTTCTCAACGTCATTACCGCCGAGCAACGCGCGCTGAGCACCGAGCTGGCCCTGGCGCGCGCACGCGCTGACTCCGCACGACGCCTCGCCGAACTCGAGCGCTGGGTCGGCGGCTCCGTCGACGCTGCAGTGATCCCAACTTCTGGAGAACAACAATGAAACTTTCGAAACTCACACGATGGGTCGCCGGTCTTCTGCTGGTCGTCGCCGCAGTTGGCGCGGTCTATCTACTCATTTCCCCGGGCGAAGGCGAGGCCCCGGCGGTGGCCGCCATTAATGACATGCCGCGCTATCGCGCGGGAGAACTCGAAATTGCTATCGGTATTGATCCAGGTACCGCACGGGTCGGCGACAACGCACTCATGATCGAACTGCGAGATGCCGACGGCCAACCGGTCGATAACGTTGAGGTCGAGGCCTTCGCACAAATGCCGGCCATGGGTGCGATGCAAGCGATGCGCGCACCGGCCGATCTGAAGCCGATGGGGTCGGGTCGCTTTGAGGGGTCCATGGACCTGACCATGCGTGGTGAATGGCCACTCACGGTGGAAATCAAGGACCCGGACCGTGGGGACAAGCGGCTGCAGTTCGATCTGGCCACGGATCGGGAGGGACTGACGATTGCCGCCGGTGCGACACCGGTCGGCGGCATGGCACGCGACGATGACGCCAATGCCATCACCATCGACAACCGGCGCCGGCAGATGATCGGCCTTGAGACCGGTAAGGCTACACACCGGGACCTGGTAAAGTCGATTCGTGCGGTCGGGGAGGTCACATTCGATGAGCGTCTGCTATCGAATATCACATTGAAATTCGACGGCTACATTGGCGACCTCAAAGCTGACTACGTCGGTACGGAGGTAACCAGGGGTCAGGTATTGTTCACGGTATACAGTCCGGACCTGCTGGCCGCGCAGCAGGAGTATCTAGAAACATTGAAACGCCGATCCGGCACTCAAAGCGGCCTGTTGCGCGCCGCGCGGCAACGCCTCGCATTGTGGGATATGAGCGACGGGGAGATTCAAGCCCTGGAGAAGCGCGGCGCGCCGCAGGACTATGTCGCCATTTATGCACCGCGTAGCGGCACGCTGATGGCGCGCAATATTGCCGACGGCAGCGCGGCGAAGATGGGGCAAACCCTGCTCACGATCGCCGACTTGTCCCGTGTCTGGATTGAAGCGGAGGTCTTTGAGGCCGACCTCGACCTGGTCAGAGTCGGCATGGACGCGGATGTCACACTACCGTATCTGCCAGGCCGGACCCATACCGCCACGGTTGAGTATGTCTACCCGTACCTCGAAGGCCAGAGCCGCACCGGGCGCATTCGCTTGTCACTGGAGAATACCGATGGGAAGTTGAAACCCGCGATGTACGCCGAAGTGTCGTTGAAAGCAGACCTTGGGCATCGACTCAGTGTGCCCGAGGAAGCGGTCATCGTGGCGGGCAAGAGTCGCGTCGTGTTCGTCGATCTCGGCGCGGGGCGCCTGAAACCCGTCCGGATTCAAACGGGACGGACAGCACAGGGATTCATCGAGGTGTTGGACGGGTTGTCACTCGGTGACACGGTCGTGACCTCGGGCAACTTTCTCATTGCCGCGGAAACCCGGCTCAAGACGGGGATCGACCAATGGTAAACCCTCACGACAACAGCCCGAACCACGGGCCACTTGAAAAACTGATCAATTTTTCCGCACGCAACTGGCTGCTGACGCTGATGCTGGTTTTGGCTGGCGCCTTCTGGGGCTATCGGTTGCTGATTACGGCGCCACTCGATGCGATTCCCGATCTGTCCGACGTGCAGGTGATTGTCTTCACCAACTGGCCCGGTCGAAGTCCAGATCTGGTGGAAGATCAAATCACCTATCCGTTGACGACGACGCTGCTGGCCGCACCCAAGGTCCGCTTCGTCCGCGGACAAAGCTTTATGGGGCTGTCATTCGTCTACGTGATCTTCGAAGACGGCACCGATATGTACTGGGCACGCTCCCGCGTGCTCGAGTACCTGAATTCGGCGGCACCCAAGCTGCCGGACAATGTTCGTCCGACGCTGGGCCCGGACGCCACGGGCGTCGGCTGGGTTTATCAATACGCGCTTGTCGACAAGAGCGGTAACCAGAGCCTGGCCGACCTGCGCAGTCTGCAGGACTTTAACCTGCGATACTCCCTGGAGGCAGTAGAGGGGGTGGCCGAAGTCGCGTCGGTGGGCGGCTTTGTCAAGGAATACCAGATCAATATCGATCCGAACAAGCTCGCCTCCTACGGAATCCCGCTACACAAAGTGACGATGGCCGTGCGCGCCTCCAACAACGATGTCGGGGGGCGGGT
>JAGQTV010000072.1 GCA_020438845.1 Mycobacterium sp. | reverse complement strand
GGCCAGCGACCGCTCGTCCTCGGGCAGCAGGAATCCCCGCCTGGCGAGGAAGTCCTCGAACGCGCCGCCCTCGAAAAGCACCGCATCGCAGACCAATCCCTCATCGATCGCATGCTCGACCGCATCAGGGAAGTCCCAGTGCCGCGCTCTTTCGGTGGCGGCCTCCAGGAGCAGCGAAAAGAACGGGCCGTCGGCGAGATCGGAAGACGACTTCTGATACAGCCACGCCGCCCGATCCTCCAGCGGCAACTCTTCGCGATTGAGATGGCAGACCTTGTACTTGCGGCCCGAACCGCACCAACACCGCTCGTTACGGCCCAGACCGGTGCGGGGTGTCGGCAAGAAATGCTTCAGCAGCACCACAGATTCGTGATCCTCGGGCACCCCGGCCCGGCGCAGCAGCGACAACCCACGCTCGGCGTTACCCCGATCACCGGCGTAGCGGGCCAGTGACATCAGCGTCAACGGCCATGACTCATCCAGTGATTCGGCCGCCTCCAGTGTCGCCTCGGCCGCCTCAAGATCTCCTAACAGCTCAAAAGCCTGGGCCCGCAACCACCGCAGCGCAGGGCGCGCCTGGCGCGGGACCATCGGCTCCAGCGACTCGGCGAAGAAGCGCAACGCGGTCGCCTCGCGTTCGTTCTCATTCCCGATCTGGTCCAGAACGGCGGCCGTCACGATCGGCTCGGCCAACAGTGTCAACGCCATCCCCATCGTCGTCCGGTCGGACGCCGGCGTCGTTGCTCCCGGCTGACCCCGGCTCGGCGTGACAGACTGCGTGATCACCTCGACCAGGTGGTCGGCATCGCCGGTGTTCGCCGCGTCCAGCATCTTCAGAATGCGGTCGTACAGGTGGACTGCCGCCAGCACGGCCAGCGCTTCGTCGTCGCTCAATTCGTACTGTTCTTTGATGAACCGGATTCGATTGGTAGCGCGGTAGGCGGGGAAGTCGAAGCCGCTAGCCGCGACGAACCCATTGCTGAAAGGCAGTTCGTTGGCGGCCAGGATCTCGCTCAACGGGGCGCACGGCTGCCGGAACAATCCGTCGTCGTCAGCGCAGATGCTCCAGACCACCGTGTCGAGCGACTCGGGCCGATCCGGGATGTCCTCAAGCGCCGCGGTCAGGGCTGCGCCGGCGCCGGTGGGCGTGACGTCGGCGACCTTCTCGATTTTGAAACCCTGCGGGGTCAGGCGAAGGCCCACCAGATCACCAGCGCCGACACCCAGTTCGGCGAACTTCCCGGGTGGCAGCAACAACACACCGCCACCGGGATCAACGGACTCGGGCGCGCCCCGCAGGTCCTCTCCCAGTTCGGCGAAGGCCTCCGAGATCGGCGAGCCGTCGGCGAGTTGGTCAAAGCCCTCGCCGTCGATCAGCAGGGACAGCGCTGCCAGATCCGCACTCCACGGGATGACGTCGTGGTCGGCCTCAGCGGCGGTGAGCCGGTGGGTGAAAATCCGCCCGGCGAGCACCGAGGGAATCCAGGCCAGGCGGCCGTCGGCCAGCACGTGGACCGGTTCGCGGTGGTCGTCGAGAACGTCACTGAGCGGACGTTCGAACGCGGGATCCAGGTCGGCCCCGGCCGCCTCAAGGGCGTCGAGCAGGTCGTCCTCGTCCATCGGGCCGCGCTGCAGCAGAATCTCCTGGGCGGCGGCAACCAGGGCGTCGGCAGGGTCTTCGGATGCGGCTCCGGGCATGGAGATGACGGTAGTGCCGAGGTCGGGCCGATCGCCCAGCAGGTGCTCCGGGACGAAGGCGCTGGGCCGGGACGGCGGGCCGTAGTTCTGCGTCGCCGCTCTGTCGGTGACCCCACCTATACTGATCTTGCTTCACGAGACACCGTCGCCAAGCTCCGACTGGGCGGTGCGCCAACCCCACGCTCGTGGGTGGCTCGGATGACGAAGCGGCCCGCGCCAGCAGGTGCGGGTAAGAGCGCCCCGCTTGGGGCCCGGATGTCCGGGAGTTGTCAATGCCACCATTTCGAGAGCCGCCGACTGACGCTGAGCGCGACCGCGCTATCGGCGTGCTTCTGGGAACTGCCGTGGGCGATGCCCTTGGCGCCGCGGGGGATAGCGGCCCGCCGGGGCTGTGGACCGGTAACACCGCGATGGCGATCGCGATCGCCGAACTGGCCACGACCTCCTCGGATCTGCAAGGGGAGAAGAGACACGATGAGATCGTCGAACGGTGGTCGTGGTGGGCGCGCACGGCAACAGACGTCGATCCGCAGACCAGGAAGGTTCTCAACGCTGCTGCGCAAAATGAGATCAGTGCCGACGCTGCCCGCGCGGCCGCGACGGCGTGGTCCGAATCCGGGCAACCAGCAACGAACGCCTCGTTGGCGCGCACCGCTCCGGTGGCGTTGGCCAATCTGCAGGACGAGTGGACCACCGCTCTGGTGGCCCGCAAGGTCAGCGCGCTGACCCACACGGAGCCCGATGCCGTTGATGCCTGCGTGCTCTGGTGCCTGGCCATCCGACACGCGGTGTGGACGGGCCAGTTGGATGTGCGAATCGGGTTGGACCGCTTGCCCTCTGAGTGCCGAGCGCTCTGGGAGGCCCGGATCGCCGAGGCGGAAAACTCCCGGCCGGCGGCCTTCGCGGGGGTCAATTCAGGGGCGGTCGCGGCACTGCAGGGTGCCTGGTCGGCCATTGCCACAACCCCGGTGCCCGAAACCGATCCCGCCTCAGGCGTGTTCGCCGCTGATCATTTCCGGCTGGCGGTGCAAGCCGCCGTGCGAGCAGGCGGGGACACCGCCGCAGTCGGTGCGATTGCCGGAGCGTTACTGGGTGCGGCCTACGGAGCGTCGGCCGTTCCGGCCCAATGGCGGCTGGGGCTGAAGGGCTGGCCGGGGCTGAATACGCGCCTCCTGGTTGCACTGGTGGACAAGATAATCAACGAGGGTGAACCACAACGCTTCGACTACACCTACTTGTCGCATCGTAAACACCCACAATCGCGCCGGCATCCACACGACAGCGGAGTGTGGATCGGGTCGGCACCTGCACTGAAGGCACTGCCGGGCGGGGTCGACACCGTGATCTCGCTGTGTCAGGTCGCCGATGGCGATATCCCGCCGGGGGTGCGACATCTCGACGTGCGCCTGATCGAGGGGCTGAGCGACACCATTCTCGATTTCGTCCTGCTCGACACCGTCCGGATCATCGAACACTTGCGGAATCAAGGGGCTACGGTGTTCGTTCACGGCCTGTGCGGACACAGTCGGACACCCGCCGTCGCCGCACTCTACGGAGCGCGACGCACCGGGATCGATGTCTATCGGTCCCTTTCCGACGTGTGCGTCCTTCTGCCCGAGACAGATCTGAGCCCGACTTTCCGTACGGCGCTGGGCCGTCTGCATCCCTCGAAAGGAAACGAATGAACTTCAACCAAGGCCCCAGACAACCGTCCACCGAGTGGTCTACAGGGGCGTCCTCGACCTGGGGTCCTTACTGGGACGCCCAGTTCCCTCCGGCCAGAGTCACCGCGTGGATCGACTTCAAACGCGGTACGACCGGAGTCAACGTCGCCCGTCGATTCTGGGCGCAGCGCGTGTACCTGCGACGCGTGTACGAAAGCGTCTTCGGGCCCGATCCGGAGGCCTGGCCGTCCCGGCATCCAGGTGTCGTACTTGACGCTGTGCCCAGCATCAGCCACGCGGCGTGCCTGGGATGCCAGTACTTCGAGCCGAGCGGGCAATCACCGTTGCAGATGGCTCGTCGTCACGAAACCTCCGGTGGTGCAGCGTCGACGGCTCGAAACCGGTTGTGTCGGCCTATCGCCTTTAATTGGTAGAGAGAGCAGAATCGGCTTTGAAGGTCAGTTCGTCCTCGTCGGATCCGTCATCGGGATAGGCGGCCACCCCGATGCTCGCGCCGATGCGCACGGGGCGGCCGTCAACCACCATGGTTCGGCTGATTGCGGCGATGAGCCTGGTAGCTGTCGCGGCGATGCTCCCGCGGTCATCCGGATCCACCAGCAAGATCGCGGCCGCTCCAAAGCGATGCGCAGTAATCCATGAGACGGTATCTGCGGTCACGGCCGTCCTAGCCCGGATCGGCTCATCCAACGTCGAGTTCGCCGTACATCCCGGAGCTGTAGTGACCGGCGATGTTGCAGAGCAGTTCGTAGCGTCCGGGTGCCAGGGTGAGGGTGGTCCATCCCATGGTTCCGGGCGCGATGCCGTCTCCTTCACCGGCCCCGCAGGTTTCGGCCGCTTCCCCGAGGCTGCCGGATTCGTCGACCTCCCCGTTTGCGCCGACCGGCCGCTGGCCGGGGCTCTGGCCAGCGCTTAGCGGCATGACAACGACTTCGTGGGTGAACATGCCGTTGTTGGTGACCAGCAGGGACACTTGGCCGGTGGGTACTGAGGTCGGGTTGACCGTCAGCCGCATCATGCCGGGTCCCATACCCATGCCCTATACCGGGGCCGTTGGCCCAGGGCCCTGGCGAGCCCATCATGGGCCCGCCGTTCATATTCGGCCCCATCATGCCCGGTCCCATCATGCCGCCGTTGGCGCCGGAATGTGTCATGGCGCCCATGTCGGAGACGCCGACAGCGACGACCGATCCCGCCAGGGCCGGTGGACTGCAGGGCTCGGGTGCGGCGGGCCAGGGGCCCACAGGTCTGGCATAGGCCAAGGCGGCGGTGGTGCCGACGCCGAGGATCAGCGAGGCGACGCCGATCTGAAGTTTTGTGCGGTGATTGCGAATCATGCTGGAAATCAATGCCTTTCTCGCAGCGCTATGGCGCGTCGAGGATGATCCGACGCGACTGTTCGACGGCGGACGCGGCATTCGGCGCGGGTGTCATCGGGGCGTAGCCGCGGGATATGCCGCAGGTGATGCACATCGTCAACCTCCTCTTGAAATTCTTGAGGACCCGACGCTGGGTATACATCCAGAATGCCTCGCTTCGACACCCTCGAAACAGAGCAAAGTGTCACATTTGCCGATAACGCCGCCGGGTGGCTTCCGCCGGCCACGAGACTCAGATCAGAACGGGAGCTCCCGGGCCGTGAACCGGTCGGTGACGTCACCCACCAGCGAGTAGTCGTACGGGTCAACCGCCACCGTCGGCGCTCCCGCCGCAAGGTTCAGCCGGTCCATGTCGACCCAGATCACGTTGGGGCTAGTTGTCAGCTCGAAGAAGTATCGACGGTTGGTCAGGTCGGTCACGGTCCGGTACTCGGTGTTGTAGATACCGAAGTCGTGATAGGGCGCTCCGAAGGGAACCGACACGTTGCGCATGACCGCTAAGACGCTGGCCACCGCCTCACGCTCCGATTTCGGTTTGGGCAGCAATGCCTGGTAGTAGGCGGCGCGCTGGAACCGGTCGACTGCATTGACGTTGCCGGGCAGGGGCATGTCGCTTCTGGGGTGGGAGAAGTCCTGCTTGGACAACAGGGCCAACTGCTCGTCGTAGGTCGGGTCGTTGGTCATCAGAGTGAACTGGCGGCCGTGATGGATCAACCTGCGCCCTTGGACGTACTCGATGATCGCGGAATCGCCGCTGGCGTCCTCGATCGCCAGATGGAGGTTGGAGTCGTGGCCGTGCGCGTTGACCATAAGGATGTCGATGCCCTCGAGAAGGTCGAGCGCCTCGGCAACGGTTGCAGACCGGTCAAGCAGATACTGCGCCCACTGGGTAGCTGTGACAGCGGGTTTCGCCGGATCGCGGACACCGAAATCGGCGGCTTGCAGGTAGAGGCCATGCGCGGCGAGGCCGGCTTCATTGAGCCCGTCCACCGTTCCGACGCCGTAGATGGTGGTGACCAGGCTGGCGTAGCGACTGGTCCATCGCAAGGGGTTGGGGTCCTTGGCGATCCCGGGCGGATTGAGCCCGTCGCGCTCCAGGCCGCGTGGGAACGCCACGATCAGGGGTTCGGTGGACTCCGGCCAGTCCATGCTGCGGCCGGTCACTACGGCCAGGTCATTGGAGTTCCACAGGACACGGGTGCACATGGCACCGATGCTAACTGCGCCAGGGGCTACGGCCTGCTGAATCTGTGATCATGGCCTGCCGGGCCGCGAGCTACTGGCTGGTGCGCTTACTGCGATTGTGGGTGGGCGTCGACTTGAGGCCAAGGCTGCAGCGGATGTGTTGGCGGCGCGATCGACGTGGGGCGGCGCCGCGGTTACGGTCGTAAGTGTGAGCGGTGACACCCGACGTAGCACCACCAGAGTTGCCGGGTTCGAGGATGCCGAGCTTGACTTCCAGTTGCTCCGCCAGTTGGGTTCCGTGGCCTACGGCGGGGCCTCAGTCGGCGAGACCCTTGCGGTGGCCGAGCAGATTCGTGGCGGGAAGGGCTGGACCGAGGCGTTCGCCGAACTGGCCGAACGCCAGGTCGCCGATGCCGATCGCCACGCCGAATCTGGACACCGCATCAGCGCACGCCAACGGTACCTGCACGCCGCCAACAGCTTCCGTGCCGCGGAATACTTCGCGCCCTACGGTACCCAACGTCATGTCGAGCTGGGATTGGCCAGCCGGGCGGCTTTCGGTTCGGCGATGCAACAAGACCCGGTGCACCTCGAAGAACTGTGGCTGCCGTGGCGGGGTCAGCGACTGCCCGGCTACTGGTTGTCGGCCGCGCGGAGCGATGCCCCGACCTTGTTGGCGACCAGCGGTTTCGACGGAACGCTGGAAGAAAGCTATTTCCAGGTGGGCGTCGAAGGATTGCAGCGCGGCTGGAACCTGATGCTGATCTGCGGACCGGGCCAAATGGATACCGCACGAACCGAACCCGACACCCATTTCGTTCCCGACACCGAAAGCTGGATAACGCCCTGGATCGACGTCGCGGTGACCCGGCCCGGCGTCGACCCGCGCCGACTGGCTCTGCTGGGCATCAGCTTCGGTGGCTACTTCGCGTCTCGCGCAGCCGCGCATGAATCCAGAATCGCTGCGCTGGTGGCTAATTCACCGGTTTTCGACCTGCACGCCTATATGGTGTCCTTCGTCGCCGGAGTGAGTGGCGACCCGGAAGAGGTGTTGCGTCCCGAGGACGATTTCGGCCTCGCCGACATCGACGGCATTCCCGACCGGGAGATGCCCCCGACCATCAAGGAGATGTCGCGGTCGCTGATCCGGCGGTTCGGCCAAACGACGTTCCTCGAAACGTTCGCCCACCTGAGGCAATTCACTGTCGATCCCGGCAGGATCCACTGTCCTTCACTCGGACTCGTCGGGACCGGTGAAGGCCAGGAACCGCTCCGCCAGTACGACGAGTTCCGCCGACGAGTCGGCGGTTCCGCCGAGGGCCGGGTATTCAGCCCGCAGGACGGCGCAGACACACACTGCCAACTCGGAAACCTCACGCTATCCAACGCAGTCA
Organism: Mycobacterium sp.; assembly: GCA_020438845.1. Taxonomy (GTDB): domain Bacteria; phylum Actinomycetota; class Actinomycetes; order Mycobacteriales; family Mycobacteriaceae; genus Mycobacterium. The sequence continues at coordinate 163,155 of JAGQTV010000072.1, read as the reverse complement.
TGTACGACTGGCTTGACAAGACCATCGGATGAGACGCGACCGATCCCTACAGGCCGCTGTCAGACGATGAGAAGATAAGAGGATCGCGAACCCGAATCTGTGGCGGCCGCCGCGCCCGGCAGGACTCCTGTGAATCCGTTGAGCAGCTTCGCGATCCCGGACACGACACCGATCAGGGCGGTCGCGGTCGACCCCACCACCTTACTCACGATCGTGCCGACCAGGTTGTCTCCGAAGAGCGCACCGATTCCTGCACCCACCGCCATGCCCACCGCAGCCTGAAGCGCACGGTCAGTGACGACAGAGGCGATCACGCTCTGCGTCAGCTCACCAATCGGCGTGCCGCCGACAATGTCGCCGCCCAGCGTGCTGATCAAATCCTGGACAGCCGAGTTGGCCAGTAGTGAGTCCACCGCGGCGGACGCGACGTTAACGGCGACCCCGGTCAGAGGTGAATCGTTGAGGGCCCCAGCGACGAACTCTTCGACGGCTTTGCGTGCGAGTTCGCTTACGGTGTCCTGTATCCCGGCATCACTGAGAAGCGAACCGAGCGCCGAAGAGACCGTGGCATCGAAGGCTGCCAGGACGGCGGAATCGGCCTCCAGTGACCCAAGAGTGGTGAACAGTCTGACGGCCACGTCGCTCCCGGCCAGCGCTGTCGTCACCATCTGACTGGCGGCCGCCGCCAGCGACTCGACCACCCCGGGCTGGGCGAGGAAAGTGGTGACCAGGGAGCCGGCCAGAGTGGCCAGCTGCTCGGTGGCCGTCGGATCGGCCAGCATGTCGAGAATCACCGCGCTGTAGGTGGGCCCGAGCAGCCCCTCGATTGCCGTTCCGATATCCGGTACGCCCGCCACCAGCCCCGCCAACGACGAAGCGGTCGAAGCCAATTCCGAGATCACACCGGAGTCGCTCAATATCGCGGTCACCGCGTCGCCGAGGGTGCCGGCCAACGCCGAGGTGACTGCCGAATTGCCCTGCACCGCGAACCACGCCCATTCCAGGGCTGCTGTCGGATCGGCTCCCGCCACGACAGCTGTGGCGAGCTGCCCGGCGGCCGTCGACAACGCGGCTGCAACGCCGGACTGGTTCAGGAAGCCGGTCAACGCCGAACCTGCAACTGTGGCAACCCCATCGACGACAACAGAGTTGGACATTAGAGCGACCACCACGTCGCCGACGGCGGTGGTGAGTTCCGGGTTACCGGGCAGCAGCGAATCGACATAGCCGCTGAGCTGCTGGCCGACGAAGGTCTGCAGCGCCGGGTCACCCGCAGCGGTGGAGATCATGTCGGTGACGCCGTTGCCCAACGCCGCCAGTAGATCCGCGTCGGTGAGCCCGACGTTCACCGCGGTGCTGACGGCGACTCCCAGTGCGGACCGGAAAGCCGGATCAGCCTCCAAGGCTGACCAGGCGGCGTCCAACGCGCCGGAGGGATCGGCGCCGCTGAGCCCGGCGTACAGCTGGCGGGCGATATCAGTGGCTGCAGCGGCGACGCCGGGTTGGGCCAGGGCCACGCTGACGAACGAATCGGCTACCGCTCCAAGGGCATTGGCGGCGGCGGGATCTGCCAGCAGACCCACCAGCGCATCGCCGACCGTGGTCCCGATCGTTTCGGCGACGGCGGTGTGCCCCAGCGCCGCGGCGACAGACTCGCTGAGCATGTCGCCGACCGCCTGGCGCACCGCGGGGTCGGCGGCCAAACCGGTGACCAGAGCGGCCGTCGTCGTCCCCAAGGACTGTGGAAGGCCGGGGTCGGTCAGCACCGACTCCAACGAGATGTTCGCCAGGGCAGGCTCGGCGTCCAGTGACGCCATCGCACCTTGCAGCGCCGGGCCCAGGTTAGACCCGCCCGCCACGGCCAGGATGACCTGTTTGGCCGCGCCGAGAAGTGCCGTGACGACACCGGGCTGACTCAGCGGCCCGGTCGCCGTGGCGTCGGCCGACTGTCCGGTGGTCACCGATGCCGCCGTGGCGGCAGCGCCAGGGGTGCCAGAGACTTCACGGCGGCTGACGGCCAGGGCGGCCCACCCGATCGGCGCGGCCACGGGACCGGAGGGATCGTTGGCCCCACCCAGCCAGGACAGCAGCGAGCCGCCCGCGGCCGACAACGTTGCGCGCGACGTGGCAGCAGTCATAACCGGCGTCACCGGCGAGGACGGAACGATCGCGGGCGCAGCGGCCTGAACTGCGGCAGGCTGGGGGAGGGCGCCGTTGGCCTGGTCGGCGACCGTGTCAACCTCGAAAAGTGAAGTAGGGGTGAGAGTTACGCGGGAAGGGGTCGCGTTCGGGACGCTGATCGGGGGTGCTGAACTCGTCGCCGCCGGCTGCGGGTCCTGGTTGGGCTTCGCCGCCGCGGTGGCAGTCGCGGGGCTAGCCGGTTTCGCGGAACCGCGCCTATCCCGGATTCCGGTGGCAGGCGTTGTCGGCGAGGCCTTCGACGCCCGGTTGGCAGCCTCCCGACGGGCGCTACGGGACGGGCGGGTCGCCGGCTCGGATGCCGAATCCGTCGACGACGCGACGGTGTTGCCCTCGGTGTCGGCCACCGCGACCGCGGGCGCAGCGAGGATCGCCCCGCCGATGCCCAGGGCAACGGCCAATACCCCGATCCGCCCCATGGCGTTACCGTCCTCGATCGACCGGCGACTGTGCCCCGTCTGTCCACTCTGCATAACGCTCCCGCCCCTCGCTCAGCAAACAACTGCTGTCGGGTATAGCACGACCTCACGTTTTCTGACGAACTGCGGCCGGTTACTGCAGCAAAGCAACCAGATCCCCAAGGTCGGCGACCGGGCGATCGGCCGACACTTTAGGCTGGTCGGGAAAGAGCCCCGACGATCGTCAGGAGTGAGCCGGTGTCCGGTCAATGGCAGCCCGACCCCGAAGGCAGGTACGAGTATCGGTGGTGGGACGGGCAACGCTGGACGGATCAGATTTTCCACCAGGGGCAGGCCGGCCAGGCGCCGCTGGGTGGGGCGCCGCCGGCTGGCAACTCGCCTGGGCCGTCGGTGGCCAGCGGGCCGCGTGAGTCTCAGCCCCAGTCGCAGTCCCAACCACAGTTCCAGGCCCAGGTGGCCACGCCAGGCCACGCCCAGGTGTCCGGAGACGGCTTCGCCGGTATCTCCGGCGATCTCGTCGACGGTCGGTTCAGCGAAAAAGAAGCCCAGCCGATTGCGAATCAGAATTCGAAGATGCTGCGCGTCCGTCTGGGAGAACCCTTCATGGCTCGGCAGGGTGCGATGGTCGCCTATCAGGGCAACGTGGAGTTCTCGTTCGAGGGCGGCGGGGCCTCGCGGTTCATCAAGAAGGCGCTGACCGGCGAGGGTTTGCCCCTGATGCGCTGCCAGGGCCAGGGCGATGTGTTCCTCGCGGAGCGGGCCTTCGACGTCCACCTGCTCCAACTCAAAGGAGCCGGTCTATCCATCAGCGGAAAGAACGTGCTGGCCTTCTCCTCGAGCCTGGAGTGGAACATCGAGCGGGTACGAGGTGGCAGTATCGCTACCGGCGGTCTGTTCAACACCACTTTGCGGGGTACTGGATGGGTGGCGTTGACCACCGACGGCCCGCCGGTCGTGCTCAACGCTGCCGAAGCGCCGACCTTTGCCGATACCAACGCGGTGGTCGCCTGGTCGTCGAACCTGCAGACGCAACTCAAGACGAGCTTCACCGCCGGCGCGTTGATCGGCCGCGGCTCGGGCGAGGCGATTCAGGTGTCGTTCTACGGCAACGGCTTCGTTATCGTGCAGCCCTCCGAGGGCATCAGCGTTCCGCTGCAGTAAGGCACTCAGATTTCTATCCGCGTCCCGATGATGGTGGTGCGGTTCAGTGGAAGTCCGAGATGGCAAGCCTCGGAAGCGATGTGCGAGATGGTGATGAACAACCGCTTGCGCCAGGGCGCCATCACCGGTTCGGGCCCGGCACTGACGTCGATCTCGGACAGGAAATACGCGGCGTGGTCGACGTCGATCGGCCCCCCGGTCAACGCGGGGTCGACGCGGCGCAATGCGGTGGGTAGGTCGGGGTGTTCCATGAAGCCGAAGTGGGTTGCCACGACGTAGATTCCGTCGGCATGGCCGCCAAGATCATTGACCGTGACGCGGTCGGCGTCAGGCACGCGCGGCACTGAGGCGGTGTTAACCGAGACGACGATCGCGTGCTGGGCAAGGGCATGGATACGGTCGACGTTGGCCCACATCGACAACGGGGCGATCGCCACGCCACGGTCGAGGAATACCGCCGTGCCCGGCGGACGGGTCAGTGCAGGGGTGCTCCCGGTGAAGCCGCGCACGAACTCCGGGAGTGAGCCGGACATCGTGTCACCGGCGGCCACAGCGACCCCGTGGCCGCGATGCCAGGTGGTGAAGACGGTGAACACCAGCAGCCCGATCAGCAGCGGCAGCCACGCGCCGTGCCGGAGCTTGGTCAGGTTGGCGGCCAGGAACAGCAGATCAACGGTCAGCAGCGCGCCGCCACCGAGGGCGAGCAGCCACAACGGGGTGTGCCAGCGCATCCGCGCGACGTACAAGAACAGCAGCGTGGTGATGGTGATGGTGCCCGTCACTGCCATCCCGTACGCGTACCCCAGAGCCGCCGAACTCTGGAACGTGAAAACCAGGACGAGTACCGCTACCATCAGCATGGCATTGATCAAGGGCACGTAGATCTGTCCGGCGGAGGTTTCCGAGGTGTGTGCAACCCGCATTCTGGGTAGGTAGCCGAGCTGCATCGCCTGATTTGCCACCGAGTAGGTGCCGCTGATCACCGCCTGTGAGGCGATCACTGTTGCCGTCGTGGTCAGGACAATCAGAGGGACATGCGCCCAGGCTGGTGCGAGCAGGAAGAACGGTGCTCCCACCTTGCTCTGGTTGTCGAGCAGCAGAGCGGCCTGCCCGAAATAGCTGAGTACCACGGCGGGCAGTACTAGCCCGAGCCAGGCCCAGGTGATCGCCCTGCGGCCGAAGTGTCCCAGATCGGCGTAGAGCGCGGCGGCGCCGGTGACCGCCAACACGACGGCGGCCAGGGCGAAGAACGCGATGTGGAAGTGCCCGGTAAGGAACTCCCATGCATACGTCGGTGACAGCGCCAGCAGAATTTGCGGATGCACGGCGATGCCGCGAATCCCGCACAGACCGATCACGACGAACCACACGATCATCACCGGACCGAAGAATCGGCCCACCGCTGCCGTCCCGCGTCGCTGCAGGGCGAACAAGCCGGTGATGATGATCGCGGTGATCGGTACCACGAAACTCGCCGATCCCGGGTCGAGGATCTTCAGGCCTTCTACGGCGGAGAGCACGGAGATCGCCGGGGTGATCATCGAGTCGCCGAAGAACAACGCCGAGCCCAGGACGCCGAGCGTGCAGAGGGCGGTGACGAGGCGTGCGTTGGATTTGCCGCCCAGTCTGCCGACCAGCGTGATCAACGCCATCACGCCGCCCTCCCCGTCGTTGTCGGCGCGCATCACCAGGGCGACGTAGGTAAGCGTGACGATGATCATCACCGACCAGAAGATCAGCGACACCACCCCGTAGATGTTCGCCTGGTTCATCGGAACCGGGTGCGGGTTCCCCGGGTTGAACAATGTCTGCACGGTGTAGATCGGACTGGTGCCGATATCGCCGAACACAACGCCCAGGGCGCCGACCACCATTCCCGCACGCAACTGCGGGGTGCTTGCGTTGCTCGGCATCGCCGGATCGTAACTCGCGAAGTCTGGGGTGCTAACCGATCGTGCTCGCCGGGTGACATCCTGAGTTGACTCAATAAGCAGGGCGTCCCGCCCTCGAACAGGAAGTGGTGTGGTGAAGATCCTGTTACTCGCGCAGTTCATACCGCCGTTGAACGGCGGGGAGGAACGGCATGTCTGGAATTTGGCGCGCCGGTTGGTCACCCGCGGACATCAGGTGACCCTGCTCGGGTTCGCCGCCGGCGCTGAACCGGGCGTCGCGGTGTCAGAGGGGGTTCGGGTGGTTCGGGTGCGGACCGCAACCTCGCGACTGCCGATGCTCTACAGCGACCAGTCCCGGCCACACGCACTTCCGCTACCCGACCCGGTGGTCAGCCGGGAGATCCGGCGCGAATTATCAACCGGCGGTTACGATATCGTGCACGCCCACAACTGGATCGTCAATAGCGCGCTGGGTCCGACGGCCCGGGCCCGGGTTCCATTGGTCATGACGTTGCACGATTACAGCCATATCTGCGCCACTAAGCGCCTCATGTTGTTCGAACGTTCCCGATGCCCGGGACCTGCCCCGAAGCGGTGTCTCCCCTGTGCGCGGGCGCATTACGGTACCGCCAACGGAGCGGTGACACTGGCCGCCAACGCCTGGTCGGCGCGGCGCCGCGCCCAGTGCCTCACCGAGGCCGCGGCGGTCAGCAGTGCCGTCGCCGAGGCCGTCGACGTCCCGACCGGGCACTGGCTGCACGGTGCTGCGCTGCACGCCAGGGTGATCCCGAACTTCATCCCCGACGAGATAGTCGTCGAGGACATCGAACCCACCGCCGCGGACGCGCCCCTGCTGTTTGCCGGTGATCTCAGCTACGACAAGGGGGTCGGCGTTCTTCTGGAGGCCTACCGGCTACTCGACTCCCCACCGCCACTGGTGATGGTCGGGCGCACCGGGACCGGAGAGTCCTGGGACTTCCCGCCCGGTGTGCAGTGGCTTGGCGAACAACCGCACGCCGAGGTGATCAAGCTGTTCCGCTCGGCACGTGCTGTCGTGGTGCCCTCGGTGTGGTCCGACCCCTGCCCGACGGTGGTTCTCGAGGCGATGGCTGCCGGCCGACCGGTGGCCGCCGCCGCTTCGGGGGGAATCGTCGACATGGTCGTCAACGGCCTCACCGGGCTGCTGGTGGAACCGGGTGACCCGGTCGCCCTTGCCGAGGCGATCGCCACGATCCTTCAAAATCAATCCCAGGCAGAAGCTTTCGGTGTTGCCGGCCGTGACCGGGCCCGCGAATTCACCGTCAGCGCGGTCGTGGCCAGAATCGAGGAGATGTACGTCGAGGCGATCAATCGGCAGGCGGAGTGGCAGTCCTGGTAGGTCGCGCAGTGGCACTCCTGGTGGACCGCTGCGTCAGGGTGAAGCCCCGCGATGCCCTACCGGGAAGTTCAGGAGCGCGGCCGTGATCGACCACGGACCCCGGTTAAGGCGTTGGGAGAAACGAACCGAGTGGCCGCTGGCGGTCGTCGCCGGCGTTTTCCTGGCCGTGTACTCGGTGCAGGTCCTCGTGCAACCGCCACGTCGTCTCAACGAAGCCCTGGATGCCGGACTGGCCATCGTCTACGTACTGTTCGTCATCGATTACCTCGTTCGGCTTATGCTCGCTTTCAACCGGGTTCGATGGTTCTTCGGGCACATGATCGACCTGGCGATTGTGGTCTTGCCATTCCTGCGTCCGCTGAGACTGCTCAGGCTGCTGGTTCTCCTCGGCGCGCTGCAAAAGGCGGCGGGCGATGCGATCCGAGGCCGGGTCATCGTCTACACCGCGTTCAGTGTGGTCCTACTGGTGTATGTGGCATCCCTGGCGATCCTGGAACAGGAGCGTGGCAGACCGGGGTCAATGATCAACAACTTCGGTGACGCTGTGTGGTGGTCGATTTCCACCGTCACCACCGTCGGGTACGGCGATCTGTCGCCGGTGACCACAACTGGCAGGGTGATTGCGGTCTTCCTCATGATCGGTGGGATCAGCCTCGTTGGCTTGGTGACCGCGACGCTGGCTTCGTGGATCATTCAGAGGGTTGCGGAGGAAGACACCGCAAACCGTGCCGTGACAACAGCCCACATAGACGACCTGCGCGCCGATATGCAGCAGCGGATCGACTCGCTGAGTGCCGAAGTGAGACGGCTCAATGGGGGCCGAGAGGCCGGCCCACCATCGTCCTAGGCGCCGGTGCCGAGTTTCGATCAGGTGCCGGCGTCTGGTCGCGGCCCGCTAACGCCCGGTGGTCGCTTTGGTCACGAACCTCGGGCTGGACTGCCGGTCGGGCCAGATCGGTGTTTGGATCGGGCAAGCGGCCCATCTAGACGACGGCCCGGAGGTGCGACATGGGCTGGAATCTGACGGCGGCGTTGATCGTGATCGCCGTCGCTTCGGCTGCGGGCGGCCTTCTGGTCTCAGCGATAGCACGACAGAAGAAGCGACGGGTCCGCGGTCCCTTCCTGGTGGGTGTTGTCTGCGGTTTCATGGTCGGCGTCGCTCTGGCGGGACGGCGTCGCGGGCTAAACGCCGTTGGAGCCTCGAGGATGTACGCCGTTAATCGCCAACTGCGGGCCTGGTTTGGCCTCGCAACCGAGGGGGTTGTGGCCCGCGCGCTCACCGTCGTGGCCGATGCCAGGTCCGCAACGTCTGTCATCCCGTACGTCATCCCGTACGTTTCGGAGACCTCGCGCCGGTTGATCTCGCACCGGTTTCGCCGTTAACACCGACAGCAGATGGATAGATCAGCCTCTCCGAAAAAATCGCGGAGGCTTAGGGCGGCATGAACAGCGGAACCCCGATGGTTTGGTACCAGCTGGGTGGCCCGTAATACCCGGGCGGTAGCTCTCGGCTGTAATAGGCCTCGCCGGGGAAGCAAAGGGTGTTCCTGATCGTGCTCGGCCCGCACCACGGATTGGCAAGCGGCGGCGGCGGTAGCTCCGGATACGGCTGCCCCGCCGGCGGGGGCGGCGGAGCCGGACATGGCGAATACTGGACTTGCGTCCATTGGTTGAAACTCGCAGGACCCGCTGGCGGTGATGGTGTTCCCGGCGGTTCCCACGCCGGCCAACATTTCGGGAAGAACGAGTCCCATCCGGCCTGGGTCAAGCCCTGACCCGCGAGTTCTGGCGGTATTGGCGGTTGTGGAGGGTCTTCGTAGGCCGGTGCCGGTCCGACCGGGGACGGTTCAGGATCGGCGTTTGCCAGGTCCGTTCCCGGAGCGAGCAACATCCCGCCCAGTGCACCCGCGAGAATCAACCGCGGAATCTTTCTGTTCGTCGTCGTCTCCGTCCATCCCAGGTGAGCTCTCGCGGGACTGATATTAGCGACTCAACGGACCTGCGAGAGTCGGATCGAAGCGCAGTTTGCGCCCCGATCTCACCCAGGTGCGAGGAATGGATTGCCCAATTCGCCGAGCTCGGCGCCGGCTAGGCGCTCGCTTTGGTTCGAGAGATGTTGCCCCCAGCGTTTTTTGCTTCGTACATCGCCAAGTCCGCGGCATGCAGCAGCTCTTCCACAGTCGCATCCTGCCCTGGCCAACGCACGATTCCAATGGAACAGGAAACATTGACCTGAGCCTCGGCGGAGAGGCGAATGGGACGATTCACCGAGGCCATTATGCGACCTGCAATGGCGTCGGGCTCCGTCTCGCCTCGGAGCAGCACAACGAACTCATCTCCGCCCATTCGACCGACCAGGTCATCGCCAGGAATGCACTCAAGCAATCGGGCCGCCACGACGCGAAGAACGTGATCGCCGGCTTTGTGACCATGCTGGTCGTTCACGTGTTTGAACTTGTCCAAATCAATCCACAGCAGAGCAAATGGTGAGGCGGCTGACCCCCGCCGCACGAGACCGGCCAAGGCGGCCGTCACTCCCAGCCGACTCAGGGCTCCGGTTAGGGGGTCATAGGCCGCTGCCTGGTTCGTAGCCTGATTGAGGATGGCGATCCGCCAGGCGAGAACCACGAGAAGGCCGCCCAGTGCCATCATCCCGAAACCCCGATTGAAGTACCAGCCGAATGACCATCGATCGACGGTCACGTTGACCACGGCTTCGCCGACGGCCAAAACAAGGACCACCACGATCCAGCGCTGAATGAAGGACCCCGACAGAACAAATGGTGAAACCACAGTCAACGCTATTGCGCTCGCCGCCAGGAGCGCGTAATCGACGATGACGGCCAAGGAAGTGATCCCGTCGTCGGTGATCAGCCGAAAAAGGTACGGCTCGCCGAGCGACACCCAGAGCAGACTCGCCACCGCCAGCAGACCGGCCGCGGCTATCCCGATCGCAAGCCCGTGGGATGTCAAGCCCTCAGTTTTCTTATTGCCGCTGCGCAGTAGGAGCGCCGACGCCAGACAGCCCAAGACAACTGCGAAGTGCCATAAGTAGAAGACGGTAATCGGGCTTTGGGCGTCTCCCAGCAGGATACCTTCCCTCGCGATAGCGCCCGGGAAGTACAGCGGGAAGGCAAACAGGATTACCGACAGATACATGAAAGTGGCGGCCAGACAGAGAAAGCCGCGAGAACGGGATGCGTGGGCCTGCCAGTACAGGAGGAAGGAGATCACTCCCGAAATGGCCGACAGCACCCATGCCTGGGTAATGGGGAACCACGGATGAGGAGTGAGATTGACCGTGGAGCGCAAATAGGCCAGAACCGTGACGAACAGGTAAGCGATAGCTCCGGCCGCCCACATCAATTTCTGTTTATCGCTGAGACTGCGAGGCTCGTTCAAAGTGAATAGGGCGGCATGAGAGGCGCCGACTCCCGATCTAGGCATGCTGTCGGCCCATCCGGACGACGTCGACCTGATTGGGCAAGACGATCCGCTGCGCTAGCCGAGCAACGGACCGATACAGCACGTTGGCAGGGTATCGGTCAAGCGCTTGACTCCGATGATATTGACCGAATCGGGTCCGGCGGTTTTCCCTGGCCGAGCCGGGTTGTCGGTGAACACGGCTAGCATTTAGGACAGTCGGCTCACGGCGCGGAGCTAAGCGGCCGGCCGACGCAGCGAGCAGGGGAGTCGCGATGGCGCAGGAGGGCAAGGACTCCAACGGTGGCTGCTCGAAGGGCGTTGGTGGTGCCGTCTTTGTCTTGGTGGTGCTGGTCGCGATGATCCCGAAACCCATCTGGATTGTGCTCGGCGTTGTTGCGGCGTTGGGGCTTCTTTCCTGGGTCTTCTACAAGGGTTTGACCGCCTGGGAACAAAGCCGTCTGGCGGACGAGGAGCGGGCGCGTGTGCAGCAGGCAAACGAGGCGGCTGCCGCCCAGCGCGAGCGTGAAGAGAAGGCCCGCAGGCTGAAGCAACAACGGATCGAGGCTCTGGGGTCGGCGAATGCCGCCCGAGTCCGGTCTGCGCAAGCTGCGGTGAAACAGGTAGTCGCTTCCGAAGCTGCACGCACGGGGTGGCTCGGTGACGTTGACTTCACCGCGGATCTCAAGGGAATCATCGACAGCTTTCAGAAGGCGCATGCCCTGCGGAAAGTCGCAGACCAGTTGTCCGCGTTGGACAAGCCCACCGCCGATGATCGAAAGATCCTCGCGGAGGCAAAGACCACCGCGGCCGATCTGGAGCGCGCCGCGGTCGAGCGCGTCGACCTGATCGGGAAATGCGCTACCGAGGCAAGACTCATTGACGAGTCGCTGCGCACTGAGCGCGAGGATGCGCGGACCGCGGAGCAACGGGCAGAATTGCATGCCAAGTTGAGTTCCATGCTCTACGGGATCGAGGCGGCTCCCCCCGCAACCGCAATGGACTCGGCGGCGGACGCGGTGATGGCGCGGGTCCAGGCCTACCGGGAAATCAAGAACCAGATCCAACTGGCCCGCGGGGAGGGGTGAGGCGCAGAACCCCTCGCCGCAGCGAAGCGGTGGTGTAGCTTTCGCTCATGATCCGGCGACTGGTCGGGGGCGTGCTCCTCGCCTTGCTCACAGCGGCACTGCTAATCCTGATCTGGCCGACATTCGGGAACCTGTGGTGGCTGACGTGCGTCGCGTTCGTCCCGATGTACGTGGCGCAATACCGAGTCCTGCCGCGGAAGTGGAGCGCGCTCGCGGTGGCCATCGCGTTCGCTGCCTATTACTTCGCGCTGTTTCTGCACGCCACTTCCGTCCTCGATATTGGCCCGATCGTCGGTATCGGTGTCGCCGCCGGGATCGTCGGCGGGGTCATCGGAATCTTCCTGCGGCCCTTCGCCGAACGAACGAACTATCGCTGGTTCGTCCTGCAGCTTCCGTTGATCTGGGTGACCTTGGACCTGCTGCTCCAGAACAACGAAATCATCGGCACCTACACCTGGATCGCCTACCGGTTGGCCCCGGTGCCCGAAATCGTGCAGCCGATCAGCATCACCGGAACTCCCGCTCTGAGCCTGTTGATCCACGTCGTCAACGCGGCGGTTGGCCTTGCGGTCATTGCCCTGATCGACCGGATCCGGCCCGGCCTGGCCGGCGTCGCGGTGCCCCGCCGGGTGTTGACCTGGTCGGTGGGGATTCCCGTTGCAGCAGTGGTGATCTGGACGGCGGTAAGTATTCTGATCTTCCGCGACGTGACGAACCGGATGGGTCCCGACGTGAGGGTTGCTGCTGTGCAGCCGGGTCTGGACAACGCAACTCCGGGCACCCTGATCTCGGCGGGGGATATCAATCCCGGACGGTCCGAGGAACAGCGCATCACTGAGCAGATAGCCCAACTCGAGGCGATGACCCGCGATGCCGCCGCGCAGGGCGCCAAAGTGGTTGTCTGGCCAGAGGAGGCACTTTCCTACGACCCGCGAGTCAACCACACCGATTGGATTCCGGAACTGGTCCGCCGGACCGGTGTGTACCTGGCGATGGGGTTCACCCCCGATCCGCAGGATGGCGCCGCCCCGAACACCGGCCTGTTGTGGGGCCCGGACGGCGAAGTGAAGTTTCTCTATCTCAAGACCAAACGGGTGCTCGTCGAGGGGGAGAAGTTCACCCCTGGGACGGTGTACCCGACCCTCCAGACGCCCCAGGGTGTGCTGGGCATGATCATCTGCTTCGACATTGATTTCCCCGACGGCCCGGCACGCAAGGTGGCGAATGACGGTGCCCAGGTGATCCTGGCTCCGAGCATCGACTTCAAGTCGATCGCCGATGTGCGCGCGACGTCGACGGCCTTCCGCGCCATCGAGAATCGCGTGGCGATGGTGAAGGCCGATGTCGCCTGGGATTCGGTGATCGTTGCACCCAACGGCCGGGTGATCGACAGTACTGCGGCGCATACCGAGCGCGGCGAGAAGGCACTGCTGGTGGCTGATGTCCCGCTGGGCCCGCGCGGAGCGCCGTTCACCACGGTCGGCGGTGTGCCGTTTCAGTGGCTGACCTACGCTGCGACCCTGTTAATGATCGGTGCGATGGTGGTGTCCAAGCGGCGGACGCCTCACCACCCCAACCAGTAGCCCTTAACGGCCAGCACGAGCCCAGCCGCCCCGGCCACGATCAGCACGCCCAGGTAGGCCAGCACCAGCCGGGTGTCACGCAGCAGGCACCGTGACCGGGCCAATCCGGCTCGGCGGGCCCGCAGATAGCCCGAAAACCCTAGACCGGCAAAGAAAATCAGCGCAATTGGGCCCAGCAGCCAGCCGAGCAGCGCCACGGTCGCGAAGATGCACAGCCGCAGCGGGTCGAACGCAGTCGGCTGTGCGGAATCGGCTCGCACCGAATCGGCTCGCACTGAATCAGCCCGCACGGAATCAGCCCGCAGCGGGGAAACCAGGCGGGGATCGTGCTCGCCGCTCATATCCGGTTCTTCGTGGCGGCGGGTAGCCGTCCCGCAGCCAGTGCCGGCCAGGCCTGCACGGCGCAGAACGGCGCGCACTGGTGGGCCCCGGTTGGCCCCATCGTGCCTACGTGGACGCAACACTGGGTCAGCCGCTCCTCGATCATGGTGTTGACGTCCATGAAGGGTTTGACCGTCACCCGTAAAACTCTCTCACCCAGTAACTTTCGCAGCCGCTGATTGCGGCCCGGGAGTCGGGATGCGGCCAGGGTGCTCAGGGTCCCGATGCCCAGGTCACAGCTCGTACAGATATCGCGCCAGATCTCGCCGATCCGTGGGTGCGACAACGAGGACTGTTCGGAAAGCAGACCCAGCAGCGATTCCTTGACCGCGGCCTGCAGCGTGTCAGGGATCGCATCGTCGGCGATGCGGTTGGCCAGTAGGCCGGGCTCCAGATCGAGCCACGCTTTGAGGCGATCGTGGCCGACGAGTGCGGTCAGTGAACGCCACGAACCGGTGTCGTCGCGCAACAGGTAGCCCACAGAGCAGCAATGCGGGTGCGAGCACGGAAGGGCGGTGAGGTCGCTCCACCGCACTGCGCCGCCGGTCTGCTCCTCCAAGCGGGCGAGCACGCCGGTGTGGGTGAGCCGGTCCATGGGGTCCACACCGGAGCTGCGACCACTGGCGAAGGTCGGCTGGATGGTGACTCCGCCGACGAAGGGGGTGTCGAGGGCACGCTTGAGGACCACGCCGATCTGGTCGTCATTGACACCCCGGGTGGCCGTCATGGTCAGTGTCGTGAAGACCTCCGCACCGGAAAGACGTTTCACAGCAGCCTCTTTGAAACGGCTCAGATCGGCTCCGCGGTGGAATCGTGACGCCTCCGCCGATTCGCCGTCGTACTGAAGGTAGACCTCGACACGTTCGCGGTGCCGCCGCAGTAGTGCGACCAGGTTGTCGTCCTGGGCCACTCGTAGCCCATTGGTGTTGAGCAGTATTCGGACGATCGGTCGGGCCACCAGGGCGGCCAGCAGTTCCTCCAGCCACGGATATAGCGTCGGTTCGCCGCCCGAAAGCATCACCACGTCCAGCTTCCCCTGCTCACGCTGAAGCCGGGTATCGACGTTGGCCAGTACCTGCTCCAGCGGCGCCACCGAGGACAGCGCGGGCTCGGACTCGGCAAAACAGGTCGGGCACTTCAGGTTGCAGTGATCCAGCAGATCCTCCAGGAGGATGCAGGTGTGCTGGGTCTGCATCTCCGGAAGGCCGTCAGCGTAGGCGGCCGGCACGGGGGAGAAGTTGCCGCGCGAGTCGGGCTCATGAACCTTGGTCGGCGCCGACCACTGTTCCAGATAGCGCAGGATCTCCGGGAACTCGTCGTAGAGCGTGCGCACCAGACCGTGCCGGGCGCAACCGCGCTCCAGCCACATTCGCCCATCGCGCTCGACCAGCCAGCCGCTCAAACGCGCCACCTCAGCAAGCGGCCGCTGCGGGTACTCCTCATGGCAGATCGGGCAGAACGCGTTGACGTAGCGATGAATACGATCTCCGCGCAACGGCATTCCACCGCCACGCACCGTCATGCCGGTACCTGCCGGACAGCCGGTCGCAGTGCGGCATAGCCACCCCGGCGCCACTGCCAGGCGATACGGGCAAACACGATCGGCACCGTTGCTAGGAGGAACAATTGGGGACGGGTGAGTCCCTGCCACACCACCTCGTTTCCGCGGACGAATTCCACGGCGAAGCGGAACACCCCGTAACCGGCTACGTACCACACGAAAGTCTCCCCGGGCGGCAGCGACTGATGCCGGGCCCATCCCCACAACAGTGCGAATGCGACTGCATGGAAGGCGATTTCGTAGGCGAACGACGGATGCAATCCGACGCCGGCGGGCATGCCGAATTCCGCGGCCCGTTGTGGGCTCAAGTGCAGGCCCCAGCCGCCCGCGGTCGGGGTGCCGGGCTTTTCGGTCAGCAGGCAGCCCACCCGGCCGACTGCCATACCGGCCGCGACCGCCGGTGCGAACAAGTCTCCGGTACGCATCCGATAGCCCACCAGGCGTTTTGCTACGTGCACGCCCAGCCAGGCCCCGACGAGCCCACCCAGAATCGACCGGTTGCCGTACAACCACTGCTCCACGAGCGAGGCGTTATCGGCGGGGTCGACATGCCGGGCCCAGGTGCCCAGGCGCATGAACAAAGCGCCGCCGACCAGAGCGCCGGTGACCACGTAGAGCACCCGTTCATCGGTGGTTCCGCGTCGGCGGGCCTCGACGGCGAATACCGCCGCCGCGACGGCCACGCCCGCAGCGACGAAGAACGCGTGGATTGCAGTGGGGCCTAATCCCGGTGGCATGGATTCATAATCCGGTTCCGATGATGGCGCACAACCCGGACCATACGACGGTGCCGATGGCGATCCCCAACAAGAGGCCCGCGCCGAGTTGACGGGTTTTCGGGTGGGCGATCGCGGCGATGGCCAAACCTGCCACCAGCAGACTCTCACCGATGTAGAGGACGTTGACGGGTAGGTGGTAGAACTCAGCCGCCGAGTTGTTGACGGCCAACATGAACAGCAGAGTCGCGGTCCACAGCACGGTTCCGAGGATGAGGCCCAGGAACACCAAGCCGACGTTGATCGGCTTCGGCTGGCGGGGCGGCCAAGGCGGTGGTGGTTGCCAGGGTGGCTGCGGAGGCCAGGGCGGTGGGCCGGGCGGAACGCTCATCGGCGTGCCCGAGCCCTGAGGCCGGCCACTCGCTGCCGCTGCGCTGGGGTAATTGGCCTCCTCACTCGATCAAGCTTAACGACGAAGGCTCCAGTCCACCCGCCGATTCAGGCCGAAGGGCGCCCCAGCAGTCGGCGCTTCCGGTGGTCCAGACTCGATAGGTGTTGCGCACCTGTGCTTTTGCCACACCTCGGCCTTGGGCCAACAACGCCAGGACGAGCGAAGCGCGGGCAGCCCGTCAGAGCGAAATGATGTTAGCGCAGCTTTACCATGCGGGTGGTCGAGCTCTCATCGAGCTCCACCACTTCGGCGCGTGACCTCAGGAAGTCGCTGAACGACTTGAACCCCAGGGATTTCTCGGAGAATGACGGGTCCATCCGTTTCATCTGGGCCTTGACCGCCGAGTTGTGCAACCACTCGTCGTCGTCCTTGTCCGCGCTGATCTGCAGGGCACGTCTCAGCAGTTCCGTGGCCGCGGTTTGCGGATCCGGCGGCGGCGGCTCGGAGGACTTCCGAGTTCGGCTGGGGCGCTCGGTTTCCGACGAGGAAGGCTCGAATGGCGGAACCCCGGGCAGCGAGTCGTAGATGACGAAGTCATCGCAGGCTGCCGCCAGCGCCCTGCTCGAGGATCCGGCCACACCGATGCCAACCACGTACCGGCCGAGGCGTTTGCACCGCTGCGCCAGTGGGATGTAATCGGAGTCCCCGGCGACGATCACCACATGGGTGAGATCCGGTAGCCGGAACATATCCTCCACCGCATCGACCGCCAACCGGATGTCGGCTGCGTTCTTGCCGTAGGCCGCTGCCGGGAACAGCTGCACCAGGTCCACCGCCCGGCCCACCAACTGTTCGCGGTACTCGGAGTTGACGTCGGCTGACCAATCGGCATAAGCGCGAGTCAGCACTACCGTTCCGAACGACGATGCGAAGTCCAGGATCACGCCGACGTCAACCCGTGCCCGGCCCAGGCGCGATGCTTCCAGGCCCTTGGCTTTATCGCGCTGAAAGGAGTTGCGGCCGTTGACCTGGTCGTACCGCGAGATCACGATGTTGTCGAAGTCGAGGTACACCGCGACGCGGGCGGCGCCGGGTTCGGTCACCGCGTCACAGCTTGTCTTTGCCGTGGCGTCCTGACCGGCCGCGCGGGCTTGTTGTCCACCATTCGCGCCTCCTGTGCCTGATCCGCCGTTGCCTGGACCACCGTCGACGCTACCGCCTTGCCGGGTCGGGGTCGGTCAACCGTCACCGCGCGCGCCGAGGTTGATGGGACCGCAAGGCCGGTTGTCGCGCAATCAGCCTTGGCCGCCTGAATGCCCCGGGCGATCGCCGCCGGCAATCCCTTGGCTGCGGTCAGTACCACCTTGGGCGGGGGGAGGAGTCGCATTGGGGTGTAGACGTCGGGCGGGCTCAACGGATTGTTGTCCGGATAGCCGGCGTCGACGATCAATTTCAGAGTCGGCTCGATGAGGTCGGCGACGATCTCGCCGGGCTTGCCGCCGAAGTCTCGGATCGGGCGCAGTAGTGCCAGGCCTGAGTCCTCGTAGGTCACGTAAACCGTTGTGTTGTCCGGGGACAGCGGCTCGAACGAGACGCTACCGTCGGCATGGACGATGTAATGTCCCGGGCCCTGTGCGGGGCTGTAATTCACCGAGCCGTCCGGATTGAGCAGTTCAGCGGGCAGCGGGGTGGCGTCCTGCTTGCGGTAGCGGTAGACGTACTCGGTGATCGAATTCAGCAATGCGAGCGGGTTGGTCACGTACAGCGGGACATCCGAGTTCCAGGCGTACTCGTAGCCGACGTCAATGATGGGTGCACCGGTGTCGGTCGGCGTAGGAATCGGGTTCACCACGACGAGTGCGAAGAACGGCAACCGAGAGGCGTAGCCGCCGTTGGGCCGATCGATGTTGTTGTCCAGAATCCAGTCGGTCTCGTACAGGGTCGGGTCGCCGTTGCGGACGTACTTGCCGATGAGTGCACTGGCGTTGCCGGCACCTCGGCCCGACGTCAGGACCACGTTCCGCTCGTCGGCATTGGCCTTGAGCACCGCGTCGATGTCCGCGATCTGGATCCAGTCCCGAAGCAGATGAAAATTGACGACGACGGTCGGACCGTACACGTCTGGATTCGTCCCGTACATCGTGTTCCAGTCGAGCCCGTAGAACTTGTCGATGCCCTCGGCGCTCCAGTTGGTCGCGCTTCCCGGGGTGACGACCGCCGAGAGTTGAACCGGCCAGGTGGTCGGCAGCGCGGTGTCCTGGACGACGGTCGAGGTCGTCAGAACTGATGAAGCGGTGGCCACTGCGACGGCCATGACGATTGCTGCGGATACGGGCCGTCGACCAACGGCCACGCGAAGACGGCTCCCCATCGATATCCCCCAACGAGTTCCTTTCTGCCGAATTTACCTGCAGTGGCCCAACCATCCCCATGGTCCCAGCGCCATGATTCGAAACTCAGTGTACGACCATTCACTTTTGTGAACCGTGCCACAGCACCTCAAACAGCCTTGACTAGAGGGTTCCGAAGGCATAAACGTGTACACATGTTCACTGGAAAAGGCTTGGTGTCGGCACCGAAAGCCCGGAGGCTCGAAGGAGCAAGTCATGACTGAGATGCAATACCTCGACCTGCACGGCGAACGGGTCGCGTATCTCGACGAGGGCGCGATCGGCGATGGTGAACGCGAGGTGATCCTGCTGCTGCACGGGATGGCCGGCAGCTCACAGACCTGGCGGCCATTGATGCGATCACTGGCACGCAACTTCAGGGTGATTGCTCCCGACCTACTCGGTCACGGCAGCTCCACCAAACCGCGAAGCGACTATTCATTGGGTGCCTTCGCGGTGTTGGTGCGCGATCTACTTGACGAACTCGGGATCGCCAGAGCGACGATTGTGGGGCACTCACTCGGCGGCGGCATCGCCATGCAATTCATCTATCAGCACCCCGACTACGGCCGCCGTCTGGTCCTGATCGGCAGCGGGGGGCTGGGCCCGGATGTGGGCCTCCTGCTGCGTCTGGCGTCCCTCCCCGGAGCAGAACTTGTCCTGCCGGTGATCGCGCCCCGGCGGGCGATCGCCACCGGGGATCGCTTTTGGTTATGGCTGCAGAAGGCTGGGATCGAATCGCCTCGCGGTGGAGAGATGTGGCGATCTTTCAGTTCGCTGTCGGACGGCCCAACCCGGCAAGCGTTCCTGCGCACCCTTCGCGCGGTGGTCGATCACCGCGGTCAGGCCGTCAGCGCACTCAACCGGCTCAACACCAGGACCGATTTCCCCGCCCTGGTGATTTGGGGCGAGCGGGACGCCATCATCCCGGTCAAGCATGCCTACGCGGCCCAGCAAGCCCGCCCCGACGTCCGGTTGGAGGTCCTCCCCGGCGTCGGCCACTTCCCGCACGCCGAACGTCCTGTAGACGTGGCCGACCTGATCTCGGACTTTGTCAGCTGCAACCCCGCTGTCGGTGATCCGGAGATCGGCGTTGACATGACCACGGCGTGACGGCACTGCTCGGGCGCCAGGGGCTAGAGCGCCGGGTGGAGTCTGAGCGCGTTATCGAGGCCGGCCAGTTCGGCGGGGGCCATGTGGCCGATTCGGCGCATTAAACATTGCGTTGCAACGGGTGGCCTTCGTGCCACGTTGTGGAACCGGCGACAAGGACATTCATGTCCGGAACGATCACCGCCGGACTGCGGCGGCGCGTGCCCTCAACCGGGCCGGCTCCGCCGGGGCGGCCCTGTTGACCCGCGACCATCGCGCGGTCCGGACCTATGAACTGCTGAAGGTGACGTACGAGTTGGTGAACTGAAGGTCAAGATATGACCATGCACAACTCCGACATCGCCGCGGTGCTGGCTCTCGGCGCCGCCCTGTTCATCGCGGTGGGCGACGTTTACCAGCAGCGGTCGGCCCACGAGGTCACCGACGAGGACGTCGGCAGCGTCGCGCTGATGATGCATCTGCTCCGGGACAGGCAGTGGTGGCTGGGAAGTCTGTTGGCGACCGGGGGTTTCGGACTCCAGGCTGCCGCCCTGGGACTCGGTTCGGTTGTGTTGGTGCAGGCGTTGCTGTCGACCTCGCTGCTGTTCACTCTGCCGCTGAGCGCGCGCTTCGCGGGTCGGCGGATTACCCGTTGGCAGTTGCTGTGGGCTGTCGTGCTGGCGACCGGTGTGGCCGTGGTCGTCACGGTGGGCAACCCGACGATGGGGCAGGCGCGCGCCGGGATCGGGGTGTGGGCTCCGGTGATTGCCGTACTCGGCCCGGTTCTGGCGGTGTGTCTGGTAGGCGCCCGGGTGTTGTCGGGCAGGCCGGTGGCGGCGGTGTTGCTCGGATTGGCGTCGGGGTCGTTGTGGGGGCTGTTCGCCGTACTCACGAAAGGCGTGGTTGACCGGTTGGACCGCGGGATCCTCGAACTGTTGAAGACCCCGGAGCTCTACCCCTGGATTGCGGTGGCGATTGCCGCCACTGCAGTGCAGCAGTCGGCGTTTCGGGCGGGATCCATGGCCGCCTCGCTTCCCGCCGTCTCGGTGAGCGAGCCTGTGGTCGGTTCGGTCCTCGCAATGGTGGTGCTCAACGAAACGTTGCGCCCCGGGCGATCGGGCTGGGTCAGTCTCGGTGTCGCCGTCGTCGGGATGGTGATCGCGATCGTGGCGTTGGCTCGCAGCGAGGCCACCGAGTCCGTGTAGAGAGCGTTTCCGCGGAATTGACGAGTAGTCTGTTTCTGTGCACGTCGATCGTCGAGATTCGGAGTCGACGACCGGGGTGTTCGGCGGTTCGGAACCCATGCGGTTCGCGGTCCGCGTTTTCGCTCTGGTCTGTGTGGGCTACATCGTGGGTGCCGAAATCTCGGCGCAGGTCTTCGGTGTTATCGCGGCTTCTGCGTTCTTTCCACCGGCGGGACTGACGGTGGCGGCGATGCTGCTGACCCGTCGATCGGTCTGGCCTGCGATCGTGGCTGCCATTGTCCTCGGTGAGGTGCTGGTCGACCTGGAAGGCGGGTCGGCGCTGCCGATGGCGGCCGGTTACGCACTGGCCGACGTCATCGAGCCTCTTGTCGGCGCTTCGATAGTCCGCCTCTGGTGCCACCAGGCGCCTGATTTGCGCCGTACTGGGGATTTCTGGGTCTACCTCGGTGGGGCATGTCTGGCCGGGCCGCTGGTCGGCGGGGCCGTCGGGGGCACGACCAGCCACCTCGCGGAGGGCACGCCTTGGCTCACCACGGCTCTGCAGTGGTTCGCCGGCGACGTGATCAGCGTGCTGGTGATCGGGTCCTCGATCCTGTTGTGGCGTAAGCAGTCCTACACACTTAAGGCGCGGCCCGCCGAGACTCTCGTCCTTCTGCTGGCCGCGCTGGGTCTGGCAACGGTGGGTTTCGGTTCGCCCCTTCCCCCGGCCCTGGCATTGGTGCCGGTACTGGCGTGGGCCGCCTTCCGGATCGGCATGCTCGCCACCGCTCTGACCGGCGTCGTCATCGCAGCGGTGGGCAATTTCATGACCGGTTCGCACCTGGGCCAGCTGGGAAATATGAAGCTCTCAGACTCGGTCAGGGTGGCGGTGGCACAGATCTTCATCGCGCTTCTCGTGCTCATCGCCATGGTCATCGCCCAGGAAGTCTCCGGAAGGAAAAGGGCGTTTGAGGAACGCGATGCCGAGCGGGGGGAACGGTTGCGGCTGGAATCGCTGTCGCGATTGGCTCTACGGCTCTCGGCCGAACTCACCCCGCGCGACGTCGGAAGCGCCATCGAGCAACAGTTACTCGCCGACGTCGACGCCACCACGTTCAAGCTGGGGCTGGTCAACCACGACGGCAGCAGGCTCGAGTGGATCGCGGCGGTCGGCGCACTCGGGTCGTCCTCGGAACCGGTCGACGGACCTCTCCTCACCGATCGCTGCATCGCCACCGACGCGACACGGTCGGGACACATGATCATCCTCCCCTCGACGGAGGACGGCGAGCATCGCTACGGGTCCGGATGCGAGGGGATCCGCATCGATGAGGCTGAGTCGCTCGGGGCCTGGCCGCTGTTCTCGGGCGAAAAGCCGGTCGGCGTCATCGTGTTGGCCTGGGCCAGGCGGCAACCGTTCGATGCCGAGCAGCTCGCGTATCTCTCGACCGTGGCGTCGATGACCGGCCCGGCCCTGGTGCGGGCGAAGTCCTACGCCGACGAGCACGCCCGCGCGTTGGTGCTGCACGCGGCCGCGCATCCGACGGCCCAAGTCTGCTCTGCCGGAATGGAATACCGCGCCTACTACCGTCCCTCGGATACCGCCGACGGCCTGGGCGGCGATTGGTACAGCGTCTTTCCATTGCCGAGCGGTCGGACATTTCTGTCCGTCGGTGACGTCATGGGCCACGGGCTGATGGCGGTGGAAGACATGGCGCAGCTGCGCAGCACCGGAAACGCCTACGCCCATCAGGGTCTTCGGCCCGCACGGGTGCTCAGCGAGCTCAATTCGTTTGCGGCGAGCCAGATGCGGGGTGGATTCGCCACCAACTTGATTGCGGTCTTCGACCCGGCCACCAGCCTGATAACCCTGAGTTCGGCCGGACACCCGCCCGCGCTGCTTCGCCGTGCCAACACCGGAGAGGTGGTCAGACTCTCGGGTGCGCTCGGCCCCGTTCTGGGGCCGGTGGACGATGCCGTCTACGCCGAGTCGGCAGTGCACGTAGGCCCGGGCGACGTGCTGGTGATGTACACCGACGGCCTGGTGGAGCACGACTACTGCAGCCTCGAAGCGGGAATCGTTCGCCTCCAGCAGATGATCGCCTCCTGGCCGTCGGCCGATCTGCTTGACTGCGAGGCGATCGCCGCCGAGGCTGCGCCGTCGCCGCGGTTGGACGACGTCTGCCTGCTGATCGCGCGATTCGGGCCTTCGTGCAGTGATTCGGAGAACCCAGCGCTTGCATCCGATTCGGAATTCTGTCTCACGGCCTGACGTGTTGCGCAGCCTGACCTGACTTCCGTCGCGGTCCTTAGAACTCTTGCCGGCTCCTCACCAGATCGATCAACTCCTGGCTGGTCAACGGTTTGCTGTACAGGTAACCCTGGGCCAGATCGCACCCGGCTTCCCGCAGTCGCGCCTCGGTGGAGGCGTCCTCGACACCTTCGGCGACGGCGGTCAGGCCCAGGGCATGGATGAACCCGATCATGGCGCGGACGACGGCCGCGGCGGCCTCGTCGGAGGTAATGGGTGCGATGAAACCCCGGTCCAGTTTCACCTCGTCGATCGAGAGGTCACGTAACTGGGACAACGTCGAGTAGCCGCTGCCGAAGTCGTCGAGGGCGACGCGGACGCCGTCTCGGTGCAGTTGTTCGATCACCGCCCGGGCGCGTTCCATGTCGTCCAATGGCAAGTCCTCGGTGATCTCGATGGTCAATGTCGATGGGGCAAGACCCCGATCCGCCAAGGCCCCGGCGATCATCCCAGACAGCGTGGGGTTGGCAAAGCTCGGAGCGAACAGATTGACGGCAACCGAGATGTCGACTGATGCCGCACGCCATGTCAGGGCATCGTCGAGGGCGCGCTTGACGACGAAATCGTTCACCGAACCCATCAGTCCGTATCGGCGGACCAGTGGCAGGAATTGGCCGGGGCCCAAGAGACCGCGTTTGGGGTGGTCCCAGCGGACCAAGGCTTCCACACTCACGACTTGCCGGCTTATCAGGTCGAGTTGCGGCTGGTAGAACAGCGTTAACTCCGATCTGCTTATGGCCTGGCGGAATTCGCCGAGCAGCGCAAGCTGGACTGCCCCAGTGTGATCGGGGGATGCGAACGGGTCCCATCGCGCCGCAGCACTGTTCATCCGCGGGGTGAAGGTCTGTACCGCGCCGGTTCGCGATCTCTTCGCGGCATGCATCGCGATGTCGGCGCGCCTGAGCAGTTCCTCGGCCGAGACGTCCGAATCCTCTGCATTCGCCACGGCGAGTCCGACGCTGGGAAACATCACCACCTCGGAGTCGCTGACCACGAACGGTTCGTCGAACACGGCCAAGACGCGGTTGGCGACTTCATTGAGACGATCGACACCGCCCTCGACCAATACGACGTAGTTGTCACCGGTCAGCCGGGCGACCGTGTCGTCGGCGCCGACTGCAGCTGCCAACTTTCTGGCTACGCCGATCAGCATCCCATCACCGGCATCGTTACCCAGCGAGTCGTTGACGAGCTTGAAATCGTTGAGATCCAGCGACAGCACACCCACGCAGCCGCGATCACTCGGCTGGAGAGCCCCGTGCAGACGTTCGTACAACGTCACGCGATTGGCCAAGCCAGTGAGCGGATCCCGTCGCGCCTGCTCCAAACTAGCCACCAGCCGTCGATGCTCGATCACCGTCACGGCCCGGCGCGCGGCAACCGCTGACACAAGGACAGCCCCAATGGCCGGCACCGGGCCCGAATTCAGGACAGTGCGTGGTGCGGCGATCGCCACCATGACAGCCAGTAGCAGTGGCGAATATGGCAGCAACACCGAGACCCAACCGGGCGGCGTCGTCGACGTGTCTGGCGCGTCCGTTCCGGCGCGGGCAACCGCGGCGGCCACCGTGATGACCAGGAAGCCTGCGGCCCAACCGAGGTCGACCGGGCTGCCGGTGGCATAGGTGCCTTGGGCGTTTTGGTAGCAGAAGACGCTGTCCGCCACCGCAAGGCACGCAACCCCGGTGGCCAGCAGAGTCACCGCACGCCGTTGATGCACCTGATCGTTAGCCAGCACCGTCGCAGCCAAGGTCAGGAGTAGGACGTCCAATAGGGGATAGGCCAACCCGACGACCATCGCGAACCGGCTCTGCTGACTGGTCCGGAAGACCTCATCCAGAACGGTCACCCAGCTGATGAAAAATGCCGATGCAGCCACGATCACGCCGTCGAGGAAGGCTCGGCCCTTCGCATAACCGCCAGCAGGAAACAACAGCAGGGCAACACCGGCGCCGAGAGGAAAGATCAAGTACCCCGCATCGGCAGGCGAGGGAATCGGGTAGCGGTCCAACACCAGTTCGTATAAGGCCCAGAAAGCGCTCCCGACCGCCCACCCGGCCAACCCGACGGCCAGCGCAGTCCACGCCCGGCGCTGCCTGCCCAACTGTGACCGCGCCGCAAGCCCGGCGGCAACGGCGGCCAGTGTTGGCAGGAGTATGAAAAAGGCGTCGTTGACGACCTCGCGGAGGTCTCCGTGAGACCAACCCCCCAGGAGCCACGCGGCGTATCCGAGAAACACCGTGACGGCACCGACCGTCACGTGCTTAACCTCGGGCACCGCGTCTCCCTCCTGGGGCGCCTGAAAACGACCTTCAACGTCGGTTTGTGCGCAGTTTAGCCAGGTCGCTCCTGTGCCGTGGGTTTCTCAATGAGGGCGGTGGCGGTCCGCCCACTTGCGGGCCCCGAATCGGTGAACAAACGGCTCTCGCTATTCCCGTACGCGGGCGGCCATCCGGTGAAATAATCACCGGAGGCCGGGTGAATCCGGAAGAGGCGGCGAATGCAGGGTTCAATCTTGGTAGGCCGCGTGGGCGGTCTCGCAGTGGCGCTGGGTCTTGGCGTTGCGGCGGCGTACACAGGCGCGGGTTGCGCACAGGCAGGCCCGGAGGATTCGTCGCGAATCTCGGCCGACGCCCGCACCGACTCCTCCCAACATCCCAACGCTTCTCGCGGACGCTCCCGCGTCGCGCGGCACTCGCAATCCGTTTCGGCGGCCTCAATCGTTGAACAGCCTGCACGGCGGAGGGCCGGCGGCCCATCCGGTTTCGCGGCGGTGCCCGACCGAAGGAGTTCAGGGCGGTTTCCGGTCCGCCGGGTGGCCAGGGCGTCAACGCCGATGGTTTCCAAATTGCCTGCTGCAGTCGGCATTACAACGCGAACCGGCGCTGATGGGTCACCGGTGAGCGCAACCTCGGCGTCGGCATCCGCGCTCTTCAATGCGCCCAGTGTCTCGGTGTCGGCCGAACCTCCGGTGATGACTGTCCCTCGGGGGCAGGCCGCAGCGTCGGTGGAGTCGGTTGTCGGGTCCCCGTCGTTGGAAACGGGCGCCGACGTGCTCATGGATTCCCCGGTGTCCTGGATGGTGCTGGCCGCCGCGCGCCGTCAGTCCGCCGGCCCGGCAGTGCCGACCGCGGCCGCGGTGTCCAATCGCCTGGCTCTGCCGCGCCTGCGTATCTTGTCCTGGCTTGCGGGATTGTTCAAACGGCCGGGAGTGACCAACAAGGCGCCCGTGATCGCGGGGGTCACCGTTGGTACCCCCAACGGCTCCACCGGCTCGTTGACGGGCACGGTGACAGCCAGTGACCCCAACGGTGATGCGCTGAGTTACTCGGCGACGACGTCGGCCAAAGGGGCGGTATCGATCACTGCGGCAGGGGTGTTCACCTACACCCCGACGGCCACCGCACGACATGATTCAGCCAAGGTCGGCGCTGCCACATCAGCGACGACGGACACGGTGACGGTGGTGGTGACCGACGCCAAGGGAGCCTCGACCAGCAAGGCGGTGACGGTCACCATTCTGCCGAAGAACGCCGTCCCGGTGGCCGGCACCCCGACCGTCGGAACCCCGGACGCGACGACCGGGGTTGTGACCGGGACGGTGACCGCGACGGACGCCGACCGGGACGCCCTCTCCTACAGTGGGCCGGGTACCACGAGCAAGGGCAGTGTCAGCGTCAATGTGGGCACCGGGGCCTTCACCTACACTCCCGCCGGCACCGCGACGGGAACGGATACCTTCACCGTCACCGTGATCGACGGCTACGGGGGGTCGGTGCCGGTGTCGGTCTCGGTGCCGGTGGCGGCGGTCACGTCCCCACCGGCGCCAGCCCCTCCGCCGGCACCAGTCCCCTCGCCGGCGGCGAAGATCTCCTTCGTCTTCAACTATGGCTCCGGCGCGAGATTCTGGTCGACTGACGCCAAAACCGCGCTGCAGGCTTCGGCGGATGCGCTCGCGGCCTACTTCGTTGTCTCCGCGCCCGTCACCCTGGTGTTCGACGTCACCGCTGTCCGGTCCCCGTTGTCGTCAACCCTCGCTTCGACCGGTAGCGACCTCATCGCCACCGGTGCGGGTTTCCTCAATACCGTGGTACAGAACAAGCTTCTGACCGGTATCGACTCGAATGGCTCGGCGGCCGACGGCAGCATCGAGGTTAATTTCGGAAATCCCTGGGCCTACGGCGATTCCGTGAGCAGCAGCCAATACGACTTCAAGTCGACCATGATGCACGAAATGCTGCACGCATACGGATTCCTGGCCTATGTCGACGAAGCCGGCTGGAACACCGGGACGAACTGGACGAAGTTCGACAGCTTCATCGTGACGAACGTCGGAACGAAGGTGATCAACCCGAGCACATATCGGTTCAACACCGCCTACAACACCAACCTCACCGGTGGGGCCGGTGGATTGTTCTTCGGCGGCCAGAATGCCGTTGCGGCATATGGAGGGTTGGTGCCGCTTTACACGCCGCGTCCGTGGGAGCCGGGCAGTTCGGTTTCGCATCTGGATGACAGCACCTTCACCGGTGTGAACGCCAAATTGATGAACGCGATCGCCGATACCGGGCTGAGTGCACGGACGCTCAGTACCGTCGAACTGGGCATCCTTAAGGACATCGGCTATACGGTCAAGTCATCGCCGGCAGCCAGCGCGCTGCTGTTCGTCGGATTGGTGTTCTTCCGTCGCCGCAAGCCGAACGATCTCAAGGGCAAATGACCGGCAGCGGAAGGGGATTGACAGCCAGTTCGCGCGTTGCGCCGTCGACAAGCCAGCGCGCGCCCGGGTTGTCCAGCGCGGCCCGGTAAACGGTATGGGCGTCGATCCCGTTGAGTTCTCCGCGGGCGATCATCCGGCCGGTCTTTGTCGGCTCCAAGAAAGTAGACAGCTCTGGCCCAGGCCAGAGGGCGGTCGCGGGTTGCTGGTTGCGGCCAGGGATCGGTTCGGCGACCAGCACGCGGTCTGGCACATAGGAAGTGTGCGGAGTCCCGGCGGCCAGCGCATGGGCCCGCGCGATCAGCATCCGCAACCGGGCGCGGGCCTCACGCTGGGGCGGGCTGAGGCGCTGTTCGGAAGTCTCGTCGAGGGCGTACACCTGCACCTCATCGGTTCCGCCATCGCCGCGCACCATGACCGTCGTCGTGCCCGCATCGGCGATCCGTGGTCTGCCGAAGTCCGTGCAAGCTCTGACGAGGCCTTCGGATCGGACCGTCGAGACAAAGTTCCGCACCAGTTCGGTGCCGATTTCGGCGACGTCATAGCGTGCCGGAACAAAATGTGGTGCAGGGGTTTTGGCCACAGTCAGGATCCGGCCGTCGGAGTAGACGACCAATGACGGTGACTGCATGGCCGAGACGACCGAGGGTATTCTTCCCCCCGACGTCATCACCATGAAGACCATCTGATCGGACCCGAGTGCCCCGGCCGGCCGCTGGCGCGGGCTCACACGTCCACCCCCGCAGCATCAGGCAGTCGAGAGGACTCGGCCGTTGTGGGCCACCACCGGTTGTCGCCGGCGGTCGTCGCGCAGTTGCGGCGGATGGTGCTCTGCACCTCGGTCAGCAGGTCCGGTCCGAGGGGGAGTGCGACGCCACCGCCATAGCCATCGGCGGCGTGCGCCCGGTTGTGGGTGACCAGCGATCCAACGAGTTCGCTTTGTGCCTGCAGGAAAAGCGCACCGCCGTAGGCCGAGCCGTTGCGGCGCCCCGACTTTGCTTGGTTGCCGCGGAAGATGGATCCGGTGTCGGCAAAGGCGGTACCGCTGAACGCGATAGCGCCCCCGGTGGCGGGTCCGGCGGCCGACGCGGCGAGGTTCGAGGTGAACCGCACCGCCGTGGTGACCAGGTAGCTGACATAGCCTTCGACAGGCTCCGGGACGGCGATCGCTCCACCGGAGGCCACCCGATTGCCGGCAGTCCGCACGATCGCCGCATTGCCGGAGAAACCGCCGCCGTTGATCGTCACCGTTCCGTTCTGGGACGCGATCGCCCCGCCACTGCCCTGTCCCGATGCGGGTTCATCGATCGGTTCCCCGGAGGTCAGACGCCGCCCGCCGAGCGCGGAATTGCTCGCGAAGGCGCTGTCGGAGATTGTCAGAACGGGATTCTCGCCCAGGTTGTAAATCGCACCACCCGAGCCCGACCCCACGTGTCCGCTGCCCGTGTCGTTGCCGCCGATGACCGAATTTCCCTGGAAGCGGCTGCCGGAGATCACTGCAGCGCCATTGTTGAAGAATGCGCCCCCCTGGCTTTCCCGGTAAGTGGCGTTGGCGCCGTCGTCGCCCCCGACGGCCCGGTTGCCGCGGAAGAAGCTGTTCTGAATCGTCAGGTCTGCGTCGACGTCCGGTGGGGGCTCTCCGAACGGGTTGATCAGCGCGCCGCCGGCGGCGAACTTACCTTGACTCGCCTGAGCGGAATTACCGACGAACCGGACCCCGATGAGGTGAGTCTTGAACAGCGAACTCATATTCAGGCCGCCCCCCTGGGCGAGACCCCCGGCCCCCAGACCGTCAGCCGGAACCGGCCCCGTGCCCGGCTGGCCCCCGACAGCGCGGTTTCCAACGAGCTCGGAATCCCTGATGCTCACCGCGATGACGACGGGTTCCTGCAGCCCTCCCGTGGAGTTGGTCAGGAGCACGGCACCCCCGTAGGAATAGCCACCCTCGCCGGCGTCGGTGCCCGAATCGGCAGTGGAGTTACCCCCGGTTCCGCCTCGGGCGGTGTTGTGCCGCATGGACACCCGCGTCGCTACCAGGAACGCAGGCGAGTCCAGGAAGACGGCACCACCTTGGGCGACTCCGCCCGTCTCGGTGTTGGAGCCCGCGCCGGATGCATTCGGCCCGGCTGCGCCGCCTTCGGCAAGGTTGCCCTCGAAAGTCACGTCCTCCATGGTGATTTCGAGCCATTGCACGGCTCCAAGAGCGCCGCCGTTGCCGCGGCCACCCTGTTGACCGGACAGAAAGGCCGAACCCTGGTTGCCTGAGGTGCCACCGGTGGCTGTGTTGGCCCTGAAGACCACCTGCTGAAGGACCAGGGGGACAGCGTAGGTCTGGCTCTGACCCACGCCCTGGACCCAAAGGGCTCCGCCCGTCGCGTTTCCACCGGCACCGACGTCATTGCCGAAGGGGTTCGACTCCGACCCGTCGAGACCGTCACCCCCGGTCGCGGAGTTCCGCGTGAATGTCACTTTCGTGACCGACAGTGCGGCGCCTGCGGTGTACACGGCCCCTCCGGCGGCCCACCCGCCGTCGCTCGACGGGAAATCTTCAATCGGGGTAACTCCGGCTCCGCCGCTAACCGA
Source organism: Mycobacterium sp. (assembly GCA_020438845.1). Lineage (GTDB taxonomy): Bacteria > Actinomycetota > Actinomycetes > Mycobacteriales > Mycobacteriaceae > Mycobacterium. The sequence goes on along the minus strand of JAGQTV010000072.1, from coordinate 132,686 downwards.
GTTGTCGGTGAATTGCGAACGCAACAGCGTGACTTCTGAGTTCTGTGCGAAGATCGCTCCGCCCAGTGCGCCGCTGGCCTGCTGGTGGATGTCATTGTTGCCCCCGGATGCCCGGTTGTAGCGGAATGTGGAGTCGCTCACCGACACCGTGCTCGCGTATGCCGCGATTGCCCCACCGAGGCCGTACTGAGCGAACGACGAGCCGGATTCGGCTGCGCCCGCCGAAATAGCCTCATTGCCAATGAAATTGGACCCGCAGATGTTCAGCGTGACGCCTTCGGCCAGAATGGCACCACCCGTCGTCGCCTGCGTAGGATCACCTGGCGCGAATCCATCGACGAAGCTCAGTCCGGACAGTGAGATCGAAGTGCCCGGTTGGTCCAGGACCATGATCCGGGACATGCCGTTGGCGTCGAGCGTCTGGCCGGTGCCTTGGATGCGGACCGAGACGTTGATGTCCAACTCTCCCTCGGTGAGAACCAGATTCGCGTGGCGCAGTTTCGGTGCGAAGCGGATTACGTCGCCTGACGACGCGGTGCGCAGGACATCGCGCAATGACCCGGGGGCACCGTCCACGGCGCTGGTGACCGTCAGCGCTTGTGCGGTGGGATCGGCACCTGAGCAGGAACAGTGCTTCGGTGCCCACGAACCGACCAGGGAGTCGGCGGAGGTCAGTGTACGACGGATAAGCCAGAGACCTCCGGACAGGAGATCGGTGACCGGGGTGGCCGGGAGGTCCGAAAGCCATTGACCGACCGTGTTGAGGAACCCTCGGACGGGGTCCACCCCCGCCCGTGGGGCTGCGGCAGGTGAGGAAGCCGGTGCGATATCGCCGGCCCCGGCCCCGGCCCCGGCCCCGGCCCCGGCGACGGTAACTGCTGGCGACGGTTCCTGGACCGCGGCGGCAAGGATCGAAGTGGTCGCCGGATCGGCAGCCCGGGCGACCGCCGGTTGGGACCTCCACGAAGTCCGGGATGCCGATGCTTGCGGTGCGGCTGGTTTCGGCGCCGGCAGCGCCGCGGGCTTGGGGCCGGGCGTGCCCCGGCGGCCGGGGCCGGAGCGCGAACCGCCGCTGGGGGCGGTTCGCTGTGACGAGACCGGTAACCGCACCGGGTGGGATCCTCCTGAAGCCTTGGCCGGGCGTACCTCCCGCTGCGGTGAGATCGCTGCGCCGTGGCTCTGGCCGGTGTCGTTCGGGCCCCTGTCGTTCGGGCCGGTGTCGTTCGGGCCCCTGTCGATCGGGCCGCTGTCGGCGAACGCGATGCCCGCCGGCCCGGCCAGGCACAAGATGCCCGGTGGCCCGGCCAGGGACAAACCGAGAACAAACACCGCCGCCGCGGCCCGGACCGCCTGCCGATTGGCCATCTGCCCCCCTAAGGTCACTGTCAGTGACAGGTACTTCGTGAAACGGGTGCTAGTCGTTCTTCGGCACTGGGAACTGGGCGCGCATGATCAGATCCCACACCCGGTCGGAAGTCAGTTGACGTTGCACAATGGCCAGAGTCGCTGACGGGGTCACCGTATAGCGAGCCTTTGGCCGCTTGCTCTTGATCGCCTTCCGGATCACCTCGGCGACGGCGTCGGGCCCGCCGCCTATCAGGCCGGCCAGCGGGCTCTCGTAGATCCCCGCCGTGATGTCGGCCACCTTCGAGTTGAAGTCCGCATAGGGGCCGTCGTTCAAGCCGCCGGTGGATCCGACTGCAGCATGGGCGAATTCGGTCGTGATCAGTCCGGGCTCGATGAGCACAACCTGAACGCCGAACCCCTGGACTTCGAATCGCATCGCGTCGGAAATGGCCTCGACCGCATATTTCGTCGCGTGGTAGATGCCCCCGCCGGGGAAGGTAAGCCGTCCGCCCATGGAGCCGAGATTGATGATCCGGCCGTGCCCGACCCGGCGCATACCCGGCAGGACGAGTTGGCTCATCCGGATCAGCCCGAAGACGTTTGTCTCGAACTGTCGGCGAATGACGTCGAGCGGTATCGACTCGACGGCGCCCGACTGTGAGTAACCGGCGTTGTTGACCAGAACGCCAACGGAGCCCTGCTCCTCTTCGACTTCTGCGACTGCGGCGGCCATCGAGTCCTCGTCCGTCACATCGAGGGCGAGGATCTTGCACCCTCGATCGGCGAGATCCTGCAATGTTTCGGGGCGACGCGCGGTGGCGTAGACGGTGTAACCATGCGCGACGAGATCGGATGCGGTCGCCGCGCCAATGCCGCTGGAGCAACCCGTGATGAGAACAGAGGTCATCGGGCACACATTATCGCGCCTCGGGCCCAGTCACACCGAGATCGTTGTGGGCACCCCGGGTTCCAGCCACCTGGTCGACCCGGAGAACGGTGACGATGCAAACACCTGCCGGGCTTCTGCGGGGGATTGGCGGAAGTGCTTCCAGCCCTCGTAATGCAGTGGGATCACCGTCCGCGGGTTGAGCAGTCGGCAGGCGTCGACGGCCTCCTGGGCGTTCATCGTGTAGCGCAGTGGGCCGCTCATCGGGAACCGCACTCCACCGAGATGGATCAGCGCAGCGCTGACATCGAGTCGTTCGGCGACCTGCCGGATGCCGTCGAAGAGGACGGTGTCGCCAGAGATCCACAGTGCGCCGTCGGTTTGCCCGCTCCAGGCGAGCGCAAATCCGACCACACTACCGACTATCGGTCGGCTACCCGGTGGCCCATGTCGCGCGGGAGTGGCAGTGATCTCGATAGCCGGACGGCCGGGAGCCGATAGCGTGGTCGTCTGCCAGGGGCTGAGCCCAATGGCGTTATCGCACAGTCTTTTTGCCCCTGGAGTCGTGGTGATCACGGTACCCGCCCGAGCTAGTAGGGCTCGGCCGGCGTGATCGAGATTGTCACCATGCTGGTCGTGACTGAGCAGCACCGCATCGATGGGGGGCAGGTCCTTTGCGCTCACAGCCGGCCCGGTGAGCTTCTGAGACATCGCACCCCAGCCGAAGTTCCACCGTTCGCCGGCGGGATCGAAGGTGGGATCGGTCAGTAACCGCCAGCCGTCGACTGCGATGAGCGCGGTAGGTCCGCCGATATGGGTCACCGTGACATCCGCCATGAGATTCCGAGGCTCCTGTCCCGTGCCGTCATGCTTTCGTGAAGGATGACACTAGCGAGGCCGGATGGCCTGGGAGAAAAGGGTTCGAATTGGATTCGACAACATGATTCCGGCTGGCCGCATCGCCGCGATTTGGCGATATCCGGTCAAGTCGATGGCGGGCGAGCGCATTACCGCGGCGCAGGTTGACGAACGCGGTGTGCATGCCGACCGCACGTGGGCGGTGCGCGACGTCGAACTGAACACCACCACCGGCGCCAAACGTCTGCCGGGTCTGCTCCTGTGCACAGCTCGCTACGCCCATGAGCCAACAGCCGAGGCCGGGCCAGGTAATGCCCCGGATGTGGTCATCGGTTTCCCGGACGGCACCGAGGTGTCCAGTGCCGATCCGGCCGTTCACCGGATCCTCTCGGATTTCGTTGGCAGGGACGTCGAACTTCAGGCGCTGCCGGCACTTTCCGACCGGGACCTGTATCGCGGAACCATGGCCACCAAGGCCGACCTGCGTTCGATGTTCGGGCTCGGACCTGACGAGCCCCTGCCCGATTTGTCGATGTTCCCGGTGCGCAAGCTCGCGGAGCTGAGCCGGTATGCCACGCCGGTGGGCAGTTTCGTGGATGCCTACCCGGTGCACATTCTGTCCGAGCAGGCATTGCAGGCGATGGGAGCGCTCGCGCCGGGATCCGACTTCGACGTGCGTAGGTTCCGGCCGACCATGTTGGTCGATTGCCCCGGCTCCTCTCCTCATCCCGAGCTGGACTGGTGCGGTGGCGAATTGGACACTCCGCACGCTACCTTCTCGCCGCTGATCCCCACCATCCGCTGCGTGATGCCGTCCCTGGAGCAGGCAGGTTTAGCCGGTGATCCGGTTGTCACGCGGACCGTCGCTGCGCACTCGCGCAGATGCCTGGGGGTCTACGCGACCGTGGCCAAGCCGGGGCGCATTTCCGAAGGTGAACTTCTTGAGCTTGATCCGCCGAACCGGTCGGCGGTGGCGTCCGTGGCGTCTGCGACTGCCGGGCGGATGAAGCGCGCGGTGATGCAAGCCGCGTCGTTGGTACTGCCGAGCAGCCGACGGTGATCGGTCCTCGGGCTGTTCAGTTTGTCGCCTTCTCTGGAGGGCCCCGACTCGAACGTTCCCACCGGCCCGCTTGATCCCAACTGTGTTGGGATGCTGTGGTACTCGACGTGCCAGGGCAGCCCCTACGCTCAAGGCGCTCGATGGGACCAATGGGCCGAGCGCCCGCACTTCCGGTGGGCGCTGGGATTCCCGGCCACATGTGACGAAGCGGGGCGGCCGACGGCAGACCGTTTCGAGCCTCGGAAATTCGTGGCGAAAAGTCCTGTCGCGGCCCCCTCCGGGAGCGTAGATTTCCGTTATGGTTATGTTAACCCGCTACAAGGCGGCTTGAGGAGCCGCTCTATTCGCGTTTGGTTCTTTTGTTGCGGCCCTTGGGCTTACCTACACCAACTACTCCACCAGTCTGGATTCGGGGCGAGTGCTTGCCGCGCCTTAAGACTCGACCGTCACCTACTCGGAGGTGATCCGTGGCCCCATCAAGCGTCTGGTCGTCGAAGGCCCTCGCGCATCGACAAGCCGCCCTGCGGCGCGATCGAAGGCGTTGCGCCGATCAAGATGGCGCCGATCGTGGCTCAGCGGGAACGAGGGACTGGGGAATGGCGTTGTTCCGGACGCCCCGGGCCATCTCCACAACGGCGGGAACGATGAACCGGGCTGCTAGCCCGGAAACCCCGGGCGAACTGATGCTGGTTCGCGGTCCCGCCGTTGCACTAGACCCGCCCCTGTGCGGGCAGTCGGCCGACCGCCGCTTGTTGCGGGCTTGCGGCGTCGGCCGCGGGGTCATCGTCGGGGGTCGCAGCAGGGGCTGAGGGTTGCGGGGCCTCGCCCGAGTCGGTGCGAACCGCGACGATGTCGCCAGAGGGTTGCGGGGCCTCGCCCGAGTCGGTGCGAACCGCGACGATCTCGCCAGAGGCCTGGTATTGCCGCTTCCACGCGGCAATCGTCTCCTCGGCGGCGTGGTCCATGTAATGCGTCGAGATCAGCATCCGGACCCGTGCCCCGGCGGGGATGGATTCCAGCACGTGGTGCAGTCGCGGCAGTGCGAGGAAGGTGCAGAACCCTTCGATGGTGACTGACCACTCGCCGTCGTCGACCTGCTCAGCCGTTATCTGAGCCCTGGCCACTCGCCAGGCCATGAGCATGATCGCGACCGCCAAGCCCAGCAGGACGCCTTGGAGCAGGTTCAGGAACACCACGCCGAGGATGGTGACGGCGTAGACGGCGGTGTCACCGGTGCGGTGAGCCGTGCGAATGTGGGTGAGCTTGACCAGCTGGATTCCGATCACGATCAGCAGGCCGGCCAATGCAGCGGTGGGAATCTTCTCGATCAACCCAACGAAGGGAACCGCGAACGCCAGAACCCACAAGCCGTGCATCATGGCAGAGGCGCGGGTCCGCGCGCCGGCGGCGACGTTTGCCGAACTGCGGACGATGACGCCGGTGATCGGCAGGCCGCCGACCGCTCCGGACATCATGTTGGCCACTCCCTGACCCACCAGCTCCCGGTCGAGGTTGCTCCGGGTGCCGGTGTGCATCCGGTCCACCGCGACCGCCGTCAGGAGGCTCTCGATGCTGGCGATCAGGGCGACCGTCAGCACACCGGCGAAGAATCCGGCCCAATTGCCCTCCGGCAGCGACGGAAGCTGCAGGGCATCCACAAGCGTGCCGTCGAGTTTGATGCGGGGCACCTCCATCGCGAAGGCCACCGAGACGAGGGTTGCGACGACGATCGCGACCAGCGGCCCGGGAATTCGGCGCAGCGACGCCGGCACCCAGCGCCAGGCGACGAGAAGGGTGATAACCAGGAGACCGACGAACAGCCCCGCTCCGTCGACGCCGGCCAGATGGACCGGAAGTCGGGCGATGTTGTGCAAGGCGGAACTGTGGGCTTCGCCGCCGAGCAGGATGTGGACCTGCTGCAGCGCGATGGTGACGCCGATGCCGGCGAGCATCGCGTGGACCACCATCGGCGAGATCGCCAGCGCGGCCCGCGCGACTTTGCTCAGTCCGAACAGGATCTGCAAGAGCCCGGCCCCAACGGTGATCGCACAGGTGACGGCCCAGCCGAACTCGGCCACGAGGGTGGCGACGATGACTGTCAAACCGGCGGCCGGTCCACTGACCTGGAGCGGGGAGCCGCCCAAGGCCCCCGCGACGATGCCGCCGATGATGGCCGCGATCAGACCGGCGAGGGGAGGGGCGTCCGAGGCGACGGCGATGCCCAGCGACAGCGGTAGCGCCACCAGGAACACCACCAGGGAGGCCGGCAGGTCGTAGCGCAGGACCGTGGTCCGAAGGCTGTCGAGCCGCCTGTTGGGCAGTGTGGGGCCGGTCGGCGGTTCAGACGTTCTTTGCATGGTCAGCATCCTGTCGATGTCGTGGGTTGACGGCAGTGAGGCTGCAACGGTGGGGCCTCGAACCGGGGTGTGCGTGGCGTGCTCGCAACGTGTCAGTTCATGTCACCGACGTTAGGCATCGCCGCAGAGGTCGCCAAGTCGAGAGGCCCGATACATAGAAAACCCATATTTGGCGGTGCGGGCTCGAGGCGTTGAAGCGTGGACAATTGAGGCATGGTTGCGTCGGTCGAACCCCGTTCACCTCGTCAGCGTCAGGCCATTCTGGGCAAACTCCCACGCATCACCCGGGCTGATGGGTCACCGATCCGGGTGCTGGTGGTCGATGACGAACCCGCGCTGACCAACCTCTTGAAGATGGCTCTGCCCTACGAGGGATGGGAGATTGAGGTTGCCCGCAACGGCCAGGAAGCGATGACGAAATTCGCTGAGGTCGGCCCCGACCTGCTGGTGCTGGACATCATGCTGCCGGACATCGACGGATTTCAGATCCTTAAGAACATCCGCGAATCCGGGGGATACACCCCGACGTTGTTCCTCACCGCTCGCGACTCGGTCATGGACCGTGTCACCGGACTCACTGCGGGTGCCGACGACTACCTGACCAAGCCGTTCAGTCTCGAGGAATTGGTTGCCCGTCTTCGAGGCTTGCTCCGCCGCTCGAGTGCCATGGCCACGCCGCAAGACGAGGTACTGAAGATCGGCGATCTGGTTCTCGACGGTGCAAGTCGAGAGGTGACTCGCGGAGGTGAGCAGATTTCGCTCACCACAACCGAGTTTGAACTGCTGCGCTATCTCATGCACAACCCGCGACGGGCCATCGAGCGCAGCGAAATCCTGGAACGGGTATGGAATTACGACTCCAGCGCACGGACCAGTGTCGTGGACCTCTACATCTCGTATCTGCGGCGCAAGATCGACTCGGGGCGCGAGCCGATGATCCACACCGTTCGCGGTGTCGGCTACATGCTGCGTCCGGCCGAATGAGCCGGGTTTCCCGATGACCGGAGCGAAACGCTGGTGGCGTCCGCGGTCGCTGCGAGGCCAGTTGGTCATCTGGGTTTCGGTGATCGTCAGCCTGGCGGTGTTGGGTGTCGGCGCCGTCGGTATGGTCAGCCTGCGTGACGAAATGGTCAGTCTCGCCGACGGCCAGGTCGCCAATTCGCTCACCGCATTCAGCCATTCCTACCGGACATCGGCGGTAGGCCCGGAAGGCATCCCGCCTGGCGGCTGGACCGGGGCGTTTCGCGGTCAGTCGTCCGGCTCAGTAATAGCTATGCTGGACAACGGTATTCCGGCTTTCGTTCTGGTGTCTACCGACGGCGAACTGGCTCCGGCGTCCTCCGATGTCGCGCAGGATCTGGAGTCGGTCAACTGGCGGGCCGGCGACCGGCAGACGGTCAGCCTTGGAAGCCTGGGCCAACATCGGGTAGGCAGCGCCCTGATTGGCGACAGGCGTCTGGTGTCGGCGGTGCCGTTGGCGGCGGCCAACAAGACGGTGGCGCGCAGTTCTCTGGTCGTCGCTGTTCTCATGGTGATCGCACTGGTGGCCGCGGGGTCTGCAACGGTGCTCGTGGTCCGTAGAACACTCGAACCACTGCGGCGCGTTGCCGGGGTCGCGGCGCGGGTGGCCACGATGCCGTTGGACGACCCGGATCACCGCATCACCGACAGGGTCGCCGAACCTGACACCCATCCCGAGAGTGAAGTCGGCGTTGTCGGTCAGACGCTGAACCGGCTCCTTGTCAACGTCGACAATGCACTGACAAGGATGGCGGAGTCGGATCGCCACATGCGCCAGTTCCTCACCGACGCCAGCCATGAGCTGCGCACCCCGCTGGCCTCGATCCTCGGCTACGCCGAATTGACCAGACAGGAAAGCGACCAGTTGCCGCCGATGACGGAATATGCGCTGACACGCATCGAGGCTGAGTCGCAGCGGATGTCAAACTTGGTGTCAGACCTGCTGCTGCTGTCACGGCTCGACGAAGGACAGGATCTTCAACTCGAAGAGATCGACCTCCGCGATCTGGTTGCCGACGCGCTCAACGACATTGCGGTGACCGCGCCGGACCACCGCTTCGTCGCCGAACTGCCGCACCAGGCCCTGCTGGTATGGGGTGACCGGGCTCGGCTTCAGCAGCTGGTCGCGAACCTTCTTGCCAATGCCCGCGTCCACACCCCGGAAGGGGTCACGGTGACCACCTCGCTCTCGGCTGCATCAGAGAAGGGCAGACCGGTCGTCGAACTGGTGGTCAGCGACAACGGGCCAGGGATACCCGAGGCGATCATGCCGAGGCTGTTCGATCGTTTCGTCAGGGCGGACAAGGCTCGCTCTCGCGAAATGGGTTCTACCGGACTTGGGCTGGCCATTGTGGCGTCCATCGTGGAGGCGCACCGTGGGACAGTGCGCGCCGAATCGCGGCCGGGACGGACCGCCTTTACGGTTCGGCTTCCCGGGTCTCAAGGGCGAACCCGGTAGCCGGCTGACCAGCGAATCTATCAGTCAGATATCAACTTCGTGACTTCGCCCGTGCGGTTCATTAGCTTCGAAAGTGTTAAACGGCAAGGCGTTCAGAGCCAACCCGATAGTGAGGAAGGAGTGGAATATGAAGTCGCAGAAGCCCGGAAGGATCAACCGGAAGGCGGCCGCCAGGAAGCTCTGGATGGCGCCGTTACTCGTCGCCGGCGCCCTCGCGATGGCGGCGGTTCCGACGGCACATGCCTCTTCCGACTCGGCCACGTGTCGAGACAGTGGAGCGGCCCAGATCTGCCAGAGGCCGGGGCACACCTCGCTTCGTACCAGCCCGGTGGTGCCGAATCCGGTGGGATCGGTGTTCGGGTCGGCGTGGCTGCCCGGATACGGGCGAGGCCAGCTACCGCCGTTGATCGCGTTGGACTAAGGCTCCGATTCCCTGGGGCCCCGGGCAACCGGGGCCCCATCGGGCTGGGCGGCCCGGCAGCGTGAGAGGCCGACCGCGTTATGGTCGACGAGCGTGGCCAACGGTACTTCTACGTCACGTATCTGCTTAAGGTTCTCGGTGCGGGTTCGTTCTACCTCATGGGAATTCGCGACGGCGACGGTGCGCTTATGGCCGGCAAGGACACCTACAAGCTCTCACGGTCTCCGCCGACACCCCGGCAACCGATTTCTGGTCGGTGATCGTCTACAGCACAAAAACAAAGGGGTTCGTCCGGGATGCCCCGGGGCGCTCCGATCGATTCGGCTACCAAGACGCGCGATCACCGCCGGCTCGGGTGTGCAAGACGCTTGATCCCCGCCCCGGGCTGGACCGGTTCAGAAATGGTTGGGATTTCACGGATTCATCGGGCTCGTCGGGCTCATCGGACTGGCCGGGTTGTCCGGATTCATTGGGCTCATCGGGCTGTCCGGATTCAGCGGATTGATCGCGCTGTCGGGTCCGTAGGGGCCGAGGTCGCAAATCACATCCACGTTTGCCATACAGTCCTCGGGGTTGTACGGGTTGATGGGGTCAGCGCTCGCTGGGCCGGCCACAGCAGTGGCGGGTAGGACGACACAGGCACCTACCACCGTGGCGTTCGACAGGCTGCGAGAGACAACCCTGCGCATCTTCAACATCGTTATGCTCCTTACCTTCTCGCCAGTCGTTGCTGGCCGGCGCAGCGCTACAACACAATCAGCTCAGTGGCGAAGAGCCAGGGTATTCCCCGGAATGTACTTTCATGTGATTTCGCCAAACTGTGCCACCCGGTCATTGCGCCACCCGGGCTGACATGACAAGTGACAATGTCGTCTGCGGCCGAGCATTGCAGCACCTGGGCCGGACTCGGATTCGTTCGCGCTGACTGTGGAGTCTGGAAGGGTTTCAGCGACGCGGTGCCGGCTCGCAGCGTCCCCGTGATAATCGAATTCGACATAACCCGGGATGAGGGGATTCGGACGCGATGGCGCAGGCTGAAGAGACGATTACGGTCGCCGACCTGGTGAAGACGATCAGGCACGCCCTGTCGACCGGTGACCTGGTGACCGCCGAGGCCGCAGCAATGGGACTGACACCGTCACGCACCATCGACGTACTTGAGCGACTCCCTGCTCAGCAGCGCGCTGTGTTCTACCGGCTGCTGCCAAAGAAGCGGGCCTCGGATGTCTTCGAGGAGCTCCCTCCGGTCCTGCAGAAGGAGCTGATCAGCTCACTTCGCGACGAGGAGGTCGCGGCGGCTTTCGCCGACCTGGACCCCGACGACCGGGTGGCCTTGCTCGACGAGGTGCCGGCATCGGTGGCGAGCAGGCTGATGCAAGGCCTCTCTTCGCACGAGCGGGAACTGACCGCCGACATACTCGGCTATCCGAAGGGATCCATCGGCCGGCGGATGAGCCCGGAGGTTGTGGGTTTACGCCCGGGGGTGACGGTGGCCGAGGCGCTCACCGATGTCGATCGAATGCTGGAATTCGTCGAGACCGTCTACACGCTGCCGGTCACCGACAGGGACCGCGTTTTGCTCGGTGTCGCGAGCCTGCGTGACCTGATGGAGGCGCTGCCCGAACAGACCGTCGGGGATCTCATGCAGCCCCCGGACTTCGCCCTGGCCAACGAGTCCGCTGAAGATGCCGCACGGCGATGCGCCGACAGTAGGCGGTTGGCGCTGCCGGTGGTCGACAACGAGCGGCGGCTGGTGGGCATCCTCACAGTCGACGACGCGCTGGGCATCCTCGAGGAGGCCGACAGCGAGGACCAAGCCCGCATCAGCGGGTCGGAAAACCTGCGCCAGCCCTACCTCACGACCAGTATCGGGACCCTGGTTCGCTCGCGGGTGGTGTGGCTGCTGGTGCTGGCAATCGGAGCGGCGTTGACCGTCCAGGTGCTCGACGCCTTCGAGCACACGCTGGCCGAGGTCGTCACACTCGCATTGTTCGTTCCGCTCTTGATCGGGACCGGCGGCAACACCGGCAACCAGGCCGCCACCACCGTCACCCGGGCGCTGGCCCTGCAGGATGTCACGCCCCGCGACATCGCCAAGGTCCTGGGTCGTGAGTTCCGGGTCGGTTTGAGCCTCGGTCTGATTCTGGGATCGGTCGGCTTCGTCCTTACCAGCGTGATCTTCGATCGTTCGATCGGTTCGGTCATCGGTCTGACCCTGCTCAGCGTCTGCACCATGGCGGCAACCGTCGGCGGGGCAATGCCGTTGCTGGCCAAAGCCGTTCACGCCGACCCGGCGGTGTTCTCCAACCCCTTCATCACTACATTCGTCGATGCGACCGGTCTGGTGATCTACTTCCTCATCGCCAAGGCGATTCTGCACATCTGAGGCGGCTGAGGAAGAACGGCACTAGCGCATGCGGCCCAGATGGGGTTGCCTTGAAGGGTGATCACCAAACTCAACGAAAGTTCAGGGTCCGTCGTCGGCTACCGGTTCACCGGCGCGATCGGCAAGGAGGACTACGCGGTCCTGGTCCCGGAGATGGAGAAGCTGGTCCAGGAGCACGGTGAGGCCCAGATTCTCTGTGACCTCAGCGGATTCACCTCGGAGCGGCCCAGCGCCTGGCTGGACGACCTGCGTTTCGGTAAGGAGTTTCACACCAAGATCTCCAAGATGGCCATCGTCGGTGAACATCACTGGGAGAAGTGGATGGCCAAGATCGCCGCACCGTTCTACGCCCGCGAGGTCCGCTATTTCCCGGAGGCAGACCAGGCGTGGGAGTGGCTGCGCACGCCCTAAGGTGTCCAAACCGGCTCGTCACGCGGTGCACGCATGCCGAGTAGCAACCTTGAGGCGTGCGGCTCGCCGGCGTGAATGATGCACCGGCCGGCTGGGCTGCGTTGATAGCCGGCTGGAAACTGTCCGGTCAGTGGGTTGCGAGGGAAGTGCCAGCTTCCCCGGATGTCCACTCGCAATGTGTCGCCGGCCCGAAGGCGGGTGGCGTGCGGAAGTAGCGCGATGTCGACGGGGACTACCTCGCCCGCCGCCACCGGCTGAGCGTTGCGGTGGGTGTGCACCGGCTGCCACTCGGTGCTCAAGGTCTGGTCCAATTCACGGTGGGTCACCCGCTGCCAGCCACGGGTGACCATGTCGAACCCGAAGCCGTAAGAACCCTCGAACAGGCATTCGCGTTCCTGCCTGAACTTTCGCACCCCGACGAACAGGTGCGCGTCGGCGGTTCCGTCGAGGCTGACCCACAGGCGCAGCGCCGCATGACCGATGACGTCCACAGCGCACTGTGCGCGCCAGGTCAGCGACAGCATCCCGTCGCGCAAGTCGATACCTGCCGTCTCGGCAGTCTCGGAAGGGGTGTCCGTCAGGCGACTTCCGGCCAGGTCCAGGTACAGGGTCTCCCAGGTCAGATCGGGCGGCGGCCAGCTCGGCTCGCCGAGGACCGCAACAGGATTGGGGCCCCGCTCGTGGATGGCCAATCGCACCGGTGCGGTGCGCTCCCAGCCGTTGTCCTCGCCCTTGAGGAAGTGATCGAAGAACGCGACTTGGGCCGCGACAGCCTCCGGGGAGTAGAAGTGGGCCCACTTGCCGTCGCGGTGAGTGTAGAGCCAGCGGTGCGGGGAGGAGACACGCCGGAATGCCTCGAAGGATCCGCGGGTATGCAGGCTGTGGTCGGAAAAACTGCCACAGACCAACATTGGCACCTCGATGCGGTCCAACTGTGGGGTGTGCGCGTCGTACCACGGGTCGTTTTCGGGACGTGCGACCAACTGCGGGCGCACCTTCTGCGTCATCCGCGCCGCACGGCCGGTCATCGCACTCCACATGATCGTGAAGCCGTCTTCGCGGACTCCACCGGGGTAGGCCAGGTCGCGGTAGACGTCGGTGAGCCCCTCCCACGGGCAGATGGCCGCCAGGTGCGGCGGATGGGTTGCCGCCGCACCGTACTGGCTGATCGCCAGGTAGGAGACCCCGAGGAGGCCGACCCGACCGGTGCTCCACGGCTGGGTGCCTGCCCACTCGATGAGGTCGTGGTAGTCCTGATGTTCCTGGCCGGAGAGCAGCTCACCGACTCCGTCGGATGTCCCGGCGCCGCGGAGGTCGGCGTTGATCACTGCGTAGCCGCGTGCAGTCCAGGTCGCGGGGTCCGGGGCCTCCCACCCCGTCCATTCGGAGAATCGGATCGGATGTGGCTGTGGGAAGACGCGGTACTGGGCGTTGACCCCGCGCCCGCGAGCCGGGATGCGGTCCTTGCCGTACGGGTGTGCGCTCATGATCACCGGCACGGGGTCATCGGTTTGCGGGCGAAAAACGTTGACCCGCAGAATAGTTCCGTCACGCACCGGCACCGCTACATCCCAGTCGGCTACCACGCCGGCAGGTGCGGGGGTGATGGTGATGTCGGGATGTCGGGCATTGCGGAAACGCCGCAGAGCCATCTGCATCCTGCGGTTCATCCCGGCTGTCGATCCGCCGGCGTTGCTGATCCCATCGTCGGCCATCATCGCACCGGTTCAGCCCATCTCGCCGCAACAGCACCTACCATGCGAGGGTGTCCGCCGAACCGCCCGCACGCCCACCGGACGTACCGGCGGATGTCCCCGAACCGCCCGAGTTGTCGGCCGGGCCCGAGGACTCGATGCGCGGCGCGGTGCTCATCTGCGTGGTGGCGGCGCTGGCAGGCGCGATCATCGGTTTCGTCGGTGGCGTCTTCCGCTGGCTGCTGCAGCAGGGGGATCGGCTGCGCGTCGAACTCGTCGAGTGGGCGCTCCGGCTTCCCGGCCCGGGCTGGTTGATACCGGTTGCCGCTGCGGCACTCGGCGCTACGCTGGCGGCGCTGGTTGTGCGATGGGAGCCGCTCGCCAACGGAAGCGGTATCCAGCACGTCGAGGCCGTATACCGCGGCCAGGCGCCGCCGCCGCGAATTCGCCTGCTGCCGGCCAAGTTCATAGGCGGCGTGTTGGCCATCGGCTCGGGTCTGGTGTTGGGCCGGGAAGGTCCGACGGTCCACATGGGCGCGGCGATCGGTGCCCAAGCGGCCAGAAATGCCCGGCTTCCCGACTCGGAGGTCCGGATGATGCAGACGGCACTCGGCGGTGCGGGCCTGGCTGTCGCGTTCAACGCGCCGATCGGCGGCACTCTGTTCACCTTGGAGGAGGTGACCCGGTCATTTCGGGTCAAGACCGTGCTGGCGACCGTGTTCGCTGCGGCGGTGGCGGTCGGATGCTCCCGGCTGGTCCTGGGCGATCATGCGGAGTTCCAGATGGAAGACATCGATGAACCCGAACTCGTGTGGCTTCCGCTGTTCGTCGTATTCGGTCTGCTGACCGGGGTTCTGGGAGCGCTCTACAACTGGATGATTCTGTGGCTTCTGGATCACGTGCATGCGGTGCGCCGGATCCCCACCGTCTTCAAGGCGACCGTGATCGGCGCCATTATCGGGCTGGTGATGCTGATCTATCCGCGGGCGGTGGGCGGCGGGGAGCCGTTGACGGAGATGATCCTGAGCGGTCATCAGTTCCTGTTGTGGGTGCTCGCCGGATACCTGGGGCTGCGGTTCGTGGCCGGCCCGTTGTCCTATTCGGGGCCGGTGGTGGGAGGCCTCTTCGCACCTCTGCTGGCGGTCGGCGCGCTGTGGGGTGCGCTGTTTGTCGGCGCGGTCAACCTCGTGTGGCCGGGAGATATCGCGTTCCTGGTGGTTCCGATGGCCGTGGTGGGCATGGCGTCGTTCTTCGGGGCCACTGTGCGGGCACCGATGACGGGCATGGTGCTCATCCTTGAGATGACGGCCTCGACGGCGGCGATCATCCCGATCCTGGCCGGGACCGCCTCGGCGGTGCTGGCCGCCTATCTGGTGCGCTCGCCACCGATCTACGACAGTCTGCGCGAGCGCAGCATGGACAAAACCTAGTCAGCAGCGGTCGGAGCTGTCCAGCCACTGATCGAACGTCGTCCGTCCGACCGCCGACTCGGCCGGATTGCCCCGTAGAACCCCGGAAGCTATTGCGCGCCAGTATTTTCCCGGCAGTCTTACTCCGATCGGACGCCGGCTCAGGCCGTCGTGGGTGTACATGCGTCGTACCATGCCGATCAATTCATCGTCGGCTGGGCCGACGAGATCGGCCAATCGCCCGCCGGGTCCGGCTTCGGCGATATCCACCAAGCGCGCGGCGACCTCACGGGCGGCGACGGGGCGGGTGGGCATCCTGGGTATCAGGGCGATGGGCCCAATAGTCATTCGCTGCGACATCTGCGCGGCGAACTCGTGGAACTGGGTGGCGCGCAGGATCGACCAGGGGGCCGATCCTGCTGAGACTTCGCGTTCCTGCGCGAGTTTGCCCGCGTAGTAGCCGGTTTCGAGGCCGTCGATCCCGACGATCGACAGCGCCAGATGATGACCAACCCCGGCGGCTTGTTCGGCGGCAATCAGATGGCGCGTCGCGGTGGTGAAAAATCTCCTCGATTTGGAACTGCTCGTCGTCAGCACGCTGGTCACGTCGATGACGACGTCGGCTCCGGCGATCGCTTCAGCCAGGCCCGCGCCGGTCGACACGTCCTGCCCGGACGATCGCGACAGGGCAACGACGTCATGTCCTCGGTCCGTCGCTGTGCTGTGAACGTGCTTGCCCACCACGCCCGTCCCGCCGGCAATCACGATCTTCACCCTTGTGATTCTGGCCGAGATCGACGAATTGGGGCGTTCTACTCGCACTTTCGCGCCCATACGTTGGTTTGGGCGGTAGTCGGTACCCTGACCAATGACCACGCTGCCGACCGCTGAGGAGAACCGAAGTGCCCGATCGCCACACCGCAGGTTGCTGTGAACCTCATCCCGCGAACACCGCACGGGTTTCCCTGGACGGTGTGGCGCCGGCGGGGCGGGCGGTTTCGGGTCAGCGGCGCAATGACGCCCAGAAGGCTGAACTGCTGGTCGTCGGGTCGCTGGTCACCATGGACGACGCCCGACCTCGCGCGGAGGCGATGGCCGTTGCGGGAGGCCGCATCCTTGGCGTGGGCACCCGCGCCGACCTGGAGCCCTTCGTCGGTCCCGGCACCAAGGTCCTCGAACACCGGGCGGGCACCATCCTGCCCGGATTCGTCGAGCCCCACCTGCACCTGGTGTCCTCTGCGCTGGTCTTCGACGGGATCGATTGCTCGCCCTACGCCAACAAGACCCTCGACGCGGTGCTGGCCGCTCTCAAGGCCGCGGTCGCCACAACCCCGCCCGGCCAGGCCGTCGTGGGGCAGTTGTTCGACCCGAGCCTTCTCCCGGGCCAGCCGGATCTGACCGCCGACCTGCTCGACCAGATCTCCACGCAGGTTCCCATCGTGGTGATGAACGCCTCGCAGCATTTCTTCTACGTCAACTCCGCGGCGTACGCGGCCGTCGGGGTCACTGCGGAAACACCGAATCCGGCGGGCGGCGACTACGGTGCCCGCAACGGCAAACTCACCGGCATCATCTCCGAGAGCGGGGCGATGATCCCGTTCATGAAGGTGCTGCCCAGCCTGACACCGGAGGTGCTCGCAAAGGCCATCACCGGAATCGCCGCCATGGCCGCCCAAGCCGGGGTGACCTACGTCCACGAGGCGGCCACCGGAGCCATCGCGGGAATCCAGGAAGTCGACCTGCTGCACCAGACCTTCGCCCAGGCCGGATTCCCGGTGCGCGGCTCGATGTCGCTGTGGGGCGAGAACCTCGACGCTTTCATTGCAGCCGGCATCAAGCCGGGCTCCGGGGACGACAGGCTGCGCTCGCAGACCATCAAGTGGGTCTCCGACGGGTCCAACCAGGGCTACACCGGCTACATGCGGGAGAACTACCTGGGCCGTGACACCCGCGGCGTCGCCAACTTCACCCCCGAACAGCTGGCGGCGAACTTCGCCAAGACGATCGACGCGGGCTGGCCCATCATGTGCCATGCCAACGGCGACGCGGCCCTGGACATGGTGATGGCGGCGTTCGCTGCGTCGGCCGAACTGCCGTCCTGGGATGCCGCCAAACGGCACCGCACCGAGCACTCCTCGCTGCTGCACGACGAGCACATCGCCGCGATGGCCTCACTGGGAATCACCCCGAGCTTTCTGATGAACCATGTTCGGCTGTGGGGCAAGGTGATGCGCGACGACATCCTCGGTGCCCAGCGGGCGCAGCTGCTCGACCGTTACGGCTCGGCGGTCAAGGCCGGGTTGCGTGCCAGCTTCCACTGCGACTTCTCGGTCTCACCGATCGGACCGCTGAACTACGTCGCCACCGCAGCCGCGCGCACGATCGCCGACGGGGGAGAGGTGCTCAACGCCGCCGAGCGCGTCTCGGTGGCGCAGGCGCTCAAGGGCAGCACCATCGACTCCGCATGGATGTGCCACGCCGACGGCCTGGTCGGCTCGCTGGCTGCGGGCAAAGCCGCCGACTTCGTGCTGCTCGGTGACGACCCGCTCGCGCATGAGGCCGATCCGGACGCGGTGCGCGACATTCCCTTGGTGGCAACCTATCTCGACGGTGTCGAGGTGTTCTCGGCCTGAGCGTCGGCCTTGGCGAATGGGCTGAGTGTGCGGATTTCGACGGCGCTGACGGCGTGTCGCGTACGAAACCGCACACTCGTGGTGGGCCGGAGGGTGCGTGGCATCGGCCCCGGCAGGTCATCATGGCTGCATGCCTTCCATCTCCAGCCGGATCACCGACGCATTCCGCAAGCCGGTCCCCCCGCCACTGGTAGTCCCCGACCAGTACGACCCGACCGACGTGGCCGCCATGCTGCGCGAGATCGGCATCGCGCTGGTCGAGGCGGCCCAACCGATCCAGGCTGTCGAGCAGCGGCTGGTCGAGATCGGCGCCCGCTACACCACCGAACCGGTGCAAGCTGCGGTGTTGCCCACCATGCTGTTCATCCAGATCGGCACCGCGACCCACCAGATGGAGGCCTCGGCGCAACCGTCAGGCTTGTTGGGCACGGCCTCGCAGGTTGACGAGATCGCCGGGCTGGCTGCCGCCGGAGCGATAGCTCCCAGCGATGCCGTCGCCGCCGTGCGCGCGGCACGCAAGCAGCCGCCCCGGTTCGGCCCGGTGCTCACAACTCTTGGTTATGCCGTGACCACAGTCGGTTTCGGCATGTCGATAGATCCGTCTTGGAAAGGGCTACCCGCTCATCTGTTCCTGGGGTTGGTAGTGGGCGTGATCGTCCTGATCGCACGACCTTTCCCGAACCTCGGGCCGATACTGCCCACCCTGTCTGCACTGGTGGTGACCTTGCTGGCTACCTGGTTCGTCGCCGACGTCGCCAACGACGGACTGCTGCGGATAATCAGTCCCGCACTGATCGCCACCCTGCCGGGTATGGCGTTGGCGTTGGGAGCCATCGAATTGGCCGACGGCCGGATCATCTCCGGAGCCAGCCGGACTGTTTACGGCCTGGCCCAGATGGGTCTGCTGGTCTACGGGGTGGTCCTCGGGGTGCGGATCGCCGGTCAGGTACAGGCGCACACACCGTCCACACCCATGGGCCCGTGGGCCTCCTACGCCTCGATCGTGGTGATCGCCGCCGGCCTGTACTTCTATCTTTCCGCGCCCCGGGGTTCGCTGGTCTGGCTGCTGTTGACCACCGCGGTGGCCACACTGGCACAGGACCTCGCGGGGCTTTTCCTCGACAACGCCCACTCCGGCTTCGTCGCCGCGATGGTGGCTATCCCGTTCGCGATGCTCGCCTCGCGGATCAAGGGCGCGCCGCCCTCCGCCGTGTTGAGTCTGGCCGCATTCTGGTCATTGGTTCCAGGCCAGCTCGCGTTCATGTCGTTGAGCCGCAAGGCGTCCGGCGACTTCGCCGATACCGCCACCTTGAGTGTGGCCGGGGCGGCGATCATCTCGATAGCGTTGGGCACCTTGGTCGGCTGGACCCTGGTGCGCACCTTCGCCGACAAACCGAAGAAATCGGCGGCCGCCTTGGTTCTTGCGCAGTCCTGATCTGCTACCGACGTTCCGGGCCGAGAAGGCGCTTGACGACAGATCGGTTGGGGTCCTTCTCTCGTTCGGCAAGCAGAAAGTCCATCCCGTCTTCGATAGCTTTCTTGGTGTCCTCGCGTACGTGCCTCACGACGGCGTCATCGTCCTGCCGGCCTTGCACATTCTCGGTCGAAATCGGATCGCCGAACCAGTAGTACTGGCGTTCCGGGCGCGGAAAGGGCGTGAGTCCGATGCCGCGGGTGATCGGCATCGCCTCGGTGCTGCCCAACACCTTCTCGACCAACATTCGGGTGGGGGCGAGCAAGGGGTTGTCACCATCCATCACGATGTCGACGGCTTCCTCGGCACCCACCGCGGCGAACGGCACGATGGTGTAGCCATGCTGGACGGCCAGGCGTGCGAATCCCATCCGGTTCTTCCAAATGAGTTGATATTTCTCGCCTTTGCGCTTGGCGACCTCGCGTCCGCCGCCGGGGTAGACCAGGATCACCTCGTCGCGGCGCATCAACTCCGAGGTGATCGCCCGGGTGCCGTCGACAACGCCGAAGGCCGTCAGGACATCCCGCCAGACCGGGATCTTGAAATGGGCGTGGTCCCCAAGGGAGCGGACGATGATGCCGCGCTCCCACAGTTCGGCGCACATCAGCGGGGAGTCGAGCATCCCCATCACCGTATGGTTGCCAACCAGCAGAGCGCGCCGATTCGGGACGTTCTCGATGCCGTAGACCTTGGGGTTGATCAGTTTGCGCAACGGTTCGGCCAGTCGCAGCGCCCGAGCGATTTCGTCAGCGGATGGTGGTTCGGGCACCGCCGGGTCACCCTTGGGATCAAGCTCACTGTCGGTCACGACGACAGTATGCCAATGCGGATGCCCCCGCCGGATGCATCTGCCGGCCCAGGGCTGGGGCATCGCTGCGGCGCAAGTCCAAGAATGCCCTGCCGGACAGGCATTTCCGCGTTTAGTATTGCGCTGCGAGTGCAGCAGTGGGGTTCGGCATGCCGCCGAGCAGCCAGCGCGCTTCTCGCTGTGATCAGGAGTGGCACGATGGAGCCGGATAGGATCTCTTCCCCTTCAACACCTCTGGTCGATGCGTGGCGTCAGGCCCGGGCGGCAGCGCGTCGGCCCATGCAGGTGCCCGGCCATAAGATGCGGTTCACGTCGGGAACCGCCGGTTGGGCCTACGACCTGATAGGCGACACGGTCCGTGACGACGTCCCGCTGCAAGGCGGGGTTGACGACAACGCCTACAGCCACGGCTATCTCACTAAAGCGGAGGAACTCTGGGCTCGCGCGGTCGGCGCGGACTTCAGCCGGTTCTTGCTCGGCGGATCGTCCCAGGGCAACATTGCCGCCCTCGGAACCATCGGGGACCAGGACGTCCCCATCGCAATCGATCGGACCTCACACCGCAGCACCCAAGCCGGGCTGGTACTGATCGGCGCCCGGCCGGTGTGGATCTACCCTCGGCTGCACCCGGAGTTTCATCTGCCGATCGGCATGGAGGCGGCCAGTCTCGATGCGATCACCGAGCCGGTCAACGGCTTTTTCGCCACCTCGCCCTCCTACATCGGAACGCTGTCGGACGTCGCCGCACTTGCGGTATCCGCCCATGCCCGGCGCGAACCGCTCTGCATCGACCAGGCATGGGGCGCGCACTTGGACTTCCTGCCCGGTCGTGGTGCGATTCGCCAGGGAGCCGACTTCGCCGTCACCAGCGTGCACAAAAGCCTGCTCGGCTACTCGCAGACAGCCGTGGTGAGTATGCGCGAGACGATCTTGCCCCGGGAAACGCTGGATCGCTGGGTCGATCTCACGAGCACCACGTCACCCTCCGGGACGTTGCTGGCGACCATCGACGGCACGCGGGCAGCGATGGAGCGGGACGGACTCAACCGGCTGAACCTGATCATCGAGGCTGTCGCGGACGCCCGACGAAGGCTGGCGCGGGTTCCCGGGCTGGTGGTTCTGGACGACGCGACCGCCGGGTGCCCCGTCGATCCGACGAAGCTGACGCTCATCCTGCCCGGGACGGGGGCGGACGGTGCCGTCCTCGGGCAGGAACTCTGGCACCTGGGTCATGGTGCCGAGTCCGCCGATCACGACACCCTCGTCTTCACGGTCAGTGTGGCGGACGAGCCGGAATGGATCATGGAGTTCGCCGACCTCCTGGCCGCACTGATCGAAGCCCACCGCGGCGAGCGGCGGCCGCCCTCGCGGCTGTCGGTGTGGCGGATCGAGCCGGACGTGGTGCTGACCCCGCGCGAGGCGTTTCTGCGTGGTCGCCGCCGGGTAGCGGCGGCTGATGCGATCGGCGAGGTGAGCGCCGAACAGTTCTGTCCCTACCCTCCCGGAGTGCCGCTGCTGGCGCCGGGCGAACGGGTGACCCGGGAGTCGCTCGACGCGATCAGAGCGGCAAGCAGGTTCTGCCGCATTGCCTACTGCAGCGACCCGACCCTGGAGACCATCCTGGTCGTCGACCAGTAATCAGCCCGTTGCGCGTGCTGCGGCGAGGCGCTCTTCCCGGCGGCGAGCCTGCTCGGCGGGGTCTGGCACCGGCACGGCGGCGATCAAGCGGGCGGTGTACGGCTCGGTGGGATTGTGCAGGACGGCCTCGGCGGGGCCGGACTCGACGAGCCCGCCAGATTGCATCACCGCGATGCGGTCGGAGAGTTCCTCGACGACGGCGAGGTCATGGCTGATGAACAGGCAGGCGAAGCCGTGTTCGGCCTGAATTTCCCGCAGTAGGCGCAGCACCCGGGCCTGCACCGAGACATCCAGGGCTGATGTCGGCTCGTCGGCGATGACCAGCGCCGGGTTCAGCGCCAGCGCCCGGGCGATACCGATCCGCTGGCGCTGACCACCGGAAAGCTGGTGCGGGTAGCGGTTGCGCAGTGAGCGGTCGAGTTGGACCTGCTCGAGAAGCTCGTCGACGCGGCTCGCCCGCTGGCTGGCCGACAGGCCGGTGTGCAAGGCCAGCGGCTCGGCGATCGCCTGCCCGATGGGCCAGCGGGGGTTCAGCGACGAGCCCGGGTCCTGGAATATGACGCCGACCTTCTTGCGGGGCTCCCGCAGGCCCCGCTGGGACAGTGTGGTGATGTCGGTGCCGGCCAGCGTCACCGTCCCGGAGGTCAGGCGAACCAGTCCCACCGCAGCCTTGCCCAGCGTCGACTTGCCCGAACCGGATTCGCCGACCAGGCCGACGACCTCCCCGGCGGCGACCTCAAGATCCACCGAGTCGACCGCCCGGAAGGTCTTCTTGGGCCCGGACTTGAACTCGATGGTGGCGTTGCGGAACGACAGCGCCGCGACGGGGGCGGCCGGTTCCGGTGCCGGCTCGACGTCGGAGACCCGCAGCCGGCCGGCGCCCAGATGCGGGACTGCGGCCAGCAGCGCACGGGTGTAGGGGTGCTGCGGGTCGTTGAACAGCGTTGTCGCCGAAGCTGACTCGACGACGGCGCCGTCCTTCATCACCATGATCCGGTCGGCCAGGTCGGCAACCACACCCATGGCGTGGGTGATCAGCAGGATTGCTGCGTCGACGCGGGCGCGCAGGTCGCGGAGCAGGTCCAGGATCTCGGCTTGTACGGTCACGTCCAGAGCGGTGGTCGGTTCGTCGGCGATCAGCAGCACCGGGTCGCACGCCAGTGCCTGGGCGATCATTGCGCGTTGACGCTGCCCGCCGGAGAGCTGATGGGGGTAATAGTCCATCCGCGCCGCCGGATCGGGCATGTCGACCAACTCCAGCAGTTCGATTGCCCGGGAGCGGGCCTGTGCCTCTGAGACGTCACGGTGCATCCGGATCGCCTCGATGATCTGCCAGCCGATGGTGTAAACGGGGTTGAACGCCGTCATCGGTTCCTGGAACACCACGCCGACCTTGCCCCCGCGCACGGCGTTCAGCGTCCCTTCGTCGGCACCCGCCAACTCCTGTCCGGCCAGCCGGATGCTGCCCTTCAGTCGGGCGTTGTCTGCCAGTAGCCCGGGCACGGACATGGCCAAAGTCGACTTACCCGAACCAGATTCACCAACCAAGGCCAGCACCTCGCCCTGGGCGAGGTCGAGGTCGATTCCGCGCACGGCCGGAATCCAGGCTTTGTTGACGGCGAAGTCGATGGTGAGATCGCGTATCTGCAGCAGTGGGTATTTCGCTTCCGTCATGATGTCAGCGCCGCTTCGGGTCCAGGGCGTCGCGTAGTGCGTCGCCGAGAAGGATGAAGCCCAGCACCGTCAGCGACAGAAACAGGGCCGGGAAGAACAACAGATGCGGCGAACTGCCGATCAGCGACTGCGCCACATTGATCTGCAGACCCCAGGAGATCTCCGGCGCCTGAAGGCCGATACCGAGATAGGTCAGTGCCGCCTCCGCCGAGATGAAGGTGCCGACCGCGATCGTGGCGTAGATGAGAACGGGCGCCAGCGCGTTGGGCAGGATGTGGCGCACCAGGATCCGGCCCGACGAAGCCCCGAGTGCCTGGGCGGCCAACACGTAGTCCGACCCGCGGATGGACACCACCGACGAGCGGACCAGGCGCATGGCCGTCATCCAGCCGAAGACAACCAGGGCCAGCGAGACCGTCCACACCGACCGCTGCGCCGTCACCGTCAAGAGGATCAAGGCACCCAGGAACAACGGAATGCCGAAGAAGACGTCGGTGATCCGGGCCAGCAGGGAATCCGCCCAGCCGCCGAAGTATCCGGCCAGCGCTCCGATCAGCACGCCGATGATGAGGACGCCGATGACGGCCAGCACCCCGATCGCCACGGAGGTTCGCGCGCCGTAGATGACGTTGGAGTAGTAGTCGCAGCCCTGGAGGTCCATGCCGAACCAGTGGGCGGCGCTCGGTGCCTGGCGCGACATGGACAGGTCGCAGTCGGTCGGGTCGGCGCCGAGTGCGAACACCGACGGGAACAGCGCCATCGCGACCATGATCACCATGATGACCAACCCGGCCAGGAACAGCGGGTTGGTGCGCAGATACTTCCAGGCGTCGCCCCAGACGCTGGCCTGCCCGACTAGTTCAGCAGCCTCGATGTTGGCGGGTTCAGTCATAGGATCCTCGGATCGATCACGGCTGTAGTTGGCACGGCCACGTCGCGTCTGGGCTTAGTCATAGCGAATCCTGGGATCGATCACTGCGTAGAGAACGTCCACGACCAGGTTGAAGAAGATGTAGAAGAACACCATCAGCGTGACGATCCCGACGACTACGGGGCCCTGCTGGGAGCGCACCGCATCGAAGATGGCCCGGCCCAGGCCGGGCAGGTTGAACACCGACTCGGTGACGATGGCCCCGCCGAGCAGTGAGCCGATGTCGGCGCCGATGAATGTGACGACGGGAATCAGGCTGTTGCGGAAGGCATGACGCAGGATGATCCGCGTACGGCCGACACCCTTGGCCCGCGCGGTACGGATGAAGTCCGCCGAAAACGATTCCAGCATGGCCGATCTGGTCAGGCGTGCCACGTAGGCCATGGACAGCGAGGCTAGGACCAACCCGGGCAACAGGTAGCTGACCCAGCCGTCGGCGACGCCGGCGATGGGGAACCAGCCGAGTTTGAACCCGAACAGGTATTGGGCCAGGAAGCCCAGCACGAAGACGGGGATCGACACCAGCAGGGTGGTGGAGACCAGAACCAGGTTGTCGAAGAACGAGTTTCGGCGCAGCGAGGCCAGGATGCCGGCGGTGATGCCGAACAGGGATTCGAAGATCACGGCGACGATGGTCAGCTTGACGGTCACTGGGAGGCGTTGGCTGATGATCTCCAGCACCGGCCGGCCGGAGAAATCCTCGCCGAAGTCACCATGCAACAGGCCCCAGATGTACTTGCCGTACTGGACCGCGAACGGGTCGTCGAGGTTGTAGTCGGCGCGGATCTGCGCCTGCACCGCCGGGCTGAGCGGACGGTCGCCGGCCAATGCCCGCACTGGATCGCCGGGCAACAGGTAGACCATCGCATAGATCAACAGCGAGGCGCCGATGAGAACCGGGATGGTCAGCAGCAGGCGGCGGACGATGTAGCGGGTCATGAGTTCTTCACCGGATCACACCGCCTTCCCGTCGACGATCACGTCTTCGAGCACGACGTCGTTGCGGATGTCGTAATGCACGTCAGACACCCGCTTGCTCCAGACCGTCTGGTCCATGCCGTAGAACACCGGCGTGCCCGGCAGGTCGTTGACGAGGATGTCCTCGGCCTGCTGGTAGGCCTTGTTGGCATCGTCGATGTCATGGGCCCGGTTGCCGGCCGCCAACGCCGCGTCGAACTTGGGGTTGCTGTAGAACGTGGTGTTCGAACCCGCTGGCGCCAACGCCGCCGTGGCGTACTGGGGGGCAAGGAAGTTCTCGATCGACGGGTAGTCCATGACCCAGGCCAACCGGAACGGTCCGGTCATCTCCTTGGCGTCGCGTTTGGAGAGGAACTCGTTGAACTGCAGGTTGCCGCGCAGCTTGTAGCTCAGTCCGATCTTGCGAAACATATTGGCCACCGCGGTCATCCAGCCGTCATGGCCGGCGCCCGCGTTGAACCAGATCTCGACGGGCTGGGATGAGTCGAAGTTGGCTTCGGCGAGCAGCTTCTTGGCCTCGTCGGGGTGGTACTCGCACCACTTGCCGCATGCGTTGGCGCGGTAGCCGACCACGGTGGGCGGAGCGAACGAGTCGGCCGCCACCCGGGTTCCCAGGAATATCGCATCGACGATCGCCTTGCGGTCGATCGCCATGGACAGCGCCCGTCGCACGCGCACGTCGGCGTAGCGCGGATCGTAGAGGGGGAAGCCGAGACTGGTGATATCCGGTGCGGCCTGCTCCAGATAGCGGCCCTTGAAGACGTCCTTTGCGCTGGCGTAGGCGTCGGGGGGCAGGTTCTGGAGGATGTCGAGGTTGCCGGCCAGGACATCGGTGTAGCCGGTGGACAGTTCGGTGTACATCCGCATGACCACGCCGCGAGACTTGGCCTTGTTCTTGCCCGCGTAATTGTCATAGCGGGTCAGCGTCATGCCGTGGCCGGGCACCCAGTCGGTGTCGGCCTGGAACGGGCCGTTGCCGATCGGCTTCCTTCCGAAGGCCCCGGGATCGTTGTAGAAGACCTCGGGCAACGGGTCGAATGCGCTGTAGCCCAGCGTCACCGGGAAGATGGCGAATGGCTGGGACAGGGTGACCTCGATGGTGACGGGGTCGGACGCTCGCAGGCCGCTCATCGTGGTGGCTGCCGGTTTGCCACCCTCATCGGCTTGCAGGGCGTCGTAGCCCGCGATGTTGGAGAAGAAGTACGACGCGCCCTGGGCGTTGGTGCTCAAGGCGGTGTAGTTCCATGCCTTGACGTAGGAGCCCGCGGTCACCGGGGTGCCGTCGTGAAACGTCCAACCCGGTTTGAGCTTGATGGTCCAGTGCACGTTGTCGGACGAGGTGACCGATTCCGCTGCGCCGTCGTAGGTGACGGCCCGGCTTTTCACGTCGAAGGTAACCAGGGGAGTCCAGACCGCGTTGATGATCTTCGAGCCCTCGGTCTCGGTGGTGTTACCCGGGACCAAGGGACGCTGGGGTTCGCCGAGGAACATGCTGAACATCCCAGGCGGGGTCGGCGGCGCCGAGGCGCACCCGACCACGCTGGCGAGAGTCAGCATGACAACACCCAGCAGGGCCTTTACCGGGCTGGTGTTCATCGGGATAACGATGTCACAACCTTTTACGGCTGGGCGGACAAGAACAAAAACGTTGCCAACAACGACAGGTGCACCAATCCTTCGAGAACCACGGCCCGGCCCTGGGCGAGGGTCAATACCGAGACGATCACGGTGAGTGTCAGCAAGACGATCTGCATCGGTTCCAGGCCGAGTGTGAGGTGGCCGGGCAGCCAGATCATCGCCAACGCGATGGCGGGGATGGTCAGGCCGATCGATGCCATGGCCGACCCGTAGGCGAGGTTGAGACTGATCTGCACCCGGTCACGTCGGGCGTTGTTGACCGCGGCGATGGTCTCAGGGGCCAGTACCACCAGGGCGATGACGACGCCGACGACTGCATAGGGCAGGCCGAGTCGGGTGACGGCGTGGGTGATGGTGGGCGAGAACAGCTTTGCCAGACCGACGACGGAGACCAGGGCGGCCAGCAGAAGGCCGAGGCTTTTCCAGGCCTGAGGCTTGGTGGGCGGATCGGCGTGAACATCGGGGTCCTCGATCCGCGGACCGGTCACCCGGCCGTGCTCGTCCACCGCGACCGGCAAGAAGAAGTCGCGGTGCCGAACGGTCTGGGTGACGACGAACGCGCCGTACAGGCCCAGCGACACCACCGCTGCGAATGCCAGTTGCGACGTGGTGTACTCCAGGCCGGGTTCGGTGACGGTGAATCCGGGCAGCACCAGGCACACCCCGGCCAGGGTTACCACCGTTGCGAGGGCGGAACCCGAACCGGAGGCGTTGAACGACACCAGCCGGTGGTGCAGTGCCCCGGTGAGCAGTGAGACCCCGACGATGCCGTTCAGGGTGATCATCACCGCCGCGAACACCGTGTCGCGGGCATAGGTCGCTATCCCGGGGCCTCCGCTCGTCATCAGCATGACGATCAGGCCGACCTCGATGATCGTGACCGCCACCGCCAGCACCAGTGAACCGATCGGTTCGCCGAGTCGGTGGGCGATGACTTCGGCGTGGTGCACGGCCGAAAGCACTGCTCCGACAAGGCAAACCGCGATCAATGCGAGGATCAGAGAATTGTCGTGATAGGTCCAGGTGGCGATGAGCACCACCAGTGCCGCCAGTGGCGCCAGCACGGTCCAGTGCAGTCGCCCGGTGTGAGCGGTAGTGGTCACAGAAGGCCCTCGGCGTTAGCGGTCACAGGAGGCCCCTCAGCGTTAGCGGTCACATCGAGCACTGTCCCAGATTGGTCGAGCGCTCGCTGAGTAACGATTGCTCGGGACAGCCGCGGAGCTAGTCGGCCGCGGGAGGCGCCTTCGTGTCCGGTGCTTGCTTTGCGGCTTTCTTGGCGGGTGCCTTTTTGGCGGGTGCCTTTTTGGCGGCTGCTTTGGCGGGCGCCTTTTGGGCGGGTGCTTTTTTGGCCGGCGCCTTTTTGGCCGGTGCTTTTTTGGCGGCCGAGGGGGACACGACCGGTTTGATCGCCTCGGCGAGCTCCTCTTCACGAGCCTCAACCTCGGACAGCTGCCGGCCCACAACGGCCGAACCGATGCCCATCGCCAACGCCACCGGCCAGTCGAGAATCCCCAACGCCGTCAGACCCCCCAAAGCCGAGAAGATAGCCAGCTGCTCGGGCGGCGGAACCCGGACGGTCCCGATGAGGGGCAGCTTGATGGAGAACTTCCGAGCCTCGCCGACCCGGCGCGAGGCCTCGCGTTGGGCTGCGATCAGCGACTTGGCAATTGGGATCATGTTCGCTTCCCCTTCACTCAGCGGAATCTCGGCGGTCACCTGCGGAAGGTTGACTGTCGGTATGACCGATATCGCTCGTGTCGTCGGCCCGGAAACCATCGTCGCCGCCGGCGTCCGGCTGCTCACCCCGCCCCTTCGGGAACTCTACGCCGTCCTCGTCCGAACCGGCCTGGTCGTCCTGGAGGACTGAGTCCTCCGGCCTGAACCTGTCCAGCAACGGAGGGATCAGCACCGCCCCCAGCGATGCGGTCGCAGTGGCCAGCAGAGCCTGGGTCCACCCCAGCGGACCGATCGGCGTGCAGCCGAACAAGTGGCTGAGCCCCGGGATGCTGATTACCGTCGCCAAGGTCAGTAATGACCCGCCCGCCGTCGCCACCACCAGGGGATCGCGAGAATCCGCCAGCGTCTGAGTGAGTTGGGTGCAGACCAGGCCGATCAACGCCACTGTCGAGGCCCGGCGTTGCGTGCCCGTCATTCGCGCCATGAGCCAGGCCATCGTGGCACCGGCGGTGGTGACTCCACCCCGGATCGCGATCGCCTCCCACATCGCCGCCTCGTCGCGGTCGATCTCTTCCGTACCGGCCTGTGAACTGACTGCCAGTGCGGCTGCCGGCAGTGCGTCGGTGAGCATGTTCACCAGCAGCATTTGGCGGGCATTGAGCGCGGACCGGCCGCTTGCCAGAGCGGAGATCAATGCGAAAGCGACCTCGCCGAGGTTGCCGCCCAGCAGGACCGACACCGCCGACTGCACCCGTCGCCAGAGTTGTTCACCCTCGTCGATCGCGTCGAGCAGTGCTTCAATGTGTCCGTCGAGCAGCAGGATGTCGGCGGCGGAGCGGGCCGGGTCGCTGCCTGCGGCCGCTACACCGATGCCGACGGTGGCCGCCCGGATTGCCGCGGCGTCGTTGGCGCCGTCACCGACCATCGCAGTGACCAGGCCGACCCGTTCCAGCGTCTGCACCACTTCGACCTTGTGCTCGGGGGACATCCGCGCGAACACAAGGCAGGAGGTCACCGCTTCGGCGCGCTCGTCGGCCGCCAGCGATTCCCAGTCGGGCCCGGAGATCACCTCGTCTGCAGTGACCGTCATGCCCAGATCGTTGGCTATGGCCACAGCTGTTACGGGGTGATCGCCGGTGACCAATCGCACTCCGATGCCGCGGTCGGCCAGCCCCGTCAACAGTTCGGGGCTGTTCTCGCGCAGCGTGTCGGCAAGGCCAACCAGACCGATTGCGGTCAGTTGGGAGCGGCACAACCGCTCCATCGCGGCCGGGTTGGTGGCCGCCTGGGCGGCCTGCCGGGCGGTCAACCGGCGCTCTGCGACGGCCAGGACACGCAAACCGTCGGCCGCCAACTCGCCAACCAGCGGCTTGAGTTCGCTTGCTCCACCATTGAGAGCCGCTGAGAGCACCTCGGGCGCGCCTTTGATGGTCAGCCGGTTACCGGCCAGCGTGGCGGCGAACGGGCGGCCGGATTGGAACGGTAGATAGACGCGGCGCTCAGCAGTCTTCTCACCGTCTCCGGCCACGGCGGCCTGGGCGTCCTCGGCCGCGTGCCGGATCGCTTCGTCGGTGGCGTGGTCGGCTCGCCCGTCATGGATCAGGACGGTGCTCGAAGCGGCCTCAAGCACCTCTGCAGTGGACCGGCCTGCCACCGGCTGTACTTTCTTGACCTGCAGCCGGTTTTCGCTGAGCGTGCCGGTTTTGTCGAAGCACACGACGTCGAGCCGGGCCAGGGCCTCGACGGAGTTGGCGTTGCGGATCAACACATGACGGTCGGTCAGAGCGCGGGCGGCCGACAACTGCGCCAGTGTGGCGACTAGAGGCAGCCCTTCGGGCACGGCGGCGACGGTGACCGATACGCCGCTGCTCACGGCATCTCGCAGCGGAATGCCGCGCAGAGCCCCCAGCAAGGCCACCAACGCGCCGCCGCTGACACTCCACGGCAGGGCGCGGCGGGTGATCCGGGACAGCTGATGCTGAAGGCCGATATGTCGGGACTTCTTGGGCGCCAGCGCCATTGCTCGTCTGATCTCGGTGCTGTTACCCACGGCCGTGACCACGCCGAGCACGGTTCCGGCGACCACCGTGCTGCCCGCGTAGAGCATGCACGACCGCTCGGCCAAGGGGGCTCCCGGCGTGGCATCGGTGTTCTTGGGCACCGGCAGCGACTCTCCGGTCAGTGTCGATTCGTCGACCTCGACAGTGACGGCCTCGATCACCCGGGCGTCGGCGGGGACGACTTCGCCCGGGCGGATTTCGATGATATCGCCTGGCCGCAGTGACTTGGCCGCCACCTCCTCAGTCGCGCCGTCGTCGAGTGGCCCGACTCTGCGTCGGGCCGGCGGATCCTGCACGGCCAGCAGTCGTCGCAACACCCGCTCGGCGTGCAACTGCTGCTGGGAGGACAACGCCGCGTTGGTCAGCAGAACCCCGCCGACCAGCACGGCGTCAAGGGGAGAGCCCAGTACGGCACTGGCCACCGCCCCGGTGGCCAGGATCGGGGTGATCGGGTCGGCCAGGTTTGTCCGCATCTCGGCGGCGAAGTCATTGGCCAGCGTCCAGCTGCTGGAGGCTGCTTGCCTGGCGACCCGGACCGGCCACAGCAGCGGAGACGGCCGGTGCGGGGAATCGGCCGGCGTCGAGTCGGGCCGCGGCAAGAGGCTTCGTACCTGTTCGACGGGCAGCGCGTGCCACTCGAGGCCCGGCTCAGGCGTGGGCAGTGGGACGTCGAAAACCTCGCCACCCGTTCGGAAGCCATGCCACAGCCCGGCGAGGGCGCCCGCGTTCACCGAGTCCGGCGCATACCCGGGCACACCGGGAATGAGCATCAGCGCACCGATCGCGGTACTCGACATGGACAGCCGAACCCCGTTGGTAGACGCGGAGCGGGCGGCCGGTATGGCCCGGAGGATGCGCCAAACTCCGGTCAAGTCGTTGACGAAAACGTCTGCGCCCCAAGGGGGTTTGGAATCCTTGATCATGCCGATGGTGATGTCGGCCTCGTGCTGCGCAGCCATGTCCGAGGTGGTCAGCAGCGCGACCGTCGCACCGTCGACGCTGAGGTCCGAGGCGATGCCGGCCAGTGTGTCGTCGAGCGACCCGTCCAGCGGGTACAGGGTGTCGAAACCCTGTCCGAGGGAACGTAACCCGTCGTCAGCGACGGAGACCACCCGCGCCCCGCTGCGGCGCGCCTCGCTGACCACCGCAGTGGCGAACGGAGCGCGGACCGGACTCACCAACGCCTCGCCGGTCTTTCCGGCGCCCGGAATCGACGCCAGCCGATGCCAGCCCGGCCCCATCGTCCCCTGCTGCAGCGCTTCCCGGGCGGCGTGCCAGGCCTGGGTGCGGCGTGAATTGCTCACTCCCCGTACGCGGCTGATGGTTAGCTCGTCGGTGTAGAGGCAACGGGGGTCGATGATGATGACGTCCACCCGGTCCAGTGCCCGCAGCGCCTTCGGTCGTATCACCAGTGCGTCATGGTGGGACGTCAAGCCCCGAGTCATGGCGCAGCCGAATGCCTCTCGGGTTGCGCGGGTGGGCTTGGGGACGGACGCAAGAGCGGCTGCCCCGGCCACGGTCGGGTCGCGCGACAGCGCTCCGATCAGAGCCGCGGCGGTCAGACCGATCCAGCCGGCCCGGTTGGCGTAGTCCTCGCCTTCCCCGGAAGGGAAAATCGTTGTGCCGTGGAAGGGAATCTGCCCGCCTTCACACTCAGCAGCCAGATCGGGTTCACGCTGATGCCAGGCCTGCCGAGCGGTCCAGGCCTCCTGGAACAGCAGGGTTCGACCCGCAGTCTCGGCAGCCGCCGCTACCGGAGACACGGTCAATGCGGCCGTGACGGCGTTGGTCATCGCAAACAGCAGATCGCTGCCCTCGGGGCCGAGGCGGCGCACCACCTGGTGTCGGATGGCGGGAATGTTCTCGGCCAGGGTGGGAATGACTGCGACGACGTTGGGCACGCCGGGTAGTCGCATCGACGTGCCCACGAGCGAAACGCCGAGGCCGAGCGCCGCGGCGGCCGCTCCGGCTGCACGCGCTGCTACGGCGAGGTCGTCGCCGGGCAGGGTCAGCGGACCGTGCCTGCGATGCGCGCCGACGCGCTGTTCGGCTTCGGCCACGACGGCGGACAGATCCTCGGCACACCCCTGTGGCTCGACGGTGACCACCACCCGGGCGACCGACCGATTGAGGACAGCGTCGACGACGCCGGGAACTGCCCGCACGGCCTGAAGTACCTCGTCGGCCACCTCGTCGGCGTCGGCGCCGCTGAGTCCGCGCACTTCGATCCAGTGTCGGCTTCCGTGTCGGCTGGCGCGCCGCGGCGGGGGGCCGCCCACCGCTTCGAGGGTTGCTCCGGCTGCAGCCTGGGCTGCCGCGCGCACGCTTGACGTGGCGTCCAGCGCCCGGCCGGCGGCCTGGGATGCTGCCGACCCGGCCAGCAGAGCCGCGGATCCGGCAAGGGTGGCCGCGGTGCGGGCCGGTGCGGTGACCAATCCGATCAAGCTCATCGCCGGATGAAATCCTCGGGCCTCAGAGCGCTCGAAGGCGTTCGCATGCCGTCCCTTCGAGAGATAGTGGAGTCGTCGAAGAGGATACCGAAGGGTGCGGATCTCGATGGCTCATACCCCGTCGGCGGGCTCGACCGAGCGGTAGCCTCAGTTCTCAGCCAGCTACCAGCGCCTGTAAGGAAAGCCAATGGCAAGTCCAAACGGGGAAACCCGCCGCCATCACGTCGTCATCGTCGGATCCGGATTCGGTGGTCTGACCGCGGCCAAGTCCCTCAAGCACGCTGACGTCGACATCACGCTGGTGGCCAAGACCACCAGCCACCTCTTCCAGCCGCTGCTCTACCAGTTGGCCACTGGCATCCTGTCGGCCGGCGACATCGCGCCCACCACCCGACTGGTGCTCAAGCGCAACAAAAACTGCCGGGTGCTGCTCGGGGACGTCGAGGAGATCGACCTGGCGAATCAGACCGTCACCTCCAGGCTGATGGCCATGAATACCGTTCTCAAATACGACAGCCTGGTCGTCGCTGCCGGTGCGCAGCAGAACTACTTCGGCAATGACCACTTCGCCACCTATGCCCCTGGCATGAAGACCATCGACGACGCACTGGAACTGCGCGGACGCATCATGGGCGCGTTCGAGGCGGCCGAGGTCACCACCGATCACGACGAGCGGGTCCGGCGGCTGACGTTCGTGGTGGTCGGCGGCGGGCCCACCGGAGTCGAACTTGCCGGCCAGATCGTCGAACTGGCGCGGCGCACGTTGCCGGGAGCGTTCCGCACTATCGACCCCGCCGAGTGTCGGGTGATGCTTTTCGACGGCGGACCGTATGTGCTGTCGCCGATGGGAGAGAACCTGGGCGTCAAGGCTCAGCGCCGACTGGAGAAGATGGGCGTGGAGGTCTACCCGAACTCAGTGGTCACCGACGTCGACTACATGGGTGTTCGGGTCAAGGACAAGCAGACCGGCCAGGAGCGCCGCATCGAATGCGCCTGCAAGGTATGGGCAGCCGGCGTGCAGGCAAGCCCGTTGGGCGAGGTCATCGCCGAGCAGACGGAAGGCACCGAGGTCGATCGGTGCGGACGTGTGGTTGTCGAACCCGACCTCACAGTCAAGGGCCACCCGAACGTGTTCGTCGTCGGCGACATGGCCGGTGTGCCCGGTGTGCCGGGCGTGGCGCAGGGCGCTATCCAGGGGGCGAGCTACGCGGCCAAGCTGATCAAGCGGATGGTCAAAGGCCACGATGATCCCCAGACCCGGGAGCCGTTCAAATACTTCGACAAAGGCAGCATGGCGACCATCTCGCGGCATCACGCGGTGGCGAAGATCGGAAAGCTGGAGTTCGGCGGCTACCTGGCCTGGTTGGCCTGGCTCTTCCTGCACCTGCTGTACCTGGTCGGATTCAAGAACCGGATCAGCACGCTGTTCAGTTGGATCATCACGTTCACCTCGAACAGCCGAGGTCAGCTCGCCACCACAAGCCAGTGGGTCTACGCCCGGCTGGCCCGGACTTACATGGAGAGACAACTTCAGGAAGGGGTGGCCGAGGTCGAACGGAACGCCCTGCAGCTCGGCCTCGACAGCTCCGAAACACCGCGATAGTCTCCCGGTTCACCCGAATCGGCCGAACACCTCCGACGCCCGGCGCCAGTCGCGCCGGCGATGTTCGAATGTAGCGCCGATCCACATCAACAGGATGCCCACCACCCCCACGCTGATCCAGCGGGGCATGCGCACGATCTCCGCGCCCCACTGGTCGATCGCCAGGGCCAGCAGGGCCGCGGCCCCGAGGCAGAGCGGCGCCTGAAGCCGCCATATTGCTCCGGCGATGACCACCGCCAGCGACAGCGCCGCCGCCACGATCAGCCGGACGGCACCGGAGCGGCCGTTACTCTCGTCGGCCATCCCCAGCACCAATGTCGGGCCGATCGCCAGCACAAGTGCCGGGCCGAGAGTCAGCCATGATCGGCCCGGTCCCGTCCGCCACGCCAGGATTCCGGCGATCAGCGCCGCCAGGGCGGCCGGTGCGGTGTAGGCCTCGGCGACGTCGACCCGGGCGGCGTCCAGCCACGCCCAGACCGCTCCGAGGGCAAGCACTCCGGCGGCGCTGCCGTACAGCACACGGCGGTCGGTACGCAGGGCGGCGAGCGCCGCGATGGGCACCAGGGCGGTCAACGCACCCGCCAGCCAGGGCGTGGACCCGGTGGCCGCGACCAGTCCGACACCGGCCGCCGCCGCACCGGCACCCTCGATCGCGACATCGACGCTCGGCTGGTCACGCAGCAGGTAGATGCCGAACAATACGACCGCTCCGGCAGCAATGGTGGCGGCCAGCCCGGCTGCCGGTAGGCCGGCGCCGGCAGCCCGGGTGGCGACGCCCGCGAACGTGACGGCGAGCAGCCCGGCCAGGGCTGAATATCCGGCTCGGGCAGCGGGGGAGCGGGCAATCAATGCTGCGGCCGCGCCGGCGGCGGCCGTGATGGCCAGGGCCAGGACGGAGGCGGCCGGGGACACCGCCGCCCAGCCGGCCGTGGCAACGGCCGCAACGGCCGCACCCGGTAACAGCGCCCAGACCCAGCGGCCGTTCCCACGGTCGGCCCAGGCGCTGGCCAGCACGATGAGAGTGGCGGTCGCCATAGTGGTGAGCAGTGCGCCAAGTGCCGTCGCCCCGGCGGCCACGGGTAGCAGGACGCTGATGAAAGCGATTGCTGCGCTGGTGATTCCAATGAGAATTGGCCTGCGGATGCCCAGCACAAGTCCGACCGTCGCGGCCGCCGTGAGCGTCCCCACTGCCGGCCAGGAACCATCCAATTCCGGCCAGGTGTCTGGTCCGAAATACGATTCGCGGGCAGCCTGGTCGAGATTGCCGGTCCATGCGTCGGTGAGCCAGGCAAGCGGTCCGTAGACGGTCGGGGCGCTGATACCGAGTGCCCACAGTGTCCCCGGCAGTGCGAACGCCGATCCCGCGATGAGAGCCCCTGCGCGTTGTTCGCCGGACACGAACGCGGACAGGAATACAGCCATCAGGATGGTTGCGCCGCCGGCAACGGCGGCGGTGGTGAGTCGGCCATCGACGCCCACCGCGGGGGCGACCACTGTCAGCACGATCCCGGCCGGAACCCCGGCGGCTAGCGCGGCGGCGCCTGTGCGCAGTGGGATGTCGGCCAGGCGGCGCCGGGCCAGTTCGGGGGCCCCTGCGAGCGCCGCCACCGCCAGTGCCGGGGCCAGGGCGGCCGGCACCGTGCGTGGCTGGGCGGCGGCCACGGCCGCTAGGGCGGCTGCCACCAGCCACGACACGCCGGCGTGTACCCCGAGGGCCACGTGTCCCTCGCGGTAGAGGTAGCGCGCCCATCGGGGCTGGGCGGCAAGGATCACCGCCGCCAGCACGGCAAGGGCCAGGGCCCCGGCCCACTCGGTGTCCGCGATCCGAAGTGCCAGCAGTTCGGGCGTGACGGGCAGTAGTGCCGCCACGGCGAACCGGGTGGTGCGTTGCGCAACGGCAAGGCCCAAGGCGGCCGCGAACCCGGCGGCGACAGCGGTGCCGATCGCCCACCACACCTGCCAGGACATCTCGGGCGTTCCGATCCAACCGGCCAGTCCCGCCCGACGCGCGGCGTAGACGTCGACCAGCGACAGGATGATGGCCAGGCCGACGAAGGCCTCCGCTGTCATGGGTAGTCGGCGGCGCGCCAACAAGGCCAGTGCGGTGACGCCGGCAGTGGCCCCCAGCAGCAGCAGCGCTCGCCCGCCCTCACCCAACATCGACCAGGCGACCGCGGTGAAGGTCAGCGCCGAGATCGCCAGCAGCGCCGCGCCCAGCCAGAGCAGCAGGGCCCGTACTCGGGCTCCCGACCATTCCGGCTGGGGTGCCGCCGGAGGAGCGAGCGTTGTGGGCGCCTGCGTCGGGACGGTCCCGGTCGGGTGGAGGCGGCCGATGATCGCGTACCGGTGCTGCTCGTACTCCCGCACCAGCGACTGCCGTTCGGACAGCAACTGTGCGACGTGGCCGTCGAGGTCGGTGATGCGGCCGCGTAACTCCTCAAGAGCGGACCAGTCGGGGTCGGCGGGCCTGTCCCCAGTCATGGCGCGAATCCTTTCACCCCGACTCGTTCGATCATCCATGATTAGTGGTGATGACCTGTTGCATCATTGGCTTTCTCGTCCTGACGGCATTAGGCCGGGTACGCCGGGCGCTGGGCCGCACCGGTCCGACGCCGATGCTCTTCGCGCCCGTCGCCCGTCGTCCCGCCCCCGGGCAGACGCTGGTGATTCCCGCAATCACCGAAGCGACTGCGCATCCGTTGGCGGTCTTTCGCTACGCAGCACTGGGCTGCGCCCTGGGCCTATGCGGGCCTCCGGTGCTGGTGTGGGCCGGTGCGGCACAGAACAGCGGATCTCTGTGGATGTGGTTGCTGCGCACTACGGTCTACCTGCTGACCTTCGCCGCTGCGCTCTCGATGAGTCGCTCGGTCACGCTACGATCGACCCCGCGCGGTCCGGGCGCACTGCTTCTGGTTGTGGGTGCGGTGATCTTCGAACTCGGTGTCTTGGACATGCACGTCTTCGGGCTTTATGATTTCGAAGCAAACCGACTGTGGGACTTCACTTTCCATGCCGCAGGTCCGGCATTGGCCATTGCGGGCGGCCTTCTGCTCTACGGGTCGAGGGGACGAAGCATTACCTCGCGTCGGTCGTCGAGGTCGACGGTCAGAAGTGCCGTGCCGTCGTAATCTGCGGTGACCTTCTCATCGACCCCGCCCGTTACCAGGTAGTCGTGTTGCGGGGCCAGCCGTCCGATGCCCAACACCGTTCGGCCTCCGTGGTTTCCGGGCCGCAGCACCAGATCAAGTGCTCGCCCGTCGGTCACTGCCCGGGCGACCAGAACATCCGGGTAGGCCGCCTGCTGCAGAATCGGTCCGCTCCTCCAAGGCGGGGGGACCTCACCGGCGAGCAGGTGGGCCATCGCGCGCTTCGTGGTGAACCGGGCCAGCACGTGACCCGCGTTGCCCCAGCTGGAAATTCCGGCGTAGGCCCTGGCTCCGTTCTGCCGCACGACCTGGTAGCGCTTGTCTAGCGAGTGCTCCAGTGCGTCGGCCAGATCGTTGTCACCATGCTCCTTTGCGGCGGCCATCACCGACACCCGGCTCATGCCGGTACCGCGGGTGTAGTTACCCGGATCCAGGGTCTCCCACGGGGTCGCCTGGAGTTTGACATCGTCGTCGGTGACCTCAAGGAGGTTCTCCCGAAGGTTCTCAAATGTCTTGGTGGCCTGGTCGGGCATGGCGAAATCCAGCCAGTAGGACATCACTCCGTCGTTGCCCACCGAGGGGCCCATGTAGAACTTGAACGGGCCCCGACAGGCCAGGAAGCGGTTGTCCGGCCGCAGGTACCTGTGGTCGAGGAAGGCCTGCGCCATCTGCTCGACGCGGTCGGCGCTGTAATCGGTGCCGTGCAACCGGTCGTGGGCGAGCAGCGTGGATAGCGAGAAGGCGTTGCACATCGGGTAGATCAGCCGCGGCTCGCACGGGTACAGCGGGCCGTGGTCGCTGATGTCCATGTTGTGCACGATCGCCTCGCACAGCGACGAGAACTCGTAGACGTATTCGGTGTCGTCGTTCCAGCGCAGCGTCAGTGCGCCGGGTTTGGA
Source organism: Mycobacterium sp. (assembly GCA_020438845.1). Classification (GTDB taxonomy): domain Bacteria; phylum Actinomycetota; class Actinomycetes; order Mycobacteriales; family Mycobacteriaceae; genus Mycobacterium. The sequence continues at coordinate 93,769 of JAGQTV010000072.1, read as the reverse complement.
GAACCGGTCGTCGTTGAGCGTCTCGAACATCGCGATCATCGCCCCGAAAAACCCGGTATACATCACGTTCGCGAATTTGATCGGATCGGGATCCCAACGCTGGTAGCCCAGCAGGCACTCGTGCGCCCAATATCCCCATACCTTCTTGTCGCGCATCTTTTCTATGGTGTTGGCCTGGGCCTCGGTGAGGTAGCCGGTGAACGCCGGGGTGTAGCCGTACTGCGCCAGCGCCAGCGCATAGCAGGCGTAGTTGAGTTGGTAGCGCAGCGCCGAGAGCAGGTATTGCTCGATGTGGGCGAACCCGTCGAAGCGGTCCAGCGGTTGCAGCGACAGATCCAGCAGGTAGCGCTGAAGTTCCAGGTCGTCGGGACTCAGTTCGCCGACCGGGCGAGCGGTGGGTTCCAGCAGATGCCCGTGAGTCACGTCCGTTTCGCATTCAGCCACGCCAGCGCGTCGCCCACGCAGGCGTGCGGCAGTGCGAAGTGGTCGGCTTTCGGATAGGTCTTGACGTCGACCTGGCCGCCAAGTTTCTTCACTGCGTCGATGTATGCGTCCTGCCAGGAGACCCGAACCACCGTGCCGCCGTCGAAGCCGTCGATGCATACCAGCACGGGTGCGACGGGCTTGTGTTGGGCTGCCGACCCTGCGTCAATGGCGTTCTCCCAGGCGCCGAAATTCGGTGGATCCGGCCGGAGCACAGCTCCTTCGAGGCGGAAGTTCCGGGCGATGGTGTCATTGAGGTGGTGCACGGGTTGCTGGTTCCAGGCCTCGTCAAGGAGGTCGATGCCCAGTTGGGTGAAGACCTCCGACATCGTCAGGCTCGACGGGTTGGCCACCTGGACGCCGGCCAGCAGCATGACCAGGTGCGCGTCCGGCGGGACCGATTTGTCCGTCAGAGACGCCGCGATACCGGTGGGATTGCGCAGCACGATCGAGGGGACCCCCGGCGACATCGCGACGGCACCGATCAATGTGAGATCGCCGTAGTCGGCGGCGTCGAGTTCGGCCAGCGCGGCCGACGCTCCACCGCCCTGCGACCACCCCATGGCGCCCAGCGTCGTGCCCGTTCCGGCGTCGAGTTTCGTTGCGGCATGGGCAATGTAGAGCCCGTCGCGGGCGTTGGTGCGATTTACTAGGTACTGGTGCATGCCCGGGGTTCCGAGGCCCTGGTAGTCGGTGCTGCAGACCACCCAGCCGGCGTCGATCATCGCCTGCAGGCCAGGTACACCGAAGTCGATCTGTTGGGTGGACTTCGGGTCGAAGTACGTGATCAGCTCACGGGCGGGGTCGGGCCGCGCTGAGGGGCACGCTGCATCACCCAGACCGGTAGTGCCGTGACACCAGGTGAGTAACGGCCGGTTCTCGCCTTTCCCGTCCGGGGCGATCACCAGTCCGCTGGCTTCGTGAACGACGTCGTTGACGTCCTTGGTGGCGTAGTGAATGCGCCAGGCCCGCGCGCCCTTGATGTCGGTGTCGATGGACTCCTTGTACATCAGCTCGCCAGGGGCGTGGCCGGTAAGCGGTTCGGGGATGATCGCCTTGGGCTCCTGCGGGGAGGACGTCTGGGGACCTTTCTTACTTGCCCCATTCTCCCCGTCATCTCGGGAACAGGCGGTCATCAACGGGATTGCCGCCGCCGCTCCGCCGATGCCTGCCATGAACATCCGTCGCCGCATTGTCATGCAGCGAACCTAACCCAGGTGGGTTGCCGAACCGGGCGTATCGACCAAGCCGACATCCGTTGAGAAATAGGCTATTCGGACACCCCGGCTAGCGGATCCCCGATCAGCACATCCGGACCGATCACCTCACGGAAACCGTGCCGCAGGCTCTCCACCAGGGCTGACCGCTCATCGATGGCCGCGTCGTCGGAGCTGATCCCGACACTCGCGGTGTCGCAGTAGGTCAGCATCGTGATGTTGATCGCCGCACCGATGGTCCCGACCAGTGGGTACATCCGCTCGACCTTCGCCCCGGCCAACCACACCGGTATCGGCACTCCCGGGACGTTGGAGGCGGTGAGGTCGGAGGTCTGGGCAGCGGCCGACACCAGTTCCGGCGGCAGGAATCGGCTCAGCTCGGCGAGGTAGTCGGCCAGTTTGAGGGCCGGCTCGGCTCGCCAGCTGCGGACGGTGTTCGCCGCTGCCTCCAACACGTCGTCGATCACGTTGCTGACCGGAATCTCGAAGCGCGCGATGGTCACCGCGTTGCTTTGATCGGCGGAGGTGCGCAGCGAAATGGGCATGTTCATCCGCAACTCACTGACCGGATGGCCCATTGCCTCGTGGTAGCTGTTCATGCCGACGCTGATCGCGGCCAGGAAAAGATCGTTGACCGTGCGGTCGCGCTTCTTGGCGGCAGCCTTGAATTTGCCGAAATCCATGTCGATCGTGTCGAAGTGGTAGTTGATGCTGCGGCCCTGCATGATCGGTGACAACGGCTCCAGTGACACCTTGGTGAAACGTGCCACCGAACCCGCGGTGTGGCGAACGCGACTGAACAGGTTCAGCGGGTTGCGGACCGCGTTGAGCGCTAGCGGTCCAATGCCTTTGATGACGTCTTCGACAGTCTTCGCGACCCACCCGACGTTGTTGCGGACCACCGCCTGCACGAATCCCTTGGTGTCCAGTACCACCGGTTCGGGAGCCTCGGGCATGGGTCCGAGGTCGTTGCCTTCGGGCGTGAAATCGAGCAGCGCGAGGCCGAGTTGCACGGCGCCCTGGCCGTCGGCGATGGCGTGGTGCAGCTTCTGGATGAGCACCGACTTGCCCCCTGGCAGGCCCTCCAGCAGGGTCACTCCCCACAGTGGCCGGTCCTTGTCGAAGTCGGTCAGGCTCTGCCTACGCGCATCCTCGAGGATGTCGGTCCACGACGCGCCCTCGGGCGCCCGGACACGGAGCATGTGGAAGGACAAGTCGAAGTTCGGGTCGACGACCATGCGCGGGGTTTCCAGTCCGGTCGGACCCTCCACGATCTTCGAACGCAGCACCGGCGCAAGCCGGGTGGCCCGCTCGTAGCGCTCGGTCAGCCGTTCCCAGTCCGGGCTGGAGTCCATCACCATCACGCCCAGGATGGTCGACCTCATGACGGGATCGTCGGTGGCCATGCGCCACGTCGCGAAGTCCCAACCTCCCAATCGCCTTGCCTCCGTGGTCGTTTCGCCGCCCCGCAGGGTCTTGGGCGGTGCCTTCTTGGCCACTGCCTTCTTGGCCGGTGCCTTTTTGGCCGGTGCCTTCTTGGCCGGCGCCTTCTTCGGGCGTGTCGCGGCTGCCGCCTTCTTGGCGGGTGCTTTCTTGGCGGGTGCTTTCTTCGCGGGCGTCTTCTTGGCGGGTGCCTTCCTAGCGGGGGCCTTCTCCTCCGGGCTGTCCGCCACGTTTCCTCCTCGGTTTCTTGGTTCGCCCGCGATCGCGCGATCTGGGTGCTGGGGGCATACTGTCATCAAGCACTGCTTGCATGCGTGGCATTTCCCAGGTCTGTTGCCGTTTGCTTATCGAAGCTGTCCTCGTACTGCCGCCGGGGTACTGCCGCCAGCACGGCTTCGCGCCCCGCTGGCAGCCCTGATTCCCACCCGACCGATTAGTCTTCGAACCATGACCGAAGACGCGGCTTCCCGGCCAGCTGGTCACATCGGCCCGACGCCGGCCGATCTGCGGCGGTGGCGCCGGTACCTGGCCAACGAACGCGCCGAAGCAGCGGTGTACCGCGATCTGGCGCTTAAGCATTCCGGTGAGGAGCGCGAAATCCTTTCTGCGATCGCGGTCGCCGAGGAACGCCATGAACAGCATTGGCTCAACCTTCTTGGGGAGCAGGTCGGTGAGCCCCTTCGCGCCGACCTGGGCACCAGGGCGCTGGCGTTCATGGCGCGCCACGTAGGGTCGGTTTTCGTGCTGGCCCTGGTGCAGCGGTTCGAGGCCCGTGCAGCCTACGACGACGACGTCGACGCCACGCCGACGATGGCCGCCGACGAGCAGATCCACGAGGAAGTCATCAGAGCGCTGGCTGCGCGCGGTCGCGACCGGCTGTCCGGCAGCTTCCGGGCAGCGGTGTTCGGTGCCAATGACGGTCTGGTGAGCAACCTGGCGCTCATCCTCGGTGTCAGTGCCAGCGGGGTGTCCAGCCACACCGTTCTGGTGACGGGCCTGGCCGGTCTGCTTGCCGGGGCGCTTTCGATGGGAGCCGGTGAGTACGTATCGGTCAGCTCGCAGCGGGAATTGTTGGCGGCCTCCGCGCCCAGTCCGAACGTCGGCTCCGCGCTGAAAAAACTCGATGTCAACGCAAACGAACTCGAACTGGTCTATCGGGCCCGGGGTTTGAGTGCTGCCGAAGCCAAGTCGCATGCCGCCGAGGTTCTGAGCGAGCCGAGTGTCGCCGGCCGTGAGAATGCCGAGCGGGGTCGTGAGATCGTCGGGCAGAGCGAGGAAAGCCACGAGGCCATTGGCACGGGTCTGGGCGCAGCAGTGTCGAGTTTTCTGTTCTTCGCCACCGGAGCACTAATTCCGGTACTGCCATACCTGTTCGGGATGAGCGGAACGTCTGCGGTCGTTGTTGCTGCGGTCCTGGTTGGCCTCGCGCTCATCGGTACCGGCGTGATCGTCGGGCTGTTGTCGGGTGCGCCTCCATTGCGAAGGGCGTTGCGCCAATTGTCGATCGGCTACGGTGCTGCGGGGATCACCTGGGTCTTGGGGCTTCTTGTCGGTGGAGGGTTGGGATAAATCGACTTGGCTCGTCGTCGTTGGGGATACAGTTCTGTCCGTGACCACTGCAGCGGAACGAGCCCGACAACTGGCATTGGTATCCCGGCTGAAGACCATCTATCCCGAGGTGCCGGAGTGGCCGACGCCGGACGAGATCACCCACGAGCACTGGCTCGCCTACATGAAGACGCCCCACGACGTCGGCGGCGAGTTGGACTTCCCTCACCTCTACGAGAACAAGGAAGAAGAGCAATGGGAACTGATGACCTATGTGCTCTGCGAAGCTCTCGGCTGGGGTGGCATCTGGGTTTCCGAGGAACGTCGTCGGCTGGCTAACGTCGACGTCGGCCGGGCCATCTATCTGGGTCTGCCGTATTACAGCCGCTGGCTGTGGTCGGTCGGCCGGGTCCTCATCGAGAAGCAGTACATCAGCTGGGGTGAACTCACCGACCGCCTGGCCGAGGTGCAGGAGCGCTATGCGGGCGGACTGAACGGGCAATACCCCGAGGCCAAGCCCAAGTTCGAAGGAGACCCGTCCAAGGTCAAGCGCAACAAGCACATCGGTGAGGCGATGGGTAAGGGCGATCCGGATTGCTTCTGCGGGCAGGCCGGAGAAGCGAAGTTCAAGGCCGGCGACCGGGTCAGAGTCAAGGAACTGCCCGCAATGTTCTACACCCGCACGCCGGAGTACTGCCGCGGCGCGGAAGGGATCATCGCCGAGGTCACCTACGAAACCCCCGCTCCCGAGGATGAGACCTGGGATCGCGAGGACGCCAAATCGGAGTGGATGTACATCGTCCGGTTCAATCAATCCGAACTGTGGGATAACTACACCGGACCCGCCAACGACACTTTGCAGACCGAGATCCCCGAGCGCTGGCTCGAGGACGTCTGACGTTCAAATCCCGAAAGGAAACCCACCTGCCCATGCCTGATCATCACGGGCCTGATCACGGACACGACCACAGCATCGACGGCGACCACGTCCAAACCGTCAAACCGATGGTTGACGAGATCACGGACTTCGAGGTCCTGGAGATCGCGCTGCGCGAATTGTGCATCGAGAAGGGCCTTTTCACCGCCGAACAGCACCGCGTCTTTACCGAATACGCCGAGCAGATCGGACCCACTCCGGCCGCCCGACTGGTGGCAAAAGCATGGGTTGACCCAGAGTTCAAGAAGCTTGCACTCGCCGACGCGGTAGCGGCCGCCAAGGAGGTCGGCGTGGACTGGCTGGATCCGACCGGCTTCGGCACCCCGAGTGACTTCACCGCGTTCAAGATTCTCGCGGACACTGCTGAGGTGCACCACGTGATCGTCTGTGCGCTGTGCTCCTGCTACCCGCGGCCCATCCTGGGGAACTCCCCGGAGTGGTACCGCACCCCTAACTACCGCCGGCGCATTGTGCGTTGGCCTCGGCAGGTGCTCTCCGAGTTCGGCCTCGAACTGCCCGAGGGCGTCGAGGTCCGCGTGGAGGACTCCAACCAGAAGCACCGCTTCATGGTCATGCCGATGCGCCCTGAGGGGACCGAGGGCTGGACTGAAGACCAACTCGCCGAGATCATCACCCGCGACTGCCTCATCGGCGTGGCATTGCCCAAGCCGGGGGTGACCACCAACGTCACGCCGTTGGTGAGGCCCGCCGTCCGCCCGATCGAAGAATGAGCGCCGGCCACGAGGTCGGCGGTGACGCCGAATTCGAGGTTCTCGACGAGATCGTGGAACGGCGGCAGACCTGGCCGCTCATGACGGCCAAGTACGGCGTGGAAAACCCGTTGCCGCCGTGGAAGACCAGTCTCGACGGGTTGTGCGATGTTCTGGACCGCTCCTGCGCCCCCGATGATGAAGTCGAATTCACGTTCAAGGAACGCCGCGACGAGGAAGACGAGTTGTCGGCCACGCGCTATGCCGACTTGCCTTACCCGGAAAGCCAGCTGGTGGCCCTGGCTCATTCCCTGCTGGCGCGTGGCGTCATCGACGAGGAGGCGTTGCGGGAACGGCTCGCCGCGGTCCGGGCTCGACTCGAAGCCGACTAGGGCGTTTCTGACAACGGTTTCGGGCGTTGTACCTGCGCCCTCATGGCATGCCGCGATTCCAGTTGCCCTTCGGTCGTCAGGAGTTCCGGTGTGGCACTGTTGGCTGGGTTGCCTATGGTGACCCATGACCTGTCGGTATCGCCGAAGCAGGCGACGGTGCGGAAGCCGTCCGAGGCAAGTAACTACGACGCAGTGCTAAATGAGTCCGACATGGAAGAGGCACGATGACTCGGCTTGACGAAATCGGGGAGGCCGACGGGTGGCGGTGCTGGCTATGCGACGAGGCGGTTGACCCGGAGATGTCGGTCAACGACGACCGCGGTCCGAGCATTGACAGCATGACCAGCAGGAGCAAAGCGAAAGGCAAGGGAACAGAATCGGTCTTCGGAAGCGAGAGGCTTGCGCACCGGGGATGTAACACCAAAAAGGGCGCCATCGCTCCGACAGTTGAGTGGCCCACACAACTATTTGTTGCAGACCCCGCGTCAATCATTACCAGCACCGAGCGGTTGGCTCGAAAGCGTGGCAGCGAAGCGATGGGTCGATGCCCGACCGAAGCGGATGCAACCGCGGCGGCGGAGTGGTTGGTGGATCGCCTGAGTCGGCTGGCTCCAAGTCTCCACGTCGAGTCGCGGGTCCAAGCCGGTGGCGGGCAGTACCTGGTCGTACTCACCTCATAGGAACGAGGCGGCCTTACGTTGTTTGCCGGTTGATCCCGAGTTGCTTGATACAGCTTGCTCGCGCCATGGTGACCAGGACGGGTTGGGCATTGTCGAAACCGGCGAGCGCAGGAGTGTCCTGCTTCATCTGATTGATGGAAGCCTCGATGCAGCGCTGCAGACGCTGCGCGTCGGAGTCCCGCCACTGGGAGTAGCCGATCAGGGCTGCGGCCACCAGGCCGACCACCAAGTAGATCCAGATGCGCGGATTTCTGACCACAGCCCAGTACCGCCCATCGTTTTACAGGGCTTCGATGTTGGCGACGACTGCTCCGGTCGTCTAGCGTCCGGGCCCTAACGGTCCGGGTCCGACCGGCCCGGGTCCGACCGGTCCGGGCCCGACCGGTCCGGGTCCGACCGGCCCGGGCCCAACTGGGCCGGGTCCAACTGGGCCGGGTCCAACTGGGCCGGGTCCAACTGGGCCCGGCCCGACGGCCGGATAGAACTCGCACTGATTGGTTGCGGCGTTGAAATACATTGCCGCGCCGCAGCCGTCATCGGCGTGGCCAACTGCGGCAAAGGGCAGGGCGGCCAACTGCGCAGCAGCTAGAAGCGCGGCGCCGGCAAGGGCGGCGACCCGCGATGAGCTCACCATGTAGCCACAGTAGTGCGACTTCATTCCGGAGGTGCGGGAATGTGGGCAGAGCTCAGGTTCCGGAGCTGGCGAGCGCGCGCGCAGCCCGGTGTGAGCGCACCCGAACGCGCGCACCCCGGCTCGGCTGGTGAATGACTCCGCTGACCCGCGGCTGCTCCCCGCGGGAGGTTGTGGTGTCCAAATCGACACGACGGAGTACTTCGCCCAGCACAACCCGCATCTCGGCCAGGGCCAGATTGGCGCCCAGGCAACGACGGTTGCCACCGCCGAACGGCAGCCAGGTGGTGGGGGATAGCGTGGCGCCGATCATCCGCTCCGGGCGGAACTGCTCGGGCTGGTCGTAGAGCGCTGGGCTGGCATGCACCAACCCGATTGCCGGGATGACGGTGACACCTGCGTCGAGCCGGTAGCCGGCGATCTCGACGGGCTCTTTGAGCACCCGGCCGACGTCGAAGATCACCGGTCGGATGCGCAACGTCTCCTTGGCGATCGCATCGAGATACTCCTCGTCTCCGGCTTCGGCGGCTGCCACCGCCTTGGCCAGAATCGCCGGATGCCGAACGAGGCGTTCGAACGCCCAGGACAGGGCGGTAGCCGTGGTGTCGTGACCGGCCAGCAGCAGGGTCATCAATTGGTCGCGCAATTCGCGGTCGGTCATCTGCCGCCCGTCTTCGTCGGCGGCGCGGACCAGCATCGCCAGCGCGTCGGTGCGCTCTGCCAGGTTCGGGTCGGCGCGGCGGTCGGCGATCTCGGCATAGAGCAACGCATCGGCCTCGGCAATGCGATGGCGCAGTGATCGCCACGGCCAGTGCCGTTGCAGGCGCGGCCGTGCGATGGCCAGCGTGTCCCAGGAGCCCAGCTTGAGCAATCGGGGCATCAGCGTGCGAAGCGCCGCCAGCCGAGCCGGGTCGCTGGCGCCGATGGCGGTGCGCAGGATCACCTCCAGGGTGATCTCGGACATCTTGGGGGCGACCGAAAATTCGGTGCCGATCGGCCAGGCAGCGATATTGGCGGCGGCGATCTCGGTGATCAGGCCGGTCTGACGGGCCACGGCATCGCGATGAAACGGGGCCATCATCAGCCGGCGGCGGTCGCGGTGGACGTCCTCGTCCAGGACCAGAACCGAACTCCGACCCAGCATCCCACTGAGCACCGAATTCGCCTCACCGGCATGGAAGATGCGCGGATCTCCGGCGAATACGGTCTTGATGTCGGCCGGATTGGCAAGGTAGACACCCGCCCCCCAGCCGGTCAGCTGCACCGTGAACACATCGCCGTAGCGACGTTGGCAAGCCGACGCGAATGCCGACCACCAACGCAGCATCAGTGCGGTCTGCGCGAATGCCGGCAGCGGGGGACCTGGCGGCAACGTCATAGTCCCACCCTACGTCGCGGTCTGGGCCTCCAGAACGGTGTCCGTTGGTGCCGTGCGCTCCCACAGCACCGCCCCGACGCATGCCGTGACGACCCACCCGGTGCCGATCAGCCCACACCAGGTCATTAACGCCATCGCTACACCGATCGGGCCGAATTCGGTCCAGCTGTCGATCATGGTCGGGAAAACCACCCGGCCGATGACCGGGATGATGATGCCGTCGATCACCACGCCAGCCAATCCGGCGAGTGTGAGGTAGCGGAAACCGTGCCCGCCGTCGCGGACCAGTATCACCGGGGTCAGCGACCAGAAGACCCACACCGGAATGAGTGCAAGGAGGTAGAACCCCAACTGGACCACTCCGTGGTGTTCGGTCCCGAAGGCGATTCGCTCCCGCACCGCGATCATCGTCAAGTAGAGCACGAACCACAGCACCCCTCGCCCCAGGCGCTGTCTCAAGTCCAACGGCTCCCGCTGCCACGCCTTGGCGAACATTCCTGCCACCGTCACCGTCATCGGGACACCCCAGACCAGAAACGCGGCGAGGCCGATGAAGGTCCACTTCGACTGAAGGCCGGCTGGATCGCCGAACGCGCCGCGAACGGTGTCGCTGGTCGGCCTGACCAGGCCGAGTTCGCGAATCCAGATCGTCCCCGCGTTGGCGTTGTCGGCGAACCCGGTGAAGTAGCTGTACCCGAGGATCATCAGGGGAATGATGACGGTGAACACCTGAACCGACACCAGGACGCCCTGGGTGCCACCATCGATCTCCTTGAACCGAGCGATCACGGCCTGGGCCACGGTCATGTTTCGCGACATCATCAGGCGACTGCGGCGCTCTGCCATTCGGCTGCGAAAGTCTTGCCGGCTCATGGAAAAGCGACCCTACCGGCACGGCGTTGCGGCGGGGTCGATTTTGCCTCTGTGCGGGATGTCCGATGTTTCCGTATAACTGAGTTATCTAGTTTTTTGGGAACTTGTTCACGGGCTGGCGCGTTGACCAGGAGTCGACCTCCCAACGGGGACGGTTTTCACTTCGGGGGTGTTCGCCCCCGTTCTACGACGAAAGGCAACACCTTGACCGAGCCCAACAAGACCTTGATCGCCGCCCTGCTCGATCGATCCGGATCGATGAGTGACTGTGTCGCGGCCACCGAGGACGGCTGGCGAGAACTGATCAACGGCCAGCGCCAGCACCCAGGGCAATGTCAGGTGACCCTTGCCCACTTCGACACCGAGTACGAGGTGCTCTACCCGCCGACCGACATCCACAAGGTGCCAGAGTTCGTCGTGCAACCCCGCGGCATGACCGCCCTGCTGGACTCGGCCGGCCGATTCATCACGGAAGTGGGTGAACAGCTTTCGGCCCTACCCGATGATCAGCGACCCGGCCAGGTGGTCTGTCTGATCATGACTGACGGCATGGAGAACTCCAGTCGCGTGTGGACCTGGGAGGCGGTCAAGGCGCTGATCACCCAGCAACGCGAGGTCTACAACTGGGAGTTCATCTTCCTCGGCGCGGAAATGGACGCAGTCGAGGTAGGTGCGCGCATGGGCATGGACCGCAGTCGCGCGATGACCTACGACAAGCGGTCCTATGCTTCCAACCGCTCCGCTTATTCGTCGGTCTCCACCAAGATCAGGATGGCGCGCGCAGCGGGGTCCTTCAAAGATGTTGGTTTCGATGAGGTGGAGCGCGCGGCGGCCATGGGTCAGCCCGGACAGCCCACGACGTAGCAGCGGATTCGCCTGGCCGGCGGCCGTGGTCCCCGGTGTCCGCGGCCGCAGTCGGGCGAATTCTTCATCACGCCGCGCCGATGGCGACGAAAATCGCCGAGGCGAACACCACGGTGGGCGCGATCATTCCCAGCAGAAATCCCAGCCCGAACCGGCGGCCTCCAGCGGTGAAGGCTAAAACCGCTTTGACGATCAGGTTTGAGCCGAGTGCCGCGGCGATTGCCAGCAGTGCTGAGTTGGACGTGATGTCGCCGCGGGCCGCCAAACTGGCGGCGGCGACCGACCCGGCGTGCGCGTCAGCCAGTCCGGCGGCGAATGCGGCCAGGACGGCCCCGTTGGCGCCCAACAGGTCGGCGCCCCATCGTCCGACGAGCAAGGCGAACGTTAGCACCGCCGCCAGGATCAAAGCCGGCCGCAACGCGAACGGCCGGCTTCCCGGGATCGGGGCCATGGTGCTTTGGTCGACCTCGGTGTTGGTTGGGGCGGTGTCCTTCTGCGCCGTGTCCTTCTGCGCCGTGTCCTTCTGCGCCGGGTCCTTCTGCGCCGGGTCCTCTTGGGCCGTGTCCTTTTGGGCCGCTCGATAGACCAGCCCCGCGATGATCACCAGGACGGCGGCGCCGGTGGCGCAGGCCGGCCACAGCCGCCGCAGCACGTCCGGGTTGACCACGCCGATCACGATCAGCAGTTGGATGAAGGTGGCGACGCTGGCGAGCAGTGCGCCGGCAAGCGGTGCGCGCACCCCGTTGGCACGGCTTATCCGGCCCATGGATGCAGTGGTCGCCGACGCCGAGACGAACCCACCGGCAAGTCCGGTGACCAGGAGGCCGCGTTGCGGTCCTAACGCCCGCACCCCGATATAGCCGATCCAGCCGATTCCCGTCAGCAGCACGACCAGCAGCCACACCTTCGCCGGGTTGAGGACACCGTAGGGACCCAGCGGTCGGTCGGGTAGCAGTGGCTGCACCACGAAAGCCACCACGAAGAATTTGATGGCGTCTTCCAGTTCGATCTCGCTCACGATCTCGCGGGCGAAACGGTGGATCCGAGCCTTGGAGACCAACAGTGCGACCACGATGACCGCCAGCGCCACTGCCAAGCCCGGCCGCGTGTAGGCCAGCGCGCCGAGCAGGTAGGCGACCAATGCGGCGATCTCGGTAGTGGTACCCGGATCGTCCTTGCTGGTGCGGAAATAGGCCAGGATCACCAGTGTTCCGACGCAGACCAGTCCGACCACCACCGCCCAGGTGCCGATGCTCGCCGCGACTGCTCCGGCCAGCGTCAGCAGCGCGAATGACCGCGATCCGGCCGTCAATTCGCGGGTGTGGCTACGCTCGCGCTCGAATCCGAGCAACAGTCCGATGGCCAGCGCCACCAGAAAGGGTTGGATCTGTTGCCAACTCACCGCGACGAGCATAGATCCTCGCCACTATCGGATGCTGGTCGTTTAACCTCGGTGGCTGTGCAGGGATTTCAGAAAAGGCAGCTCCGGTTACCGTGGCTGACTCGGGGCTTGGTGGCTGGGTTCAGCGGTACCGCGGCGATGGCTGCGTGGTATCACCTCAAACGTGCCCTGCGCCGTGGCCGCTACACGGGCGTGACGACGCTGGCCGACGGCACCCCGGTCCGGGGGCTATGGTCCCGCGAGGGCTTGGACTACGACGACAGTGTGGTGCCCGGTCAGATCGTCGCCGGCATCTTGAATCTGCCGACGCCCACCAACCGCGAGGCCGGCTTGATCACCTTGGCGTTGCGGTGGACCTACGGGTCGGCATTCGGGATTCTGCATGTGTTGTTACGCAACCGTTTTGGCGAACCCAAGGCCACCTTGATCTTCGGTGCCGCGCTGGGCACCATGACGTCGGTGGCGTTCCCTCTGCTGGGCAAGACCCCGCTCCCCTGGAAATGGCCGCTGGACGCTCAGGCCAGCGCGATCGGCAGTCATGCCGCTTACGTTTTGACTGCGGCGGCCATCGACGACATGCTGCGCTGACAAGCTGCTGCTGGGCGGAGAGTAGCGCAGACCGCGGGGCGCCCTGGTGCGCGCCGGGAACCACGTCCGAAGCACAGGCCGCGGTGGAGGCATCGAAGATCTGGTCGGGCGGGCAGGGTGGGCCGCCAACACAGAAAAGACTCCCCGACACATGACGCCCGGCATAACCGTCTGCAGCGGGCTGTCGGTGTATGCCAAACTCGGGCGCATAGGTGGCCTTATGGTGTTCGAGTAGTCCACGTATCTCGTTCACACGCCGAGCCGCATGCTTCCGGGGCGAGGCCAGAACTTCTGCGGAGGCGTCGAAGGTGGTCACAGGTCCCAAGCCAGCCGCCGCAGTGGACATTCACGAATCGGTCATCATGATCGACAGTGCCGGCCTGATCCGCAGATTTGATCGTGGGGCGGAATGGACCTTCGGTTACTCTGCGGCCGAGGTTATTGGCGAGAACGTCCGGATTCTCATGCCCGAGCCGTTCCGGTCTGAGCACGACCGATACTTGTCCGACTACCTGATCACTGGCGTGTCGCACATCATCGGTGTCGGCCGTACCGTGACGGCGATCCGCAAAGATGGGTCCGGCTTTCCCGCGCACCTGTCGGTTACCGAGGTCGACATCGCAGGCGTGCCGATGTTTGTCGGAATCCTTCGAGATATGACCGCCCAGTTGGCTGCAGATGACAAGCGCCGCGCGACTGAGCTGGAACTCCAGACGGTAGCAAAGTCGATGGTGGAACAGAGGCGCCTGCTGAAGGACGCCGAAGAGCGGGTGTTCCAGAACCGTCAGCGCTTTGAGGCGATTGTGGAAAACAACCCGTCGGCGATCTCGGTCCGGGATTTCAGCAACCGGTTCACACTGGTGAACAAGGCTTTTTGCCAGTTGTTCGGGAAGAAGTCGGCCGGGGACGTGATCGGTCGAACCGAGAGCGAAATCCTGCCCCGTGATGCCCTGGAAGGTTCGCGACGGGCTGTGGTTCGACTTCGTGCCGGGGAGAACTTCTCGGAGGAGGAGTCCATTCGCCGTGGACCGGACATCCTCTCGGTTCTCACCCAACGATTCTCGTTACGCGATTCGAATGGGGCGATCAGCGAATTTGTGACCATACGCACAGACATCACCCTCCGCAGGGAGATCGAGCGTAGAGCAGCTGAACGAACCCTGTGGGAAAGGCGCATCGGCGAGGCGATCGACGAGGGACGGCTTTTGGTCTATTCCCAGCCGATCGTGGATATCGCGACGAGGGAAACGGTTACCGAGGAGTTGGTGGTGCGACTGCAACTCGTCGGGGGCGGGCCCATCTTGACGCCCGACGAGTTCCTTCCACACTGCGAACGGCACGGGCTGATCGGCGTCATCGATCGATTTATGGTCAGAAGGGCCATCGACTTAGCGCGCGCAGGTAGACGTGTCTCGGTGAACATAACGGGGCAGACCATCGGTGACCCGACGGCGACGAGTGAGATCCTTCAGGCGTTGAGCACCGCCGGCCCCGGCATCACGGACAAGATCGACTTTGAAATCACCGAAACCATCGCGCTGGGTTCACCGGAGGTGGCCAGAACCTTTTCCCGAGACATGAACGATGTGGGCTGCCGGGTCGCTCTGGACGACTTCGGCACCGGCTATGGCGCGTTCACCGAACTTCGCAATCTCAATCTCTACGCATTGAAAATCGATCAGAGCTTCGTTCATGATCTCCCTGAGGATCGAGACGATGAACGCGTAGTCAGGGCCCTGGTCTTCGTTGCGCGCGAGTATGGATTGATCACGGTCGCCGAAGGGGTTGAATCGGAGGCTCAGTTGTGCGCGTTGCGGGAGTTGGGAGTGGACCGCGCGCAGGGGTATCTCTTCGGAAAGCCGACGCCGACAGCCGGGTAGTGCGACCCGCCGAAATCAGGTCAATGCCGGAGCGGGAATTTTTCCCAGGCACTGTGGGCCATGAATAGGCCGGCGCCCAGCAGAAGTAACGGGACCAGCCAGCGGCCGTGGGCATTCATGAACCGCTCGTAGGCATCTTTGGTCCTGCTTGCCGACCCGGGGCGCACAGTTTCGATGATCGCGGGAATCAGCGCCGGAATTACCGCGATAACCGCGAACAAGACGATGCCCAGGGTGCGTTCGCCCGGACGGGTGATCTGAACGATCTGGTGGCCGGCGGCGATCGCGATGGGGAAGACCTTGGGGTGCAGGCCACACATGGCGAAGCCGGCCAGCGCGCCGCGGGTGATGCGATGTGAGGTCGGGTGATCGAACGTGGGATCGAACTGCCGCATCGCCGAGGGGAAGTGTTTGGTCAACTCGGCTTTGAATTTGCTCTGCTTCTGGTCTGGCTCGGTGGGGTCGGGAATCGGCCTCTTGCGAAATGCGTTGACTGCCCGAGTTACTGCGACCGTCAGCAGGGCCGTGGCGATAAGTGCCCGCACGGCGAAGCCTGCCCAGGTGTCATGCTTGGCTGGGGTGCCGTCGGCTCCGGTCAGAGTCGTGACCAACAACCCCACGCTGGTGGCGAAAGCTATCCCGACAATGGCGCCGGCGGCATACGCGAAGGCGGCCTGCTTCGGGACTTTTTTGTCACTGGCGACGATGAGCCCGACGACCAGGTTTTCCGGACTCAGAAAGATGGCCAGCGCCAGCGAGACCAGGACGGCGAAGTGCGAACTCATGGCAGCCGGTCGATCACTGGCCCAAGGGGGTGCAGCTGTAGGGACCTTGGTCGGTGAAATGAACCGCCGGCATGCCGTCGACGTCGATGTAGTCCACGGTGTTGCTCCATGACGTGCCAGGCTTGACCCACGGCGGTACCCCTTTCGGGTAGGCGACCGTCAGCTCGGTGTAGAACTGCACGTTGGGTGGGCAGCCGGGTGTGGTGGGAGTTTTCGGATTCCACGCGTGCACGATGATCGGGTTGTACAGGTGCGGCCCCTGCGCGCAGTTCGGCTTGCACTCCACCGAGTTGTCCATTCCGGTGCCGTCGGCGCCGTCGGCGCCCCAGGAGGTCCAACTCATTTCCTGCATGATCGAGGTCGAATCGCAGTTGTAGACCACCGTGGCCGGTTTCTCGGCCACCGGCTGGCTGGGGTCGTAGCAGCGGCCGATCATGTAGGTGACGCCGGTGGAGCCCGGGCTCGTGGGGTCGGCAGTCGCGACTGGTGCGGGGATGCCCAGGAGCGACGCCGCTGCGGACAATGCCAGTGCTCGTTTCATTCACAGCAATCTATCCCGAATCCGTCCCAGGGACGATCAGTCGATGAGACCCAACTCCGCGAGAAGTTCCCAGTTGGCCACCAGAGCGGCGTAGCGCGGCCACCGGTGTTCGAGGTTGGGGCTCATGGCGCGCATCGCAAGTGGGAAGGCCGCGTAGGCGATGTCCCAATGGTGGGCGTGAGCCATCGCGATGTGGGTGTTCATACCGATGGGCAGAATGGCCTGCTTCTGGGTTAGTTGCATGTCGTTGTTGGCGTCGGTCTGGCTCAGGCGGACCGCATCCATGAACTGGATGTTCGGTACCTCGAGCGGTGAGGTGGCACCGGTCAGCGCGAACATCGGGATACCCAGGCTGTCGAGGTACTCGGCGTGTTTCTTGTTGAAGGCCTCGCGGACGTCGGTGCACAGATCCTTCATCGCGCCCTTGACGTCGTATTCATCCAGTCGGCGGACCCCGACCGTGTTGAGCATGGCCGGGCTGATGACCGACAACAGCTTGCTGACGTATTCGTAGGAGCCCTCGGTGGGCAGATCCTTGATCTGGCCGTAGATACCGTCGGCGGTGAAGGAGCCGCCCACCGCGCCGCCCCAGGTGAAGACACCCTTGATCCGATCCTGGTACTCGGGACGGTTGACCAGGAACGACAGTATGTCGGGAGATCCCTTGCTGTAACCGAGCATGAAGACCTTGTCCGGCGGCTCCGGATTCTCGATCGGGCGCATCTGAGCATCCAGACCCTCGCCCCGAAAAGCCGCCTCGATGTCGGCCTCGTTGGCCTCGCAGGACCGCATCGGGTGTACGTCGGCCCGGATTGTCCGCCAGCCCCGGTCCTTGTAGAGCTGATCGGCTTCCACCGGAAAGACGTGAGCATCGGCGTGCAGCAGGCCGGTGAGCAGACCGCCACAGAGCATCAGGGTGGTGTTCTCGATCGAATGATATTGCGCTTCAGGCATTTCTGCCTGCCACTCGCTGTTGGGTACGTCCTTCAGGAAGCGGTTGGCGATGGCTTGGCGCGGGTTGGACTTCCTGAGGAACGACGGCAATGGGACCGGGGCGAGAAGCGACGGCTTGGACGCATAATCCAGCGCCGCCGTGTCCTTCACGGCCGCTTGCATGAACAGGTCACGCCAACGGCGCCCGATCCACCCCTTGATCCAGGGGTCCTTGACGGTCTCGGGGTTCAGCGTTATGAGTTCCCGGACGCCCTCGATGACGGCCAGGTAGTCGGCGCTGTCCTCATGCTTTGCCAGGTGGCGGGTCAGTTCGGTGATCTGCATGCTTCCCATGACAGGCATCATGGGCCACATCCCCGTCCCACCGGTTGCGAACGCGAAATAACTCAGCGCGGCATTCAGCGCGGCAGGGGAATCCCTTGGATGTAGTTGAAAACATCCTCCGGATCCCAGGTCGCCTTGAGGCCTTCGAGGCGAACGAGGTTGTCCCCGTAGTAGGCGGCGGCCCATTCCTCCAGGCCGGGATCGGGGAAGTTCTGGTAGGACTGGCCGGTGGTATGAGGCAGCAGTGTCTCCCACAGGTCCTGTTCCCAGTCCCTTATCTCAGGGGGAATCGGATTGTCGGGCAGGACCGACTCTTCGGGGGTGGCCCAGCTGGAGGTCATCTCGACCAGTATCTTTGCCGACCGGTGGACGTAGGCGGTGGCGTTGGCCGCGACATCGTTGACGGCGCCGCCCACCCAGCCGAAGATGCCCATGGCCCCGCGGCGAGCAGGATCGCCGTTCGCCGGGAAACGCTGCACCACGTCGATCGCCTGTGCCACCACATCTTCGGACAGATAGTCGTCGGCGAACAGCGAGCGGTCCCAGAACGAGTAATTGGGAGTGGGCGCTGTGACGTACCAGTCGTAGGCGCCCCAGAACGGCCTCTCAACGATCTCGGCCTTGACGCCCGGTACCGACAACAACGGGCCGAAGACGTTGCGGGCATCCGCCGCATCGGCCAGTGCCTGCGCCCGCACCCGGCCCTCGATGTCGCCGTTGCGATAACCGAGGTGGAGAGTCCCGGTGGCCGATCGCTCAGCGGCGGCGCGGATCTTCTGGAAGGCCACCGCGGCGGCCAAGCCTGCCTCGCGACCGCCGAAGGTGAACAGAGCCGTCGTCGCCCGCGTGACGGGTAGCTCGACGAGTTCGTACTCCAGGTCGGTGACCAGTCCGAAGTTCCCGCCCGCCCCGCCGCGCAACCCCCAGAACAATTCGGGGTTCTCGGTGGCGCTGGCAGTGACCACTTCGCCCTCGGCCGTGACCATGGTGGCCTTGCGTAGCCGGTCGGAGGTCAGGCCGGCCCACGGCGCGTTCGGCCCTATACCGCCACCCAGCGTCAGGCCCGCCAGGCCGACGGCAGGGCAGTTGCCCCCGGGCAGCAGTAGGCGACCGGTACCGCCCTGAGGCAATAGCCTGGCCAGATCGCCATTGCGCACTCCGGCCTGCGCCCGCAGAGTAGTCCCGTCGATGCTGGAGGCGTTCATCGCCCGGGTACTGATGATGATCCCGCGCGAGCTGGAAGCATCGGCGTAGTTGTGGCCACCGCCGCGAATCGCGAACGGCGTCTCGGTCTTTCGTGCCCACGCGATGGTGGCGGTGACGTCCTCGACGTCGGCGCACTCCACCACGGCCTCCGGCATGGTGGCTGCGAAGCGCAGGTTGCGAGGCATGGCCAATTCGGCGTAGCCGGGGTTGTCGGGGCGCAGCACCGTGCCGCGCAGGTTCTTCTCGAGGTCGGCCAAGGCTTGGGGAGTTGTCCGCGGCGCCTCGGAGGTGGGGGCGGCGCAGGAGGCCGCCAGCCCGGCGGCGGCCAACCCGGCGGCTGCCAGCAGTTCACGGCGCGTCAAGCGGGGCATGCGCGTCAGTCAATCATTGCCGGGCAGTCGCTGCTTTCCTTTCATCGAGTCTGCGGGTGGATCGTCGAGTCTGCGCGCGGAGCGCGTTGTTCGCCGCAATCGCGATCAGCATGCAGACTCGATGAACTCAGCCTGCCTACGCACTCCACAAACTTCCATTCGCCGCCGAGACGACGGCGTTGTAGCGGTAGGCCGTTGCCAGCGACTCGTCCATCCGGTGCAGTTTCGCGAAGTCGCCCCACGGTGCTGCGCCGGCTTGGCCGGTGAACTGGAAGTCCATGAAGAGGTCCAGGCCGGCGGCATCCAGAGCCCGGAGGTAGTCGCCGTAGACGTCGCCCATCCGCGCGTCGTTGGTGGCGGCGTAGAACGCGTTCTGATAGACCGCGCCGCGCCCGTCGAGGTGCGGGCCGCCCTCGTAGGCCACCAAATCGATCGGCCGGCCCAGCCGTGCCGACCATTGCTGGGCCAGGAGTTCGTGATTGTTGGTCCACTGCACCGACGTGGCGACGTTGGTACGGGTGTCGGCGATGACCTTGTCGACCGTGGTGGAGGAGGTGTAGCCGGCGCGTTGTGCGTCGGTGGGAGTGATGTACGGCGCGATCGCTATCGCGTCGAAGGATCCGCCCATGTTTTCCAGCACCTGGTTGGTCACCCAGTCGACCGCGGCCCAGCCCGCCGCCACCCGGACGAGGTCGAGGTTGGACTGGTCGGCGAACACCTGCGACCAGATGTCCATATCGCGCTTGGCCTCCTGCCCGGCGACGATCCACTGGCCGTAGTCCGGGTCGAGTCCCGCTGCCTTGGCCTTGTCGGCCACCCACTGCGAGGCTTCGAACCCCCAGCCGAAGTTCCAGACTTCGTTGGCCCATTCGACGTAGACCGTGCGGCCTGGTTCCAGATTCTGGGTGACATAGGTGGCGAAATTGCGGACGAAATTGTCGTCTGCCTGATAGGGCATGTTGAACCACGGGTCGGCATTGAGTTCGTTCGCCAACTGCACCATGTACTCCACCGACATGCCGTTGACGACCGGTTCGCTGGGGGTGCCCTCCGAACCGGAGCCTTGCCGGATGTCACTGGAATCCCGGCGTTGCTCCCAGGTGACGATGTCAGAGGTGTTGGTCTCCTGCATCCCCATGAACCGCAGGGCCGTGAAAGGGGCGAGGCGGGCCAGGAACAGCGGGTGGAACGGCGAGAAGGACGCGCCGGGCTCCCAGCGCTGGCCGCGGAAGCTCTGGCCGTTGTAATCGGGCATCCAGACGTTGAAATCGCGCACGGGATCGGTCGGGTCGGTCTCCTCGATCCGCATGTAGATGCCGTTGTCGGTTGGGCTGACCGCCAGTTCGGCGAAATTGCGGCCCTCGGCCGTCTTCCCGCTGGACGTGACCACCGCGTCGAAGCCGAAAGTCACCACTCCCGTGCCGTCCCATTCGGCGTGGTAGGTGCCCCCGGCGTAGTCGCCGCCCAGTCCCCGGAACATCAAGGTGCCGGCGTACTGCTTCATCGCGACGCCGTTCTGGGTCCATGTCTTCAGTGATGTGACGTTGCCGTCGGTGTCCAGGTCGAGAGTCGGCGCCAGTGAGTCGTCCCAGGTGACCGCCCACGTCTGCGGGTTGAACGTTTGCGAGATCCAGGGCCGGGAGGCCTTGAAGGCGTCGGTGAAGGTCCATGCCGGCGACCAGTCGACGACGTTCTCGAGGTTGATGCCGACGGCCATCCGGCCGGTGGAACCGGGATCTGTGGGAGGCTCGGTCGGGGGATCGGTCGGTGGCGGCCCAGTCGGGGGATCGGTCGGGGGATCGGTCGGGGGCTCGGTCGGTGGCGGGGTGCTACTCGGTCGAATGGCAACGGTGACTGCGACGGCTGCGGTTCCCCCATGGGCGTCATCGACGGTGACGGTGAAGGTGTCCTGCCTCTCCGCAGGTGTGGCGTTGGGCGCAGCGGCGTCATCCCGGGCCGCGGTGGTCGGAGTATAGGTGAAACTGCCTGCCGCAGAGAGGATTACCGAACCCTTGGCGGTAGTGTCCGGGGTGCTGTAGGTCAACGGGTCGTGGTCGGCATCGGTGGCGTTCACAGCGCCGGTCACCACACCGGTCAGGGCGTCGGGGCTGCCCACGCTGACCACAGCCGTCGGTGCGGAGTTCCTCGGACTGATGGGGACCGTCACAGTAGTCGTCGATGTCCCGCCCCAGAGGCCTCTGACCGTGATGGTGACGGTATCTGTCGTCGCCGAACCACCCGGTCCGGCGGCGGCGTGCATGGCGGTGGCCGTCGGGGTGTAGGTGAACACTCCCTTGCGCGTGATGGAGACGGTGCCCAGTGTCGAGGTGGTCGCCCGGTAGGTAAGCCGCGGGCCGGTGGCAAAAACTGATCCGCGGACCGACCCGGTTGTCGAATCAGGCAGTTCCAGAACGGTTCTGGAGAATACCGGGGACCTGCTGAGCTTCCTGTCCGCTGACCGCGCAGCGGTGGGTGCCGTGGTTTCGGCTGTGCGTCCTCGCCCCTGTCGCAGGGTTGAGAGAGCCGCCCACGACAGCGGTGACTCCGCCGCCGCTGACATCGGGCCGGGTGGGGCTGACGTCGCAGAAGCCTTTGGCGCGCTGAGGTTTCCATGGGCCGCCAGGCCTGCGAGGGATGGGGGAGTGCGCGCAGACCGGGTGAGGCGGGCCCTGGCGGCGGGCTCGGCGCGGTCGGATGCGCCGCTGTCTGCGGTCTGCGTGGGCTCGGCCCAGGCCACCCCTGGGTCGCCGGTCGCCAGCGCCGCTGTTGCCAGGCCCAGGGCAAGACCGAAACTCCACAGAAGTCCGCCACGACATTCCTTAGCAGACAAAGCCATCTTGGGCATCTCGGCACCTCCGCGGAACACTGATGTGCTGGATCCATCATGCGCCCGGCGGGGCCGGGTTGGAAGGGTGTTGATGAACCAGCTATCCCGGATCGCGATGGGTTCGCTCAGGCTTGAGCGTTTCGCCGCGGAAGAAGGCAGGCGCCTTGAGGTTCCACAGGATCATCAGCAGCACACCGAACATCAGGCTGCCGACCCCGATGATGAACACGATTCCCACCCCGCCGAGTGACGCGGTCTCGCTGTTCTCGGGTTGAGCCATCTGGTATGCCTCGACGATGCCCACCGGGATGAGAATGAGCGCTGCCACGCCGGGAAGGATCACCTGCTCGAGAGCGGTGCGCCAGGAGCGGAAGGCGGTGTTCCAGAAGTACAGGACCGAGGAGATGGCGACCACGCTGTAGTACGTCATGATCGCGATACCGACGCTGTAGACGCAGTCCGCGACGATGCTGTCGGAGATCGCGGTCAGGACCAGGTAGATGACCATGGTGGCAAGGCCGATGAACCAGGTGGAGAATTTCGGGGTCTGAGCCCTCGGGTCAACCGAGGCGAACCGCGCCGGCAGCGCCTTATAGGACGCCATCGACAGCGCAGAACGCACGGTGGACATCACTGTGGAGAGGGTCGCCGAGAATGCCGACAGCCCGACGATGATGGCTGAGACCACCGCCCCGGTGGGGCCCACGGCCTCCCGGGCCAGGGTGGAGAACACGTCGTCGATATTGGCCTCGTTGGTCAGACTCGCGGAATCGTTCGGGTCGATGCCCGCGAAGGCCAGGGCGGCCACACCGATCACCACGTACGTGATCACCGTGATGATGATGGCGGTGACGCCGCTCTTGCCGGAGTCTTCGGAGGTGCCCTCGGTCTCCTCCGACATCGACAGCGACGCGTCGAATCCCCAGAAGATGAACACCGCGACGAGGAAGCCGCCCAGTAGTGCGGCGAAACTGTCGATGGCGAAGGGGTTGAACCAGTTCCAGGAGAACGCCTCGGCTGTTGGGCTGCGATGGCTGCGGAACACGTTGATCGCCAGGATCGCGGTGAACAGGATCAGCCCGCCATACTGGATGATGGTGAGCAGCAGCGTGGTTCGCGAGGACTCTTCAGCGCCGCGGGCCACTAGCCAGGTGGTCAGAAGAATGAAGACGGCGGCGATCGTCATCTTCAGTGCATTCGACGCGTCCTGTAGGCCAAACCCCACAATGACCGCGTTGACGGTGATGCCGGCCGCCCCCACACCGGCCAGCACACTGGAGAGCAGCAGAGCGTAGCCGCCGACCCACCCCACGCGCGGCGCGATCGCCTTCGATCCCCAGGTGAAGACCGTCCCGGCATCCGGGGCAGCGTCGGTGAGGTGCTTGTAGGCCAGGGCGACGAAGTACATCGGGATGACGGCGATGATGAAGACGATCGGCAGCTGGTAGCCGGACTCGGCGGCCCCGTGGCCCAATGCGCCGGTCAGCGAATACGCCGGCGCGGTCGCCGCCAATCCGATCGACACGGCGCCGATCAGCGACACCGAACCCTTCTTCAGACCCTTGGAATGCAGCCCGTGCATTGGTGGGTCGAGAAGTTTCTCGTCTTTCATGACGGGAATTGTGGCACCGGCCTACCATCTGCGCATGCGCATACTCCAAATCGGCGCCGGTGGCGTCGGATCCTCGGCTGCCCTGATCGCAGCCCGCCGCGACTTCTTCGACAGCTACCTGATTGCCGACTATGACGGGGCGCGAGCCTCGGATCTGGTCGCCCGGATCGGGGATCACAGGTTCACCGGTATCGCCCTGGATGCATCGAGCGCAGACGCGGTCACCGAGGCCTGCCGGACCCACGGAATCACCCACGTGCTCAACGTGGTTGACCCCCGGTTCGTGATGCCGATCTTCAACGGCGCCTTCGCCGCCGGGGCCGGCTACCTCGACACCGCGATGAGCCTCTCGCATCGCCACCCCGAGAAGCCGTTCGAACTGTCGCACATCAAACTCGGCGACGAGCAGTTCGCGAAGGCCGAAGAGTGGGAAGCCGCAGGGCAACTCGCACTGGTCGGCATCGGAGTGGAGCCCGGACTGGCGGACGTGTTCGCGCGCTACGCCGCCGACCACCTCTTCTCCTCGATCGACGAACTGGGCGTGCGCGACGCCTCCAACCTCGTGGTGGAAGGCTACGACTTCGCCCCGTCGTTCTCGATCTGGACCGTCATCGAGGAATGCCTCAACCCACCGGTGATCTGGGAGAAGGATCGCGGCTGGTTCACCACCGCACCGTTCAGCGAACCCGAGGTGTTCGACTTTCCCGAGGGCATCGGTCCGGTGGAATGCGTCAACGTCGAGCACGAGGAAGTCCTGCTCATGCCGCGCTGGGTGGACGCCAAACGGGTCACCTTCAAGTTCGGGCTCGGCGATGAGTTCATCGAGGTGCTCCAGGTGCTCAACAAGCTCGGCCTGGACAAGACTGAACCGGTCCGGGTGCGTGACGTTTCGGTGAGCCCCCGCGACGTGGTGGCGGCCTGCTTGCCCGATCCGCTTGCGTTGGGGCCCAAGATGACCGGCAAGACCTGCGCGGGACTGTGGGTCACCGGGACGGGCAAGGACGGCAAGCCGCGCGAGGTATACCTGTACCACGTCGCCGACAACGCATGGACGATGGAACAGTACAAGGCCCAAGCAGTCGTATGGCAGACAGCGATGAATCCTGTGGTAGCCCTTGAGCTTTTGGCCACCGGAGCATGGTCGGGTGCCGGTGTGCTCGGGCCGGAGGCCTTCGACGCCGTCCCCTTCCTGGATCTGCTGCGCGACGGCTACGGCCAGGAATGGAAGGTAGAGGAGCGCACGCCGGCCGCGGATTAATGTCCTCTCGTATGACCCGACGCCAAATCGCGGCACTCTTCGTGCTGTGCCTGGCGGTGTTCATGGTGGCCATCGACGGCACCGTCATCAGCGTCGCGGTCCCGGCGATAACCGAAGAATTGCGGCCGAACTACACCCAGATTCTCTGGATCGGCGACATCTACTCCTTCGTGCTGGCCTGTCTGTTGGTCACCATGGGCAACATCGGCGACCGGTTCGGGCGCAAGCGCCTCCTGTTGGTCTCGGCGGTTGCCTTCGGCGTGGCGTCGGTGGCGGCGGCCCTGTCGCCAACCGCCTGGTGGCTGATCGCGGCCCGGGTGGTGCAGGGCATCGCCGGTGCCGGTTTGATGCCTCCGACGTTGGCGTTGTTGCGCGCTGTCTTCACCGAATCTCGGCAGCGGACCCGGGCAGTCGGAATCTGGAGCGGCAGCGGAGCTGCCGGAGCGGCATTCGGTCCGACGGTGGCCGGGCTGCTGCTGGAGCACTACTACTGGGGTTCGGTGCTGCTGGTCAACGTCCCGGTGGTGGTGCTGCTCTTCGGTATCGGGATCTGGGCCCTGCCCGAGGCGCAAAGTAAGGGCGACCATCCGCTTGATCCGCTCTCGGTGGTCTACTCCACGGTGGGGATCTTCGCGGTGGTCTACGCGATCACCGAGCTCGCGCACGCCGGTTTGGACTTCTGGCCGGCTTATGTGGCCCTGGCGTGCGGGGTGCCGTTGCTGATCGTGTTCCTGCGCCGCCAGCGTCGGATCAGGGTGCCGCTGCTGGACATCTCACTGTTCCGCAAGCCGGCGTTCGGTGCGGCGATCGGGGCGCAGCTGATGGTGGTGTTCGCCAACGTCGGTGTGTTGTTTTTCCTGCCGATCTACCTGCGTCAGGTCAGCGGTTTCACGGCACTGCAATCGGGCATGGCGGCGTTACCCGACGCGATCACCAGCATGTTGCTTGCGCCAGTGGCCGCTCGGCTGGTCGGCAGGTGGGGGCACCGCTGGGTGGTGGTCGTGGGATTGGCGGTGGGCAGTGTCGGGCTGGTACTGCTCGGTTTGGTGATGGGCGTCGGCTACCCGGCCATGGTCGTCCCGCTGATGATGCTGGGCGCTGCTTTCGCGCTGGTGGTCACCCCTAGCTCCGACCTGGTTCTGACGAGCGCCAGTGAGGAGCGGATCGGGGCGGCCACCAGCATCTCGGAGACCGCATTCGAACTCGGCAACGCACTGGGTATCGCGATCGTCGGCAGCGCCGTCTCGGTTTTCTATTTGTTCGCTGCCGGGGCTTCGGCGAACTTGAGCAGCGAGGTCGACCCCGACGGATTCACGACGGCCATGACCGGAACCGGACTACTCACCGGCGGTCTGCTCGCGCTGACCACCTATGTCGTCGTACGTGCCCTGCGTCCGTCAAGCACAGGCCCGTCAAGCACAGGCCCGTCCAGCACAGGTCCGTCCAGCACAGGTCTGTCCACCCGGGACCAGTCCACCCAGTGATCCACCTCCCACCGGCGGTGGTCGCCATGGCCGCCCGGGGGGCGCAGTGGGCGGTGTGGGTGGAGGAACTCCCCAAAACCGTTCAGGCGCTGATGGTCCAGTGGCAGCTTCACCTGGACGGGACGGCGACCAACGGACATTGCTCGCTGGTGTTACCCGTACGCACCCCCGACGGGACGGCCGCCATGTTGAAAGTCGGCTTCCCCGAAGAGGATTCCGAGCACGAGCACCTGGCGCTGCGGCGGTGGGGCGGAGCCGGGGCGGTGCGTTTACTCAGCGCCGACCCGCACCGTCGGGGGTTGCTCCTGGAACGACTGCACCACGACGACCTCACCACCGTCCCGGACGAGGAAGCCTGCCGTGTCGTCGCCGGGCTGTACCGCCGCGTCCATGTGGCGGCGCTGCCTCGGCTGCGTTCGCTGTCGTCGTGCCTTGAGGGCTGGAATGCAGAGTTGGCCGGACTGCCGCGCAACGCCCCGATTCCGCGGCGGCTGATCGAGCAGGCCATTGCGCTGGGTGGCGACCTGGTGGTCGACAGGACGGTTCCGGATCGTCTGCTGCATACCGACCTGCACTACGCCAACGTGTTGGCCGGTGACCGGGAGGCGTGGCTGGTGATCGACCCCAAACCGCTTAACGGTGACCCGCACTACGAGATCGCACCGATGTTGTGGAACCGATGGGACGAGATCGCCCGAGACGTCCGGTCGGGGGTGCGCCGCCGGTTCTGGCAGTTGGTCGATGCAGCCGAATTGGACGAGGACCGGGCCCGAGCCTGGGTGCTGGTGCGCATGGTGCACAACGCGATGTGGGAACTCCGTGAGAGCCGGCCCGACCCGGTCTGGCTGACGAGGTGTGTTGCCGTCGCCAAAGCGGTGCAGGACTGATCCCACCACCTTCTAGGTTGGGTCGGGCGCGTTCCACGCGACAGTGCCGGATACCCAGTGGGTGATCTGCTCGTCTTGGTCATTGCGGTGCAGGTGCCGCGGGGGTTGGGCGAACGTCTCGTAGGGGCGACAGCGAATGAGAACGCGGTTCTCATCGATCGCCATCTGCTGGACCAGCGGACGTGCTTCCTCGGGTAGTGGATTCCCTGACATGCGGCCTGCCACCGCCATCATGACGTCGACCACCAGATCAGGATCAGTTTCGACCACGGCGTCGGCGTAGACCTGCAGGTAGGCGAACGGCCAACGTTCGTCGAGAACGCACAGGCTCACCTTGCCGTCGCGAGCTACCATGCGGGCCTTGCCCCGACCGGCGATGGTGGAGACCAGCAACTCGTCGGTGTCGGTGGGGATGTAGTACACGATCGACATCGCCGGGCCGTCGACTTTACGCCGGTAGCCGAAGACGCAGGTTCGATGGGTGCGAACGAACTCACGGCGTTCAGAGGGCAGCATGTCGCGGTCGGTGGGGGCGGTGAACGGCTCACTCGCCATGGGTAGCAGGTGCATCGCGCAGCGCCCTTCTATCTGTCAGCCCTCAGTGGATTACTCGACGATGTCAAGGTCGACGCCGCCGCGGTAGTTTCGGTCCGGGTCATCTCAAGAAACGCATTGGCTGTTACCGGAGGGCTGTAGAAGTAGCCTTGAGCAGCGTCGCACCCGTATTCCCGCAGACGGGCGGCGGTTTCGTCATTCTCGACGCCCTCGGCGACGATCGTGGCACCCAAACTGTGGGCGAGAGTCACCACCGCATCCACGACGGAAGCCGCACGCTCGTCGCCGAACAGCATCGGCGCGAAAAAGTCGTAGGCCAGTTTCAGCTGATCGAAGGGCAGGTCGCGCAGATGGGTCAGTGTCGAGTGGCCGGAGCCGCAGTCGTCGAGAGCAATACGGACACCGCTGCTCCGCAGCTGCTGAAAAACCGTCTTCGTGCGGTCAAGGTCCGCCAAGACCATGTCTTCGGTGATCTCGAGGGTTAACGTCGCCGCGCTGAGACCTCGATCGGCGAGTGTCTTCGCGATTGCCCCGGGCAGTTCGAGGTTGGCCAGTGTCGGTGCGAACAGGTTCACCGCAACCGGGATGTCGATCGATGCGTCGTGCCACACCCGGGCATCGTCGAGAGCTCCCTTCAGAACGAAGTCGTTGACGGATTCCATCAGGCCGTAACGGCGGACCAGGGGCAGGAACGCATCGGCGCCCAGCAGACCGCGCGTGGGATGGGCCCAGCGCACCAATGCCTCGACACCCACGATCTGCCGCGTGTTCAAGTCGATCTGCGGCTGGTAACGCAAGGTGAGTTCGGACCGATCGACAGCACCCCGGAGTTCGCCGAGCAATTCGAACTGCTCCGCTCCGCTGGCAGCGATGGACCGGTGCTCAGCGCGGCGCGGGGCACCTTCGTCGATGCTGGACAACCGCATCTGCGGAGCAAACGTCTGCACCCGGCGGACCCGCAGCTTCTTCGACGCGTACATGGCCACGTCAGCGCGTCTGAGCAGTTCGTCGACCGACAGATCGGGCTCATCTGCGCCCGCGATGGCCAGCCCGATGCTCGGAAGCATCGCCACCTCGTGGCCACCGAGGGTGAACGGCTCATCGAAGGCACCCAACACCCGCTCTGCGACGAGGTGGGCTTGATCGGCAGCGCCCTCGACGAGGACCACGAACTCGTCGCCGCCCAGTCGGGCGACGGTGTCGCTCGCACGGACAGAGCTCACCAGCCTTTTGGCGACCAGGGTCAACAGCTCATCGCCGGCCTGATGACCGAAGGTGTCGTTGACGAGCTTGAAATCATTGAGATCCAGCGAAAGAACCCCCACACAAAGGACATCGCGCTCGCGCAATTGCATCGCGTGATGCAGACGCTCGTATAACGGTGTGCGATTGGCCAAGCCGGTCAGCGGATCGTGCCGTGCCTGTTCGGTCACCTTCGTCAGCAGCCGCCGGTTCTCGCCGACCGCCAGAAACTGGCGACCCATGACGGCCATCACCAACATGATCCCGACAACCACCACGGGTGCCGATTTCAGCAGGTGAGGGGGCTCAGCGGCAGCCACCAGAGCCGCGAGCACCAGGGGCACATACGGCAACCACGCCGAAGCCCAGCCGGGCAGCTGATCTGAAGGGTCCTCCCGGTGCCGGCCCTCCCGGCCGGCCGCACCCGCAACCGTGATGAGCAGAAAACCGGCCGCCCATCCGAGGTCGATCAGGTTGCCGCTGGAGTACCGACCGGTGTTCTGGAGGTAGGCGAAACCGCTGTCGGCCACCGCGATGCACGCCATGCCGACGGTCAGCAACATCAGCACCAGGCGTTGACGCGTCTCCGCTCTGATCACCACCATCGTGGCCACGGTCAAGATCACGACGTCGGATACCGGATAGGCAACCGAGATGACGAATCCGAGCGGATCTTGCGCACCCGCCTCGTACAGCGGGCTGAGGACCACCACCCAGCTCACGAGGAACAGCGAACCTGCCACGATCAGACCGTCGAGCAAGACGCGGCCCACGGAATAGTGGCTGTAGTCATCGGGAAAGAGCAGCAGCGCCGCGCAGGCCCCAACAGGGAAAACCAGGAATCCCGCATCCGCCGGCGACGGGAACGGCGGCTGGTCCAGGACGATCTCGTAGTAGGTCCAGAGCACCTCGCCGACGAACCACCCACCCAACCCAATGGCGAGCGCCACCCATGCGGCCCTTGACCGGCCCTGGGCCGTTCGCGCCGCGCCGACGGCGAAAATCACGGCGGGAACGACCAGTACGGCCAGAGCGACGTCGTCGACCAGCGCGACGGTGTCTGCCTGCGATGAGGCTGAGAGCAGCCAGGCAGCGAAAGCGAGGAACAGCCCTGCGGCGGCGATCGCGACGTGCCTCGTCTTGAGCAGCACGATCCGCCCCTCTCACCGGGTCGCCGGACACCCACCAGAGGAAGTGACGGCCCTGGCATTCTAACCCGGCAGGGCTGGTCAAACCGGTTCCGGAACAGCTTTTGGTGCAGTGGATGGCCCATCGAGGTATTCCGCGGTAAGGCCCACCGGCGTTCAATCCGGGGGTAAATTTTCAGTGTGTCAAAGATCTGCTGATCGCGATACGGAGCCCGTGAGAGTGCAGGTCGACAACTCGGGAAGAGGTATGACCGTCATGGCCAATGAGGGAACAGAAGCATCGGGGCACGTCTCGGAGCACGCGGCGATCGAGCACCGCCACGTCGATGAGCACGCAGCGCTATACAGCAGGCACCTGGCCGCACACGAAGGCGTGTACGCGCGGCATCGCGACCAGCGGGCGCGTCTGGCCGACAAGCACGTCGTCGATCATGAGCGGGCCGCCGATTCGATGGTGCCGCGGCGAGCGGCGGTCGCCGCATGGCACGCCGGGCAACATCTCGAACTGGCGGTCCGGCACGCAGTCCAACTCACCTGGCTCAACGTGCGCCACGCCGGGGAGCGGGCCGGGCTGGATCGCCGGCACGTCACCGAGCTCATCTCCCAGGAGCGTCGGCACGCGGAGGAAGACCGGGGCTGAGCAGAGTCTCCGCCCACACCTGCTTGCACAGCGCCCTCGCGTGGTCGCTGAACCCCGCGTCTATCCTGACTGCTGAACCGAGGTCAGAACGGGAGGCGGGGACAGGTGGGCGCACGTTTGCGCGCCGCGATCGGAGCCACACTGTTGGTGGCACTTCTCGGCGGGCTTCCGGTCATCGCCTCTCAGGCGACCGCCGTGCCGACCCCGCGCGTTGTCACCGTCGCCACGCACGACCTGGAGCCGTTCGTGATGACCCAGGGCGCGATTAAGTCAGGCTTCACCATCGACCTGCTTGAGGCGATCGCCAAGCGCGA
Organism: Mycobacterium sp.; assembly: GCA_020438845.1. Lineage (GTDB taxonomy): Bacteria > Actinomycetota > Actinomycetes > Mycobacteriales > Mycobacteriaceae > Mycobacterium. Next base: position 62,595 of record JAGQTV010000072.1, on the reverse strand, counting down.
GGACTGGACTCTCTCCTACGTCGACGTCGCCAACGTCGCCGAGCAACTCAAGGCGGTCTCCGACCGACGGGTTGACGCCGCCGCCACTGCCATCTCGATCACCGCCGATCGCACCAAGGATTACGACTTCTCCCAGCCCATCCTCAACTCGGGTCTGCAGATCATGGTCCCCACCAGCAAGCTCGAGCAGTCAACACCAGGCCTGCGGGATTTCCTCAACCTGGTGTTCTCCAAGATGATGGCCATCTGGCTGGCGGCGGGCCTGTTGGTCTCGGTGCTTCCGGCCCACATCATCTGGCTCTCTGAACGCCGCCATGAGCACCCGATGGTTCCGAAGTCGTATTTCGCGGGGGTCTTCCGCGCGTTCGGATGGAGTCTTGGCATGCTCGCCGGGCAACCTGATGACATCCCACGGCACCCGCTGACCAGGGGCCTGGCCACTCTTTGGGCTTTTGTGGGGCTCATCTTCGTGGCCTTCTACACCGCGACGCTGACTGCAAACATGACGGTCGCGAAATTCGCTGCACAAATCAATTCGCCGGCTGATCTGCTGGGCAAGCGGGTGTGCACGGTGGCGAACACTGCACCGGCGGAATACCTGAATTCGATCGGAGTCGAGGCCCAGGGCGTCGCGGCGATCGACGACTGCTACGCCACCTTGAAGAAGGGCGATCTTGACGCGGTGGTTTTCGACTCCCCAGTCTTGCGGTTCTACGCTGCCCACGAGGGTGCCGGCATCGCCCAGATCGTCGGGACGATCTTCGAAGCGGAGGACTATGGGGTCGCCTTCCCTAACGGAAGCGAGGGGAGGAGGCGATTCGACGAGGGGCTGTTGTCCGTCCGGGAGGACGGTACATACGACTTGATCAAACAGAAGTGGTTCGGATTCGAGAACGCCGGCTCAGCAGATCAGTCGGGTTCATGAGGTTGTGACACGCCAACCCACGTTCTGACCTCCTGCGCGAACAGGAGCATAGGGCGGCGGCGAAACTTCGCCGCCGCCCAATTACCCGACGTGGGTGTCAGGGATCAGTAACAGGGTGCGTTACCGGGGGTGTAGTAGGGGACACCGGTGGGGGCGATGCAGGGCGCCTCTCCGGGGTAAGAGGGCACTTCCGACACCGCGTAGTTACCGGGGAAGCCGTAGCGGTCGTTCCACGCGTCGCTGACCCCGGCCACCGCGGCCCCGGCAACCGCGGCGTCCGCCACGTCGCCCACAACGCCGGGTGTGCATCCACCGACGCTCACGTGCCGACCACCGACATCACCGCAGATATCCGCCTGCGCGGCCGGTGCGATCGCGACGGCCGCCGAAGCCACACCGAGGGCGGTCAGGAAGGTCGCTGCTGTTTTCTTCGTCATGCCGTCATTATCGCCACCCGGCCGGGGGATCGTTACGCAGAATCGGTGTCCTGGTTGCCTCACTTCGTTGTGGTGGTCCCGTTGAAGTTGCCGTTGCCATCGTTGAGCCAGGTGATGGTGCCGTGCTGGAACTCGCAGACCCAGCCGCCATTGGCCAGTGCAGGGCCGCCGCCGGTTTCGGTCTCGTCCGCGGTAGGCCACCCCAGCCTGCCCTCCGGACCGCCCTGAGCCTGGTAGGCCGTGAGGATCTCACCCTGGACGACGTGCGCCCCGGTGGCCGGCGAGGAGAAGATGGTTCCGTTGGTGAACGGCTGCACGGTTCCCTCGCCCACCTTTTGGGCCTGGGCGGTCGGGGAGCCGAGCACGGACTCGCCGCCTAGCCTGCGGTAGGCCTCGGCGGTGGGTCCGTCCATCGCAACCTCACCGAGGCCTGGCACGTTGAGGGTGGTCGGCGCACCGTTGAGCGCCGAGGACGCGGCTCCGGAGGCGACACTTGCCGCACTGCTGGCTGCACTGCCCGCCGCGCTTGCCGCACTGCTGGCTGCGCTGCCCGCGGCGCTTGCCGCACTGCTGGCTGCGCTGCCGATCGCGCTGGCGGCCGAGGAGCCCGCGCTGACCGCGCTGGAGGTCAGGTCCTTGGTCGCATCCTCGGTTTGAGAGCAACCTACGGCGACGGCAGCGGCGACGGCGAGGCTCCCGGCTGCTGCCGCAGCGCGGCTGGTGGTCTTCTTCATCGTCCGATTCTCCCTATCTAGGTCTATCCAGGTCTCTTGTCCGATTCTGACCGACTCTCCACAACCAGGCCCGTCCGGAGGTTAGGCTCTCCGGACGGTGCAGCAGCGTCGCCGCACCGGCGAGGAGTGACCATGCCGGCATCATCTACGGCCGAACGGCCGGTCAGCGGGCCCAGCCTGCCGCCCAGCAAGACCATGATCGTGCATTCGGCCGACGGAACCCGGTTGCACACCGAGGTGTTCGGCCCCGCCGACGGCTACCCGATCGTCCTGGCCCACGGAATTACCTGTTCGCTGCGGGTATGGCATGAGCAGATCAATGATCTGTCCCGCGATTTCCGGGTGATCGCCTACGACCACCGCGGTCACGGCCAAAGCGGGGTCCCAGGCTCGAAGGCCTACAGTCTCAACCACCTGGCGTCGGACCTCGACGCGGTGTTGGCGGCCACCCTGCGGCGTGGTGAGCGGGCGGTGATAGCCGGACACTCAATGGGCGGCATCGCGATCAGTTCGTGGTCCGACCGTTTCCGTCATCAGGTCGCCTACCGCGCCGACGCCGTGGCCCTGATCAATACCACCCATGGCAACCTGCTCGACAAGATCCAGTTGCTCGGTGTCCCCGGCGTGCTGAGATCGGTTCGGGTTGCGGCTGCCCGCAACATGATTCGGGCCGTCGGTTCAGCACCGCTGGTGAACGGCACTCAGCCCGGCAGCCGCCGGTTCCTGAAGATGATGGCCGTCGGCGCGGACGCTGACGGGTCGATTACGAACTTTCTGCACGACCTTTTCGCTGCCACCCCGGCGGCGGGACGCGGGGCCTGGGCGCGGGTCCTCGTCGACGAACTGGGGCCCAGAACCTACATCGACCTCAGCGGACTCACGGTGCCGACGTTGGTGATCGGCAGCACGAAGGATCGACTGTTGCCGATCTGCCGAGCCCGCAAGATCGCTGACGCCGCACCCAATCTGCTGGAACTGGTCGAAATGACCGGCGGCCATTGCGCGATTCTCGAGCATCCCGACGACGTGAACCGCCGCTTGCGGGACCTCGCCAACGGCGTTTGGTCGGCGCAGCGGAAAACCTCGTAGCTCAGGCCTCCGGCGTCCTCAGGGTGGCGGCCACCTCGGCGGCGGCCCGTTGTCCGGAGCGAACCGCTCCCTCCATGAATCCCGTCCATTCGTCGGCGGTTTCGGTGCCTGCCCAGTGCAGCGGACCTACCGGTCGGCGCAGCAACGGCCCGAATTGCGTCAACGACCCGGGCGGCACCGCGGCGGTGGGGCCGCCGGGCGCGAACGTCTCCGCGCCCCATCGCTGATCGAGATAGTCGATGGCCTCATTGGCCTCGTCACCGAAAATCCTGGCGAAGCAGGACAGCACCTTCTGGCGGCGCTGATCGGGAGGCAGTGGGTCGAACCCCTTCGGATCGGTGAAGCCCAGCAGCACCCCCGGGCCGTCGGCCGAGGGGCTGACGTCGAAAGTGATGAAAACCGGGCCTTCATCGGAGAGTGCTTGTCCGGATAGGCCCTTGGCCCGCCAGAACGGAGTTCGGTACGCGGCGTAGGCCTTGGTCAGCGCACCCTGAGGCCAGCGTTGTGCCAACTGCTGGTACTCGATGGGCGGCGCTGGTGCGATGTCGATGTCGAGTCGGTGCGCCGGAGGCACGGTCACGATCGCCCGCCGCCCTTCCACGGTGCCGGCCGAGGATGCCACCGCGACGGCATCCTCGGACCACTCGATGCGGGACACCACGGCATCCAGCCGAATCCGGTCGCCGAGGTCGGCGGCCATCTTCACGGCCATCTCGTGACTACCGCCCGGGAAGTGGTCCTGCTGGGCGCCGTCGACGACGTCGAGCATGCGGTCCAGACCACCGGCCGCCTTGACGTAGCGCACGGTGTGCAGCATGGACAGCTCGTGGGGTTCGGCGCCCCATGCCACCCGGGACATGACCGACATCAGGTCGCGCGAGCTCGAGGTGGCCCGGATCGACCGTAGCCAGCCGCCCAGGCTGATGCTGTCCAGTTCGCCCGCCCGGGGCGAAGACCACGGTTCTGCGATGCTGACGGTCTTCGCGATGCGCTCGAATTGCCAACGGATGCGCCCGATGTCGAGTAGCCCGATCGCTCCCAGCTTGGGGATGGTGCCGCTGTAGGAACGCACCTTGCCCCGCCAGCGAATCAGGTTGGCCCCTTCGCTGAAGGTCGGCTCGATGGGACAGCCCAGATCAGCGGCGAGCTTCAGCACGGCGTCCTGCGTCGGACCGACGAACGAGGCGCCTCGGTCCACCGGGACTCCCGCCAGGGTGTCGGACAGCATCCGGCCGCCAACCCGGTCGCGTCCTTCGAGGACGACGACGTCGAAGCCCGCCCGGGTCAGCTCCCGGGCCGCCGTCAGCCCTGCCAGTCCTGCGCCGATCACCACCACGTCGTGTCCCATGCGTCCAGTCTCCCGTCCCCTCCCGCCCAAACCAACAGATGGGCGCGAAAGTGCGAGAGAAAAGCAACAAAACGTCGACCTCGGCGTCGGGTGGGTGTCAGGGGGCGACGGTGAGCCAGTCGGCGAAACCCGAAGGATCGTGGCGGCCCAGGGCCCCGTGCTCGAACAGGCCCCAGCCCTCCGCTGTCCGTCCGGCCTCATGCCACACCCCGTGACCGACGTGATCGATCACCCCGAAGCCGGACCGGGCGACTATCGCCGGATCGGTCATGTCGTAGCTGACCCGTTCGGTGAACTTCTCGCCCTTCCAGAGACCGTGCAACCAGTCGGGGTCGCCCCCGTAACCACCTCCGACGTGAATGGGCACCCCGAGCTTGGACTCGATGTCCAGGCGCAGTGGCTGACCTGCTGAATCGGTGGCGTCGATGACGGCTCCGGTGGGAATCCTTGTGCCGGAACGGTACTGGATCCGCACGCGGGGCCAGCCCAATTGTTCGACGCGGCCGTCGCGCCAGATCCGGGTGCAGTCGTTGAGGGATCGGAAGCCGGTCGGCTCCTCCTGGATGATCAGAACGATGGCGAAGTCGTCAAAGGCCATCGGCACGTAGAGCCACCACATGCCCTCGAACTCGGCGGGCCGTCCGGGGGGTTGGGCTTCGCCGACCGGGCGGATGCCCCACGACCGGTCCCGGGTGCCCATCCAGGTGGACGGGTCGACGACGATCTGTTCACCGTCGATGACGAGCTGTCCACTCCAGGAACCCAACTGAGCAAACCGCTGCGCGTCCAGTGTGACCCGGGCACCCGAACGCAGAACGTGGCGCTGCTCCTGCACCGCAGGGAAGAGCCCCTGCCAGGTCAGGTCGACGGCGATCCCTTCGGTCTCGGCCATGACGATGCGCAAGCTCTGCAGCGGGTCGACGACGTCGACGCGGTAGGCGTTGACGTGCTGGTGCAGGCGGTCCTGGTCCATGGCGTCGGAGAGGTGGACCGCGGTTTGGCTATCGCCCCGCCTGAGTAGGACGAACGCGTCCTTGACCCCGAGGTTGGGGTAATACCCGATTCCGGTGATGACGAAGATGTCGCCGGTCCGGTCGTGGGCGTTGAAGTAGGAACGGTCGTAGAAGTTGCGGTCGGATGACCCGGGCCAGGCGATCGGCTGGGGCAGCTGGTGGACGGGATACTCGTCGAGGGGGCCGATCATGAATCGTCCTCGACCAACCGTCGCAACAGGCCGCCGTGATAGAAGAGCGTTTCCACGTCGTCGGGCCTCTCGATCTCCCCGAAGTGCACCCGCCGCGCGCCGGTGCGCATGAACACCACACACCAGATGACCCCGCAGTACACGTAGAACCAGTGCAGGTCGCCCAGTTGCACGCCGGTGAGTTTCCGGTAGGTCGCGCGAACGTCTGGCTCGCGCAACACATCAGGCAAGCCGGGCAGGGTTGCCAGCCCGGCGATTTCCTGAAAGACCATGTGCGCAAAAATCATCCACGCGACGTCCAATTCTCGCGGACCCACGGTCGCCATCTCCCAGTCCAGTACCGCGGCGGGCCGGAAGTCTCGATAGAGGACATTGCCGATCCGCGAGTCACCCCAGACCAGCACCGGTTCGGCGGCCGCGACCTCGACGGGGAACCGTTCTTCCAGCCAGGTCAGAGCCCGTTCCACCAACTCCGATCGGCCCACGTCGGCGACGGCGAACTCATACCAGTCCTTAAGTTGGGCGAAGTGCCGGCGCAATGGGGTGTCCCCGGGGAGATCCTGGTCGGCCAGAAAGCCAAAGGTACTGGCGGCGTTGGGAATCGAGTGCAGTGAGGCCAACACCGAAACGGTAGCGTCCTGAAGTTCACGGCGTCGTTCGGCCGGGGCATCGGCGAACCAGTTGCCGCCAAAGGTATAGGGCAGAACGTCAGGCGGGACCAGCCCCTCGACATGGTCCATCACGAAGAACGGGCTTCCCAGCACCGTGCCGGTCGGTTCGATCCAACGCACCGGCGGCACCGGAATGTCGGTGAGCTCGGAAACCAGGCGGATGACGGTGAACTGATGGTCCATCCGGTAGGACGGGAACACCGGCACGTCCTGCCGCGTCGGGGCGACCCGCACCACCCACTTCTGCTCGACCTGGGTGCCGTCGGCGTCCGCCCACCGACCGGTCGCGATGATCGTCTCAGAGGACATCCCGTTGGAGTCGACACCGGATTCGATGGTCACCTGCGGGGTATGGCCCAGCTGGGTGGCCAACCACTCCGACAACGCGGCCGGAAGTGCGCTGACGTCGCGACCTGAGCGCTGCAGATGCGAGACCTCGGTGTCGATGTTCGGTTGGTTGCTCATCGTGTCCTCGCGGCCTCAGGAACTGAAGTATCGGCCCGCGTTGTCGGCCAGATCCAGCAACGGCTGTGGCAGAGCGCCCAAGGCGAACGTGATGATGGCCGTCAGTCCGATCACCGCGACACTCAGCGAACTTGGCGGCGCGACCTCGGGTGCGTTCTCGGGTGGATCGGTGAAGAACATCAGCACGATCACCCGCACGTAGAAGTAGGCGGCGATCGCGCTGGCCAGCACACCGACCACCACCAGCGGGATCGCCCCGCCCTGGCCGGCCGCTTTGAACACGGCGAACTTGCTGACGAACCCGCTGGTCAACGGGATACCAGCGAATGCCAGCAGGAACAACGAGAACACCGCCCCGGCCACCGGATAACGACGGCCGAGGCCCGCCCAGCGGGCCAACTCAGTCTGCTCGCTGCCGTCGCGGTCGCGGACGACGCTCACGACAGCGAAGGCCCCGAGCGTGGAAAACCCGTAGGCGGCAAGGTAGAAGAGCGTGCCGGATATCCCACCCCGGTTGGCGGCGATCACCCCGGTGAGGATGAAACCGGTATGCGCCACAGCTGAATACGCCAGCATCCGCTTGACGTCGGACTGGGTCACCGCAGTTACCGTGCCCAGCACCATGGTCAGGATCGCGATCGTCCACAGCACCGGCCGCCACTCGTCCTTCAGAGCGGGGAATGCCACGTAGAACAGCCGTAGCAGCGCGCCGAACGCGGCGATCTTGGTGGCGGCGGCCATGAACGCGGTGACGGCGGTGGGCGCACCCTGGTAGACGTCGGGAACCCAGGAGTGGAACGGCACCGCGCCGATCTTGAACAGCAACGCCGAGGCCACCAGAGCGCTGCCGATGAGCGCCAGTGCGGTGTCGGTCGTGTGCACATGGATGGCCCCGGCGATCCCGATGATGTCGAGTGTGCCGGCATAGCCGTACAGCAGAGCCGCGCCGAAGAGGAAGAACGCTGACGAGAACGCGCCGAGCAGAAAGTATTTCAGCGCGGCCTCTTGCGACAACAACCTACGATGACGGGCCAGGCCACACAGCAGGTACAACGGCAGCGAGAACACCTCGAGTGCCACGAACATGGTCAGCAGATCTCCGGCCGAACCGAACAGCATCATCCCGCCGACCGAGAACATCGTCAGCGGAAATACCTCGGTCTGCGCCAGCCCGGCCTTGGTTGCGACTCTCTCAGCGACGCTGCCGGGCACCGCCGACGCCTGTGGGGTGAACGCGTCCAGACCCCACCCCGCCCGGCCCGCTTCGTCGTCCCATCCCGCCTTACTGAACTGGACACTTCGGGATTCGGCGATCAACATCACCCCGAGCACTGCGACCAGGAGGATGGTGCCCTGCAGGAACAGCGCGGGACGGTCGATGGTGACTGCACCCACGGCAGCCAACCGTCCCGCCCCGGCACTCATGGTCGCGTAGGCGGTGACCAGGGTGGCGAACGCGGCCGTCAGGCCGGCCAAGGCGAGGGCCACCTGCGTCAGGTAGCGCAGCCGTCGTGGCAGGAACGCTTCCACCAGGACCCCCACGACGGCGACGCCGAAGACGATGAGCATCGGAGAGAGCACGCCGTATTCGATGCTGGGCGCGGTCATCGGTGACCTCCAGAGGTTGCCCCGGCGTGAGCCGCAGCCGAGTCAGTGGGGGCCGGATCGGGCTGGTGGATGCCCGACAGGGTGTGGTCGACCCCTGGGTTGATGACGTCCAGTGCGACCTTCGGGTACACGCCGAGGCCGATCAGCAGTGCTATCAGTGGCACCACCACGGCCAACTCCCGGCGCCGTAGGTCGGTGACGGCCTCGTTGTCCTTCGTCAGCGGTCCGGTCATGATCCGCTGGTACATCCACAGGACGTACACCGCCGAGAGCACCAAGGCCAGCACCGCTACCACCGCGAACACCGGGAACCGGGTGAAGGTGCCGATGAGAACCAGGAATTCGCTGATGAACGGTGCCAGCCCGGGCAAGGACAGGGTGGCCAGGCCGGCGACCAGAAATGTGCCGGCCAACACGGGGGCCACTTTCTGCACCCCTCCGTAGGCCGCGATGGCTCGGGTGCCGCGGCGGCTGACCAGGAAGCCTGCGATGAGGAAGAGCGCCGCGGTGGAGATGCCGTGGTTGACCATGTAGAGCGTCGCCCCGGACTGGCCCTGGCTGGTCATGGCGAAGATGCCCAGGATGATGAAACCGAAGTGGCTGATCGAGGTGTAGGCGATCAGGCGCATCACGTCGGTCTGACCGATCGCCAGGACGGCGCCATAGACGATGCCGATGACGGCCAACGCGACCACAAAGGGGCGGAATTGTGCTGCGGCGTCGGGGAACAGCGGCAGGCAGTAGCGCAGCATTCCGAATGTTCCGACCTTGTCCATCACCGCCATCATCAGCACCGCCGAGGCCGGTGTGGCCTGCACTGCGGCATCGGGGAGCCAGCGGTGCAGTGGCCACAGGGGGGCCTTGACGGCGAAGGCGAACAGGAAGGCCAGGAACATCGCGGTGGCCACTCCCGGCTCGATGACGAACCTGCCGTTGGTCACCGCGTCGGCGATCTGGCGGAAGTCGAAGGTGCCGTTCTCGAACGCGTTGGAGGTGGAGGTCACCACGTATAACCCGACGACGGCCGCCAGCATCACCAAGCCACCGAAGAGGTTGTACAGCAGGAACTTCACGGCTGCTTTTGCCGTCGCGGAGGTTCGCTGGCCGAAGCCGCCGATGAGGAAGTACATCGGGATCAGCATGGCTTCGAAGAACACGTAGAAGAGCAGGACGTCCAGCGCCGCCAGCGACATCAGCACCATGCCCTCGATGGCCAGGGTGAGTGCCACGTAGGTGTGCGGGCCGCGCTCCCGCAATCCCGGCCGATCGTCGGCGTCGTTCCAGCCGGCGAGCATCAGCAAGGGCACCAGGACGGCGGTGAGCACCACCAGGGCCAGTGCGATGCCGTCCAACCCAAGGATGTAACCGGTGCCGAAATACCTTATCCACGCGTGGTTTTCGACGAACTGGAAGCGCTCCCCGGCCGGATCGAACTGTACGGCCAGGATCAGCGCTATCACCAGCACGGCCAGCGAGACGCCCAATCCGGCGACCTTGGCGGCCTGGCGCGCAGAGCCCGGCAGCAGGATGATCACCACCGCGCCGAGGACCGGGAGGGCCCACAACATACTCAGCCACGGGAAGTTCATCACCCGGTCACCTCCACAGAGCCATGATCAGGACCCCACCGGCGGCTAACGCCGCACCACCGAGCATCGCCAGGGCGTAGGTGCGGGCGAACCCGTTCTGCAGGGCGCGCAGCGCGTCGGAGACCCGGCTGACGCCCGTCGCGAGCGCACCAACCGAGCCGTCGATCACCCTGTCGTCCACCACGACCAGGGCCTTGGTCAGTTGTTGGCCGCCGCGCATGAAGACCACCTCGTTGACGGCGTCACCGTAGAGATCGGAGCGGGCGGCAGCGGTCATTATCGAGATGTCCTGCGGAGCGACGCGCGGCACTTCGGCGGTCGCGTATTGCCGGTAGGCGACGCCGACGCCGACCGCAACGGCGCCCAGTGCCAGCGCGGTGATGACCCAGGCCGGCAGTCCGTGGGCAGCCTCATGGCTGCCGGTGACGGGTTCCAGCCAGCGTTGCAGGGTATGGCCGAGGGACAGTGCCGCGCCGGCACCGACCGAGCCGACCGCAAGCACCACCATGGGGCCGGTCATTATTCGCGGCGACTCATGCGGGTGGGTTCCCGGTTCCCAGCGGGGTCGCCCGAAGAAGGTCAGCAGCATCACGCGCGTCATGTAGAACGCAGTGATACCAGCCCCCAGCAGGGCCGCGGTTCCCGACAGCGGGCCCATCACCCCGCCGGCGCCGAAGGCGGTTTCGATGATGGCGTCCTTGGAGAAGAACCCGGCGAACGGTGGTACGCCGATGATGGCCAGATAGCCCAGCCCGAATGTGACGTAGGTGATCGGAAGCAGGGTCCGCAGGCCACCGTAGCGGCGCATGTCGGTCTCGTCGTTCATGGCGTGCATCACCGATCCGGCGCCGAGGAACAGGCCGGCCTTGAAGAATCCGTGGGTGAGCAGGTGCATGATCGCCACGGGATAGCCGGCCGGCCCGAGACCGGCGGCAAGCACCATGTAGCCGATCTGGCTCATCGTCGAGGCGGCCAATGCCTTCTTGATGTCGTCCTTGGCGCAGCCGATGATCGCGCCGAACAGCAGTGTCACCGCACCGACGACGACCACCGCGGTCTGGGCTGCGGGTGCCAGGTTGAACACCGGGCCGGAGCGCACGATCAGGTACACACCGGCGGTCACCATGGTGGCGGCGTGGATGAGCGCCGAGACCGGGGTGGGCCCCTCCATTGCGTCGCCCAGCCAGGATTGCAGAGGCACCTGGGCGCTTTTGCCGCAGGCAGCGAGTAACAGCAGTAATCCGACGGCGGTCAGCGCGCCGTCGCTCATACCCGGGGCGGCTGTGAACACCTCCTGGTAGCCGATCGACCCGACCGTGGCGAACAGGACCATCAGCGCAATGGCCAGGCCCATGTCGCCCACCCGGTTGACGACGAACGCCTTCTTGGCTGCGGCGGCCGCGCTGGGCTTGAAGTACCAGAACCCGATCAGCAGATAGGAGGCCAGGCCCACCCCCTCCCAGCCCAGATACAGGCCGAGGTAGTTGTCGGCGAGAACCAGCACGAGCATCGCGGCGACGAACAGATTGAGGTAGCCGAAGAACCGCCGGCGGCCGGGGTCGTCGGCCATGTAGCCGATCGAGTAGAGGTGGATCAACGACCCCACACCGGTGATCAGCAGCAGGAAGCAGACCGACAGGGCGTCGAGTTGCAGTCCGAAGTCGACGTGCAGTGCGCCCACGGGGACCCAGGAGAACAGGGTCTGGTGCACCATCCGGTGCTCCGCGGGGCGGCTGAGCAGGTGTCCGAACAACACCAGGCTGAGTAGGAAGGAGCCGACGACGGTGGCGCACCCCAGCAGGTGGCCCCAGGTGTCGGTGGCGCGTCCGCCCAGCAGGAGGACCGCCGCCCCGATCAGGGGCAGCGCGATGGTCAGCGTCAGCAGAGTCGTCATGATCAGTGCCGCAACAGATGGGCTTCGTCGACGTCGGCGTTACGTCGGGTTCGGAAGATGGCGACGATGATCGCCAGCCCGACCACCACCTCGCAGGCGGCCACCACCATGGTGAAGAAGGCCACCGACTGGCCGTCGAGCCGACCGTGCATGCGGGCGAAGGTGACAAAGGCAAGGTTGGCCGCGTTGAGCATCAACTCCACGCACATGAACATGACGATCGCGTTGCGCCGCACGAGAACCCCCGCCGCGCCGATGGTGAACAACAGCGCGGACAGGTAGAGGTAGTGGTGCACGTTCATCGCTGGGCCGTCCCTTCGGCCCTCGCGCGCGCTCTGTCCCGGATGATGGCGCTCACCGACGAGAGTTCCTCCGAACCGTCCGGAAGCAGCGCCGGGGTGTCGACTGCGTTGTGCCGCGCGTAGACCCCGGGGCTGGGCAGCGGGGTGGGCCGCCCGCCGCCACGGAACCGCTCGATCGCCAGTTCGCGCTGGGTCTTCCGGCGTTCGAACCGCTCCCGGTGCGCCAGCACCATCGCGCCCAGGGCGGCGGTGATCAGCAGTGCGCTGGTCAGTTCGAAGGCCCAGAGATGGCGGGTGAAGATCAACTGGGCCAGGCCTTGAACGTTGCCACCCTCGTTGACCTGCTCCAGGCCGGCGAAGGTGTCGGTCGACATGGTGCCGATGCCCGCGATCAGCAGCACACCGAATCCGAGGCCGGCCAGGACCGCCGCGATGCGTTGTCCCCGAATGGTTTCCACCAGTGATTGGGCGGAGTCGACGCCGATCAGCATCAGCACGAACAGGAACAACATCATCACCGCACCGGTGTAGACCACCACCTGCACCACCCCGAGGAACAGCGCGTCCTCGGCAACGTAGAGGATCGCCAGGGCGATCATCGTGGTGGCCAGGAAAATCGCCGAGTACACCGCCTTGGGCGCGACAACGACGCCCAGCGCCCCGATCACCGCGATGGTCCCCAGAACCCAGAACGCGACGGCCTCAGCGGTCATGGGTTCACCTCTTTGAATCCCTCGACCTCGAATCCCTCGACCTTGAATCCCTCGACCTTGACTCCCTCGACCTTGACTCCCTCGACACTGCCCAGGTAGTAGTCGTCGTCAGTAGTCCCGGGAGCCATCGGATGCGGCGGGGCGGCCATACCGGGCTGCAGTGGCGCCAGCAGTTTGTCCTTGCCGTAGATCAGGTCGGCCCGGTTGTCGTCGGCCATCTCATAGCTGTTGGTCATCGTCAGCGCCCTGGTCGGGCAGGCCTCGATGCACAACCCGCAACCGATGCACCGCAGATAGTTGATCTGGTACACCTGGCCGTACCGCTCCCCGGGGGAGTAGCGCTCGGCTTCGGTGTTGTCCGCTCCCTCGACGTAGATCGCGTCGGCCGGGCAGGCCCACGCGCACAACTCGCAGCCAATGCACTTTTCCAACCCGTCGGGGTAGCGGTTGAGTTGGTGGCGGCCGTGGTAGCGCGGTGCGGTCGGGCCGGGCTTCTCCGGGTACTCCTCGGTGATCGGCTTCTTGAAGATCGTGCCGAATGTGACCTTGAAACCCGCCAGTGCATCGAAGAACTTAGACACGGGCGTCCCTCGCGTTCGGTAGCGGCGGAACCGGGAACGACCCCGGCGACGGCGGGGGAGGCTCCGCGCTGATGTCCTCAATCCGTTTGCGCCGCAGCGCGTTGACCGCCAGCAGGGCGGCCAGCAGGGCCGCGGCCGCCAGCAGGCTGGGGATGACGCCGGTCTGGCCGGCGGCGCGCAGACAGGCCACGATGAGAATCCACACCAGCGAAACCGGGATCAACAACTTCCAGCCCAGCGCCATGAACTGGTCGTAGCGCAGGCGGGGCAGGGTGGCCCGCAGCCACATGAAGACGAACAAGAACGCCCACACCTTGGCGACGAACCACAGCATCGGCAGCCACCCGGTGTTGGCGCCCTCCCAGAGGCTCAGCGGCCACGGCGCCCGCCAACCGCCCAGGAACAGCGTGGTCGCCAGCGCCGACACGGTCGCCATGTTGACGTACTCGGCGAGAAAGAACATGGCGAATTTCAGCGAGGAGTACTCGGTGTGGAAGCCGCCGACCAACTCGCCCTCGGCTTCCGGCAGGTCGAAGGGCGCGCGATTGGTCTCGCCGACCATCGCAATCGCATACACCGCGAACGAGGGCAGCAGCAGCACGACGTACCAGACATGGGTCTGTTCGGCCACTATCCCGGAGGTCGACATCGTCCCGGCGTAGAGGAACACCGCGGCAAAGGTCAACGCCATCGCGATCTCGTAGGACACCACCTGGGCGCTGGAGCGCAGACCACCCAGAAGTGGGTAGATCGAACCGGACGACCAACCGGCCAACACGATGCCGTACACGCCGATCGAGGAGACCGCCAGGACGTAGAGCACCCCGACCGGCAGGTCGGTCAGCTGCAATGGAGTGGTGTGGCCGAACACCGACACCGTCGGGCCCAGCGGAATCACGGCGAAGGCCATGATCGCCGTGATCACCGAAATGGCCGGCGCGGCAAGGTAGATCGGCTTGTCGACCCCGGCCGGGACCAGTCCTTCTTTGAGGGCCAGCTTGATGCCGTCGACGAGCGATTGCAGCAGCCCGAACGGGCCCACCCGATTCGGCCCGTACCGCATCTGCATGCGGGCCAATAGCTTGCGCTCGACCAGAATTGCCACCAGGACGGTCAGCAGCAGAAAAGCGAAGACCCCCACTGCCTTGGCCAGGATAAGCCACCACGGGTCGTGGCCGAACACCGCCGGATCGGGGTAGGGCCCAGCGTAATTCGCCAGACGGGGATTCACTGGCGTCCTCCCGCCTCGATATGCACGACGGCGCCGGTGGTGACGCCGAGTTTTTGGTGGACCGCACTGCCGGTGGAGTTCAACGGCAGCCAGACCACCTGATCGGGCATCTCGGTCACCTCCAATGGCAGGGTGAGTGCTCCTCTGCCCGTCGACACCGTCACCGTGTCGGTGGCACCGATAGCGGCTGCGGTGGCTGCCGACAAGCGGGCGACCGCGGGATGGGCGGTTCCCGCCAAGTAGGGTTCGCCGTCCTGTAACCGACCGGAGTCCAACAACATCCGCCAACCGGCCAGCACCGCTTCGCCCGGGTGCAGCGCGGGTCCCGCGTCGGCGATGACGACGGGCTCTTCCGGCCGTCCGCCGTCCCAGCCGCCGAGCCGGGCGAGTTCTGCGCGGGCCCGCTCGGGCGTCGGCAGCCCGAGCTCGACCCCGAACTCGCGGGACAGGCTGTCCAGCACACGCAGATCGGACATCGCGGCAGAAGGCAGCGCCGCTTCGAACGGCCGTAGGCGGCCCTCCCAGTTGGTGAAGGAGCCGGCCTTCTCCGCAACCGGTGCGACCGGGAACACCACATCGGCTAACGCCGTGACCGCGGACTCGCGGACCTCAAGGCTCACCACGAATCCGGCCGCCTCGATCGCGGCCAATGCCGCCTGCGGATCGGTCAGGTCGGTGGGGTCTACCCCTCCGATCACCAGGGCATCCAAGTCGCCGTGCGCGGCCGCGTCGAGAATCTCGCAGGTGTGTTGGCCTTCATCGGCGGGCAAGTCGGTGCGCCCCCACGTGTCATGCACCTGCTGACGGGCAGCCGGATCGGTGATTGGCCGGCCGCCGGGCAGCAGGTTGGGCAGGCATCCTGCGCTCAAGGCTCCAGGCTCGCCGGCCCGTCGCGGAATCCAGGCGAGGCGGGCTCCACTGGCCTCGGCCAGGCGCACGGCCGCGGACAGTGCTCCCGGGCTGGTGGCCAGTCGCTCGCCGACGACGATGACCGCTCCCGGTTCGAGGTCATCGGTCAAGCGGTCCAGGGCCTCGGCTTCGCCGCCAGGTGCGGTCGGAATGAGTCGGGCATCGAGTTTGACCGATCCACGCGAGGCGAACGGCGCGATGGTGATCACGCTCAGGCCGTGCTTGCGAACCGCCTTGCGCAGCCGCAGGAAAATGATCGGTGACTCCTCCTCCGGCTCGAACCCGGCCAGCACCACCATGGGTGCGGCCTCCAGGTCGGCGTAGGTCACCGTCAACGGCCGGCCGGCCACGTGGGCGGCCAGAAACGCCATCTCCTCGGCGGAGTGCGGTCGCGCTCTGAAGTCGATGTCGTTGGTGCCCAGAGTGATTCGTGCGAACTTGCTGTAGGCGTAGGCGTCCTCGGTGGTGACCCGGCCGCCCACCAGCACCCCGGTCCGGCCGACGGTCAGCCCGGCGGCGGCGCGGGCCAGTGCCTCCGACCACGAGGCGACGCGAAGGTTGCCGCCGTCGTCGCGCACCAGCGGGGTGGTGAGGCGGTCGCCGGTCCGGGTGTAGGCGAACGCCCAGCGACCCTTGTCGCAGTTCCATTCTTCATTGACGGATTGGTCGTCGCCGGCCAGCCGGCGCAGCACTACGCCGCGGCGATGGTCGGTGCGCTGGGCGCAGCCGGAGGCGCAGTGCTCGCACACGCTGGGGGAGGACACCAGGTCGAACGGGCGGGCCCGGAACCGGTAGGCCCGGCCGGTCAACGCGCCGACCGGGCAGATCTGCACCGTGTTGCCGCTGAAGTAGGAGTCGAAAGCCTCGCCGGGCGCGATGCCCACCTGCTGCAGGGCGCCACGCTCGAGCAGTTCGATGAAGGGGTCGCCGGCGATCTGTTCAGAGAACCGGGTGCATCGGGCGCACAGCACGCAGCGCTCCCGATCCAGCAGTACCTCGGCCGACAGGCTGATCGGCTTGGGGAAGGTGCGTTTGACGTCGGTGAAGCGGGTCTCGGCGCGGCCGCTGGACATGGCCTGGTTCTGTAGCGGGCATTCTCCGCCCTTGTCGCAGACCGGGCAGTCCAGCGGATGGTTGATCAGCAGCAGTTCCATGACCCCCTGCTGGGCCTTGTCGGCGGCCTCGGAGGTGAACTGGGTACGCACGACCATGCCTTCGGTGACCGTGGTGGTGCAACTGGCCATGGGCTTGCGCTGGCCCTCGACCTCGATGAGGCACTGCCTGCAGGCGCCGACCGGGTCCAACAGCGGGTGGTCGCAGAACCGCGGAATCTGCACGCCCAGCATCTCGGCTGCGCGAATGACCAACGTGCCCTTGGGAACCGAGAGGGTAACGTCATCGATCGTGACGGTGACGAGGTCGGTCACGCTCCCACCCCCTGCGGGGAGGCGAGCATCGAGGCGTACGGGTCGAACGGGCAGCCGCCGGCCAGATGTGCCTCGTACTCGGCGCGGAAGTACTTCAGCGAGGACTGGATCGGCGACGCCGCGCCGTCGCCCAGAGCGCAGAACGACTTGCCCAGGATGGCATCGGAGATGTCGAGCAGCTTGCCCAAGTCCTCTTCCGTGCCACGACCCGTTTCCAGCCTTTCGTAAATCTGCGCCAGCCAGTAGGTGCCCTCTCGGCATGGCGTGCACTTGCCGCACGACTCGTGGGCATAGAACTGTGTCCAGCGGCGCACCGCCCGCACCACGCAGGTGGTGTCGTCGAAGATTTGCAACGCCTTGGTGCCCAGCATCGAACCCGCCGCCGCCACGCCCTCGTAATCCAAAGGTACGTCCAGATGTTCGGCAGTCAACAGCGGAGTCGACGACCCGCCGGGTGTCCAGAACTTGAGTTCACGGCCGGCCCGCACCCCGCCGGCATACTCCAGCAATTCGCGCAGCGTGATACCCAGAGCAGCTTCGTACTGCCCGGGCCTCGTCACGTGTCCGGACAGCGAGTACAGGGTGAAACCCGGCGATTTCTCGGTACCCATCGACTTGAACCAGTCCACGCCGTTGACCAGGATCGGCGGCACGCTGGCGATCGATTCGACGTTGTTGACCACCGTGGGGCTGGCATACAGTCCGGCGACCGCGGGGAACGGCGGCCGCAACCGGGGTTGGCCGCGCCGGCCTTCCAGCGAGTCCAGCAGGGCGGTCTCCTCGCCGCAGATGTAGGCACCGGCACCGGCGTGCACGATCAGGTCCAGGTCGTATCCGGAACCCAGGATGTCGGTGCCCAGGAAGCCGGCCTCGTAGGCCTCCGCGACGGCAGCCCGAAGCCGCCGCAAGACCGGCACCACCTCGCCGCGGAGGTAGATGAACGCATGGCGGGCGCGGATGGCGTAGGCCGCGATGATCGCACCCTCGACGAGGAAGTGCGGTGTGGTCAACATCAGCGGAATGTCTTTGCACGTTCCGGGTTCGGACTCGTCGGCATTGACCACGAGGTAGCGCGGCTTGGTCGACTTCTGGTCGATGAACGACCATTTGGTGCCGGTTGGGAAACCCGCCCCACCCCGGCCGCGCAACCCGGATTCCTTGATTTCGGCTATGACGTCCTCCGGCGCCATACCCAGTGCCCTGCGAAGTCCGAGGTAGCCGTCGTGGTTCAGATAGGTCTGCATCGTCCACGGCTGCGGTGCATCCCAGAACCGGCTCAGTACCGGCGTCAGCGCGGGGGGCAGAGCAGTCACTGAGCCTCCCCGAGTTCGCGGGCAATCTGCAGGCCGACCAGGGTGGGTTGTCCCGGTCCGCTGTCGTCGAGTTGGTCGGAGCCGACGCCGGCCAGGGTGCGCGCCGTCTCGCGAAATGGACACAGGGTGGTTCCCCGGGTTGGCGTGACCGGCTGGCCGTTGCGCAGTGCAGCCACCAATTCCGTTGCGCTTGAGGGCGTCTGGTTGTCGAAGAATTCCCAGTTGACCATGACGACGGGGGCGTAGTCGCAGGCCGCGTTGCACTCGATGTGTTCCAAAGTGATCAGACCGTCGGCAGTGGTCTGCCCGGGGTGGACGCCCAGTTCGTTCTCCAGCGACTCCAGGATGGCGTCGCCGCCCATCACCGCGCACAGGGTGGTGGTGCACACTCCGATCAGGTAGTCGCCGGTGGGGGTGCGGCGGTACATCGAGTAGAACGTGGCCACCGCCGCGACCTCGGCGTCGGTCAGCCCGAGTTGGGTTGCGCAGAAGGCTATTCCGGCCTTGGTGAGATACCCGTCCTCGGCCTGCACCAGGTGCAACAGCGGCAGCAGGGCCGAGCGCGGCTGCGGGTAGCGGCCGATGATGGTCTTGGCGTCGGCGGCCAGTCGCTCGGTGACGTCGGGTGGATACGATGCCGGGCCGTCGATCGGAGGGCCAGGCTCCTCGGGACGTGGGCCGAGGGGCAGATCGACACTCACCTATCCACGCCCCCCATCACGGGGTCGATGCTAGCCACCGCCGCAATGACGTCGGCGACCATCCCGCCCTCGCACATCGCGGCCACCGCCTGGAGATTGGTGAAACTCGGATCCCGGTAGTGCACCCGGTAGGGCCGCGTGCCACCGTCGGAGACCATGTGCACGCCCAGTTCGCCGCGCGGTGACTCCACGGCGCTGTACACCTGTCCCGCCGGGACCCGGATACCCTCGGTCACCAGCTTGAAGTGGTGGATCAGGCCTTCCATCGACTTGCCCATGATTCTCCCGATGTGGTCGGGGGAGTTACCCAATCCGTCCGGTCCGAGTTTTAGGTCGGCCGGCCACGCCATCTTCTTGTCCTCGATCATCACCGGGCCCGGCTCCAGGCGATCCAGACACTGGCGCACGATCTTCAGCGACTCGTGCATCTCCCCGACCCTGATCAGGTAGCGGCCGTAGCAGTCGGCGGTGGTATCGGTCACCACTTCGAAGTCGTAGGTCTCGTAGCCGCAATAAGGCTGGGACTTGCGCAGGTCATGAGGCAGGCCGGTGGAACGCAGCACTGGGCCGGTGATGCCGAGGGCCATGCACCCGGTCAGGTCGAGGTAGCCCACCCCCTGGGTACGGGCCTTCCAGATGTAACTCTCGGTGAGCAACTCCTCCAGTTCTCCTAACCTGCCGGGCAGGATTTTCAGCAGCTCGGTCACCCGGTCCGGCCCGTCGTCGGGCATGTCGGCAGCCAGGCCCCCGGGCCGGATATAGGCGTTGTTCATCCGCAAGCCGGTGATCGCCTCGAAGACCGTCAGGATCAACTCGCGTTCCCGGAAGCCGAAGAACATCGGGGTCATCGCGCCCAGCTCCATGCCGCCGGTGGCCAGCGCCACCAGGTGCGAGGAGATGCGGTTGAGCTCCATGAGCATCACCCGGATGACCGAGGCGCGCTGCGGGATCTCGTCGGTGATGCCCAGCAGTCGTTCGACGCCGAGGCAATAGGCGGTTTCATTGAAAAACGGGGACAGGTAATCCATCCGGGTCACGAACGTGACGCCCTGGGTCCAGGTGCGGTATTCCAGGTTCTTCTCGATGCCGGTGTGCAGATAGCCTATGCCGCAACGGGCTTCGACGACGGTTTCGCCCTCGATCTCCAGGATCAGCCGCAGCACGCCGTGGGTGGAGGGATGCTGCGGGCCCATGTTTATGACGATGCGCTCGCCGGCTTCCCCGGCCCTGGCGGCGCTGACGATCTCGTCCCAATCCTGGCCGCCCAGGACGACCACGTGATCGGTCATCGGTAAGCCCTCCGCTGGTCCGGCGGCGGGATCTGGGCGCCTTTGAATTCCACCGGAACCCCGCCAAGCGGGTAGTCCTTGCGCTGCGGATGGCCTACCCAGTCGTCGGGCATCTCGATGCGGGTCAGGCCCGGGTGGCCGTCGAAGATGATGCCGAAGAAGTCATAGGTCTCGCGCTCGTGCCAGTCGCAGGTGGGGTACACCGGGAACAGCGACGGGATATGGGGGTCGGAGTCCGGGCAGGCCACCTCCAGGTGCACCCGCCGGTTGTGGGTGATGGACATCAGCGGGTAGAACGCGTGCAGTTCGCGTCCAGGGTCATCGGGATAATGCACACCCGATACGCCGCAACATAATTCGAACCGCAACGCCTCGTCGTCTCGCAGGGCGGAGGCGACGTCGAGCAGATGGGTGCGGCGCACCTCGAGGGTCAGCTGGCCCCGGTGGACGACGACGCGTTCGGCGGCGGCGGCGAATACCTCCGGGCCAAGCACTTCGGCCA
Source organism: Mycobacterium sp. (assembly GCA_020438845.1). Taxonomy (GTDB): domain Bacteria; phylum Actinomycetota; class Actinomycetes; order Mycobacteriales; family Mycobacteriaceae; genus Mycobacterium. The sequence continues at coordinate 41,663 of JAGQTV010000072.1, read as the reverse complement.
GTCGATCGACGACATCGTCGAAATAGCCGCCGTACGGCCGCGGCGTGCTGCCCGGCAGCTCGACCCGCTGAATCAGTCGGCCGTAGCCGGAGACGTCGCCGCTACCGGAGATGCCGAACATGCCGTGGCGCACGCCGATCACCTCGGGCTCCTGCTCGCCGGTCATCGCAGCAGGCCTTTCAGCTCGATGGTGGGCCGGCTGTCCAGGGCGGCCCGCTCCGCGGCGGCGATGGCCTCCGCGCGATGCACCCCGAGCGGCATCTCGGCGATCTTGGCGTGTAGGGCCAGGATGGCGTTGAGCAGCATCTCCGGCCGCGGCGGGCAGCCGGGCAGGTAGATGTCGACGGGGACGACGTGGTCGACGCCCTGCACTACCGCGTAGTTGTTGAACATGCCGCCACTGGAGGCGCACACGCCCATGGCCAGGACCCACTTCGGCTCGGCCATCTGGTCGTAGACCTGCCGCAGCACTGGCGCCATCTTCTGGCTGACCCGGCCGGCCACGATCATCAGGTCGGCCTGCCGCGGAGTTGCCGAGAACCTCTCCATGCCGAACCGGGCGATGTCGAATCGGGGCGAGGCAGTGGCCATCATTTCGATTGCGCAACAGGCCAATCCGAACGTCGCCGGCCACAGCGAACCCTTGCGGACGTAGCCCGCGACCTTCTCCACCGTCGACAGCAGGATGCCGCCCGGTAATGCTTCCTCTAATCCCATGCTGTTGATCCCGGCCCTACTAGTCCCATTCCAGACCACCCCGCCGCCAGACGTAGGCATAGGCCACGAACACGGTCAGCATGAAGATGGCCATTTCGACCAGAGCGAAGATGCCGAGCTGATCGAATGCCACCGCCCACGGATAGAGGAAGACAATCTCAATGTCGAAAACGATGAACAGCATCGCCGTCAGGTAGTACTTGATGGGGAACCGTTGCCCGACAGGCTCGTCGGCCAGCGGTTCGATGCCGCATTCGTAGGCCTCGAGCTTGGCTCGGTTGTAGCGGCGCGGCCCCACCACCAGGGCGACCACTACCGAGACCACCGCGAAGATGGCGGCGATGGCCCCCAGCACCAGGATCGGCGTATAGAGACTCATACCCTCCGCTCCCCACTGGCTTCTGATGTGAGTTCTTGGTGTTAGCTAGGACACACACTACAAGTGGGCTGTCAGACTGGCGCGCGGAGCAGGCCCACCACGGCTTCGGCGAGCCGGATCGGGTCGATCGGCTGGGGAACCGCCGCCTCGGCCCGCGACCATTTGGCCAGCCAGGCGTCATCGGCGCGGCCGGTGAGCACCACTATCGGCGGACAGTCTGCGATCTCGTCCTTGAGCTGTTTGGCGATTCCCATACCGCCGACAGGGGAGGCCTCTCCGTCGAGGATCACCAGGTCGAACCCGCCGGCGTCCATGAGCCGGACAACCATCGGCCCGGTTGCCACCTCGGTGTAGATCAGCTCCGGGAGGTCGGGGTGGACTCGCGTGCCCAGTGCGAGCCGGACCTGTTCGCGGGTGCCGCTGTTGCTGCTGTAAACCAAGACGCGAACGGAGCTCACGGTGTCGATGTTAATCCCGGGGTCGACCTATCTCCCGGGTCGATGTCAATCCGGCACCGAAAAGCTCCCCCCGCGGCCCCCAGGGGGGAGCTTTTCGGAAGGAAATTCGACTAACTGGGCGGAGTAGTCGGGTCGGGGCTGGGCGTCGGCGTGGGCGTTTTCGTCTGGCGAGACAGCACCCGCTGGAGGGCGTTGGCCAGACCCTTGTTGTTGGGTTTGAGCTGGGCGAGCGCGCCCAGTACACCGGCAGCGCCACCGCCGTTCTTGGCGATCGCTGAGATGGTCTGGCCGATGGTGTTCCGCGCCCCGCCGCTGTTGCCATTGCCATTGTTGGGTGCCGCGCCGGCGGCAGGTGCCGACATGACTGCTACCCCGACGAGACTTGCTGTCGCAACCTTCCATTTTGCCGGCTGGCTGGCCGGTCTGCGAAGTCGGCCAAAAATGAAGACCTCCGGCCCACCTGGGCCGGAGGTCCTCCCGGGCAAGCTTTGTCCGTGCTACGTGGTGAGCGCCACGCAGAACCGCGATGTGAAAGGTGCGATGAAAGGTGGAGTCGAGTCCGGCGTGATTGCTGCGGCGCGCCCAATGGCAGCCTCAGGCGTCTCCGTCATCGGAATTGAGCCCCAGTCAGTTCGGTAATACCGGCGCCCCTGTGGGGGCGATCACAGTATCGACGCTACCAATCCGGCCCGCGGCCCGCAAACAATTTCCAAAGAACCCATGTCCCTGCCTGCTGGTCATATCGGCCATTGGCGGCCAGCTCAGTTACGGTGACCGATCGTAGCCGGGATGTGCGACTGCCAGCCGGTGGCCGACGACGGCGCGCAGGCAGGGCAGCACTTCTGCTTCGCGTCCATCGAGCTGCCCGGTACGGATCGAGTTTGCTAGAGATTTCTCGTCGGGAAAGCCCAACCGCTCCAGGGCGGCGAGTGCGTCGGAATTCCGGTCAAGCAACTCCCGCTCGACGATGCGCAGCGCATTGGCGGCGACCAGCGCGTGGAAGCTGACCGCCCCCGTCGTATGGGCCCGAACCTCCCCGGCAAGGAAGTCGGCCACGGCGGCGACGAGTTCGGCGGCTGTGGGCCGCCCATGCAACTCGTTCACCGAGCCTCCAGCAGATCGAGCAGATCCCACTCGGTCTCGCACACCCTGCGGCCGATCGCCGCGAGCTCCACCGAAGGGGTCTGGCCGGAAAGATGTCGCTCGGCCTGCACGCGGCAGATCACTCCCCAGCGCAGCGTCGCCAGCACCAGCCACCAGTGCAGTACGTCCCTGTCGACTCGGGTACCGCCAGCCTGCTCGTAGGCGGCCACGAATGAGTCGATGCTGCCGAGCCCGCCTGCCGACATGCTGGGCGGGGCCCCGAACCTCCAGGCTCGGATGCAGAACCAGGCCAGATCCTGGTAGACCTCACCGATGTGGACAAGTTCCCAGTCCAACACTGCTGCGAGCATCGAGCCGTTGACTATCAGGTTGCCCATCCGGAAGTCGCCGTGCACCAACCGCGGAGGCGATGTCGGTGGCCGATGGGCAGCAAGCCAGCGGAACGCGAACTCGAACGTCGCCGTGGTGTCGCCGATGTCGTCGAGTCGTTGACGCCACTCGCCGAGTTCGTCCTGCTCGACCAGGCCGGACGCGTCGGTTCGGGCACGGTGGATGGCAGCCAGCGCCCGAGCGCACTGGGCCAGCAGTTCATGTCTGCCGCGCTCGTCGAGCTCACGTTGGATACGCCGCACGATTGTCTGGCCGGGGATCTCGTGACAGATCAGGAACGGATTACCAAGTGGCGCAGAGGAATCCGATGCCACTACGATGCGCGGTACCGGCGTTCCCGTCTCGGCGGCGGCGCTCTGCGCGGCGGCTTCGAGCTCCATGCTGGCGTAATGCTCGGCGGGGGCAGCGGTGCGCAGGATCAACCGGTGCCGGTCGGCCCCGCATACGGCGTCGAATGCATAGGTGGTCCGGCTGGCGCCGCCGGTGAGCAGGCGCAGGTTCTCGACGACCGTGTCCTGGCCCAAGACGGGCCGCAAAACCGGGCCTAGTGCTTGTTCCAGTTGGTCGTTCACGCACGGCCGAACTTGAACATCCGCTGGGCGACCCGGCGAATCTGGATCTCCTCGGCGCCTTCGGTGATGCGGTAACGGCGGTGGTGGCGGTAAATGTGTTCGAAGGGCTCGTGGCGGCTGTAGCCGACACCGCCGTGGACCTGCATCGCTCTGTCGGCGGCTTCGCAGACCAACCGGTTGGCGCGATAGTTGGCCATCGACACCTTGTCGGAGACCTCCAGATGATGGTTACGGTCCAGTTCGCAGGCGGCGTAGTAAACCAGCAGACGGACCATCTGAGCCTCGGTCTGCAGTTCCACCAGGGGCCACTGAACCGCTTGGTTGACGGCCAGGGGCTTGCCGAATGTCACCCGCTGCCTCGCGTACTGGACTGCGCGGTCGATGCAATACTGGGCTGCGCCCAGGCTGCTGGCGGCCTGCCGGATCCGGTTCTCGTGCAGGAAAGTCTGGGCCACTGCGAGCCCCTGATCAACCTCGCCGAGCACTGCGTCGGCGGGAATTCGGACGTCGCGCAACACGACCTCGCCATGGTCGCTGGGCATGTTGAAGGTCCACCAGTAGTAGGGCACGTCGAAACCCGCTGTATCGCAGGGCACGAGAAACGCGGTGATGCCCTGTGCCTGACCCGGTGATCCGGAAGTTCGGGCGAACACCAGGTCATGGGTGGCTCGGTGCACGCCGGTGTTCCAGCGTTTGGAGCCATTGATGACCCACTGGTCTCCCTCGAGGCGAGCAGTGGTCTCCAGCCAGGTGGCGTCGCTGCCGTGGTCGGGTTCGGTGAGGCCGAAGGCCATGGAACGCGCGCCGGTGAGCATGGCCTCGATCCACTGCTGCTTCTGCTGTTCGGTGCCGAACCGGTCCATCATGATGACCTGCGGGAAGTTGCCAACTATCGAAGACTCGTCCTGCAGATCGTTATGCAGCCCGAGTCCCTTGTGCGCCAAATGCTCCCGGATCACCGCCATGTCGAGGTTGGTGCCGTCACGACCGCCGAACTTCGCCGGCAGGCCGAAGCGCAACCAACCGGCGGCATCAGCGCGGCGGCGCATCTCGCCGAGCAGATCTTCCCACTCCCGGCGCGGAACCCCTCCATTGTCGAGATCGGTTCGGGCGAACTCGCGCCGTCGGTCGAAGTACTGCATGTGCTCGCGCTCCAGCGGCCGGATCTCGGCTTCGATGAACGCGTCCATATCGGCCAGGAGCGGTGGAAGGTGTTCGGGCAGAGTGAAATCCACTAGTCGTCCTCCGCGTTCGTCGGTTCCTCGGCGGTGCCGTACAACGTCCGTTTCCAGATGGTCGACAGGGTGGTGACGGCGGCGTCATCGGAAATGTCGACGCCCAGGGCGGTCGCGTCGGAGCGCAGGCACACGGTGGTAAAGCGTTCGAACAACAGCACTATCGCCATCCCGGTGTGATCGGCGTCCAGACCTTGTGCATGGCCCCGATCCTGAGCCTGACGGACCGAGGCGCTGATGATGTCCATTCCCGACCGGCGGAACTCATTCTGTACGTGGGCGAACCGCGGTTGGGTGGCGGCGAGTTGGTCGACGGCAACCATGACGCCGATGTGCTGCTTGAACATCTGCCAGTAGGAGGCGACGACCGCGACGAAGAAGTCGTCGTCTGCGGGGCCCTGCATACCCCGGTCCTTCACCTCGGAAAGAAATGACTCCGCCAACGCGGCGAGAAGGTCCACCTTGTCCTCGAAGTAGCGGTAGAACACTGCCGGGGACCTACCGGCGCCCGCGGTGATTTCGGTGAGCGTGGTACCGTGAAAGCCCCTCTGGGCAAACAGGTTTCGGGCGGACTCCTCGATGGCCTGCCGAGTCTGGCGGCCCTTGGTGGATAGCGTGCGCTCAGCCGTCACCGTCAGCCCAGCGACCGGTCGCCAGCGCGCAGCAACGCGCTGGGCAGGTCGTGTCCGATGACTTCCCGGGCTACCCGCGCCGCCTCGATGGCAGCAGTCAGATCGACGTCGACCTCGACGCCGCTGTCCCGCAACAAGTAGACCAAGTCCTCCGTGGCGATATTGCCGCTTGCCCCGGGGGCGAACGGGCACCCGCCGAGACCGCCTATCGAGGAGTCCAACCGGGTCACCCCGGCGCTGACGGCCGCCCACGCGCTGGCCAGTCCGACGCCGCGGGTGTTGTGAAAGTGCGCCCCCAACGGCCGGCCGTGGACGCGGGGGAGGACTTGTTCGACCAAGTCCGTGACCCGGCCGGGGGTAGCGGTGCCGATGGTGTCGGCGATCGCGATCCGGTCGGCGCCGTAGCCACACGCGGCGTCGACGACATCGAGTACTCGCTGAGGATCCGTCGGCCCGTCGAACGGGCAGTCCCACGAGGTGGAGATGATGACTTCGACGCCGACGGCGGCATCGTGGGCAATCGCCACAATGTCGGCGATCTGTGCGCTGGCCTCGGCACTGCTGCGGCCCACGTTGGCGCGGCTATGCCCGTCGGAGGCGGACACCACGTACTCCACCGAACGGAATCCCGCGGCGATGGCGCGATGCGCACCGTTGGGGCTGGCGACCAGGGCGGAGAATTCGATGTCTGGGTAGGCGCCCAAGTGTTCGGCCAACTCAGGTGCGTCGGCCATCGCCGGCACCTTTGAGGGCGAGACGAACGCGGTGGCCTCCACCTCGCGCACTCCGGTGGCGGCAATCGCGGCCAGGAGTTCGAGCTTGGCGGACAACGGGATCGGAGTCTCGATCTGCAGTCCGTCCCGCAGAGCGACCTCGCGGATCGTGACGTGTTTCGGCAGCGTGCTCATATCACTCCCTGTTGGGCCAAGGTGGCCAGTTCGTCGTGTTTCAGGCCTAATAGTTCGCCATAAATCTCGTTGTTGTGCTGGCCGGGCCGGGCCGGGCCGGCATTGCGTACCCCGCCCGGGGTCGCAGACAGCACCGGAACGACGCCCGGACCCAGGACGTTTCGGCCGATGCGCTCATCGAAATGTTCGACCAGCATGCCGCGGGCTCGGAACTGCGGGTCGGTCACCACCTCGGCGACCGTGTTGATCGGTCCGGCGATCACCCCGGCAGCGCTGAGGGTGTCGATGATGTCTTGAGGCTGACGGGCAGCGGCCCAGCCCCCGATGATGACGTCCAGTTCGTCCTGGTTGCGTCCGCGGGAACCGTGGTCGACGAAGCGCGGATCCTCGGCCAGTTCGGGTTGCCCCATCGCCTGGCACAGTCGCCGGAACACGGTGTCCTGGTTGGCCGCCACCACCACCCAACTGCCGTCGGCGCTGCGGTAGATGTTCGACGGCGCTATCCCTTCCAATCGGGTCCCGGACGGCCCTCGTACGACACCGCCGACGTCGTAGTCGGGGATGGTGGACTCCTGAACCGCCAGGCAGGCCTCGGTCAGCGCGGCGTCGACCACTTGGCCCTCGCCCGTGACGCTGCGCCGATACAGTGCGGCCAATGCGCCCTGGGCGGCGAACATCCCCGCAAGGGTGTCCCCCAGAGACAGTGCCAGCCGCGGTGGCGGCCCCTCGGGGAAGCCATTCATGTGGCGTAACCCGGACACCGCTTCGGCCACCGACGCGTAGCCGGCCTTGCCGGCGTCCGGTCCGGTCTGGCCGTAGCCGGACACCCGGACCAGGATGAGCCCAGGGTTACGTTTCCGTAGAACGTCGTAGCCGAGGTTCCATTTCTCCAGTGTGCCGGGCCGAAAGTTCTCCACCACGATGTCGGAGCGATCGACGAGTGCGAGGAACATGTCCCGGCCGCGCGGTTCACGCAGGTTGAGCGTGACGCACTTCTTATTGCGCGCATGCACTGTCCAGAAGAAGTGCTGCCCGTCCAGTTCGGCTTGCCCCCAGGTGCGCACCGGGTCGGGGGAGCCGGGCGGTTCGATTTTGATGACCTCGGCGCCCATGTCGCCGAGGAGTCGGCTGGCGAACGGGCCGGAGATCAGAGTCCCGACCTCGACGACGCGGACACCGTCCAGCGCGCCGGGTCTGATCCCCGTGTCGCTTCGCTCCTGCCCGCCGGGTCTGATCCCCGTGTCGCTTCGCTCCTGCCCGCCGGGTCTGATCCCCGTGTCGCTTCGCTCCTGCCCGCCGGGTCTGATCCCCGGTGCCAACGTCTGCGACTGCTCGAGTCCGGGGTGAGAAGTGTCTGCATCGGGAATTTCGCGCATCTCCTTAGAACGGCATTTCCTCGGTGCGACCAATCCTGCAGTTCGCAGTGGAGAACGGTCGCAGCGGGCTACCGCTGGCGTCGGCGGGGGTGAGTTGGTCGGTGAGGATCGGTGAGGATCGGTGAGGAGCGGTAGTGCCTCGAGTTGGTAACGCCGGAACAACTTTGCAGCTCGGCCGGTGAACCCTCTTCTGCCTCTCTCTTCGTCGTTGCGAACCCCACATCGGTGTGGGGCTATGGTGGTCTGGCGCATTCGCGCAGGTAGGCGAAGGATTCCATGGGACTCCCGAGGCGCTCCGGCCACAAAACTGAAAGTGATATTAGTTTTTGTAGAGACCGTTGGCAAGGGTGGATCACGACCCGATAACGGGTTTAAGTTCCGTATGCGACGCGACACATGTTTTACTCAGTGCTGCATTCCGGTGCTGCATCCCCAATGCTGCATCCCCAATGCCCGGGTTCATCGAGGGATACCCGGGGGAAATTAAGAAAGCTGGGTGGATAGGTGAAGTTTGGCTTCGACAAGCTGCGCAACTGGTCGCGCCGATTCACGGTTGCCGCAGTCGCAGCGGCGGCCCTGCCGGGGCTGATCGGCGCTGCGGGCGGTTCGGCAACCGCGGGCGCCTTCTCGCGTCCGGGCCTTCCGGTCGAGTACCTGGATATTCCGTCGCCGGCCATGGGCCGGTCGATCCGGGTCCAGTTCCAGAGTGGTGGGGCGAACTCTCCGAACGTCTGGCTGCTCGACGGCTTGCGCGCCCAGGATGACTACAACGGCTGGGATATCAATACCCCGGCCTTCGAGTGGTACCTGGATTCAGGCCTGTCGATCTCGATGCCGGTCGGCGGCCAGTCCAGCTTCTACTCCGACTGGTACCGGCCCGCCTGCGGCAAGGCCGGCTGCACCACCTACAAGTGGGAGACCTTCCTGACCCAGGAGGCCCCGGCCTGGCTGGCGGCCAACCGTCAGGTCAAGCCGAACGGCAGCGCGGCGATCGGCCTGTCGATGGCCGGCTCGGCCTCGATGACGCTGGCGGCCTGGCACCCCGACGTATTCATCTACGCCGGGTCGATGTCGGGCTTCCTGAACCCCTCTGAGGGCTGGTGGCCTGGCCTGATCAACATCTCGATGGGTGACGCCGGCGGCTACAAGTCCGCCGACATGTGGGGCCCGTCCAGCGATCCGGCCTGGCAGCGCAACGACCCGATGGTCCAGATTCCCCGGTTGGTGGCCAACAACACCCGCTTGTGGGTCTACTGCGGCAACGGCCAGCCCAACGAGCTCGGCGGCGGCGATGTCCCGGCCACCTTCCTGGAGGGCCTGACCATCCGTACCAACCGCACATTCCGCGATAACTACCTCGCGGCCGGCGGCCACAACGCGGTGTTCAACTTCCCCGACAACGGGACGCACAGCTGGGCGTACTGGGGTCGTGAACTGCAGGCCATGCGAGGCGATCTGCAGAGCTACCTCGGCGCGCGCTGATTCAGCGATAGAAAGCGGGCCGTCAGCATGATGCTGACGGCCCGCTTCTCTTTGCGTTGAGCGTGCGATGAGGGTGGTTACTTCAGTTCGGCCGACGTCAGCCCCAGAAGCCGCCGGGCGATCACGAGTAGCTGAATCTGCTGAGTGCCCTCAAAAATGTCGAGGATCTTGGAATCCCGCGCCCACTTCTCCAGCAGCGTCTGCTCGGAATAGCCTGTCGTCCCGGCCATTTCGACGGCCTTCAGGGTGATGTCGCTGCCGACCCGGGCGGCCTTGGCCTTGCCCATCGAGGCCTCTTTGGAGTTCGGGATGGAGTTGTCGGCCTGCCAGGCTGAGCGCAGGGTCAGCAGGTAACCGGCCTCCCAGTCGGCCTCCATCCGCAGGAACTCCGCTGCTGCGGCGCTCTGGGCATGGGCCGGCTTGTCGTAGGAGATCTCGATGCCCGCCTCGGTGAGGATCCGGCGTAGCTCCTCCAGAGCAGCGCGGGCGACTCCGACGGCCATCCCGGCCACGATGGGCCGGGTGTTGTCGAAGGTTTCCATAACCCCAGCGAAGCCCTTCTCCACCCGAATCTCGGGGCTGCCGAGCAGGTTTTCCTTCGGGATGCGCACGTTGTCGAAGCGGATCGCCGCGGTATCGGAGGCCTTGATGCCGAGTTTGTGCTCGAGGCGCTCGACGGTGACGCCCGGGTAATCGCGCGGCACGATGAACGACTTGATGGCCGCCCGGCCCTTGGACTTGTCCAAGGTGGCCCACACGACGATGTGGGACGCCCTGGATCCGGCGGTGACGTAGATCTTTTCGCCGTTGATGACGTAGTCATCTCCATCGAGTACCGCCGTCGTGGATACCGCCGCGGAATCGGACCCGAAGGACGGTTCGGTGATGGCCATCGCCGCCCACACACCCTTGCCCAGCCGGGCGACTTGTTCGTCGGTGGCGACCCCGGAGATGGCGGCGTTACCCAAACCCTGACGTGGAACCGACAGCAGCAGCGCAACATCGCCCCAGGCGATCTCGGCCGCATTGACCAGTGCGGACATGTTGGCACCGTTGATATTTCCCGTCGGGCCCTCATCGCTGTCGCGGAACGCTTCGGTACCCGCGAAAGAGACGGTCTTGGCAGCCGTGATGCCCTCGAACAAAGTCGAGACCGTTTCCAATTCCACCGGGAAAGCATGCTCGTTGAGGTCGTACTTGCGTGAGATCGGACGCAGGATCTCCGCGGCTCCCTTGTGGGCCATGTCTATAACGGCCTCGAGCTTGCGGGGGAGTTCCAGATTGATTGCCATCAAAGCTCTTTCGTAGGTCGGTGGCCGGGTCAGAGAACGACGACGCCCTCGGCGACGCCGAGAGCTCGCAGGTCGCGATACCATCGCTCGACCGGGTGTTCCTTGGTGTAGCCGTGTCCGCCGAGCAGCTGCACGCCGTCCAGGCCTATCTGCATGCTCTTCTCGGTGCCCAGTCTCTTGGCCAGCGCAGCCTCGCGAGCGAACGGCAGCCCCTGGTCTGCCCGCGCGGCTCCGCGCCAGGTGAGGAGTCGCAGTCCGTCGAGTTCGATGGCGATGTTGGCGCACATGAACGCCACCGCCTGTCGTCGCGCGATCGGCTCGCCGAAGGCCTCGCGCTCTTTGACGTAGGGAATCACGTAATCCAGAACCGCGTGGGAGGTGCCGACGGCCAGCGCGGCCCAGCCCAGTCGAGACAGGGCAATTGCCTCGGAATAGTCGCGGGCAAAGTCTGCGTCGTCCTCGCCGAGCCGGGCCGTCGTGGGCACCGAAACCTTGTTCAATTCGACCTGGCCGAGCGCCGCGGAGCGGATCCCCATGCTGGGATCGGCTTTGACGCTCAGGCCCGGCGCGGACGCCTCGACGATGAACAGCGTCGGCTTGCCGTTGAGTTGTGCTGCGACGATGAACAATTCGGCATCGGCTGCCGCCGGCACCAACGACTTCACGCCGTCCAGTCGGTAGCCGCTGGGTGTGCGCACAGCGGTGGTCCGCAGGGAGGTCGGATCGAACAGGGGATGCGGTTCGACGATCGCGACGCAGGCCTGCGGGACGTTGTCGCCGCTGAACTCCTTGAGGTAGGTCGCCTGCTGGTCTGCGCTACCCCAGTGGGTCAACGCCGAAGCCACGCCACCGGGGGCCAGGATCGGCAGCGCAAGGCCCATATCGCCATAGGCCAGCGCTTCGGCGACCAGTGCCTGGGTCACGGTGGTGCGGCTTTCGGCGATGCCGTCGAAACTTTCCGGGACCTTGATGGCGGTGATGCCGAGTTCGGCGGCTTTGGCCATCAGCAGGGGGGGATAGGTGGCCGCCTGGTCGGCGGCTCGTGCGGCGGGGCGGAGAATCTCCTCGGCGAAATCGCTGACCGTCTCGACGATCATCTGCTGGTCGTCGTCGGGGGTGAGGTCGAAATAGCCGGCCGAGCTCGGGGCTAGTCGGGCCGGCGCCTTGCCGGCTCTCTGGATCTTCTTGAACTGCCGAGTCGACGCGCCGGCGGCGGAGAATCCCTGCTTCACCCCGAATTTCAGCGCCTTGTTCAGCGGATCGCGCAGGTGGTGCCGGTCCAGGAATTCCTGGCCCAATAGCGGGGTGAGCAGACCCATCCCGATGTCGATCACCGATCGCTTGAAATGGTGCTGGCCGACGGCGCTGTCGCGGGAGTGGGCGCTCGGGCGAGAGGCGCTGCGGGCCGGAAGGGTGTTTGTCATGGCGGCTGCCTCGCTGTGGGCTTGGGCTGAACTGCCCGAACAGTATCTTACTCCAGAGTAAGATAATGTGATCGTGGCGAAACTCACATAACGGCGAGTCGTTCGAGAACCGCGCCGTGCAGCAGACCGTTGGTGGCCACTGCGCTGCCGCCGTGCGGTCCGGGTTCGCCGTCGAGGCTGGTGAACGAGCCACCTGCTTCGCGCACCAGGACGTCCAGTGCAGCGAGGTCCCACAGCTTGACCTCCGGTTCGGTGGCGATGTCGACCGCGCCCTCGGCGACCAGGCAGTAGGAGTAGAAGTCGCCGTAGCCGCGCGTGCGCCATACCGCGTCGATGAGGTCGAGAAACCTGTCGCGGCGGCCCGCCTCGGCCCATCCCGCCAGTTCGGAGAACGACAGGCTGGCCGAACTCACATCAGCGACCGCGGACACTGACAGCCGCCGCGGGGGACCGTCGCCCACCGCAGCGTGGGCGCCCAGTCCGCGGCCGGCCCACCAGCGTCGGTTCAACGCCGGTGCGGTCACCGCCCCGACAATGGGAACCCCGTCCTCCAGCAATGCAATCAGGCTGGCCCACACCGGAACTCCGCGCACGAAGTTCTTGGTGCCGTCGATCGGGTCGATGACCCACTGCCGGCCGCTGCGGGTCGGGGTCCCGCCGGACTCCTCACCGAAGATGGAGTCCGCGGGGCGCTCGCGGGCCAGCATGCTGCGCAAAGCAGCCTCGACCGCCTGATCGGCGTCGGTGACGGGCGTCAGGTCGGGTTTGGTGTCCACCCGCAGATCAAGGGCGCCGAAACGGGCCATGCTGATGGCGTCGGCGTCGTCGGCGAGCGAGAGGGCGAGGTTCAAATCGGCCTGCACGGTCATTCCTGCAGTCCTATCACCTTGGATCCGGTTGGGCTCCGCTTACCATGGGTCGCATGTTCGAATTCGCGGCTTTGGTACTGATCCTCGGTGCCCTGGCACTCATCGTGGGGCCGCGGCTGATGCGCCGCGGTCCCCGTGGCGAGGCGGTCCCGGGGACTTTGTTGATCACCGGGGTCAGCCCACGTCAGGACGTCCCCGGCCAGCAGTTCGTCACCATCAGCGGCGTGATCAACGGCCCGACGGTCAACGAGCATGTGGTGTACCAGCGGATGGCTGTCGACGGCGCGGACTGGCCCACCATGGGACAGCTCATCCCGGTGGTGTACTCGCCGAAGAATCCCGACAACTGGTCGTTCGCGCCGCCTGGGCAGCACTGAAAGAACTTTCGCCAGATCGGCGAAATGGCGATTTCTACCCGTGCTTTCCCGCCCGTTTGTGGGTTTGGGCGGGAGGGCCAGCGTGATCAGTGGCTGGCCGGCGCCGCGGTGTCATCGCGTTGGAAACCGCTCTTGTCGACCTTCGCTCCGTCGATGCCACGGTCATCGTCCTGGGTGTGCACCACCGTCATCGCGCAAGCTTGGAGGCCGATCTTGCCGATGCCGCCGGATGCGTCTGCAGCAGCTGCGGCGGCACTCGGATCGGCGCTGGGAGGGGAGGCCAACGCCGGTCCCGCGAAGATCAACGAACCTGCGGTGATTGCGGATCCAACCAGGATTGCCAAGCTCCTCATCGTTAATACCCTTCTCAAATCCATTCGGCTACTTCTGATTTCGCCGTTTGACTTGAGATAAAGGATGTCAGCGTTGGTGGTGTGGAGGGATCCCCCGATCGGCTCGATGAGGGGTTGAACCGCTCATCCCTCAACCGGTTGAACTCCTTGTCCCCCATTTGGGGGATACCCGCAGAAGGTAGGCATGAACCGATGAGAGATCGGGTGTCAGCCGTGCGCCACCTTCAGCAGACCGGCCACTGTGCCCACCTTGGCCCGCGGGCGTCCCGCCGCCTCGCCGGCCGCTCGCTCGTGGGCGTCGATGGCCTGCCAGTGGGCCTCGGTGACCAACAGTGGCTGGCGTTCGGTGAGCCAACTTGCCAATTCGTCGGCATACCCGGGACCGACCTCCCGCAACTTCGTACCTGCCAGATCGGCCACCAGCGTGTCGACGGTGTCCTGGGCGTCCTTTTTATTGGTCCCGATCACCCCGGACGGACCGCGCTTGATCCAGCCCGCAACGTAGGCGTTCGCCGTACCTAGGACCCGGCCGTGCTCATGCGGGATGGTGCCGGCGGCTTGGTCGAAGGGGAGACCGCTCAGCGCTACGCCGCGATAGCCGACCGCGCGGACGACGAGCTGAGTCGGCAGAGTCTCGCGTTCACCGGTGTCGCGGGCGACGGTGCGACCGTTCTCGTCGGTGACGAGTTCGTTGTGGCCGAGCACGATCGACTCGACCCGCTCCCAACCGGTGATCTCCACCGGTGATCGGTGGAAGCGGAACACGATCCGGCGGTTACCTTGAGGGTGGTGGCCGGATGCGGTCCGCTCGGCGGATTTCTCCGCATAGCCTCGGAGCACCTTGATATTGGCGGTGGCGATTTTGCCGGCTGCGGCCGCGTCCTCATCGGTGATATCGGCGACATCTGCCGGATCAACGACGACGTCGACGCCGTCGAGCTCGCCGAGTTCCCGCAGCTCGAGCGTGGTGAAGGCGCCCTGCAGGGGCCCGCGCCGACCCACGATCACCACTTCGGACACCCCGCGCTGGCGCAGAGCGTCCAAAGCGTGATCGGCAATGTCGGTGGTGGCCAGGACGTCGGGATCGGTGACCAGGATGCGGGCGACGTCGATGGCGACGTTGCCATTGCCGATCACAACCGCCCGGCCGGTCGAGAGGTCCGGCGCCATCTCGGCGAAATGCGGGTGGGCGTTGTACCAGCCGACGAAGTCTACGGCGGCGACACTGCCGGGCAGGTCCTCACCGGGGATGCCCATTGGGCGGTCCGACTGGGTGCCCACGGTGTAGACAACCGCGTCGTAGCGCTCGGCGAGCTCATCGGTCGACACGTGTTCGCCCACGGTGATGTTGCCGAAGAATCGGAATCGCTGGTCTGCCGCCGTCTTCTCGAAGGTCCGACTTACAGACTTGATTTTGGGATGGTCGGGAGCCACTCCGGAACGAACCAAACCCCAAGGAGTGGGCAGCATTTCGATCATGTCGATATGGACGTCGGGGCCGTCGCCGGCCACCGACTCGTCAGCGAAGCGCAACAGTGAGGCGGCGGCGAAATACCCGGAGGGACCGGCGCCGACTATTGCGACGTAGTAAGGACGCACCCGCCGATGGTAGCCGCGCCGGTAACCTGGATCGTCGTGGACCTCGATCGACAGTCTGACCTCGCCGCTCTCGACACCACCTTGACGACGGTGGAGCGCGTACTCGACGTCGACGGGCTGCGTGCACGAATCGAGAAACTCGAGCATGAGGCGTCCGATCCCAGCCTCTGGGACGACCAGAGCCGCGGGCAACGCGTCACCAGTGAGTTGTCTCATGCTCAGGGCGAGTTGCGCCGGGTGGAGGGCCTGCGGAGTCGACTTGACGACTTACCCGTCCTCTACGAACTGGCCGAAGAGGCGGAGGGGCAGGACGCCGCAGAGGGGCTCGCTGAAGCAGATGCCGAGCTGAAGGCGCTGCAGGCCGATGTCGAGGCGATGGAGGTCCGCACCCTGCTGTCCGGGGAATACGACGAGCGGGAGGCGCTAGTCACCATCCGCTCCGGAGCCGGCGGGGTGGACGCCGCCGACTGGGCCGAGATGCTGATGCGGATGTACATCCGGTGGGCTGAACAACACGGCTACGGCGTTGAGGTGTTCGACACCTCCTATGCGGAGGAAGCCGGCATCAAGAGCGCCACCTTCGCGGTGCACGCCCCGTTCGCCTACGGCACGCTGTCGGTGGAGCAGGGCACCCACCGCCTGGTGCGGATCAGTCCGTTCGACAACCAAAGCCGCAGGCAGACATCCTTCGCCGAGGTCGAGGTGCTTCCGGTGGTGGAGACCACCGACCACATCGATATTCCCGAAACCGACATCAGGGTGGACGTCTACCGCTCCAGCGGCCCGGGTGGCCAATCGGTTAACACCACCGATTCCGCGGTTCGACTCACCCACATCCCGACGGGTATCGTCGTGACTTGCCAGAACGAGAAGTCGCAGCTGCAGAACAAGGTGTCTGCAATGCGTGTGCTGCAGGCCAAGCTGATGGAACGCAAACGTTCCGAAGAGCGGGCCGAGCTGGACGCCCTGAAAGGCGACGGCGGCAGCTCCTGGGGCAACCAGATGCGCTCCTACGTTCTGCACCCCTACCAAATGGTCAAGGATCTGCGTACCGAGTTCGAGGTCGGCAATCCAACGGCGGTACTGGATGGGGACATAGACGGGTTCCTCGAAGCAGGAATCAGATGGCGCAATCGACGAGATGACGACTGACTTCTTTGCCCGGCTCCCCTTTGGTGGTGTGGCAACTCATGGCACCATTGGCGACCGCTGGCACGACTTCTGGCAGCACGGCGACATCGGACTGTGGGTCCTCACCCGCGGACTGAAGATCGCACTGCTGCTGATCGGCGGGCTCCTGGGCGCTCGGTTCATCAAATGGGCGGCCAGCCGGGTCAGCCGGCGTATCGACGCCACCTTCCAGGAGAGCGACGCACTGGTCCGCACCGAGAGCGCCAAGCACAGCCAAGCCCTGGCGTCGGTGATCTCCTACTTGGCGATCGCCTTGCTGACGGTGATGGTGGTGGTTCAGGTCACCGAGACCTTGGCCATTCCGGTCGGCAGCCTGGTGGCTCCGGCCGCTGTTCTGGGTGCGGCGCTGGGCTTCGGTGCCCAGCGCCTGGTTCAGGACCTGCTCAGCGGGTTCTTCATCATCACCGAGAAGCAGTACGGATTCGGCGATATCGTTCGGCTCACGTTGGGCTCGAGCAATGACGCGCTGGGCACCGTCGAGGAGGTCACTCTCCGGGTGACCAAGCTGAGGACCGCGGAAGGGGAGATGTACACCATCCCCAACGGTCAGATCATGAAGACGCTGAACCTGTCCAAGGACTGGGCTCGCGCGGTCGTCGACATTCCGGTGCCCAGCACCGCCGACCTCGGTTGGGTCAACGAGGTGCTCCAAGAGGTGTGCGATACCGCGATGGACGACCATGAGCTGAGCACACTTCTACTGGGCGAGCCGAAACTGCGGGGTGTGGAGAGCATCGAGCTCGGCATGGTGAATCTGCAGCTGGTGGCCCGCACGCTTCCGGGCAAGCAGTTCGAGGCCGGTCGCAGGTTGCGGCTGCTGGTCGTCGCCGCACTCGCTCGAGCCGGCATTGCCACGTCCGCGGCGGACAACACGCTGGTGCAGTCATGACGACCGAACCCGAGCAGAAGAAGGCCCATCACCGGGACGGTCGAACCTGGCCTGGTTTCCTTTTCGGTGGCCGGGTGCGCACCTCGACCCTGGCTCTGGTCGTCGCGTTCTTCGCGATCTGGTGGATCTATGTGACCTACCAGCCCGCACCGCATCCGCGGGAACAGGTGCCCGCCGCCGATATCGTGCCGCCGGGCTACATCCCCGACCCGTCCTATACCTGGGTGCCGCGCACAGACGTTCAGCAGCGTACGACGACTTCCGCAACACCCACGACCCCCACAACGACGACGCCGACGGACACCACAACCTCCTCGACCAGCGGCAGCGAATCGTCGACGCCGACGACTGCGTCGTCCCCGCCGTCCTCCGATCAGTCCGCGAGCTCATCGGATACGACACAGTCCTCGACACCGAGTTCGACGGCCAGCATGGTGCCGTTGCCGCCGCTGATCCACCCCACCGTCATGCCGTCTCGCTCGACATCGGCAAGTCCGACGTCCTGATCGGGCACGAACAACAGTTAGACTGGCGTGCCGTGATGATCACCGTCGACCATGTGACCAAGCAGTACAAGACGTCTGCACGTCCCGCGCTCGACAATGTCACTGTCAAGATCGACAAGGGCGAGTTCGTCTTCCTGATCGGCCCCTCCGGCTCGGGAAAGTCGACCTTCATGCGGCTGTTGCTGGCCGAGGAGACGCCGACCTCCGGAGAGGTCCAGGTGTCGAAGTTCCACGTCAACAAGCTCTCCGGTCGCCACGTCCCCAAGTTGCGGCAGGTCATCGGCTGTGTGTTCCAAGACTTCCGGCTGCTGCAGCAGAAGACGGTCTTCGAGAACGTCGCGTTCGCCCTGGAGGTGATCGGCAAGCCGTCCGACACCATCAAGAAAGTGGTGCCCGAGGTGCTTGAGATGGTCGGCCTGTCCGGCAAGGCCAATCGGCTGCCGGCCGAGTTGTCCGGCGGGGAGCAGCAGCGGGTGGCGATCGCCCGGGCGTTCGTCAACCGGCCGCTGGTCCTACTGGCCGACGAGCCGACGGGCAACCTCGACCCGGAGACCAGCCGCGACATCATGGACCTGCTGGACCGGATCAACCGCACCGGCACCACGGTAGTGATGGCCACCCACGACCACCATATCGTCGACTCCATGCGCCAACGTGTGGTGGAACTGTCGCTGGGCCGACTGGTTCGCGATGAGCAGCGCGGCGTCTACGGAATGGACCGCTGATGCGCGCCGGGTTCCTCGTCAACGAGGTCGCCACCGGTCTGCGTCGCAACGTCACCATGACGATCGCGATGATCCTCACAACTGCCATCTCGATCGGCCTGTTCGGTGGTGGCCTGCTGGTGATCCGGTTGGCCGACCAGTCCCGCAACATCTATCTCGACCGCGTCGAAAGCCAGGTATTCCTCACCCCGGAGGTCTCGGCCAACGATCCCACCTGCGACGCTGAGGCCTGCCAAGCATTGCGGGCCACGATCGAAGCGCGGGACGACGTCAAGAGCGTGCGGTTCCTCAACCGTGACGACGCCTACACCGACGCCATCACCAAGTTTCCCGAGTACAAGGACGTGGCCAGCAAGGACTCGTTCCCGGCTTCCTTCATCGTCAAGCTCAACAACCCCGAGCAGCACAAGGACTTTGACGCCGCCATGACGGGTCAGCCGGGTGTACTCAACGTGCTCAATCAGAAGGAACTGATCGATCGGTTGTTCGCCGTGCTCGATGGCCTTTCGCGGGCCGCGTTCGCGATCGCGGTGGTACAGGCGATCAGTGCGATTCTGTTGATCGCCAATATGGTTCAGGTTGCCGCCTACACTCGTCGCACCGAGATCGGCATCATGCGAATGGTGGGCGCCACCCGCTGGTACACGCAGTTGCCGTTCCTGCTCGAGGCGGTGCTGGCCGCGACCATCGGCGTGGCGCTGGCCATCGTCGGCCTGATCGTCGTGCGGGCGTTGTTCCTGGACAGAGCCCTCGATCAGTTCTACCAAGCGAACCTGATCGCGCGGGTGGACTACGCCGACATCCTTTACATCGCACCGATCATGTTCGCCGTCGGTGTGACGATGGCTGCCGTCACGGCCTATGTCACACTGCGGCTGTACGTGCGGAAGTAGCGATGTCGAAAATGGCAGTGGCGCGGAAGGCCGCTGCGAAGAAGGTCGGCGACGCCAAAGGCGGCAAGCGGGTGGTGGCAACCAACCGCAAGGCCCGCCACTTGTATGCGATCGAAGAGATCTTCGAAGCGGGCGTGGTGCTGACCGGCACCGAGGTCAAAAGCCTGCGCGACGGGGCCGCATCGCTGGCCGACGCGTTCGCCACCGTCGACGACGGTGAGGTGTGGCTACGCAACCTGCACATCCCGGAGTATCACCACGGCACGTGGACCAACCATGCGCCGCGACGCAACCGCAAACTGCTGTTACATCGGCGCCAGATCGACATGCTGGTGGGCAAGATCCGCGACGGCAACCTCACCCTGGTGCCGTTATCGCTGTACTTCTCCGACGGCAAGGTGAAGGTGGAACTTGCGTTGGCCCGCGGTAAGCAAGCGCACGACAAGCGCCAGGACATCGCCCGCCGAGACGCCCAGCGCGAGGTGATCCGCGAACTCGGCCGGCGCGCCAAAGGCAAGGTCTGACCGTCCTCCTTTTCTCGCTGCAGCTGCATTCTGTTACGGGGTAAGTAACTTCGTTGGCGGGATCGCGACGCGATGCTGTCGCTGGCGAGCGTGTCGATGTCGCTGTATCCGGCGTTCACGGACAGTGCCAGCAGGATGCCGAGGTCCGTTAACATTCGCTCATGGCCGCCGACGCTCAGTCCGACAAGCCCCGCCCCCGCACCGTGCTCGATAAGGACGATGTCCTCACCGGACTCTTTGCCTCATGGGAGGGCATCGAGGAACTGCTCGCCGGGCTTACCGAGGAACAGTGGCAGACCCCTACGGCGTTACCCGGCTGGACCGTTCACGACGTCGTCTCCCACATCGTCGGCACCGAGATGATGCTGGCCGGCAGTCAGCCGCCGGAGAGTGCTTCGCCCAAGCCCGACCACGTCAACAACGAGATCGGCGCCCTCAACGAACGCTGGGTCGAGGAGTTGCGGGCTGAGAGCCCCGAGGCAATGGTGGCGAAGTTCCGCGAGGTCACCGCGCAGCGAAAAGCGATGCTGCTTGCGATGACTCCGGAGGAGTGGAACTCCGTCACGCTGACCCCGGCCGGGCCGGACAGCTACGGTCGGTTCATGAGGGTCCGCATATTCGACTGCTGGTTCCATGAGCACGATATCCGCGACGTGGTTGGCAAGCCGGCCAGCGACCGCGAGCTGACCGGACCGGACAGCCGGTTGGCGCTCGACGAAATGGCCTCCAGCATGGGTTTCGTGGTCGGCAAGAAGGGCCAGGCTCCTGAGGGTTCGCGGGTGTTGCTCGCCTTGACCGGTCCGCTCTCACGGGAGATCAAGGTGGCGGTCGATGGCCGCGCGGCCGTGGTCGAGGACTTCGGCGGTTCCGAGCCCACGATTGTGGTCACCGTCGACGGTCGGCAATTCGCGCGGATGTGTGGCGGCCGTCCGACGATTCCCGACGCCCCGCAGACCATCGAGTACGACGGCGACATCGAAGCGGGCAATCGGATCGTGAAGAACCTGACATTTGTCATCTAGTTCCAGATGATCGTGACCGTCTTCAGGTCGCGGTTGCGCGCTGATGCGGCCGCGACGGGCTACGCGGCGCTGGCTGCGGCGATCGAGCAGCGTGCCCGGTCGATGCCCGGATTCATCGACTTCAAGACCTTCACCGCCGGCGACGGCGAACGCGTCTCGATCGTGATATTCGACAGCATCGAGCACCACGACGCCTGGCGTGACGATCCCGAGCACCGAGCAGCTCAACAACGTGGCGTGCTGGATTTCTACGCCGAGTACGAGATTTCCGTCGGCGAGGTGGTCAGGCACCATGCTTTCCGCCACCCGGGTGCGGGCGTCGGGAATTAATGGCTACGGGTTGTCGTTGGTTTCACGTAACATTGAAAATCCAGTCGAAGCCATCGGCTGGGGTGCGAGGGGCTGAAAGGTTTCGACTTCGCGCATCGAATCAAGGGAAGCGTGCCGGTGCAGGCAAGAGACCACCGTAAGCGTCGATGCAACCAATTAAGCGCCGATTCCAATCAGCGCGACTACGCTCTCGCTGCCTAAGCGACAGCTGGTCTGTCAGACCGGGAACGCCCTCGACCCGGACCCTGGCATCAGCTAGAGGGATCCACCGGTTAGTTCGGTCGCGGAACTGATCGGGACATTCACAGCGACTGGGATCGTCATCTCGGCTTGTTCGCGTGACTGAGAGATCCGAGTAGAGACATAGCGAACTGCGCACGGAGAAGCCTCGAGGACGTGCCGTAGGACCCGGGTTCGATTCCCGGCAGCTCCACGGATGGGGTACAGACAAATTCATATCGGAAAGCCTCCTTGCCGACGAACGGTCGGCAAGGAGGTTTTTTATGCGGACGGTCGCGGTCCGGGGAAGCGCTCATGTGGGCGAAATGCTGCGCCCGAGGGCACTGAGGGCCACTTGTTTCGGCCCCAAGTCGGCGGTAAATGCGTGGCGAGCGTTTGGGATGGGCCTGGGACGTCGCCGGGATATCATCGTAAGCGCCGGCGCGGGGGACATGGAGATGGACATGCGGGGGACATGGAGATGGACATGAAGAGAACTCGCCTAGGCGCCAAAGTTGGACTCCTGGCCGGGGCGGCCGCCATCGTCGGCATGGCAACCATGACCGCTTGCGGCAGTGACACCAAGGAGCCCCCGTCCGACACCAAGGCCCCCACCGGGAGCAGCGCCCCTAAGTCGCCGGCCTCGCTGACGCCCACGGAGAAGGTGAACGTCGGTTCGTTCGCGCCCACCAATACGGCGAACAGGGCCCCCACCGTGGTGCCCGGCGGTCCCGGGGCCCACCGTCAGCTGAGTCCCTAGCGGTTCAACGGTTGGCTACGGTCCGCTCAAGAGCTGCCAGCGATGCGACGAGGTAGTCCTCAGGAAACGGCGGCATTCCGCCGATCTGGTCGCGAAATTCCTGTGGGGTGGCGGTCCAGTCGTAGGTCAGCGTGACGTCGGTGTTGCCGCCGTTGGCGGCTAGGTCATACCGCCACGACCAGCCCCCGGGCGAGTGCTTTCCCTCCGAGTCCAGCCGGCCGGGCAGCCATCCGATGGCTCGGTCCTGGTCAAACACGTTGACCAGGTTGTGTGTGACGTAGTCACCACCAGCCTGGATCAGGTACATGTTCATCGCGAAGATCTGCCCTAAGCCGGTGATCGGCGCTGGGTTCACCGCGTCGCGAACCCAATCGCCAGGTTCGGTGTTGTGGTGTCGGGCGGGGTTGGCCAAGACAGCGAAGACCTCCTCGGGCCCGGCGGCGATGGTGCGCTTCACTGCGTAGCGTTCGGTACTCACGGCTGTCTATTGTCCTGGGGCCCGAGCCGGGCGAGCAACCCCACCGCACCTGCGAGAGACCGCGGCTCCCGCTGTCGCCGAGAACGCGAAAGGAACCGCTGCCGTCAGATGGCCGCCTCGTGGGCCACCGCGGTGAAGTGCGGTCACCGGAGTATTTCTTCGTGGCGAGACTCAGCACGGCGGCTGCGACGGGATGGGGTTCTGCCTCGTCGGTGCTCTAGAAGGTCGGGCGGCGATATAGTGTGGGGAAAGCCCGTTACCAAGGGAAATTGGGGTACAAACGTGAAATCAGCCCGTGTGTTTCGTCAGATTGCGCTGGTGACCGGAGCGGCCGCCGTGGTAGCCACTGGCGCATTGACGGCCTGCAGCAAGGAAAAGCCAGCCGAGACGAAGCCGTCGAGCAGTGCGCCGGCCGTGTCGCCGACAGAGAAAGTGAACGTGGGCTCGTTTGCGCCCTCGGTCACAGCACGTCCCGCACCCACTGCTCTGCCGGGCAACGTGATCACCGGTAGCTAAGGCGCTTCGCCTTAGTGGTGGGATCAGTCACCGTGGTGGTGGGGTTCTTGGCCCTCGTGCCAGCTAAAGCCTTCCGCTCCGTGGCCGCTCGTCTTCGTGCTAACGGCCGACTTCGGTTGTAGGTCGGTGTCGGAAGCGGGAGTCTCAGGTTCCCGCGCCTGTGCAGGCGGATGATGGTGGTCGTGGTTCTGCAGGCTGGACGCCAGCCCCAACGCCACGACGACAGCGACCACAGAGTTGGCGGTCAACAGCACCAAAGTGCTGCGGAGCCCAGATACGGGCTCCGCGCGCCAGCCCCGCATCCATGCCCACGCGGCACCCATGACGACATAGCACTCCAGCAACAGAACGCATATTCCGGCGGCGTGCACCACTTCGGGTTCCCCGGCGTGTGGTCCGAACGGAACGCCTTCAGTGCGCGAAATGACCCATAGGGTCGCCAGACCGGCATTGCCCATGATTCCGGCGGCGAGCAGCACGGCAGGGGGCCGGTTCCAGGCGAGCAATGCCCAAATCAGCTGAAACGCTGCTGCGGAGGCGAAGAAGAGCCCGGACAGCACCCAGTCGAGCAAGTGGACGGGCACGACGGCGAAGTGGATCATCGCCGCACCGATCGAAGCGATCGCCGCAGCGCGAGCCGCTAGCCCGCTATCGGTTTCCGCGCCCACCTTCGAAGTCATTGCCTCGATATTCCGAGCAGCCGTGCACTGGCACAAGCACCGATTCATAACATTCGGGTGCCAGATCCGCTCCAAACTTCGGCTCAACCCGTTTGACCGAGTCTGCGGACGGCACCCTCAGTGCCAATCCGGCACGAAGTCCTCGGGGCCGGGAATCCACTTTTTGACCTGCCCCGGGGGTGGCAGCCACTGGTTGATATGCCCTGGGGGCGGCAAACCGATGTCGATTCCGGGGACTCCGGGCAAGCCGGGCACGTGCGGTAAATACGGATCTGCGTTCGCGATGGCCGCTCCCAAATCTAGCGCCAGTGCTCCGCTCAA
This sequence comes from Mycobacterium sp., assembly GCA_020438845.1. Taxonomy (GTDB): domain Bacteria; phylum Actinomycetota; class Actinomycetes; order Mycobacteriales; family Mycobacteriaceae; genus Mycobacterium. Next base: position 17,442 of record JAGQTV010000072.1, on the reverse strand, counting down.
CCCCACGGCGCCGATCATCACCTTGGCTCGCAAAGTTGACATTATCCGCCGCCGGCTGTGACCGGTGGCGAGATCAGAAACCCAACTTCCGGCTACAGGCAGGGTGAGTCGCCGGGGGTGTAGTAGGGCACCCCTTCCGGCGTGCGGCACGGGGGGCGGCCTTCCATCCGCTGACGCCAGTCGTCTGCGGCATCGGCGACGGCAATGCTGCCCAGGATGCCCGCGCCCTCCTGGACTGCCCCCGGGGGAAGGCACCCGTTGGCGTTCACATCGGGCCCGCAGATGTCGGCGTGAGCTGTCGGAAGAACGGCCAGGGGGAGAGCGGTCGCGGCCAGCGCTGCCAGCAAGAATGAGGCGTGCTTCGTCATGGGGCCGATGATAACCCTGCCGGCAGCTCGATCAACCACCTCAACGACAACGTGTTCACCGGCCCCAACACAAGCCTGCTCTTCGTTCTCGTCGCCGTCCTCCGCCGCCGACGCACCGACTGAAAAGCACAACGTCGGCCCCCTCTCGGAAGGGGCCGACGTCGTGGAAGTGGCGGATTAGTTGGCTGCGCGGCTGGCCTTGCCTCGCTTGCCGAGGTGGCCCGCGGCCCTCTTGGCACCTGCCTTGGAGGCCCCCACCCGCTGAGCGGACCGCTTGGGGGCAGCGGACTGGCCGGTGTCTGCAGCGGAATCGGAGCCAACAGCCGCCGAGGTTCCAGTGCGCTCCGACTCGGTGGCCTCAGTTGCGTCCTGTGCGTTTGTGGTCACCGCAGCGGCGCTCTTGGCGACGGCGGTGGCCGGCTTGGCCGCACTGACCGAGGCAACGGCGCGGGCGGCTACCGCAGGGGCCGACTTGCCGTGGCCGTGATGCTCGGACTCGGACTCGGACTCGGACTCGGACTCGGACTCGGTGTCGTCGGCTCCCTCGGAGTCGTGGTCGCCGCCCGAGTGCGAGTGGGACCAGCCCCGGCCGCCGATGACTCCGCCGATGCCGCCGATGACTCCGTTGATGCCGGCGATCAGACCCTTGAGGTTGAGATTCGAGAGGTCACCGAGACCGGGCAGCAGCTTGCTGGCATATGCGAGGACGCCCGCGAAACCGGTGCCGTACTCCGTGGCGTCCCCAGAGGCCTGACCCGTGAAGTAGATGCTGGTGAGGTCGCCGACGACCGGGATACCCGAAGTCAGCGACATGATCGCCGCGCCGACGTCCAGGCCGTCGGTGCTGCCGCCGCTGACGAGCGCTTTGACCAGTTGGGCGGGGGCGGAGTCGATGCCGAAGGCAGAACCGGCGGCGACGTAGGCGGCCGCGGCCAAGCCGCCCTGGATGAGATCTCCGCTCTTGCTGCCCACCTCGAAGAAGTAGTTCTCGACGTTGAACGTGTCGATGCCGTTTAGTGCGTTGTCCAACACGTAGTAGGCCACTCCGGCTGGCCCGGTCAGCAGGGCGTCGTTGTTGAACTCGTCCGGGTAGAACGGGTCGGTCGGGCCGATGAAACCGCCCCAGCCAACGGTCAGGGCTTCGGTGACGCCGCTGAAGGTGATGTCACTGAGCGCCGTCAGGTTGTACTGGGCGGTCGAGAGCTTCAAGGGTGAGGGCAACCCGGCGACTTGACCTGGCAACCCAGAGGGTGCTGCCGTAGCAATTGCTGCTGCGCTGAGCAGCGCAGCTCCTGTCATCAAAAACGGCCGTGTCGACGTCGCCATGGCTGATCCCTCCCCGTAGATGTGCTAGCTGAATTTTGAATTAGAGATTCCTGAGTGATGCTAGTGGGCCACTGATTCGATGGCAAACATTTTTTGCCAGCGAAGCGACAGTATCGCTGGATCGGGGCGCCGACCTGCCGTCGCATAGCCGGGTCATGTTAGCTGGGAAAATGATGAAAAGAGGGATTGCAGCCTTCGCCAGTGGAACCCGTACGGGTGGCCCGGCGCGAAAGTTCTGCGCGCCCACTTTGCAGTGGCGCGTGCAGTTCTCCGGAAGCGCCTGGAACCGGCAAACCTCGCGGGAGTCGTTCAGCAACCCGTCAAGTGTGCGCCGTCCCGGTCAGCGGCTGCCCCTGCGAACTCTGCAGGAGGCAGATGAGGGTGCTGGGCAGGGGGTTGTTGGAAGTCCGGTCCTGGTCGGAGTCGATCAAGTAAGTGATGGTGTACTGCCCCGGAGTTGACGAGTTGCCGGTGTACTGCGTCAAACCGGTCTGGCATTGCGCGTCGGCCGTGTCGGTAAGCGCGGTGTCGACCGGGATGTTCACCCGCAGGAAGACTTCTGCCGAATGCGGCTTGGCGCAATCGACGACGTCGACGGTGACCACCGCAGGATCGGTCGGCGGCGGAGCCGCCAGACATTCGCCGGGCTTGAGTTCGGTCCACCGGGCGGTCTGCGCTGCCGCTTCCGACGGGGCGGAGGGCGCAGCGGTCGAGACCTCTGGCACAGCCGGTGAGTTCAGGGTCGATGGGGCGGACGAGGCCGACGCCGGACCTGGTTTGGCACTGCACGCGGCGAGAAGGGGAAGCGATGCCAGGAGTGCCAACCCTCGGGGGACGAGATGGATCACCATGGGTTCGTGTCTAGCACGGACTGCCGTGCCGGTCGCTTGGTGACGGCCTCGTGCGATGAGTGGGATGATCGCAGTAGCTACCTGAGGCGACCCAGAGGAGAAGCAACGTGAACGGGTACCTGGCGGTGGCCGTCGCGGCGGTGTTCGTGTGGTTGGGAATGGTGCTGGCCATCTCGTTTCTCGAGGCGCCGCTGAAGTTCCGCGCACCAGGCATCACTATTCAACTGGGCCTCGGCATCGGTCGACTGGTGTTCCGGGCGCTCAACATCTGCGAAGTGGCGCTCGCGGCGTTCGCGCTTGCCGCGATGGTCCTGGGTCGCCCGTCGGTCGGTGCGATGAGCGCGGTCGGGCTGGCCGTTGTCGCGTTAGGCATACAAGTGCTGGCGGTGCGCCCGGCGTTGATGCGCCGCTCTGACGCTGTCCTCGCCGATGCCAGGGTGGCCGAGTCGGGTCGGTCCCATGCCCATGTCGCGTACGTCGGGTTTGAGGCGGTCAAAGTGGTAGCACTACTCGTTGGCGGCTTCCTGCTGCTGCGTTGAAGGGAGAAAACCCATGGACCCCATGGACTCGGTATCGCTGATCCGGCTGGCCGATGACCAACTGGAGATTGCCCGAACGTCGCACGCCGGACGATCGGCGCACACCATTCACGGTGGGCATGACCACATGCTGCGCCAGACGCTGATTGCGTTGGCCGCCGGCCATGCACTCGCCGAGCACCAAAGTCCCGGCCAGGCCACCCTGCAGGTACTACAGGGGCGCGTGCGGCTGCTCACCGCCGACCAAGAGTGGCTCGGCACAACGGGGGATTACCTGGTGATCCCGCATGAACGACACAGCCTGCACGCCGACGACGACGCCGTGGTTCTGCTGACGGTGCTGGCCGACAGCTGATCTATAGGACTGGCGCGGGTGTACGACCACGTCGAGTTCAGCCACCTATCGGCCCGGGCCGAGGTATCGCAGCCCCGCCGACGGTCTGGCAGGTCACGAGTCCATGGTCGGCGGTGAGTTCGTCGACGATTTCGAAGCTGCGCATGATGTTGGCCGGGGTGTCTACCACCACCGTCATCACCGGAACCTGCCGGCCGAACTGGATCAGTGCGTCGCCGCGCGGGGGATGATCGCCGTGAAAACCGCGGATTCCGCGGAGCGCGGTCGCCCCGTTGGCGGCGCGCGATTCCCGCAGCCGCCGAACCAGTGCCCGGTGGATGGGCACGCCATCGTGGCGGGTGGCTTCGGAAGTGTGCACGATGAGCTTCTGCCAGCCGGGACCGTCGGTCGGCCAGGTCGCGGGGCTCGGGGCCCCCGGCTCGGCGAGCAGCACTCCGTTGCGTTTGCACAACTGGACTCTCTCGACAGATAGCAGCGGCCTGTCCAGAATCGTCTGCAGTGCCGGGAACACCGAGTTCATCTGGGCAACGGTGCCGACCGCGACGATGGCCAACGGAACGTCGAGGTTACGGCCGAAGAACCGGGCGCGTCGTCGCTCGCCGTGCGATGTGCCGTCCACCCCGAGCAGGGCCGTGGCGCCGGCGAAGTGATTGCGGTATAGCAGATCGCAGACTGCAACGAAGACCGGAACGCCGTTGACATGCCGGTTTCGTCCCAGCGCGATGCTCATCGAGACCATGGCGTCAGCTGGCAGTGCCGAATCAACGGCCGGGGCGTCGAGCAGTCGCGCCGACTCCACAGTGACCAGACCCTGAGGAATAGTGGCTGCGACATCGTCTGCCAGCGGGGCGATCACATCCGCGACGTCGACAGCGGCGATCACGACGGGGGGATCCTCCGACAGCGTGAGCGACTCGTCGGTCCGCAGGATGTGATGAGCGCCGAATCCGGCGATTCCGCGAAGCAGCACGCTATTGGCTACCCGGCGGCGGGAGAACAGGTCCAGGATCTCGTCCGCGGCGAAGTGCGAATTAACCCGCTGGCGTTCGCCCAGGTAAGCCGTCAGCCGCAAGCAGTCGGTCACAGCGCACCGGCAATCGATTGACCAACGACGGCCGCGGTAACGCCCAGGATCATGCTGGCTACCACGTTGACCAGTGCGGGCCAGATCTGGCGTTCCTCGGCCAGTCGTTGGGTCTCCAGCATCCAGGTCGAGAAGGTGGTGTAGGCGCCGAGGAAGGCCGTTCCGGCCAATAGCGCCACCTGGTGGCTGAGGGCCAGGCCGGTCACGAAACCGAGGAGCATCGCTCCGGAGATGTTGACGACGAACGTGCCGAACGGGAATGACCGTGCCGCTCGCCGGGCGATCGCCCGGTCGACCATGAACCGGGTCACTGAGCCCAGGCCCCCGATGACCAGTACGCCGGCCCACAGCACGGCATTCACGCCCGCACCCGCACTCTGCGTACCAGGACGGTGGCCGCGTACACCGCCAGCAGGCCGGCGGTGATGCTGGCCAGTGTGTAGCCAAGCGCCAGACCGTAATGGTGCAATTCGATCATCTTCAGGGTCTCCACCTGCATGGTGGAGAAGGTCGTCAACCCTCCGCACAATCCGGTGCCCAGCAGTGGCCTGCGGTAGGCCGATATCGGGAGCCGCTCCAGCAGTCGGGTGGTGAAGTAGCCGAGTGCGAACGCCCCGACGATGTTGACGACGAAGGTCGGCCACGGCCACCGGCCCGGATCCGGCACCATCAGAGTCCCCAGTGCTGCGCGCGTCACGGTGCCCAAGGCACCGCCCACGAAGACCGCCGCCAGTTCGCGTTTGTCGTACCGAATGGCGGAATCCTTTCCGGCGCGACCAATCACCGGTTCAGTATGGCCTTCCGGCGGCACAATTGCGGGCATGGCGGCCAATCCCCGCGCCGGTAAGCCGGCGCTACCCGAAGATCTGATCGACCTGCCCCACTTGATCACCGCGTACTACACGGTGACGCCAGATCCCGACGACGTCGCTCAACAGGTGGCGTTCGGAACCTCGGGCCATCGTGGGTCGAGTCTTGACGGAGCGTTCAACGAGGCGCACATCCTGGCTACGACGCAGGCGATCGCCGAGTACCGGTCCAGCCAGGGCTTCGACGGACCGCTGTTCATCGGGCGCGACACCCACGGGCTGTCCGAACCGGCCTGGGCGTCGGCGCTGGAAGTGCTGGCGGCCAACGATGTTGCCGTGCTGATGGATTCCGCTGACCGCTACACCCCGACGCCGGCGGTGAGCCACGCCATCCTGACCCACAACCGCGGCCGCAGTTCGGGGTTGGCTGACGGAATTGTCGTCACCCCGTCGCACAACCCGCCCCGCGACGGCGGGTTCAAGTACAACCCACCCAACGGCGGTCCGGCCGACACCGATGCAACCGGGGCAATCGCCAAGCGGGCCAATGAGATTCTGCGCGGCGGCTGCAAAGCGGTGAAGCGGGTCCCGCTGGCCCGCGCCCTCGCCCACGCCCAGCGTCACGACTTCCTGGACGCCTATGTCACGGACCTGCCGAACGTCGTCGACATCCATGCCATCCGTGCCGAGGGCGTGCGCATCGGTGCCGACCCACTGGGCGGTGCCAGCGTGGACTACTGGGGTGCGATCGCCGAACGGCACAACCTCGAATTGTCCGTCGTCACCCCTCTGGTCGATGCCACCTGGCGGTTCATGACCTTGGACACTGACGGCAAGATCCGGATGGACTGCAGCTCACCCAATGCGATGGCCTCGCTGATCGCCAACCGGGATAACTACCAGATCGCCACCGGAAACGATGCCGACGCCGACCGGCACGGAATCGTCACCCCCGACGGCGGTTTGATGAACCCCAATCACTATCTGGCGGTGGCCATCGACTACCTCTACACCCACCGGCCGGACTGGCCGGCCGGCGTCGCCGTCGGCAAGACGGTCGTCAGCTCCTCGATCATCGACCGAGTGGTGGCGGGTCTGGGGCGCACCCTGGTGGAGGTGCCGGTCGGCTTCAAATGGTTCGTCGACGGACTAATCAGCGGCACAATCGGATTTGGTGGCGAAGAGTCGGCGGGCGCGTCTTTTCTGCGTCGCGACGGGTCGGTGTGGACCACCGACAAGGACGGCATCCTGCTGTGCCTACTGGCCTCGGAGATCCTCGCCGTCACCGGACAGACGCCGTCGCAGCGCTACCAGGCACTGGCCGAAAAATACGGTGCCCCGGTATACGCGAGGGTGGATGCGCCGGCCGACAGGGAGCAGAAAGCGCGATTGGCAAAGCTGTCTCCCGAGCAGGTCACGGCCACCGAACTGGCCGGCGAGCCGATAGTCGCGAAGCTGACGGCCGCGCCGGGTAACGGTGCCCCGATCGGCGGGCTGAAGGTAACCACCGCCGACGGCTGGTTCGCGGCCCGACCGTCGGGAACCGAGGATGTCTACAAGATTTACGCCGAGTCGTTCAAAGGCCCTGAGCATCTGGCGCAGGTGCAGCAAGCCGCTCGGGAAGTGGTGAATACAGTCATATCGTGAGTTCGGACATTCCGTGAGTTCGGGCACATCGGGAGCGAGTGGGTCGGCCGTCGAGGTCCGCCTGCCCCGCGAGGTGTGGTCGCTCATCGTGGGCAACGCCGTGATCGCGCTGGGGTACGGCGTGGTGGCTCCTGTGCTGCCCCAATTGGCCCGACATTTCGGCGTCAGCATCAGCGCGGCCACCTTCGTGATCACCGCGTTCGCCGTCATGCGACTGGCGGCTGCGCCCCCGACCGGCCTGTTGGTGCAGCGGTTGGGGGAGCGCCGCGTGTACGTCAGCGGTGTGGTGATCGTGGCGCTGTCCACCACGGCATGCGCATTCGCGCGGTCTTACTGGGAACTGCTGGTGTTCCGGGCGGTCGGCGGTATCGGGTCGACGATGTTCTTCGTCTCGGCATTGGGCCTGATGATCCGGATGAGCCCCCACGACGCTCGCGGGCGAGTGGCGGGCATGTTCTCGGGCGCCTTCCTGGTGGGATCCGTCGCCGGACCGGTTGTGGGCGCGCTCACCGCGGGCCTCGGGTTGCAGGCCCCGTTCCTGATTTACGGCGGGTTGCTGATGGTCGCCGGGGCCGTTGTGTTGGTGAGTCTGCGTCAGTCGCCCCTGGCCGCACCGGCCAGCAAGGATGAACTGACGGTCACCGTGGCAGTCGCGTTGCGGCACCGCGCCTATCGGGCTGCGCTGCTGTCCAATCTGGCCAACGGATGGTCGCTGTTCGGACTGCGTTTCGCCCTTGTGCCCCTGTTCGTCGCCGAGGTGCTCGACCGCCATCCTGGCAAGGCTGGGCTGGCGCTGACCGCCTTCGCCATCGGAAACGTCGCTGTGGTGATTCCGAGCGGGCGGTGGTCGGACCAGATTGGCCGACGCCCGCTGCTCATCACCGGACTGGTGTTGTCCGGTCTGACGACAGCAATGCTGGGTTTGGCGACATCGCTGCCGCTCTTCCTGTTTGAGGCCGTCATCGCCGGGGCGGCCTCCGGTCTGTTCAACTCACCCCAGCAAGCGGCGGTGGCCGACATCATCGGCAAGGCGCGTGGTGGCACGGCGATCGCGACGTTCCAAATGATGTCGGACGTGGGTTCGATCATCGGGTCATTCGGGGTAGGGATCATCGCGCAGCGATTGGGTTTCGGGTGGGCGTTCGGCATCAGCGGAATGATCCTGCTGGTCGCCGCGATCGGCTGGGTGTTCGCGCCGGAGACGCATGACGAGTCGGCCGATGACCAGGACGCCGCGGTGCTCGGCGTCGACGCGGTGGGCGAAGTGCCATGAGTCCGTGGTTTTGAGGGGGCTGCGGCGGTGGTGTAGTTTCAATTTCGCACTTGGGGCTATGGCGCAGCTGGTAGCGCACCACACTGGCAGTGTGGGGGTCAGGGGTTCGAGTCCCCTTAGCTCCACAATCAAAAACCCGAGGCCGTGAGGCCTCGGGTTTTTTGCTGGGCGGGGGCTGCCCGGGCGGTTCGACGACAGTTTGACGACAACGACTGACCACCACATTCTGGTGTGGTGCGCATGGGGTGTGGACCTTGCGAACGACTATGCGCCGTACTTCCTGGGCAACTTTGGATCGGTCAACGGAGCACAGACGGTGTCACACCGTGCCACATCGTGTAACATATTTCCATGTCTGATCACTTCACCCTGCGACTGCCGGCAGGTTCGCGGGAGCGGCTCACCGAGGAGGCTGGCCGCGCACACCTTTCCGAACGCACCCTTGCTCAGCGCTATATAGAAGAAGGCCTGCGCGGCGACGCCCATCCCCTGATCCGGTTTCTCGACGGCCCGAGTGGCCGCCGGGCCGGTCTCGTGGGCCGCGGCCTGGATGTGTGGGAGGTCATCGCCACCGTCCTGGACAACGATGGATCGATCACCGAGGCGGCGGATTATTTGCAGATTCCGATCGGACTGGTGCAGGCCGCGGTCGCCTACTACGGCCAATACCGCGACGAGATCGACGCCGAGATCGCAGCCAATGAGACCGCCTATGAGCGCGGCCGCTCGGCTGCGGCAGCCGGTGAGCAGGCCCTGCGCAGGTGAAGGCTTTGCTCGATGAGCACCTCTCGCCGCGGATCGCGGCGCTCCTGCGTGAAGCCGGCTACGACGTGGTCGCCGTCGCCGATCGCGACGACCTGGTCGCGTGCAGCGACCGGGCACTTTTAGAGACCGCGACCGCCGAAGGCCGTGCGGTGGTCACCAACAACATCAAGGACTTTCGTCCCCTCGCGGCCGAGTGGCTGGCAATGGGCCGCACTCACCCCGGGCTGATCCTGCTGCCCTCGGCCCGGACGCGAACCCGCGCCGCTGTCAATGCTCTGGCTGCGGCAATGCGAGCCGTGCTCGACGCCCACCCCGACGGCATCGCGGACAGCGAGCGTTGGATGATCATCCCGCCGCCTGAAGATTGACGACAATCTTGACGACAACCCTGACGACAGTGACAACCTTTACGACACCAACTACAGCCCAAAAATGCCGCTGAACTGCCTGTTCAGCGGTTGTGCCTGTTCCTGGCAGTGTGGGGGTCAGGGGTTCGAGTCCCCTCAGCTCCACAGAGAGAAACCCGAAGGCAGATGACTTCGGGTATTTTGCTGAGTCCGTGCCGCGCGCGCGGTTTGACGACAGTTTTTACGCCGTTGTCGGTTCTCTGTCCGCGATGTGGTCGCCACACTGAAGTTTGACGGCCGTCGGCGCAAAGCGAGGCAAACCTGCTCAAGCACGGCATCGACTTCACCGAGGCGCAGACACTGTGGCGGGATACGCACCGCATCGAGGTTCCGGCGCGCACGACAGATGAGCCTCGGTGGATGGTGATCGGTCGAATCGGCGGCCGGGTTTGGTCGGCTGTGGTGACTTATCGGGATGAACACGTACGAATCATCTCGGTACGCCCCTCTCGAGAGAACGAGGTGACGATTTATGAAGGCTAGGGAATTCGACGAGCGATTCGACGCCGGCGGGGACATGGCGGCCGCTTTGGATACCGCTCGGGCGCGGCGCCCCGGTGAGGAGCATCGGCCGGTGAACGTGGACTTCCCGGCATGGATGATCGCCGAACTCGATCGTGGCGGTCGTGCCTAAGGCTCTTGCGACGGCTCTGGACCCTTGAACGTCATGACCGCAAACGTGGTCAGCAAAGCCGCCGCCGGAATTGCATTGACGGCCTTGTCGCGAGCGCGCACGTGCGCTCCGACGGCCAACATGAAATACAGCGTCAACATCGCCGTGGTCAGCCTCGCGAGCCCCGGGAACCACCTCACCGAAAGCAGTCCGACGGCTGCCGCCCCCTTGACCGCTGGCAATACTCGCCGAACGTTGTCCGGGCAGCCGACCGAATCGAGGCTTCTCTTGATGGGCGGCACCTGAGCCGCGCAGGCTAGGGCATCGATGGCTTGAAACGCTGCGAGCCCGGTATAGGTCTTCGGTGAAGTCAAGACGCCCATTACCTGAAATCCAATCGACTATGCACAGACTCAAAGCAGATTAGCAACCGCGACACCAGTGGAGAAGCTTTCCAACTCTCCACAGGCCAGGTTGATCAACGGCTCGAAAGCGTGGGGAATTGCATGACTCCGAGTTCCGATTTCCCACTCATCGGATCAGCGATCCGCACTGGAATCAGCAGCAACCTTGATCACGGCGGGTTCCGCGGTCTTTTTGAAGAGGCGTTCGGCGTCCTCGCGGGTGCAGGGAGCGCTGCCCGGCGTGAGCAGCATCGCCGCCCCAGCTGCAATTCCGAGCCTGACCGCCCTGGTCAGTGGCCAACCCCGGGTGAGGCCCACGGCAACACCCGCCACCATCGCGTCACCGGTACCCACACCGCTGCCCGGCGGCACTTCCACCGGCGGAAAACGGTGGCCACCATCGGGAGTGGCCAGTAGGGCCCCGTCGACTCCCATCGACACCAGGACATATCGGCTCACGCCCCGGGCGATGAGTTCGCGGGCCGCCGCCAGCTGTTCGGCCTCGGTCTGCAGTTCCTGCCCGAGGGCCTCTCGCAATTCCCGCAGGCTGGGCTTGAGCAGAAACACACCGGATTTGATATTCGTCAGTCCGCCGCCGGAGGTGTCGAGCAGGAAGGTCGCTCCCATTTCGGCACAGGTGTTGGAGATCTCCTGGTAGAAGTCGTGCGGTACGCCCGGGGGCAGGCTGCCGCTGGCCACGACCACTTCCGGTCTGCCTCCCCGCGACGTGGCGGCCGCCCGGCGCAGCGCCAACAGACACTCGGTCTGCTCGGCCAACGTCAGCTCCGGCCCGGGCAGCACGAAGCGGTACTGGCGGGTTGTGCTGGTCTCGTTGACGGTAAAACTCTCCCGGGTAGACCCGCCGATCGGGATGCGATGTATGGCAAGACCGTCGGCCACCAGAAGGCTGTGCACCACCTGACCTGCCGGTCCGCCGGCCGGAAACACCGCGAGGGCTGGGACGCCAAGCACATCGGCGACCAAGGCGACGTTGATTCCCCCGCCACCGGGGTCATACCGGACCCCCTGGCAGCGCAGTTTGTCGGTCGGGCGGATGTCTGGGGTGCTGGTTGTGATGTCCAGAGCCGGGTTCATGCACAGGGAGACGATCTGGTGCCCTGCGATCTCCGGTTGGTCAGGCTTGTCAGCTGAGGCGCCCAAACTGGACCCTTCCTTATAGGCCGGTCGGATAGGTTTCCGGGTTTTGTCCGGCAACCCACACGCTGGTCGGCTCGAGCGGTTCCAGCGCACTGGTGACGTCGATATGGATCATTGCATCGAACTGGTCGGACGGGCGCACATGGAAGTAATGACTCTGGCGCTCGGTCTCGGGTCGGTAGATCACCCCGATGGCGCGGCCCAGTCGGACCACCTCGAGTGCCGCGGCGGCCGGCGAGCCGTCGTGCATGGCGACGATGAAGGCCGGTTTGCCGGTCTCGTGTAGCAATTCCTCGATGCTGCCGGGGAGTGCCGGCCGTACCACCTTGTGTTCGGCAACCCCACCCCAGTCGGTTGCCGCGGTGACCGTGCCGGAGTGCGTGGAGAACCCGATCAATCGGCAGTCCTGTCCGTAGTGTTCGCGGGCCAGTTGGCCGATTGTCAGCTGGCCGTCGGCGGAGACTTCGGTGGCGCGGGCGTCTCCGACGTGGGAGTTGTGCGCCCACACCACGATTCGTGCCGGCTCTGGGCCGTCATGCCTATCCAGGTGGGCCTGTAGGGCATGCAGGGTTTGGGCCATGTGCTTGTCGCGCATGTTCCAGGAGGTCACGCGTCCGCTGAACATGCCACGGTAGTAGGCCTCGGCATTGCGCACCGTCATCGCGTTCTGCTGGGCGTAGAACAACTCGTCCTCGGCCAGTAGCCCGTCGGTGCTCAGGTATTCCGTTGCGTTGCGGTTCATGTCGACCAGTTGCTCAACGGCCTGGCGTTCGCAACGCGGCCCGGCGCCGAATGCCGCCGCGTAGCCGTAGGCCTGGCCGTCGTCGCCGTCGGAGTGGTCGAAGCAGGCGTAGCGGGCGCGGGCCCTCTCGGCGGCCTTCGGGTCTACGGTGTCGAGGTAGCCGATCACCTCTTGCATCGAGCGGTGCAGGCTGTAGAGGTCCAGGCCGTAGAACCCAGTCTGCCGCCGACCGTCGGCAGCGCAGCGACCGTTGTGCCAGCGCAGCCAGTCGACGAAATCGCGTACCACCGTGTTCCGCCACATCCACGCCGGGAACCGTTCGAAGCCGCGTAACGCCTCCTCCGCCGAACCGTCCGTCCCAAGCCCGCGAACGTAACGGTTGACCCGGTAGGCGTCGGGCCAATCCGCTTCGGCGGCAACGGCGTTGAAACCCTTTTCGGTGATCAGCCACTTGGTGATCTCGGCCCGGGCGGCATAGAACTCGTGGGTGCCGTGCGAGCTCTCGCCGATCAGCACCACCCGGGCGTCCCCGATCAGCTCGTCGAGCACATCCCGCGGCGGCACCCCGCCCGGGGAGTCGATCGCTGCGGCGGTCACGAGTTCGGCAGGGCTCGTCACCACGGTCGGTTGGGCCGGACCGGTGATCGGTCGGGCCAACAACTCACGGACCTCCGCGTCGCTGACTTGGGTGAAATCCCAGAACGATTCGCCAACGGCCAGGAACGGGGTGGGCATCGACGCACACACCACGTCTTCGACGATCCCGGCAAACTCCCGGCAGGTGGACTCCGGGGCGGCGGGCACGGCGATGACAATCTCGGCCGGGTTGGCTTCACGTAACGCGTGCACGGCGGCCAGCATGGAGGAACCGGTGGCCAGCCCGTCGTCGACCAGGATCACCGTCTTCCCGGTGACGTCCAGCGGGGGCTTGCCGCCGCGGTAAGCGGCTTCCCGGCGGATTAGCTCACGGGCCTCCCGTTCGGCGATCTCCCGCAACTGTTGAGGGGTGATCCGCAGGCCGCGCAGCACGTCGTCATTGACCACCACGCGGCCGCCGCTGGCCAATGCCCCTACCGCGAACTCCTCATGGCCGGGGGCGCCGAGCTTGCGGACGATGAACGCATCCAGCGGCGCGCCCAGGGAGCGCGCTACCTCGTAGGCGACGGGGATTCCGCCCCGGGCCAGGCCGAGCACCACCACGTCCGGTCTGCCGCGGTAGGCCTCCAACAGCCCGGCCAGCACCTGACCGGCCTCCTGGCGATCCTTGAAGACCCGGCGCGGCTGTTGTCGCCTGATGCTTCTGGTCATCTCGTCCCCCTCTTGACGCACATGGCTCTAAAGCAATCCGACCACCCCGCCCGCTCTCCAGGGTAGGGACCGAAGTCCACAACTGTGAGAGCCAGTTCTCGCGGTTGACCGAGTTGTTGGCCGAACCGTGCCAGACTTGTTTCGGTGAGCGACGCAAAGCTGCCCGTTTCTGGTGCGCGGCTGAGGCGAGCAACATCGAATCTACGAACCCCGAAATGGGCTGACCTGGGGTCGGGTCGGTCGCGCATGGTTGCCCGCTTGGCCCTCGTGGCGCAGGTTATTGGTTGGTTTTCGGTCGCCGTCGGGGTTGTTGTCCTGGCAGTGGGGTGGTGGCTCGGTCATCCGTCGGTGGCTTCGCTGATCCCGGGGCAGGTCACCATGAAGGCCAACACGGCGGTCGGGATTGGTCTCAGCGGTGTGGTCGTCATTGCGGTGGCCCGAAGATGGAGCCCCTGGTGGACCTTGGTTACGGCAGTGGCGGTGCTGGTCATCGGCGCGGTCACCTCTTGCGAGTACCTGCTGCACGCATTGTGGTCTGGTTTCGACGAGTTGTTGGCCGCCGAGTCCGGGGCTGCTGCAATGACCGCGTTCCCGGGCCGGATGGGGCTGAATACCGCGTTCGACTTCGTCCTCCTGGGGATCGCCGGAGTCCTGTTGGCGACCAGAAGGGCGCCGAACCTTCGGCAGGGGCTCGCCCTGGTGGTGATCATCGTGGGAACTGTCGCAGAGATGGGCTACCTGTTGCAGGTGCCGGCGATGTCGGGGCACGTATTTGGCATCCTGACCCAGATGGCGGTTCCGACCGCGACGGCTCACCTGTTGTTGGGAGTGGCTTTTCTGATCGTGACGACCGACCGCGGCTGGGCCAAGTTGTTTGCCTCCCCGCTGGCCGGTGGTCGGGTCGCCCGGACCTGGATGCCCTTGCTCCTTGTCGTGATGATCCTCATCGCCTCCCTCGCCCAGTTCGTGGAACAACATTCCGCGGAGGCGCATTGGGGCCATCAGTTCGGCCTGGTGGTGTCGGTCGTCGCGGTAGCGGCCGCCACGCTGCTTCTGGCCCGACGAACCGATCGGTTGGACCAGGATCGGCTGCGTGAGGCGGCTGTGGCAGTCGACAGAAGTGCCCGTCTCTACGAGTTGGCGTTCGAGGGTTCTCCTGTCGGGATGGTGGTCGGGGATCAGTCCGGCAGAGTGACAGACGTCAATCCCGCTTTCTCGGCGTTGGTCGGGAAGTCCCCTCTAGCCATCACAGACGGTGAATCGGTGTGGACGCTGAGCGATCCCGAGTATGTTGCCAGCAACGCGGCCGTCCTGGATGAGCTGTTGTCAGGAACGAGAAAGGACGCCTCCGTCGACACCGTTCTGGTGGCAGCCGACGGCAGGTCGGTCCCGGTGAAAGTGGACGCTGTTCGGGTCGACTTGGACGACGAACACAGGGTGTTTGGCTTCATCACCGACCTCACTGAAATACGCGAAGCCCAACGTGACCTGGAACTTAAGAATGAGGAACTGGCCTACCTGGCGGAACGGGATCCATTGACCGGGGTCTTGAACCGCAGAGGGTTTCTCGATCACGTTCAGGAGGCGCTGAATATCCACCCCGACCGGCCATCTGCGGTGTTGTTCATCGATATCGATGGCTTCAAAATGGTCAACGACGTGTATGGCCACCGGCTGGGGGACCGGTTCCTGTGTGCCATTGCCGAGAAGCTGGTCCAGACCTCGAATGCTGACGGTGGCCAAGTAGGCAGGGTCGGTGGAGATGAGTTCGCAGTCCTACTGGCCGAATGTGAGCCCGCCGGGGTGGCAAACGTAGCCAGTCGCCTGGGACGTTCCGTGCGCGACCCGGTGATCGTGGAAGGTGTCACGTTGACGGCGTCCTGTTCGATCGGTTACGCGGTTTCCGATGCCTGGTTGCGCGATTGCGAAGAGTTCCTGGCCCGCGCCGATCAGGATATGTACGCAACCCGCCGCGCCCGACGTGCCGGACTGGAGCAACGGGTCGAGGAGTTGCGCGACGCCATCGGAACAGGCCAACTCACGACCCATTTCCAACCGATCTGGGCTCTGAATCCAGGCGGCCCCACGCTGAGCGGCTACGAGGCACTGGTTCGTTGGCGGCACCCCGAACGGGGGCTGGTCCCGCCGTTCGAGTTCATCAGTACCGCTGAAGAGGGTGGGCTGATCCACAGTTTGGATATGTGGGTGGCCAGGGACGCATTGCAACGCATGAGTGCCAAACCCGGCCTGAGCTTGGCGATCAACTGCTCGGCGCTCACCCTGGTAAACGTGGGGGTTGCCGGCGAAATCGCCGGGGCCATCGCGGCGGTCAACCGCGACCCGCGGTCGGTCGTTGTCGAGTTGACCGAGAGCGTGGACATTCCCGATAACAGCCAAATCAGGCTCTTGTGACGTTGTAGTGGGTCGTTTACCTGGCGGTTTGGGGCGCAACGCCGTGTCCTGCTTACGTTTTGGACTGATTCAAGGTTCAAAGCGAAGAAGGAGTTACGGCGTTGCGCATGTCCAGGGTATTCGCGACCGCGCTCGGGGACCAGAACATGGTGATCGAGGACGTGATGATCGAGACCGAGACCACAGGCCGCAAGCGCCTGAGGTCCACCGAGGTGCTGGTGTTCTCGGTGCGGCCGAGGGCATCGCAGGCGGGCCGCTGCTCGCGGTGTCGGAAGCGGTGTCCGGGCTATGACGCGGGGGGCCGTGGTGGGGACGCGCCGCGGCGGTGGCGCACTCTGGACGTCGGGACCACCAAGGCTTATCTGCAGGCCGCGGCCCCGCGGGTGGCGTGTGTCGAGCATGGGGTGGTGGTGGCCCATGTGCCGTGGGCGCGTCCGGGCGCGAAGCACACCTGGGCTTTCGAAGACACCTGCGCGTGGCTTGCCGCCCACACTGCATTGAGCGTGCTCACCGTGCTGCTGCGCATCGCGTGGCGCACCGTGGCCGCGATCGTGGCCCGAGTGGTCGCCGATGGCCGCGACACCAACGATCTGCTCGATGGGCTGACCCGGATCGGCATCGATGAGATCGCCTACCGCAAGGGGCACCGCTATCTGACCTGCGTGGTCGACCACGCCACCGGCCGGCTGGTGTGGGCCGGCGAGGGCCGTAACAGCGAGACCCTGGGCCGGTTCTTCGATGAACTCGGAGCCGCGCGGGCGGCCCGGTTGACCCACGTGTCCTGCGACGGAGCGGCGTGGATCCACACTCTGGTGGCCCAACGCGCACCGCAAGCACTGATCTGCCTGGACCCTTTCCATGTCGTGGCCTGGGCGCTCAAGGCCTTGGACAAGGTGCGGGTGCGCACCATGACCCGCGCCGGGATCCGCGATCGGCACGCGATGTGGGCGATGCGCAAGAACCCGGCCGACCTGACCGGTGAGCAGCGCACCAGCCTCGCGGCGATCGCCGACACCAACGCCGCCCTGTACCGGTCCTACCTGCTCAAAGAGCAACTACGCGAGGTGTTCCGGGCCAAAGGAGCAACCGGCCGGCAGTTACTGGCCGGGTGGCTGTCGTGGGCGTCGCACTCGCGCATCCCCGAGTTCGTGACCCTGGCTCGCACCATCCGCCGCTACCGCAACCTGATCTGGAACACCCTCGATCACGGACTGTCCAACGCGAAGTCCGAAGCCACCAACACCCACCTGCGGGCATTGACCAAGCGCGCCTACGGATTCCACAGCCCCGACGCACTCATCGCCATGGCCATGCTCACCCGAGGCGGTCTCTGCCCAGCACTACCAGGACGGAAATGACCCACTACAACGTCAGTAGATCC
>JAGQTV010000071.1 GCA_020438845.1 Mycobacterium sp. | reverse complement strand
CAGCACATTGAGGTTGATAAAGGCATGGATCATCGACCCCATCTGCCGATGATCGACGAGAACGCCGGCCTCACGCAGTCTGGCGGCGTACTGCGCCCCCTCATCGCGGAGCGGGTCGAATCCCGCGGTGATCACCAGAGCCGGTGACAGACCGGAAAGATCCTCGGTCAGCAGTGGCGACACCCGGAGATCGGTCACATCCAGGCCCGAGCCACCCAGGTAGGTTTCCTGGAACCAGTCCATGTCGTGCTTGGTCAGCAGGAACCCCTCCCCCAGCAACGTGCGCGAGCGGGTGAGGCCGCGGAAGTCTGTCACCGGGTAGATCAGCCACTGCAGCGACGGCATCGGGTCACCGGCGTCGCGCGCCTCGCGGGTGACCACTGCGGCCAGGCAACCGCCGGCACTGTCACCGCCCACCGCAACCCGACGAGGGTCGGCACCGAGATCGCCGGCATGCTCCCGGGCCCACAGATAGGCGGCGCGGGCGTCCTCTACCGCAGCGGGCGCGGGGTGTTCGGGCGCCAGGCGATAGTCGATGGCGAGTACATGCACGCCCGCGTCTCGGCAGATCATCCTGCACACCGAGTCGTGGGTGTCGAGGTTGCCAAAGACGAACCCACCGCCGTGGTAGTAGACCAGCAGCGGAGCCGGTCTCGGGTCATGGGGTTGGGCCAAAGGCGGCCGGTAGTGGCGGCCCGGGATGACGCCGGCGGGTCCGGGAATGGACACCGGTCTGATTGCGGCGACCCGGATGTCGGACTGATCGAGGGTTTTGGCCAGCTCGATGTTGGCGGCCCTGGTCGCCGCCGCGTCGTCGGCGACCACCAGCCCGGCGATCCCGGCAGCCCGCTGCGTGGCAAGCAAGACCTGCAGCATGGGATCGAGGGTATTGCCGTCGATGGTGACGGTGCGGCCACCCGACAACGCCCTCTTGACCTGGTCCGGAAGACGCGGAAGGACCTTGACCCCCAACCGGTTTCCGGCGTTGAGGGCGCGCTGCTTGACGCGCCGACCGCCGGCCCTGTCCGCTGCCATGGCCGCCTCCTTGGTCGGTGTGGCCGACGCCCGACCTGCCCGGCAGCTTACGACAGGCGCCTGAGCCCGACCCGGTCCGAACGGCCCTGCTCCGGAATCTGCAGGGCTCAGGACTATCGTCAAGTCCGATTCGGTGATCCGATCCCCCAGATCCGACTTACAGGCAGGTGACATGACGCCCACCGTCACACTCAATGACGACCACACCATGCCGGTGCTCGGTCTCGGCGTCTCGGAGTTGCCGCCGGACCAGGTTGAGGCCGCCGTGACGGCCGCCCTGGCCGCTGGCTACCGCCTCATCGACACCGTCCCCGCAGATGGGCGCGAGGAGGCAGTCGGCCGGGCGGTTGCCGCGTCGGGCATCCCGCGTGAAGATCTCTTCATCACCACCAAGTTGGCAACCGCCGACCAGGGCTTCCAGTCCTCCCAAGACGCGTGCAAAGCCAGCCTGGCCCGTCTCGGCCTGGAGTACGTGGACCTGTACCTGATCCACTGGCCGTCCCAGTCCGAGGGCAAGTACATCGACGCATGGGGCGGGATCATGAAGTCCAAGGAGGTCGGCAACACCAGGTCGATCGGGGTCTGCAACTTCTCGCCCGAGCACTTGTCGGACATCATCGACCTGACCTACTTCACACCCGCGGTCAACCAGATCGAACTGCACCCGCTTCTCAACCAGGCCGAGTTGCGGGCCGTGCACGCCTCGCACTCAATCGTCACCGCCGCCCACACCCCGCTGGGAATGGGCCGTCTGCTGGAGCATCCGGTGATCGCGTCCACTGCTACAGCCCACGGGAAGTCGCCTGCGCAAGTGCTGATTCGGTGGAATGTCCAACTCGGCAACGTCGTGCTGCCGAGTTCGGCAGACGCCTCGCATATGAGCGAGAACCTCGACGTTTTCGACTTCGAACTGACGGCAACCGAGATGGACGCCATCAATGGCCTTGAGAACGGCACCAGATTCCGCACCGATCCAGCGGCCCAGTAACAAATTTCCTGAGAAAAAAATAGATTTTTTCTGAGATTCCCTCTTTCGCTGAGAAAAAGCTGAGAGTAACCTTGGTTCTGTCAGTCACATCTCAGGAAAGGGAGCAACGTCATGGACGTCTCAGCTCGCTCGTATCTCACCGCTGGCGTGGCGGCTCTCGGGGTGGGCGCACTCGCCTTGAGCCCCCTGCAGCCCCTGGACCGCGGTGCCGGCCTGCCGTCAGCACTGACCAGCTCACAGGCAGTGCAGCTCACCGCTATCGATGTCATTACCCCCTGGCTGCAGGTGTTCAACGACACCGAAACCAACGTGGCAAACCTGCTCAATAGCTTCCTGGGCCCGAACGACTCGAACGCCGGCGATGGCAAGACAGTCGGAGCGCCAGTGGCCTCGCTGCAACAGGCCGCTGCCAACTGGCTGGAATTCGGTACCGAACTGCCCGACGTCTTCAAGATCTGGAACCAGTTCGTCAACAACTCCGCCGCCGCCCTGAAGGCCCCGTTCGCGCCGGACACGACAACGCTCAACGATGACCATGCGCTGGTCTACGGGCTGTTGCCTGTTTTGGCGCCCGACGTCCCGCAAGGCTTGGTCGACATCATGACGACGTCCTTGACCGGGATCGCAGCCGGAGTGATCGGGCCGGCTCTTGGCCCCCTGCTGGCCTTGCGCCAGAGCGTCACCGACATCATCGCCTCCCTGAAAACCCTCAAGTGGTCCGATGCACTCAACACAGCGCTCAACATCCCGGCGGTAATGACCGGCGCCTTCCTCAACGGCGGCCCGGTTCTGGATCTGACCTGGGTGGCGCCGCTGCTGGGCTTCCCGGCGTCAGTAACGAAGTTCGGACTCGCCATGGGTGGGGTTCTTAGCCCGGGCGGATCGCTGCTCAACGCCGTCGACACCGCCGTGCAACTCGACCCCGACACGACGGTCACCATTGCCGGCGTTCCCGCGGGCGCGATCGGTTCAGTGATGGGTCTTGACTGGGCAGTCGCCAGCTCGATCGGCTGGAAGCGCAACGGCAACCCCCTCAAGCCCGGCATTCCGGTACCGACCTTGGCCAGCCAGCGGGTTGCCGCTTCGGCTTCAGCTGTCGCGGCACCGGACTCGGCGACGACCGACGCACCGGCCGACGACGCCCCGACGCCGAAGGTGACCGCCCCCAGGTCAGGCGGCGACAGCGGCGCCCCGGCCTCCAGCCGCAAGGCCGGCCGCAGCGCCAGCACCGGCAGCCACGCCGGTAAGTCGGCCTCGAAGCGGGCCGCCAAGGGTGCGGCACGATCCGCCGCATCACGCGCCAGCTGACGCGTAAAAACGCCAACCTGCCCCGCCGGACTTACCCGGCGGGGCAGGTTCGTATCGCGTCCCGCAACCGCCCCGCCGACGCGGCATCGACGGCAAGCTGGTAACCGCGGACGACCTCGATGAACTGTGTGGAGTACTGACACCAGAAGGCCCGATTGGGTGGCATCCACTCCCCCGGTGGCAGATCGCCTTTGTCCTGGTTGGCACTCCCGGCTACCGCGATCAGATTCGCCGGGTCGTTGGCGAACCTCTTGCGGAGTTCAGGGGCCCAGTCCCGGGCACCCATGTCCCAGGCGAACGCCAGCGGAACGATGTGATCGATCTGGACTGCGGCGCCAACCCGGTCGCCGCGCAGGAAGGCGACGGTGGCATTGGTATACGGATCGCGCAGGGTGCCGCTGCGCACGGCCCGGGGGCAGCGTTTCGTCGACACATAGGTCGTATCGGACAAGTCGCGGGCCAGGATCTCGTCACGGGTGTCACACCCGTTGCGGCCGCCCGGAGCGTCGTTATCGTCGTCCCAGGCCCTTCCGAAAGCGTCACGGCGATAATCGGATCCACGTACCCGGGCATCGACTACCACCGTCCCGGCCAGGACGTCGCTACCCGGCCGCACCGCCGGAGCCCGACTCGACGAACTCCGATCGGAGTGCTGCGCCGAAACCACCTGGGCGGCAACGATTACCGCGACTCCCGCCATTCCGGCCAACCAGAGCAGGGTGCGTTGCTTCACGCCTTGTCCAGGTAGTCGATGCGGTCCGCACCAGTGAACTGTTCGGCCAGCAGCGCCATCCCTCGGTGGGCGGGCTCGGTTCGGTACAGATACTCGCTCAGCTCCCGGGCGGCCAGGATGACATCCAGATGGTCGGCCAACGACAGGAACCGCAACGTGATCGACCGCCCGGACTGGTTCTCCCCCAGCACATCTCCCTCACGCCGTTCCTGAAGATCCAAGTCCGCCAACGCAAAGCCGTCCAGCGTGCCCGCCACTGCCTTGAGTCGCTCACCGGCCTTGGAATGCTCAGGGAGCCGGGTTGCCAACAGACACAGGCTGGCATGCTCACCACGACCGATTCTCCCGCGTAGTTGGTGTAGCTGGCTGATCCCGAACCGGTCGGCGTCCATCACAACCATCACCGTCGCATTGGGCACGTCGACGCCCACTTCGATCACGGTGGTGCAGACCAGCACGTCGATCTCGCCAGCCCGGAAGGCGGCCATCACCGCGTCCTTCTCCTCAGCCGGCAGGCGGCCGTGCATGAGGCCCAACCGCAGCCCGGCGAGCGGACCACCGCGAAGCATTTCGTGAAGCCTGACGACGGTGATCGGCGGAGGTCCGCCCTGATCACCGGCCGCTTTGTCGTTCTCATCTATGCGGGAGGCGACGACATAGGCCTGCCGACCGGCTGCCACCTCCTCGGCAACCCGCCGCCAGGCGCGGTCCATCCAAGCCGGCTTCTCCTTGACGAAAATGACGTTGGTGGCGATCGGCTGGCGGCCCCGCGGCAGTTCGCGCAGCGTCGAGGTCTCCAGGTCGCCGTAGACGGTCAGGGCTACGGTGCGCGGGATCGGGGTGGCCGTCATCACCAGCAGGTGGGGCGTGAGGCCTTCAGGTGCCTTGGCGCGCAATCGGTCTCGTTGCTCGACACCGAAGCGGTGCTGCTCGTCGACCACCACCAAGCCGAGCCGGTGAAACTCGACGGCGTCCTGAAGCAATGCGTGGGTGCCTATCACGATGCCGGCCTCACCCGCCGCCACCTCGGTGCGTACCTGTTTCTTCTGCCCGGCCGACATCGACCCGGTGAGCAGCGCCACCCTCGTCGCGCTGTCCGCACCGCCGAGCTGGCCTGCCATCGCCAGTGGGCCCAGAACGTCGCGGATGGACCGAGCGTGCTGGGCGGCAAGGACTTCCGTCGGCGCAAGCATGGCGCACTGGTAGCCGGCGTCGACCATTTGCAGCATGGCCAGAACCGAAACGATGGTCTTGCCCGAGCCCACCTCTCCCTGGAGCAGCCGGTTCATCGGTCGGGTCGAGGCCAACTCGGCGGATTTGACCTCGAGCACTTCGAGTTGGCCGGCCGTCAGCTGGAAGGGCAGCCGTTCGGTCAGCGCAGCGGCCAGACCGTCGGTACGCCGCGGCGCGGCCGGGCCGGATGCGGCCAGGTCGCCGTGACGGCGCTGGGTCAGAGCCCACTGCAGGCCGACGGCCTCGTCGAAGGTCAGCCGCTCCCGCGCCCGCTCACGCTCGGCCTCCTTCTCCGCGATGTGGATGGCCCGCAACGCGGTGTCCTCGGAAACCAGATTGCGCTGTCGGAGAACCCTTTCCGGAAGGGTTTCCGGAATCGGATCGAGAACGTCGAGAACCTGCCGCACGCAGGCGTAGATGTCCCAGCTCTGCAGTTTGGCGCTGGCCGGGTAGATCGGGAAGAAATCGCGTTCGAACACCGACATGTCGATCTCGCCGCTGCCCGAGGCCCCGGCAACGGTGGCAATGGTTTTGAGCGACTTGCTGCCGACGGCACGCCCTTTGGGCGAATTGAGCACCAGGAAGTCCGGGTGCGTCAGTTGCATGGCGCCCTTGAAGAAGCCGACCTCACCGGAGAGCATCAGCTTGGCACCTTCGACCAGGCTGTCCTTGATGTATCTGGGATTGAAGAAGGTGGCCGTGACCCGGTTGGTCAGGGTGACGACGAGGTAATCGCGGTACGGCGGGCGAGCGGACTTGCGTTCCTTGGCGGTCGCGATGACGCCGACGAGGGTGACGTGCTCGCCCTCCTCGGGCTGTATCCGGTCTTCTCCCGGCCCGTCGCCGAGGACCGTCATCCCCTGAACGTATTTCCGCGGATAGTGGCGCAGCAGCTCGCCGACAGTACGAATTCCGAAGACCTCGTCGAGCAGGCGGGCGGCTTTGGCACCCAGCAGGCCGTCAAGCCGGTCGGTCAACGTCGCCACCGCTACTCGACCCCGATCAGCAGAACGTCGCCGCGATGTCCGGTGCAGTAGCTGACGAACTCAGCCCCCGGGTGGCGTCGGTGAACGTGCTCGGCAAGCACGTCTCCCACCTCCGCTGCCGCGGTGTCCAGGTCGGCACCCATCAACCCGGCACCGATCAACCCGGCACCGATCAAAACCGTGACCAACTCTCCACCCGAGCCCAGGAGCAGGTCGATCAATTTGGTGGCCGCGACTCGAAGATCTGAGGCGACCACCACCACCTCGTCTCCGACGATTCCCAGCCCGTCACCCGGCTGGCAGGTTCCCGCCCACGTCAACGCCGTCTCGGTGGCCACCCGTACCGACCCGTGCCGGGCGCCCGCTGCCGCGCGAGCCATGGCGTAACCGTCGTCGACCGCCTGTCGGTCGGGATCGTGGACGGCCAGGGCAGCCAGGCCTTGGGCCATCGAGGCGGCAGGCAGTGGCACCACGTCGATGCCCCACCCGATACCGGTAGCGCAGCCGGCCACCAGGTCCTCGGCCGCGACGTAACCGTTGGGCAACACCATTACTTGCGCGGCACCGGTGTCCACCAGCGCGCGCAGCAGTTCGTCCGCGCTGACACCGTTGGCCGGGTCGATCAACTCGGCGTCCGGGCGCAGGACGTAGGCGCCCTCGGTCCTGAACAGGTCGGCGGCACCGTCGCCGTCGACCACGGCCAGTACAGCACGGTCTCGGCTCCAGCCGCCCGGGGATACCCGACCGGTAGCCAGCGCGGAGATCCGAATCCGGCTCACCCGGCCGCTGGCCAGGCCCGCTTCGATCGCGGCGCCCGCATCGTCGGTGTGCACGTGCACGGAGTACCGGTCTGCGGTCGAGGGTGCGATAGCCACCGAGTCGCCCAAGCTCTCCAGCGCCGAACGCACATTGCTCACGCAGCCGGCGTCACACCCGCTCAACAGGTACATCACCTCGAACTCCGGGCCTGGAATCTCCGGCGTGTCCGGGGCCGCGGCCGCAGGCCGGTAGGCGGGGCGGTGGGGCTCCCGGCCGGTGATCGTGGCGGTCAACGCATCGAGCAGAATGAGAAATCCGAGGCCTCCCGCGTCGACCACGCCAGCCCGGGCCAGTACGTCCAGCTGGGCGGTTGTGCGTTCCAGCGCGGTTGCCGCGGCGTGGCTCGCCGCACCCAGCACCGAGCCCAGTCCGGCTCCGTCGGCGGCCTGCTGCTCGACCACCTCGGCAGTGGCCTGCAGCACCGACGCCACCGTGCCTTCCACCATCGGGCCTCCCATCGCCGCCACCACCAGGACGAACCCGTGGCGCAGGACGGCTCCGAGCAGCCGAGCGTCGACGTCCGCAAGATCGGTATCCCGTGCGGCGTCGGCAGTGACGTCGGCAAGGGCCTTCAGGATTTGGGACAGGATCACCCCGGAATTGCCCCGGGCGCCGTGCGCAGCGCCGTCGGACAGCGCCGCGGCCACCCGGGTCACGTCGCCGGAACCGGCTGCTGGGCGCGCTGCGGCCAGTGCGGTCCGCATGGTGAACACCATGTTGGTGCCGGTGTCACAGTCGGCCACCGGGAACACGTTGAGACGATTGATCTCCTCGGCGTGGATCAGCAGACCAGCAACGGCGGCATCAGCCCAGTCCAAAAGGGCCGATGCGTCCAATCGCCGATCCGGCATCGCACCTCCCTGTCGGCCCCTGATCACTGTCGGCCCCTGATCCCTGTCGGCCGCTGATCGCTGTCGGCGCCTGCTCCCACACCTCGGCGTCAGCCTAACCAGACCGGCCGACGGGCCAAGTCGGGTGTTCACGACGGCCACTTTGCGGTTCGGTTCCCAATGCCGGTATCCTGACGAGATTGCCGGGCCGACGCGTAGGCGCGTCCGTGAGCCCACCGATTCAGACTTGAGGAGTTCGACATGGCTGCCGTGTGCGACATCTGCGGGAAGGGCCCCGGGTTCGGTAAGTCGGTGTCGCACTCGCACCGCCGGACCAACCGCCGGTGGAATCCGAACATCCAGACCGTCCACGCGACGACCCGCCCGGGCGGCAACAAGCAGCGCGTGAACGTCTGCACGTCATGCCTGAAGGCGGGCAAGGTCACCCGCGGCTAAACGCCGCTTCAGGGCAGACGCCAGTCCACCGGTTCGGCGCCCATTCCGGCCAACAACTCGTTGGCCCTGCTGAACGGCCGTGAGCCGAAGAATCCGCGACTCGCCGACAGCGGCGACGGGTGCGGCGACTCGATCGCGGCACCCGCACCGGCCAGCATCGGTTTGAGCGTCCCCGCATCGCGCCCCCACAGGATCGCCACCATCGGCTCGTCACGGGCCGCCAGCGCCCGAATGGCACACTCGGTGACCGCTTCCCAACCCTTGCCACGGTGTGAGGCCGCGGCACCCGGCCGGACGGTGAGCACCCGGTTCAGCAACATCACACCGCGCTTCGCCCATGGCGTCAGGTCGCCGTTGGACGGTTCCGGGTAACCGAGGTCTGCGCTGTACTCGGTGAAGATATTGGCCAGGCTGCGCGGCACCGGACGTACATCCGGGGCCACCGAGAAGCTCAGCCCCACCGCGTGTCCCGGCGTTGGGTACGGGTCCTGCCCGACTATGAGAACCCGAACGGCATCGAAGGGAAACGTGAACGCGCGCAGAACGTTCTGTCCGGCCGGCAGGTAGCGCCGACCTGCCGCGGCTTCCGCGCGCAGGAAGTCCCCCATCGCGGCCACCTGGTCGCTCACCGGTTCCAGTGCCTTCGCCCAGCCGGGATCGACCAGTTCGCTCAGGGGTCGCGCGCTCACGAGGTGCCAACCTACCGTTCAGCCGAACGAGTCCCACCCAGCCGGCCCTGGCCAACTCTGCCCGTCCACCACAACCGCGGCCGGGCCGGCCCGTACGGCGCCGATCACCCGCCACCCCCGCGGTGGCGCGCCTGGGAAACACGCCACCAGAGCATGATCCTCGCCTCCGCCGAGCACCAGCGACCACGGATCGGCTCCGGCCGCCCCGGCCGCTGCGGCGACCGTGTCGACGTCTGCCCGCAAGGCCTCGGTGTTCAGGTCCATCACCACCCCGGACGCCGCCGCCATGTGTCCGAGATCGGCGAGCAATCCGTCGGAGACGTCGGTCATCGCCGAAGCCCCGGCCTCGGCAGCTATCCGACCCTGACCGTACGGCGGGCACGGCACCCGGTGACGCCGCCCAATCTCCTCAAACCCACCCATTCCGCTGTGCAGAAGGGCAAGTCCGGCGGCCGACCGCCCCAGCTCACCTGCCACGGCGATCACCGCACCGGGCCGCGCTCCACCGCGCAGCACCGGCGCTCGGCCGCCGAGGTCGCCCAACGCCGTGACCGACACCACCCACTGGGGGCTGGCCACCAGGTCTCCACCGACGATCCCGGCACCCACGGCGCCCGCTTCCAGCCACATGCCGGCGGTGAGGGCTTCCGCCGCCGAGACGGGCGTGTCGGCGGGAGCCCCGAACGCAACGACGAACGCGGTGACCCGCGCACCCATCGCTTCGATGTCGGCGGCGTTCTGCGCGACCGCCTTTCGGCCGACGTCGTGCGGCGTGGACCAGTCCAGGCGGAAGTGCCTGCCTTCGACGAGCATGTCGGTGGTGACAACAACGCGGCCGTCCGGGGCGTCGACCACCGCGGCGTCGTCGCCGGGACCTATCGGGACACCGGCAAGTGGTCCGCGTCCCCCCACGAGTCGCGCAATGACGGCGAATTCGCCGCTCTGCTGCAGGGTGGGACCATCTGCCGCCACGACTCGAGACCTCCACCCTCATGCACCCTCATGTACCTTGAGCACGCCAGTCTAGGAGGAGAGCCCGTGCAGGACGCCCCGGAGAGCGACGCTCCCCCTCGCGCCCTGATGATTGCCGCACTCGTCGTGGCCGTTGGGGGGCTCGCCGCGGTTCTGGCGGTCGCCGCCACTCGTCGTACCGAGCCCCAGCCGGTCGTCATCGCCGCCGTCCCCGCACCCCAGGCCGAGAGCTCGGAGTGCCGGGCACTGCTGGCAACCCTGCCCGACCGACTCGGCGATTTCGACCGCGCACCCACGGCCGAACCCACGCCGGCCGGAACCGCCGCGTGGCGCCCGGCTGCGGACGACGTGGATGTTCACAGCGCCGACCCGGTCATCCTGCGCTGCGGCCTGGAACGGCCGGCCGAGTTCGTCGTGGGTTCGCCACTGCAACTCGTCGACGTCGGAGCCGGCCAGCCGGTCCAGTGGTTCCGGTTGGACGACCCCAGCTCCGCGCGCAGCACCTGGGTCTGCGTGGATCGGCCGACGTATGTCGTGCTGACTCTGCCGACCGGGTCCGGCTCGGCGCCGATCCAGACGCTCTCCGGGGTCATAGCCCGCACCATGCCTGCCACGCCCATCCGCCCGGGCCCAGCTCGCTGAATTGTTCGACGCGAAAAATCCGGACGGGGCTCACGCCCGAACAGGATGCCGCGATGTCGGCAA
This sequence comes from Mycobacterium sp., assembly GCA_020438845.1. GTDB lineage: Bacteria > Actinomycetota > Actinomycetes > Mycobacteriales > Mycobacteriaceae > Mycobacterium. The sequence continues at coordinate 25,860 of JAGQTV010000071.1, read as the reverse complement.
CATCGGCCCAGATCGGGGTCGGCCCGACCCCACCGCCCCGGGCGGGCCATGGTCACTGACGGTCTACAACAGTGCCGGGGCGAACTGGCTGCAGGTGCCCGCCGATCGCTTCAGCGTCCATCTGCTGATCCATGCCCCGGAGCCGGCAACCTTGAGAGGATTCGGCTCCCGTCCGCCATCAAGCGCACATCCGGCTTCGTCGGGTGGGCGCCCGGTGGAAGGCATTGCTCGGCCACGTCCCCTACATGCGACTCGCGATCGGCACGGTGATCACCGCCTGGGTATCTGCAACCTGCTTGTCGCCGACGATGGACTGGAAGTAGTCGCTCTGCGCCAGGCTGATGAAGAACTCCACCCCGGGGTAGTAGACGAGCGCGACGGTATCGAAGTCGTAGTCCTTCTCGACTTGGACGGATTTACCGAGATGCATCGGGCCGTAACCGCCCTCGGCCATGGCCCCGAACATCGCGATCGCATACCGGCGATTCGCCTTCTGCTGCTCACGGGTGCCGTTCTTGACCAGATTCACGATGACGATGCCCCGGCTCCCCAACTCCGATTCAGCGCGGAGCCGAGTCGCGATCTGCTCGGCCGGCAGGACCATGTCCCGGTCTCGCGCTCGGCGGAAGGGAAAGTGCGACGGGCGCCGCCCTATGACCTGAGCGCCTCGCAACACCAGCAGGAGCAGCGGGGCGACGGCGCTTGCAAGCGCCCAACGCTGGAAGCCCTGGATGTAATGGTCCTCAAATGGGTCCAGCGCCTGGCGCATCTGCGCTGACTGTGCATGGTGTTCGTAGGCGCCGCGTGAAGGGTACTGAAGCAATACGACTGCATCCCAGCACTTTTCGCCGAGCTGCGTCGAATGACGCGCAGCAAATACGGCTTTCCCAGCGTAGATCCATCTGGCCTGCGAGTCGTCGATCGAGTTCCGGAGAGTCTGCACCTCGTCCACTGCATCCGCGCCGGGTGCCGCGGTGAGGAACATCAGAGCGTGGAAGGCGCCGCGCGGCTGAACAATCGGCTGGTCATCGTGTATGACGGTGCGCCGGATTCGCAGGTATCTCCTGTGTTGCCACCCCACAACGGCAGCGGCTCCGCCGAGGAGGGCAGTCAGACCTGCACGTGCCACTGTCGGGATGGATCCCGTCAGCGCGGTACGGCCGGTGGGCTGATGTCGAGTCACCAGAATTCCTGTCGCCTCTCGGTCATCGCGCACAACGGACTGGCCTTTGTCGGTTACATCCCCTGGCGTGGTGTAAGAGCTGTCGCGCGTTCAGGCTCTGCGGTTGTTCACTATGCCGTGAGAGCGGCTGTGGGGGCAATGGTTTCGGTGTTCCGTTCACTGATGTCGAGCAGGGCGGCGGAATCTGGGGAAGACTCCGACGACGGCGGTGCGGCGCTTGATTTCCTTGCTGATAGTGCGGATCGCCGAGGCCACCATCTCCGCGGAGCCGTTGGGGACCTCGGCCAGCAGGTTGCGCAGGAAATGGACGCGACATCTTTGTCAGGAGGATCCGATCATCACGGCCTCGATGGCGGCCCGTAGCCCGGCGTGGGCGTCGGAGAAGGCCTGCTGCACTCCGGTCAGGCCGCGGGACCTGTCATGAAAGGTCTCTCATATACCGAATGGGGTCACTCTCATCCGAGCCCACGAGTCTGTGAGGAAAGCGAAAAGGAGTCACGGCATGTACCCCGCGAATCAGACGATCCCCCAGACGACGCCGACAGTCGCGAGCGGGCGCCGAAGGGCCCACCCCACCCCACGACGGCTACGGCCTACCGAGATGACCGTGTTGACCGGCGACGGCGTCGAGTTGGCGGTGCGCGACTTCGGTCACGCATCAGCGGATCACACGGTCGTGCTGCTCCATGGGTTATGCGTGAGCGACGCGGTCTGGTCCAACCAGATCAATCACCTACTGCACCGCTACGGCGACAGCGTCCGGGTAATCAGCTACGACCACCGAGGCCACGGCCGATCCAGCCACGCCCACGCCGACACCTACCACATTGACCAGTTGGCTGGTGACCTCGCCGAGGTCCTCAGAACGCTCAATGTAGCCGGGCGTTTGACCCTGGTGGGCCATTCGATGGGCGGAATGACGGCGCTGGCCTACTTGGGGCGCCCCAGCGCCGAACGCCCTGTCGAACCGCGAGGCCTCGTCCTGCTTGCCACCGCGGCGGGCAAACTCGCGCACCACGGCCTCGGCCGACTGCTGGCCATCCCCGGCGCGGGAACACTGCTCAGGCTCGTCGACCGCCTTCCCGGGAACACCCTGCAATCGCTGGCCAGACCAGTGTCCTCGACACTGAGCAGAATCTGGCCCGCACAACGGGTGATGCTGACCGCCGTCGCAGGCGCCGTGGCCGACGCGCCGATGCCGACCGCAATCGGATTCCTGCCGGGACTCCGCAGGTACGACCAGCGCCGGACCCTTCGGCACATCCGTGCGCGAACTGTGATCGTCAGCGGCGGCGCGGACCCTCTCACGCCGGCATCCCACTCGCGGGAACTTGCCGGCGCCATCCCGGGCGCCACCCATGTTGACGTTCCCCACGCCGGGCACATGCTGCCCCGCGAGGTGCCGCACGTCGTCAACGATGCCATCAGGCGGGTGATGGCCCCCCAGAGCAGCCGTGAGCGCACTTCCCGCCACCATCACACTGGTGCACCGCGATGAAGCAGCTGACGGGTTTGGACGCAGTGTTTCTCGCCCTGGACTCGCCCACCGTGTGCAGCCATCTCGGCTGCGTCGCGGTGCTGGAACCACCGGCGCGAGGACCGGCGCTGACCCTTAGGCGCCTCACCGAGATCATCGAGTCGAGGCTGCATCTGGCTCCTCCCTTCCGGCGCCGCCTGGTCGAGGTGCCCTTCGGGCTGGATCAGCCTTACTGGATCGAGGATCCGGGCTTCGAGATCGATTTCCACATTCGCGAATTTGCGTTACCTTCGCCCGGCGACGACCGCCAATTGGCAACGGCGGCAGCCTGTTTACACGAGCGGCCACTGGACCGCACACGCCCCCTGTGGGAGATGTATCTGATCCACGGACTCGCTGGAGGCCGAAAGGCCCTGTACGCCAAGGTCCATCACGCCGCGATCGACGGCGTCGCGGGCAATAATCTGCTCGTCGCACTCTTCGACCCCACTGCCCGGCCACATATCGAACGCACTGCGATTCCATGGCGGCCGGACCAGGAACCCGGCGCAGTGCGATTGCTGGCCCGCAGCGCCGCCTCCGCGGCACGGCAGCCCTTCCGGCTTGGGCGGCTTTCCGCTCAGGTGCTGCGTTCGCTGCCCGCCCTGGCCACCAGCCCCGGGCGCCCACGCCTGCCTGTGATCGACAGACTCCTTCCCCGCCGGGGTCCGGGCCCGGCGGCCCCACCTCTGATCGCACCGCCCACGCCGTTCAACAAGATGCTCGGACCGCGCCGCGTATGTGCCTTCGGTAGCTTGCCGCTGACCACGGTGAAGCAGATCAAGAACTCCGCGGGGGCGACAGTCAACGATGTGGTGATGGCAGTGTGCGCGGGTGCGCTGCGGCGGTGGCTGCATCATCACAACGCGCTTCCCGAGGGGCCATTGCTGGCGGCGGTGCCGGTGAACATCCGCGGCAGAGATCAGAATGCGACTGAAGGAAATCGTCTGGCCAAGATCATCGCCCCGCTACCGACGCACCTGGACGGCCCCGGCGAACGGCTTCGCGCAGTTTGTGAGTCCATGGCGGCGGCCAAAAATCAGTTCAGCGGGATTCCCCCGGACCTGTTCAGCGAGATAGCGCAATTGTCGACGCCGGCGCTGGCCAAGCCGGCTTGTCGGCTGGCTACCCGAGTGCGCCTGCTCGAGCGCATATCACCACTGAACCTCTTCGTCTCCAATGTTCCGGGCCCCGCCGTGGATATGTACATGGGCGGGTGGCGGTTGCTCTCCGCCTATCCGATCTCGACGATCGCCGACGGGCAGGGCCTCAACATCACCGTTCTGGGCTCTCGCGGCAGGCTCAACGTCGGAATCGTGGCCGACCCTGAGTTGGTCCCCGACGTCGAGGCGATCATGAACGGTCTCATCGCTGAACTCGCACTCCTCGACCGTCAATCGAGTGACGTCGACGTCTCGATGACGTCACGGGGCTCCACCGGGGACCGTACCGCCATAGGCGACTGCTGAATCGGTTCTCAGCGCAGTCCGGTTCCGCGTGCCAGCGCGGTCTCGACCATGGTGGTGACCAACTGCTGATAGTCCACGCCACTGGCCTCCCACATCCGGGGATACATCGAGATCGTTGTGAATCCGGGCATCGTGTTGATTTCGTTGACCACCGGGCCGTCCTCGGTGAGAAAGAAGTCGACTCGGGCCAGGCCCTGGCAATCCAAGGCCGTGAAGGTGCGAATCGCCAAGCGGCGCAACTCATCGGCGGCGGCGACGTCGACGTCGGCAGGTACGTCGAGTTCGGCGACGTCGTCGATGTACTTGGTCTCGAAGTCGTAGAAACCGTCGTCTCGACCTCCGGAAACGGCCACCCTGATCTCGCCGATGGTGCTGGCCCGCACCGCACCGTCCGGGAATTCCAACACCCCGCACTCCACTTCGCGGCCCTCGATCGCGGCCTCGACGATGACCTTCGGATCGTGTCGGCGTGCCTCGGCGATCGCCGCGGGCAGTTCCGCCTCGGTTGCCACCGGGGTGACCCCGATCGAGGAGCCGCCGCGGGCCGGCTTGACGTACAGCGGAAACCCTAGGCGAGCAAGGTCCTTCGGGTCCGGAGCAGCCTGCTGGGGCCGCAGCACGAGGTAATCCCCTATGGGCAGGCCATCCGCGGCGAGGATCTTCTTGGTGAACTCCTTGTCCATCCCCGCCGCGCTGGCGAACACCCCCGCACCGACGTAGGGCAACCCGGCGAGTTCCAGCAGGCCCTGGATGGTGCCGTCCTCGCCGTAGGGGCCGTGCAGGATCGGGAAAACGACGTCGACCGAAGCCAGAATCTCGCCGAGGAAGGCCAGTCGGCTGGGCGACTCACCGGTGACGGTGGGGAGCCGTCCGTCGGCGATCACCAGGTGGTCGGGGCTGATGTCGGTGCGCAGCCACGAACCCTCCGGGGTGATGCCGACTGCGACGACATCGAAACGCTGCGGATCCAGGTGACGGAGAATGCTGCCAGCCGACACACACGAGATCGAATGCTCGGAACTGCGCCCGCCGTAGACGACGGCGACGCGGATCCGGGAGTCAGTCACAAGCTGAAGAGGCTACCGTCCATCTGAACTGTCCATCTAAACCGCCCACCGAGACCGCCCGTTGAAACTGCCCGCCGAAACCGCCCACTGACACGGATACCGGCACCGGAAGCGCTCTACAGAGCGCCGAGAACGTCAGCCACCAGGTCGTCGGTGTCTTCGATCCCGGCCGATATCCGGGCGAAACCGTCGGGAACAGCGTCTCCCCAGCGCGCCCTGCGATCCACCGAGGTGTGCAGTCCCCCGAAACTGGTCGAGGAAACCAGGAGCTCGCTGTTGCGCACCAGTGAGTGCACCGCCTCGGCGTCGGCGAGTTCCACCGACACCAGGCCACCGAAGCGGCGCATCTGCTCGGCCGCGACCGGATAGGACGGGTCGGCGCCCAGACCCGGGTACCGCACCGCCCGCACTCTGGGGTGGCCGGTCAGCGCAGCGGCCAGAGCCATGGCGTTCTGACACTGCCGCTCGAAGCGCAAACCCAGGCTGCCGAGACTGCGCAGCAGCAACCATGCTTCGAATGCGCCCAGAATGGGGCCCGCCAGCAGCCGTTCGGCCTCCACCGCAGCCATCAGGTCGGGATGGCTGCCTGCGACGTATCCGGCGAGCATGTCGCTGTGCCCCGCCAGTCCCTTCGTGGCGCTAGCCACCACCAGGTCGGCTCCCAGGGACAGCGGTTGCAGCCCCAGCGGAGTCGCGGTCGTGTTGTCGACGAGCAGCCGGGCACCCCGACGGTGGCAGATACCGGCGAGCCGGTGCAGGTCCACCACATCCAATCGCGGGTTCGTCGGGGTCTCGGCCAGCACCACATCAGCGGCTTCAGCCTCGTGACACATCTCCGAGGCGGCCACCTCGCGGACCGAAATGCCCAGCGGCGCAAGGCTTTCTCGGACGTATCGCCGCACCTGGTAGTAGCCGTCAACCGGAATGACGAGCGTCGAACCAGGTTGGACCGTCACCCGCAGCGCAGCGGTGATCGCCGCCATCCCGGAGGCGAACGTCAACGCCGAACCGGCACCTTCCAACTGAGCGAGCGCGGACTCCAACTGCGTCCAGGTGGGATTGGAGTTACGTCCGTAGAAATGGGGTTCGCCGCCCTCGGCTTCAGATAGGTGATAGGCGGCCACCGGAACTGGCACGGCAGACACCGGCGCACCCGGAATGGGCCGGGATTCAGCCGCTTTGACGGTGCGGGTGGAATCTCCGTAGGCTCCTGCACTCATTCGCGAACACTCATTTCGGGGCACTCATTCCGGCTTGGTAGTGCGACCGAGCAACAGCACCACCGCTTCGTCGACGGACAAACCGCGATGGCACACCCGGTACACCGCATCGGTGAGCGGCATCTCCACGCCGTAACTGGCAGCCAGCGCCAAGACCGAGGTACACGACGTCACTCCCTCGGCCACTCGGCCCGCGGCGGCGCGCGTCGCCGCGTCCACCGACTCGCCGCGGCCCAGACGCTCACCGAAGCTCCGGTTACGCGAATGCGGCGAAGTGCAGGTGGCCACCAGGTCACCGACCCCGGCCAGGCCTGCCAAGGTGGCCGGTTTGGCCCCCAATTCGATTCCCAACCGCATGATCTCGGCCAGACCGCGAGTGATGATCGCCGCGGCGGTGTTCTCCCCCAGGCCCACGCCCGCCGCCATGCCACAGGCCAGGGCGATGACGTTCTTGCACGCACCGCCGATCTCGGTGCCGATCACGTCGGCGTTGGTGTACGGCCGCAGGTATCCAGTGCTCAGCGCCCGCTGCAGCGCGACCGCCCGGCCGGAGTCGCTGCACGCGACAACCGTCGCAGCGGGTTGTTCATCGGCGATCTCGTCCGCCAGGTTAGGGCCGGAAACCACCGCAACCTGAGCCGGATCGACGCCGGTCACGGCGACAATCACCTGGCTCATCCTCATCAAGCTGCCCAGTTCGATTCCTTTTGCCAGACTCACCAGCGTCGCGCCCTCGGCGATATGGCCGCGCCACTCTTCCAGATGGGACCGCAACGTCTGGGAGGGCACGCCCAGTAGAACGGTGGTCACCCCGTCGAGGGCCTCGGCGGGGTCGGTGGTAGCCCGGATTCCTCCCGGCAGCACAATCCCCGGCAGGTAAGCGGCATTGGTGTGTGCGGTATTGACCTGCTCGGCGATCTCGTCCCGACGCGCCCACAGCCGAACGTCGTTGCCGGCGTCGGCCAGCACCTTGGCCACCGTGGTGCCCCACGCACCGGCGCCCATCACCGTGGCGGTCAGACTCATGTCTCCACCCGAGACCTCACCGTGTCTCCTCTCGACGTCCCTGGGCCAGTCCCGCACCGTTGCCCAGTTCAAACTTAACGCCCGCCGCTGGCAGGATGGCGCCCATGAGCGAAGCGATCACCGCCGATGTCGGCGTGATCATCGCCCTCAAGCGGTTGTCGGCGGCTAAAAGCCGGCTGTCCAGCTTGTTCCCGCCCGACGTGCGTGAACAGGTCGTCCTGGCGATGTTGCTCGACACAGTTGCCGCCGCGACGGGAGCCGACGCAGTCCGGTCGGTCACCGTCGTAACCCCCGATCGGGATGCCGCCGAGGCGGCAGGCAAACTCGGCGCTCTTGTGCTTACCGATCCCACCCCCCCGCGGCACCCCGATCCGCTGAACAACGCTATCCTCGCCGCTTGCTCCGAGGTGTCCGTGACGGGCCCCAATCTTGTTGTTCTGCAGGGCGATCTGCCCGCGCTGAAGTCTGCGGAACTGAGCGCAGCGGTGGTCGCCGCCCGCCGTCATAGCCGTAGTTTCGTCGCCGACCGGCACGGCACGGGCACTGCGGCACTCTTCGCCTTCGGTGTACCTGTCGACCCGAGATTCGGAATGGGTTCGGCCTCCCGGCACCGGGATTCCGGCGCCGTCGAATTGACCGGGGCCTGGCCGGGACTGCGGTGCGACATCGACACTCCCGAGGACCTGTTAGAGGCGCGCCGCTTGGGCGTCGGAGTCGAGACGGCGGCCACAACCGCGATCGCCGACCCCCGGTGAATTCGTAGCCGGATGAACATCAGGTAGCCGTTTCCGGCCAGGTGCGCACTTTCCGTTGCCGAAGCCGCGACAAACGCGGCGATGAGGAATGATGGCGGCATGACCGAGGTGGAATCCTTACCGGCCAAGACCGAGGACGTTGCGCCCGAAGCTCGGCCGGAACCGTACAGCACGGGCCCGCTGCCAGAAAATCGTTTCCTCAACCGGGAGTTGAGTTGGCTGGACTTCAATTCCCGGGTGCTCGATATGGCCGCCGACGCGTCCATGCCGCTCCTGGAGCGAGCGAAGTTTCTGGCCATCTTCGCGTCCAACCTCGACGAGTTCTACATGGTCCGGGTCGCCGGCCTCAAACGCCGCGACGAGATGCAACTGTCGGTGCGCTCCGCGGACGGGCTGTCCCCCCGCGAACAACTCCGACTGGTGGGTGAACGAACCCAGCAGCTGGCCACCGCACACGCCGAGGTGTTCCTGGAATCGGTTCGCCCGGGGCTGGCCGAGCACGGAATTCACATCGTTACGTGGTCCGACCTCACCACCGCTGAACACAGTGCCTTGTCAACGTATTTCACCGAGCAACTTTTCCCGGTCCTGACTCCGCTGGCCGTCGACCCGGCCCATCCGTTCCCGTTCGTGAGCGGACTGAGCATGAACCTGGCGGTGGCCGTGAAATCGCCCGATGAGGGCACCGAGCACTTCGCACGGGTGAAGGTACCGAACAACGTCGACCGGTTCATCCGGCTCAAGCCCTACGAGGGCGACGGCGGCGCGGTTCGGTTCCTCCCGGTGGAAGAGGTCATCGCCGCCTTCCTCCCGGTGCTCTTCCCCGGCATGGAGATCGTCGAGCACCACGCATTCCGGATCACCCGCAACGCCGATATGGACCTCGAGGACCGCGACGAGGACCTGTTGCAGGCGCTCGAGCGCGAACTGGCTCGCCGCCGGTTCGGTCCCCCGGTTCGCCTCGAAGTCTCCGACGACATGTCCGAGCACATCCTGGCCCGGTTGCTGCACGAACTAGAGGTCGATCCGGGGGACGTCGTGCAGGTTCCAGGGCTGCTGGACCTTTCGGCGCTGTGGCAGGTTTACGCCGTCGAGCGCCCGGCCCTCAAGGATCCGCCGTTCGTGCCGACCACCAACCCTGCCTTCGCCGAGACCGGCAAGAGCATCTTCGCCACCCTGCGGGACGGCGACGTTCTGTTGCACCATCCGTATGAATCGTTTTCCACCAGCGTGCAGCGATTCGTCGAGGCGGCGGCCGCGGACCCGGATGTGCTGGCTATCAAGCAGACGCTGTACCGGACTTCCGGCGACTCGCCGATCGTCCACGCACTCATCGAGGCAGCCGACGCCGGTAAGCAGGTGGTGGCGCTGGTCGAATTGAAGGCGCGGTTCGACGAGCAGGCCAACATCAAATGGGCTCGCGCACTGGAAGATGCCGGCGTACACGTGGTCTACGGCATCGTCGGACTGAAAACACACTGCAAAACCTGCCTCGTCGTCCGCCGCGAAGGATCGACGATCCGTCGCTACTGCCACATCGGCACCGGTAACTACAACCCGAAAACAGCTCGGCTGTATGAAGATGTGGGCCTGCTGACGGCCGCCCCCGATGTCGGCGCCGACCTGACCGATCTGTTCAATTCGCTGACCGGTTATTCACGCAAGGTCAGCTATCGCAACCTGCTGGTGGCTCCGACGGGCATCCGGTCGGGCATTCTTGAGCGGATCGAGCGGGAAATGGAGGCCCACCGCCGGGATGGCCAGGGCCGAATCCGCATCAAGGCCAACGCTATCGTCGACGAACAGATCATCGATGGACTTTACCGGGCCTCGCGGGCCGGCGTTCGTGTCGAAGTGGTCGTGCGCGGAATCTGCGCACTGCGGCCGGGCGTCGACGGGTTCTCGGAGAACATCTCCGTGCGATCGATTCTCGGCCAGTTCTTGGAGCACTCGCGGATCATGCACTTCCGAGCAATCGACGAATTCTGGATCGGCAGTGCCGACATGATGCACCGCAACCTCGACCGTCGGGTCGAGGTGATGGCGCAGGTCAAGGACCGCCGCCTGACCAACTACCTCGAGGAGATATTCGACTCGGCTCTGCATCCGGCGACCCGATCCTGGGAACTCGGCCCAGACGGCCATTGGACCGCCGCCCCCCGCGACGGCAGCGAGGTACGCGACCATCAGGTATGGCTGATGGAACGCCACCGGCAGCCCTGATCATGGTGAAGTCGGCTTCACGAGTTCAACCAGCGGCGAAGCCCATGGGTGGAAACCTGCGTGTCCTCGCCGCCGGGGCGGTGCTGTGGCAGCCCGATGAATCCGGCGATCCTCAGATCGCGCTCATTCACCGTCCCCGCTACGACGACTGGTCACTGCCGAAGGGAAAACTCGACCGCGGTGAAACCGAACCGGTGGCCGCGGTGCGCGAGATCTTCGAGGAGACAGGCCAGCACGCCGTGCTCGGCCGCCGATTGGTAAACATCGACTACCTGATTCCAGGCGGGTCCAAAATAGTTCATTACTGGGCGGCACGTGGCCAGGGCGGCGAGTTCGTCCCCAGCAAAGAGGTCGACCAGTTGCAGTGGCTGCCGATCGCTGAAGCCACCAGGCAATTGACCTACCCACATGACCGGAAGGTGTTGCGCCGCTTCGCCAAGAAGGCGGTCGACACTCAGACAGTGCTCATCGTCCGGCACGCAACCGCCGGGCGCAAGGCCCGCTATCGCGGTGACGACCGTGAGCGCCCCCTGGACAAGAAGGGCCGATTGCAGGCGCAAGCCCTGGTGCCACAACTGCTGGCGTTCGGGGCCAACGACATCTACGCCGCCGACCGGCTTCGCTGCGCGCAGACCGTCGAGCCATTGGCCGAGAAGTTAGGCCTTACCATCACGTCTGAACCGACGCTGACCGAGGAGGCCTACGCCGCGAATCCGAAAGCCGCCCACAAACGTGTGCTTCAGATCGCCGCGCTGGGAGGAACTCCGGTGATCAGTACACAGGGCAGAGTGATCCCTTATCTGATCCAGTGGTGGTGCGACAGGGACGGCGTGCGGCCGGACAAGTCCCGAAATCGCAAGGGCAGCACTTGGGTCCTGTCATTGCGGGACGGCAAACTGCTGGCTGCCGACCACCTCGCCAGTCCCCTGGCCCCCTGACAAAAGAATTACATCGTTAGGCAAAATGCGCCGCGGACCTGTTGGCCCGCGGCGCATTTCGAAGGTAGGAAGAGTGGCCTAGCGGCGGCCGCGCTTTGCCGGAGCGGCCTTCTTGACAGCGGCCTTCTTGACGGCGGCCTTCTTGACCGGAGCCTTCGTGGCGGCGGCCTTCTTGACCGGAGCCTTCTTGGCGGGCGCCTTGCTAACCGGGGCAGCCTTCTTGACGGCAGCCTTCTTGACCGGAGCCTTCGTGGCGGCGGCCTTCTTGACCGGAGCCTTCTTGGCGGCCGTCTTGCTAACCGCGGCAGCCTTCTTGACGGCAGCCTTCTTGGCCGGAGCCTTCGTGACGGCGGCGGCCTTCTTGACCGGAGCCTTCTTAGCCACGGCCTTCTTGGCCGGAGCCTTCTTAGCCACGGCCTTCTTCGCTGCCGCCTTACGCGCGGTGCCGGCGCCCCGCTTGACGGCTGGGCCCTCCGACGGAATCTTCTGTGCGCCGGAGACAATCGCCTTGAACTGCGCACCCGGACGGAATGCGGGAACGGAAGTCGGCTTGACCTTCACCGTCTCACCGGTGCGCGGGTTGCGGGCAACGCGAGCCGCACGGCGACGACGCTCGAATACGCCGAAGCCGGTGATGGTCACACTGTCGCCCTTTTGGACAGCGCGAACGATGGCGTCGACCAGATTCTCGACGGCCTCGGTCGCTGCGCGGCGATCGGTGTTCATGCGCGTCGTGAGAACCTCGATCAACTCTGCTTTGTTCATTCAAATCCTCCGAAACAGTGGTCCGCTCTAGACCGACTGTTTAATACGGTAAACGGTGCCTGCTCAAATCTCCAAGAGCCACGCACATTTTCAGCGAATTGATAGGTCGCTTTCGGAGAAGATTCGGCAATCCGGTTGGCCTTCTTGGACTCAACTCCCGCAATGCCGAACCGCCCTGCAGAACAGGGAAATCCCTGCGGGGCGCTACTCAGGACTGAGCGGCGATTCGCGGCTTCCATCGCGGCCGGGCCGCTTCGAAAACTTCTATCTCGGGGAGTTTTCGCAGCGTAAGGCCTATGTCGTCGAGACCTTCGAGCAGCCGCCAGGCGGTGTAGTCGTCAATAGTGAACGGCACCATGACCGTTCCGGCGGAAATCGTCCGATCATGAAGATTGACAGTGATTTCCAGCCCGGGGCTCTCTTCGAGGAGCTTCCACAGCAGCTCTACATCGTCTTGGGCCACTTCGGCGGCCAGCAATCCGGCCTTCCCCGCGTTTCCGCGGAATATGTCGCCGAAACGAGACGAGACGACCACCCGGAACCCGTAGTCCATGAGCGCCCAGACCGCATGCTCGCGGGAGGATCCGGTTCCGAAATCCGGTCCGGCAACAAGTACCGAGCCCCGGTCAAAAGGCGCCTGGTTCAGGATGAACGCAGGATCGGCACGCCAGGCGGCGAACAGGCCGTCCTCGAAACCCGTTCGGGAGACACGCTTGAGGTAGACCGCGGGGATGATCTGGTCGGTGTCGACGTTGGACCGGCGCAGCGGCACACCGATACCGGTGTGGGTACGAAATGCTTCCATTGTTGGGCTTCTCCTGTCAGCTCATCAGATCGGCGGGCGAAGCCAACGTGCCGCGCACCGCGGTCGCGGCGGCGACTGCCGGGGACACCAGATGGGTACGAGCGCCTTTGCCCTGCCGCCCTTCGAAATTTCGGTTGGACGTCGATGCACAGCGCTCTCCGGGCGCGAGTTGGTCGGGATTCATCCCCAGGCACATCGAGCAACCGGCGTGACGCCACTCCGCGCCTGCGGCGGTGAAGATCTCGTCCAAATCCTCGGATTCGGCTTGCTCCCGAACTCGCATGGAGCCTGGGACGATCAGCATCCGCACACCGTCGGCGACCCGACGGCCACGCAAAACCTCAGCCACCGCTCTCAGGTCTTCGATACGACCGTTGGTACACGAACCGACAAAGACGGCATCCACCGCGATGTCGCGCATCGGCGTTCCGGGACGCAGGTCCATGTAGGCCAGAGCCTTCTCAGCCGCCTGCCGGTCGGCGTCGCTGGTCATCAATTCCGGGTCGGGTACCGACTGCGACAGCGGAACGCCCTGACCGGGGTTGGTTCCCCAGGTTACGAAAGGGCTCAGAGTCGCTGCGTCGATGTAGATTTCGGTATCGAACTCTGCGCCGTCATCGGTTCTCAGCATTTCCCACGCCGCGACTGCCGAATCCCAGTCAGCACCGGTCGGCGCGTAGGTCCGGCCACGCAGAAACTCGTACGTGGTCTCGTCGGGGGCGACCATCCCGGCACGGGCGCCGGCTTCGATGCTCATGTTGCAGATCGTCATTCGGCCTTCCATCGAGAGCGATTCGATGGTGCTGCCGCGATATTCGATGACGTGTCCCTGGCCGCCGCCGGTACCGATCTTGGCGATCACCGCCAAGATGATGTCCTTGGCGGTGACCCCTCTCGGCAGCTGGCCGTCGACGTTGACTGCCATTGTCTTGAACGGCCGCAACGGAAGTGTCTGGGTAGCCAGCACGTGCTCCACCTCGGAGGTTCCGATACCCATGGCCAATGCGCCGAACGCTCCGTGCGTGGACGTGTGGCTATCGCCGCACACGATCGTCATGCCGGGTTGGGTGAGGCCTAGTTGCGGTCCCACCACGTGGACGATGCCCTGTTCCCGGTCTCCCATGGAATGCAGGCGGATGCCGAACTCAGCGCAGTTGCGGCGCAACGTCTCCACCTGGGTGCGCGACACAGGGTCGGCAATCGGTTTGTCGATGTCCACCGTCGGCACGTTGTGGTCCTCGGTAGCCAGGGTCAGATCGGGTCGGCGCACCGGGCGTCCCGCCAGTCGGAGGCCGTCGAAGGCCTGGGGACTGGTGACCTCGTGAATGAGGTGCAAGTCGATGTAGATCAGGTCGGGCTCGCGCGCGGCGCCGGAGCCCGATCCGGCGACGACGACGTGGTCGGCCCATACCTTTTCGGGCAGAGTGCGCGGCTGATCTGAATTCGGCATGTAATCATCTCACAATATGGGACGCTAGTATCTGGATATGAGACAGGATAGCGGCATCGGCGTACTCGACAAAGCCGTGGCTGTGCTCAACTCGGTGGCCGAGTCACCCTGTGGGCTGGCCGAACTCTGCGATCGCACCGGCCTGCCACGGGCCACCGCCCACCGGCTTGCCGCCGGGCTGGAGTTCCACCGGCTGTTGACGAGGGACGACGGCGGCCGCTGGCAACTCGGTCCGGCGCTGACCGAGTTGTCAACCCGCGTCGGCGATCCGCTGCTGGCCGCCGGGACCGCGATCCTGCCCGGTCTGCGGGAGATCACCGGTGAAAGCGTCCAGCTCTACCGGCGGGAAGGGCATACGCGGGTCTGCATCGCCGCACTCGAACCCCCTGCCGGCCTGCGCGACACCGTTCCGGTGGGAGCGCGCCTGCCGATGACGGCGGGCTCCGGTGCCCGCGTGCTGCTGGCCTACAGCGACGTCGCGATCCAGCAGGAAATCCTGCCGTCGGCTCAGTTCACCGAGCGCACCCTGGCCGAGGTACGCCGTCGTGGCTGGGCACAGAGCGCCGCTGAGCGCGAGGCCGGAGTTGCCAGTGTGGCGGTGCCGGTCCGCGACCGGTCCGGCACGGTGATCGCGGCGGTTTCAATTTCCGGGCCGATCGACCGCATGGGCCGCCGACCGGGCGAGCGCTGGGCCGACGACCTACTGGCCGCCAGCGCGGCACTGACCCAACAGTTGTGAGGCGCACGACTCTGCGGCCGGCGCACCGACTTGCGGCCAGATTGCCCGGACCCACGAAATCGTGGTCTGGAGGCCGAGTCGATGAATGGCTCCTGAGACACTGACCCCCATGGGCACCAACCAACGTTCGCAGATCGTCATGTCCGCGGCGGAAATCACCGACTTCGTGCAGCGCAGCCGCACGGGCACGTTGGCCACCATCGGCCTCGGCGGGCAGCCGCATCTGGTGGCGATGTGGTACGGGGTGATCGACGGCGAAATCTGGCTTGAGACGAAGCTCAAATCCCAGAAGGTGGTAAACCTCAAAAGAATCCCGAAGGTGAGCTTCCTCATCGAGGACGGCATGACCTACGACACTTTGCGCGGGGTGTCCTTCGAGGGTGTCGCTGAAATCCACGATGACCCCGATTCCATCTTCAAGGTTGGGGTCAGCGTCTGGGAGCGCTATAACGGCCCCTACACAGACGACATCAAGCCTGCGGTCGACCTGATGATGAACAAGCGGGTGGCGGTGCGCATCGTCGCGGGTCGGGTGCGGTCCTGGGATCACCGCAAACTGGGCCTGCCGGCAATGCCGTTCGCGGGCTCCACCGCACCGGTTTCGAAGCAATGAAACCTCTTCAGGGCCGGTGCGCAATCGTCACCGGCGCCAGCGCCGGAATCGGTCTTGCCACCGCCATCCGACTGGCCACCGCCGGCGCCGACTTGGTTGTCAACGCGCGCGATTCCGCGCGCCTCGACCAGGCGGTGGACCGAATTTCCCGCAACAGCCCGGCCCATGTCGCTGGCGTCGCCGGGGACGCTGCGGCAGCGGAGGTCATCGCCGAACTGACGGCCACCGCCCAACGATGGGGCGGGGCGTCGATAGCGGTGGCCAATGCGGGCGGCGGCCTTCCGCGAGGTCAGGTCACCGAGCAGGATGCCGCAATGCTGTGGCGCAGCAACGTCTGGAGCACGCAGGCACTGATCACGGCCGTCGGCCCGGATATGGCTCAGCAAGGCTGGGGACGCATCGTCACCGTGTCCAGCCTTGCCGGCCGCTACTGCAGCCCCACGTCGACATCGACCTATGCCGCTGCCAAAGCTGGTGTGATTGCCCTGACCCGTTGCGCCGCCATAGACCTCGCCCCGCATGGGGTGACGGTCAACAGCGTCGCCCCCGGGGTCACCACCACCGATCGCATCGTTAATCGGCTTGCAGGAATGCCGGAGAGCCAGGTGGCGGCCATCGAGGCGCAGATTCCACTTGGACGCTGGGCCGAACCGGAAGAAGTTGCCGCCGCGATCGCCTTTCTGTGTTCCCCGGATGCGGGTTGCATAACCGGACACACCCTGGACGTCAACGGCGGGGCATGGATGAACTGAAAGCCACTGCAGGGCAGGCCGGAAAGTACCCCCGATGGGATTCGAACCCACGCTACCGCCGTGAGAGGGCGGCGTCCTAGGCCGCTAGACGACGGGGGCTAGAACGTCAGTCAGCATAGCCCAGAGGGCAGTGCCGACATAATTGCTGCTGCCGGACCAGAGCATTGGCTGGGGTACCAGGACTCGAACCTAGAATGGCTGAACCAGAATCAGCTGTGTTGCCAATTACACCATACCCCACCGGGTACCCATAACAGCTGGTCAGAACCAGCAGTTCCGGGCCTTCAAAACACCGGAGAGCAGACTACCAAAGATTCCGCTGCGCTCCATCGCGGGCCTCGCGCAGGCGCCCCATACTGCGGTCGCGGCCGAGCAACTCCATCGACTCGAACAGCGGCGGGCTAACGGTAGCGCCGGTAACCGCGACCCGGATGGGCCCGAACGCCTTGCGCGGCTTGAGTCCCAGGCCATCGATCAGCGCGCCTTTGAGCGCTTCCTCGATCGCCGGGGCGGTCCAGTCGGCCACCGGTTCGAGCGCAGCGAGGGTGGAATCCAGCACGCTCGCCGCATCGCCGGCCAGTTCCTTGGCGCCCGCCTTCGGGTCGATCACGTAGCAGTCGTCGTTGAGGAACTTCAGCAGTTCCCAGGCGTCGGAGAGCACCACGATACGGGTTTGGACCAGTTCGGCAGCGGTGCCAAACGCCGCTTCGTCCAAACCGGTGTCATAACCCTGGGCGCCGAAATACGCCCGCAACCTGGTGGCGAATTCCGCCGGCTCCAGGCGTCGTATGTGCTCGGCATTGATCGCATCGGCCTTCTTCTGATCGAAGCGGGCCGGGTTGGAGTTCACGTCGATCACGTCGAAGGCTCGCACCATCTCATTGGGCGTGAACAGGTCACGATCGTCGGCGATCGACCAGCCGAGCAGCGCAAGATAATTCAGTAGACCTTCCGGCAGGAAACCGCGGTCGCGGTGCAGGAACAAGTTCGACTGCGGGTCGCGCTTGGACAGCTTCTTGGTACCCTCGCCCAGAACCGTTGGCAGATGGGCGTATTCGGGAACCACCTCCCCCGCTCCGATCCGGATCAGGGCCCGGTGCAACGCGATCTGCCGTGGGGTCGACGGCATCAGATCCTCACCGCGCAGTACGTGGGTGATCTTCATCAACGCATCGTCGACGGGATTGACCAGCGTGTACAACGGGTCACCGGAGGCGCGGGTGAGCGCGAAGTCGGGCACCGTGCCCGCTGCGAACGTCGTCCTCCCGCGAACCAGGTCATGCCAGGTGATGTCCTCGTCGGGCATCCGAAGGCGCAGAACTGGCCGGCGTCCCTCGGCGGCATAGGCCGCGCGCTGCTCGTCAGTCAGGTCACGGTCGAAGTTGTCGTAACCCAGCTTCGGGTTTCGACCCGCTGCGACGTGCCGGGCCTCGACCTCCTCCGGTGTCGAAAAGGCCTGATAAGCCTCACCGGACTCCAGCAGCAGAGCAGCGATGTCGCGGTAGATGTCACCGCGCCGCGACTGCCGGTACGGCTCATGCGGCCCACCCACTTCCGGGCCTTCGTCCCAGTCCAATCCAAGCCAGCGCAGCGCGTCCAGAATCGCGGCGTAGCTCTCCTCGGAGTCACGGGCCGCGTCGGTGTCCTCGATACGAAAGACGAAGGTGCCGGCGTGATGCCGTGCATAGGCCCAATTGAACAACGCGGTACGGACCAAGCCGACGTGCGGGGTCCCGGTTGGCGAGGGACAGAACCGCACGCGCACAGGCTGATTCATCGATTGCCCTTCCGGATGACGGGGTTGGTCAGAGTTCCGATGCCCTCGACGGTCACGCTGACGGTGTCGCCATGCTCCAGCGGCCCGACGCCCGCCGGGGTGCCGGTGAGAATGAGATCGCCCGGCAGCAGGGTCATCACCGCCGAGATCCATTCGATGATGGCGCCGACGTCGTGGATCATCAGCGACGTACGACTACGTTGGCGCACTTTGCTGTTGACCTCGGTGCGAATCTCCAGATCCGATGGATCCAGGCCGGTGACGATCCATGGACCGACTGGGCAGAAGGTGTCATGGCCCTTGGCCCGCGTCCATTGGCCGTCGGCTTTCTGCTGATCACGGGCGGACACGTCATTGGCGATGGTGTAGCCCAGGATGTTCTCCGCGGCCCTGTTGGCTGCGACGTCCTTGCAGGGCCGGCCGATCACCACCGCCAACTCGCCCTCATGGTGAACCGGCGAGGCATCGGCCGGCAGTTGAATCGGCACCCCGGGTCCGATGATCGCGGTGTTCGGCTTGAGGAAGATGACGGGATCTTCCGGCGCGGGACCGGTGCTGGCTTCCATCTCCTTGATGTGTTCGGCGTAGTTCTTGCCCATGCAGACGACCTTGCTCGCCAGAATCGGCGCCAGTAGCCGTACATCCCCGAGTGGCCAGGATCGCCCCGTGAAAGTCGGCGTGCCGAAGGGGTGCTCTTTGATCTCGCGCACGATGGCGGCGTCACCGTCACCTTCGATACTCACGAAGGCCACTCCGTTGGGGCTGGCAATACGACCCAGGCGCATTCGTGACAGCCTAAAGCGTATGGCCGCCATCGAAACGATCAGCACCCCGCGGCGCTGGTCGATGCTGGCCATGGGCCTGCTGGCCACCCTGTTCTCGAATGTCTTCATCAACGGGGTGGCATTCCTGATCCCGACGCTCCACAGCGAGTTCGGCCTGGATCTGGCCCGCGCCGGGCTGATCTCGGCGATGCCGAAGTTCGGGATGGTTGTGACGCTGATCCCCTGGGGATACCTGGTGGACCGACTCGGCGAGCGGTTCGTCCTGTGGACTGGGTCGGCGCTGACCGCCGCCGGCGCCGCCGGTGCGGCGTTCTCCCACTCGTTGCTGGCGATGGCCGGCTTTCTTCTCCTGGGCGGAATGGCCGCGGCGAGCAGCAATTCGGCCAGCGGCCGCCTGGTGGTCGGTTGGTTTCCACCCGAGCAGCGCGGCCTGGCGATGGGAATCCGGCAGACCGCCCAGCCACTGGGCGTGGGCTTGGGTGCGCTGGTCATGCCGGGAGTGGCGCAGAGTCACGGCCTCGGGCCGGCGATGTTGTTTCCCGCCGCGGTCTGCGCTGTGGCCGCGGCGGTGTGCGTGGTCGGTGTTGTGGACCCGCCGCGTCCGCCCCGGCGAGATGCCCCGGCCGAAGATCTGGCCAACCCGTACCGCGGTTCAGCGACGCTGGCGCGCATTCACGCCGTTTCGGTGTTACTCGTCGTACCTCAGGCGCTGGTCTGGACTTTCACGCTGGTCTGGCTGATGACCGAGCGAGGCTGGTCGCCGGAATCGGCGGGCGTTCTGGTGACCGTCGCCCAGGTTCTCGGTGCGCTGGGCCGCATCGCGGCCGGACGCTGGTCGGATCGGGTGGGCTCGCGGTTGCGGCCGATCCGAGGCATAGCCGGCGTGGCGGCCGGGTCGATGGCGGTGCTGGCGTTCACCGATGCGCTCGGTTCGGGATGGAGTGTCGCGGTGATGGTTGTCGCGTCGGTCGTCACCGTCAGCGACAACGGTCTGGCCTTCACCGCGATCGCCGAGATCGCCGGCCCATTCTGGAGCGGTCGGGCCCTCGGTGCGCAAAACACCAGCCAACTGCTGATGACGGGCCTCACCCCACCGGTGTTCGGTGCACTGATCGGGGCGGCGGGCTATCCGGTGGCGTTCGCGGTGTGCGCGCTGTTCCCGATGCTGGCTATACCTCTGGTGCCGCGCGAACTCCACCGGCCGTTTCCCGGCTAGGCGGCGCGGCCGCTGGCCGCCGTTCGTCCGGTAACCGGTCTCGGCGGCTTGGCGACCGGGGCGGTCTGCGACGCCGCGGGAAGGGCCGAGCAACCGGTGTTCGGCGCGGAGCCGTCCGGACAGGTGGTGTTCTTCCACGTGACGTCGGTCAGGTCCGCTTCGGTCAGGTTCGCCCGTAGCAGGGTCGCTTCGGTCAGATTCGCCAGTAACAGGGTCGCTTCGGTCAGGTTCGCATCGGTCAGGTTCGCGAATTTAAGGTTCGCCCTCGTCATCCATGCGCCGGTCAGGTCTGCCCGAATCATTGAAGTGGAATGCAAATCCGCATCCCGGAAATCCGTCCATGCGAGATTCGAGTCGGTCAGGTCCGCACCCGCGAGTGTCATATGGCTGAAATTCCTGCCATAAAAGTCCAGGCCCGTCAGGATCGCACCCGACAGGTTCGCTTCGACGAAGCTCGTGTGAGTATTAACGGCCGCGCCGGCGAAGTTCGCTCTGGTCAGGTCGGACGCCATGAAATTCGCGCCCTCAAGAGACGCGCCCGCGAATGTCACCTCGCTGAGATCCATCCAGCTCAAGTCCGCCCCCTTCAGGTCTGCGCCCGCGCAGTCCTTGGTGGCCACGCACGCCGCGGAACCCCACATCCCCACACCGCCACCGACCGGGAACAGGGTGCGCCGCACCATCCACAACCCCGCGGAGAGGAAGTCGGTGACCCGGTTGCCCGGCAAACTCGACAACCAGGTGCCGACGCGGTCCATCAGACGTTCGATCCGGGTTGCCACCACCGTAGCGCTCGGGAATGGCACGGGCCCACGGAGAACCCAGCAGTTCCGGCATCCGTTCGAGGCCGACGCCCCAGGGGCGCGCACCGCTGCGCCGCTCACCGCTGCGTCGGCTGTCGCCTGGCCGCCAGCGAGTGCCGTATCGATCCCTGCGGCGGGCACGCTCGCCGACGCCACTGGACCCGGGTCGACGATTGAAACAGCGCGTGAGGGCGACCGGGAGGCCACCGCAGACGCCGACCTGCTGACCGAGGAACTGATGGCCGAGACATCCGCCGCTGCCTGTGAACCGCGCCGCGGGCTCGCACTGGAGCGCGAGAACGATGCCGGCCTCTGCGTCGAGGCCGCTCGGGGTCCCCGGTGGGTCGGCCCGCCCACCGCCGCGGACGCGCCGGCCTCGGCTGCCGATTTAGCGGGCGAGTCGCCGGTGTCAGCGAACGAGACGGCTGGGGCCGCCCCCGCCCACGCGCCGAAACCCACGGCAAATACCGCGGCGATGAGTCGCACACCCCTGCTGTTCATTCGCGCCACCCTCCGGCCAGAAAGCCGAATGGTAACTGTGGTGAGGGTCACACAGCAAACGTCGTTGAGCGATGGCCCGGCCAGCCGAGCGGCACACTGATCAGAGGCGCGCGCGGATGCGCTCGCCGACCTCATTCGTCCGCAGGGCCGCAGTACCTCGCGTCGCCAGATGGTCGGCCACCGCCCCGTCGATGCGGGCTGCTGCGGCGGCCTCGCCTAGGTGCGAAAGGAGCAACGCGACTGACATGATCGCCGCCGTCGGGTCGGCGATCCCCGTTCCGGCGATGTCCGGGGCGCTGCCGTGCACCGGCTCGAACATCGACGGGTTGATTCGAGTGGCGTCGATGTTTCCGCTGGCCGCCAGGCCGATGCCGCCTGACACCGCGGCCGCGAGGTCGGTGATGATGTCGCCGAACAGGTTGTCGGTGACGATCACGTCGAAGCGCCCGGGGTCGGTGACCATGTGGATGGTCGCCGCGTCGATGTGCTGGTAGGCCACCTCGACGTCGGGGTAGTCAACACCGACCTCGGCGACGATCCGCGACCACAGGTTTCCGGCAAAAGTGAGCACATTGGTCTTATGCACCAGGGTCAGGTGCTTGCGCCGCTTGGCCGCCCGGGCGAAGGCGTCACGCACCACCCGCTCGATCCCGAAGGCCGTGTTGAGGCTGACCTCGGTGGCGACCTCGTGCGGAGTGCCGGTACGGATCGAACCGCCGGTGCCGGTGTAGGGCCCCTCGGTTCCCTCGCGCACCACGACAAAGTCGATCTCGGGGTTTCCAGCCAGCGGGCTGTTCACACCCTTGTAGAGCCGGCTGGGCCGCAGGTTGACGTGATGGTCGAGAGCGAAGCGGATCTTCAGCAGCAGGCCGCGTTCCAGCACGCCGCTGGGCACCGAAGGGTCGCCGATCGCACCCAGCAGGATGGCGTCGTGGCCGCGTAGTTCGTCGATCACGCTGGTCGGCAACACTTCTCCGGTCGCGTGGTACCGACGGGCACCCAGGTCGTATTCGGTCTTGGCCACCCCGGGCAGGACCTCGTCGAGAACCGTCAGAGCCTCACCGATGACCTCCGGACCGATACCGTCGCCCGGAATCACAGCGAGCTTCATGACAGGTCAACCACTTCCACCGTGGTGGCCTCGACCGCGTCGCGGATCGCCTCGCGAACCTCGGCCGGCACGTCGCGGTCCAGCCGCAGCATGACCGTCGCCCCGCCGCCGCTGGTGTCCTGGCTCAGCTGCGCTGCCTCGATGTTGACGTCGGCCGCGCCCAGCAGGGTACCGATCTTGCCCAGGGCACCCGGCTTGTCGGCGTAGTGCAGGATCATGTTCACGCCCTCGGCGCGCAAGTCAAAACTGCGACCGTTGATCGCGACGATCTTCTCCACTTCCTGCGGACCGCTCAGGGTGCCGGCCACAGCGACCGTCGAACCGTCCGGTGCCACCACCACCACCTCGACGAGGCTGCGGTGGTTGGGACTCTCACTGGCCGTGCTCAGGTCGGTCTGCAGGCCCCGCTCCGCCGCCAACGCGGGGGCGTTCACGAAGGTCACCTGGCTATCGGTCATGGTGGAGAAAAGCCCACGCAGCGCCGAAAGCTTCAGCACCGCGACGTCGTCGGAAGCCAACTCTCCGGACACGCGCACCGCAAGCCGGTCCGGCGGCTCGGTGGCGAGCACACCCACGAGCACGCCGAGCTTGCGGACCAGGTCCAACCAGGGCGCCACCTCTTCGCTGACCGCGCCGGCGCCGACGTTGACAGCGTCCGGCACGAACTCACCGGCCAGCGCCAGCTTGACGCTCTCGGCGACGTCGGTGCCGGCCCGGTCCTGCGCCTCAGAGGTCGACGCGCCCAGATGCGGAGTGACCACCACCTGCGGCAGGTCGAACAACGGGCTGTCGGTGCACGGCTCGGTAGCGAAGACGTCCAGACCCGCACCACGGACGTGGCCGCTGATGATCGCGTCGGACAGCGCGTGCTCGTCGATCAGCCCGCCGCGGGCCGCGTTGACGATGATCACGCCGGGCTTGGTCTTGGCAAGCGCCTCCTTGCCCAGCAGCCCGGCGGTTTCCTTGGTCTTCGGCAGGTGTACCGAGATGAAGTCGGCACGGCTCAGTACGTCGTCGAGCGGGAGGAGTTCGATGCCCAGCTGGCCGGCGCGGGCCGGTGGGACGTAGGGGTCATAGGCGATGACGTGAGTACCGAAGGCGGCCAGTCGCTGGGCAACCAGCTGACCGATGCGGCCAAGACCCACCACACCGACGGTCTTGCCATAGATCTCGGTGCCGTTGAACGAGGATCGCTTCCAGCTGTGCTCGCGCAGGGTGGCGTCGGCGGCCGGGATCTGCCGGGCGGTGGACAACAGCAGCGCAAGAGCGTGCTCGGCGGCGCTGTGGATGTTGGAGGTCGGCGCGTTGACCACCAACACACCGGCCGCCGTGGCGGCATCGACGTCGACGTTGTCCAAGCCAACACCGGCGCGCGCAATGATCTTGAGCTTCGGTGCGGCGGCGATCACCTCGGCGTCGACGGTGGTCGCCGAGCGCACCAGCAGCGCGTCGGCATCGGCGACCGCTTCCAGCAGTTTGGGCCGGTCAGGGCCGTCGACCCAGCGGACCTCCACCTGGTCGCCGAGGGCGGCGACGGTCGACGGGGCGAGTTTGTCGGCAATGAGTACAACGGGCAAAGTCACCGGGACAGCGTAATGGGGTCTAATCACCGCGTGGACGTCACGGTCGTCGGTAGCGGACCCAACGGGCTGTCCGCGGCGGTAATGTGCGCCCGCGCGGGGCTGTCGGTGCAGGTCTTCGAGGCCCAACCGACGCTGGGCGGCGGCGCCCGCACACTGCCGGATCCTGAGTTCGCCGGCGTCCACCACGACATCTGCTCGGCGATCCATCCGCTGGCGCTGGCTTCGCCATTCTTCGCCGAGTTCGACCTTCGGGCCCGCGGGGTCGGGCTGGCGGTGCCCGAGATCTCGTACGCCAATCCGCTGCCGGGCCGGCCGGCCGCCCTGGCGTACCGGGACCTGGACCGCACCTGCGCCGGGCTGGCCGACGGCGCCTCGTGGCGGCGCCTGCTTGGCCCGTTGACGGCACGCGCCGACGACGTCGTGGGTTTCCTGCTCGGCGACAAACGCTCGCTACCACCGGGGTTGCCAGCGGTTACCCTCCTTGCACAGAGGGTTGCCGAACAGGGCACCCCAGCGTGGGGAACCCTGCGCGGCGAGGACGCCCGGGCCTTGTTCACCGGCGTTGCAGCCCACGCTATTTCGCGGCTCCCATCGTTGGTTTCGGCCGGAGCCGGCCTGCTGTTGGGGACGCTGGCGCACACCTCGGGCTGGCCGGTGCCGATCGGCGGCAGCCAGGCCGTCGCCGATGCGCTGATCGACGATTTACGCGCGCACGGCGGGGTGCTCCACACCGACACCGAAGTTCGCACTCCCCCAACGGGTGTAGTCCTCTACGACACCGCGCCCACCGCGTTGCTCGACATCTACGGCAGCGCGCTGCCGTCCCGCTATGCCCGCGCGTTGCGGGGCTACCGTTACGGGCCGGGTGTCGCAAAAGTGGACTTCGTTCTCGCCCAGGATGTTCCGTGGTCGGATGAACGCTTGCGGCAGGTGCCTACGCTGCACCTGGGTGGTACCCGCGCCCAGATGGCCCACGCCGAGCGGGCGATCGCCCGCGGCCGTCATGCGGACTGGCCGATGGTGCTTGCCGCACAGTCCTCCGCCGCCGACTCGACCCGGGTTGACGCCCGCGGCCGTCGGCCGTTCTGGACTTACGCACACGTTCCGGCCGGGTCCACGGTCGATCAGACCCGCACAGTCACCGCAGTCATGGAGCGTTTCGCCCCGGGCTTCTCCGACATCATCGTCGCCGCGCGCAGCATTCCGGCCGCCCGGCTGCACGAACACGACGCCAACTACGTCGGCGGAGACATCGGGGTGGGCGCTACATCGGTCCTGCATGCGGTCCTCGGACCCACTGCGCGATCAAACCCGTGGGCCACACCGATCCCGAAGGCCTACCTGTGCTCGTCGGCCACCCCGCCCGGGGGCGGCGTACACGGCCTGTGCGGCTACTACGCGGCCCGCACGGTACTCAAGCGGGAGTTCGGGCTGAGCGTGCCGTCGCTTGCACCATAGAGCAGTTCGGCGCGGTCTCGAGCGCCTGTTGTCTGTTGCGAAATGCCGAGTGGGGTGTTTGGTGTTCGGCGGTGATCGCGGAACCATGGGGTATGGCTCGTTCGT
>JAGQTV010000070.1 GCA_020438845.1 Mycobacterium sp. | reverse complement strand
GGTGCGACGTCTCCCGTCGGCCCACCTGTGATCGTGCGGATCCAACCCTTGAGGTGAACTCGCTCGCCTGGGCGATAAAGGCCGCGATCGTCGAACATGAGGCAGGCATCATCATCGGCGGGTTCATGACGGCGCCAGGCGCCCCGCCACCCGTCGGGCATGAGAATCGTGACATCATCGTCCCGCCGCACGACGAGTATCGGCTCGGGTGAATCTGTCAGCGCAAGAGAGCAGGTGCCGGCCTCTCCAGTGATGGCGGAGGTTGCACCGAGCTCTGCAGTCGCGCCAGCAATTGGTGCGCCTGTCGAGAGATCGGTGACCCACGGGTGCAGCGTGGTGGCATCCATCAGCGAGTCCACCCCGAGGCGCGTCGCCTGGATCCAGGACATGGCAGTCAGACGCCGCCGGTCCTGTTTGGACATCCGATCCTTCGGCTCGACGGACACGATGAGTTGGCCAAGCCCGTCGTCAAGCCAGGGCGCGAGGTTTACATCCAGATCGGCCCATGTCAGCCCGGCGCCGGGAACCTTGAGCAACATCTCCGCGACCCGCTCGCCTGGAGGCTTGATGGCGTCGTCTGACCAGCGGCGCCCCTGGGCCTCCTGCCACTCTGTCCAATCCGCTGGCCGCACCGTGTGCACCTGCACCCGGACCTGTTTGATCCCAATCGAGCGCACCGCAAGCATCGGGGCGCCCTTCGGGTCGAGAATCACATGATTGCCCCCGAGGATCGCCAGCCGCGGTTCGGGCGGACCTACTTCCACCCGTACGGGTTCCGACGAACCTAGGATCTGGCCGAACACGTCGCGCAGCGCCGGGTCGAGTGTGACCTGGTAGGTCTCATTCGCCACCGAGGCCGCGGTCACGTTGACGTAGGAGCCAGACACCGACGCCGTGAGCCGCTCCACCGGCGGCTCGACGCCGATCATCGCCTCATCGAAAGACTCGGCTTCGATCTCGTTGTTGAGCTCGATGCGCCAGGTCGCGCCGGGCGGATGGTCGCCCCGGCGACCCCAGCCGGAGCGCAGTCCGCGCACCCGGAAGGGTTCTGGTGTTGCGAATTTCCAGGTTTCTGTGGCCTCGGCGACTCTCGGTCCTTCGAGCGACCGCGCGCCCGCTTGGAGTGTCACGGAGAAGGCGGTGTCGAACGGGAACCGCGCCAGTGGGCGCAAGGTGACTGAACGCCTCCCGTCACCATTCGCGGTGGCGGCATCGAAGACCACGGCATGCCGGCCCGCGGTGAGCGAGGTCAACGCCACGACCGATTCAGCGTCAACGTCCTGATCGAAGACCAGCCGAACCTCGCTGTCGGGTCGGACCCGATTTCCTTGCGGATAGCGCTTCACGAGCCGGGGCGCAGGTGTGCCGAAGCCGAAGGCAACATCACCTTCGAGCTCCGCGCCGCTTGCAGCTCTGGTCCCGGCTGGAACCACCACCCGGTACTCCGTGGCCATCGGCATGCGTTCGCCGTTTGGCACGAAGACGAGCGTCCGGGGATCCATCCAGCGCCACTCGCCGGGCGGCTGCGGATCCAATCGCGCCGGTGGGTTCGCGACTACAGCCGCGTCAACACTGTCCAACGCGACCATCGGTGCCGAGAAGGTGATGGACACTCCTCGAGCAAGTTCAACCTCGCCTTCTGGCTGGTACCGCACGACCTCTAGCCCTGGTGGCGCCGAACCTTGCCCCGCATCGGCTGGCCGCTTCGGGTCGTCATCCGGGCCGGCGGGAGGCGGAAACGGGACTTCGACAACACGACCGGGCCTCGGGCGCGGCAATGATGCCTCGCGCAGGGCAAACCCGGATTCCGAAACGGCGGGAGGCTCGGCCGGAGCCGGCAGGCGCTCAAGCAACCGCGCAGTTTCAGCCTCATCGAGCCGACTGGCTTCGGGCCGAGCTATGGCCTCGGACTCGGTCCGGCCGGCCGATGAGACACCCTCAGCCAGTTCAAGACCCAGCGGCTTTGCCACGTCGTACCCCCAATTCGATAATGAAATTCCCCTAACCGGAATGGCGGAGCCCCCTTCGAACGCTTCCGACCACTGGTCTGCGAGCTTAGCCTCGATCCACTGATTAGCTGGGGGGTTGGCGGTCTGACGATTAACAGACTGTGCGGAGTTCGGATCTCGGGTGATGGGTAGGGGGTAGCTGCTGGTCTGCCCAGCTTCTCCTGTGTGTCCT
>JAGQTV010000069.1 GCA_020438845.1 Mycobacterium sp. | reverse complement strand
GAGGATCGAACGGGGTTACTCGCGGCATGGCAGAAGGGTAGTGGCGCGAGCGCGCGGTCACGCGTGACTTTTCGAACTCAGCGACGGCAAGCCGGCCTGTCCGGCTTATGCGGGCGTGGACCTGGGGCGGCGGCGGGCCGGATCTACCGGCTAGCGTCCCGATCAGGGGTGATGGCGTTGGCGGGGCACCACTGGGTCATGGTGAGGCTGCCGGCCCCGTTGCCCGTGGGCACGGTACAGGTGACCAGCGCCAGCCAACCGCCACGGGTTGATTGCGCCCATGCGTGCAGACACCCAGAGACTTGGCCGCGAAAATCCAAGCCTTCCATCTTGATTCGCATCGACACTTCGTCTGACCGAAACTTGTCGGCCGGGTTGGCAATGAGGCCGCCAAGGTCGACCAGCACCGCCCGGGGCGGCTCGACCACTTGGCGGGTTGGCGGGTCCATCCCGACCGGCCACGATTCGAACACCCGTGCGATAATACAGCGCGACTCGGAGGCGCGCCCAGCTGTAACCGCCAACTTCGTTGAGAATTCCGCATCAATTCAGTGCTCCGTCAGATGTATTGCGGAAACCGCCAGGTGCATTGAGACGGTGGCGCTTTTTGGAGCTGTCGGCCCACTTCAGCCCGACGGGGTTGCTAGACGGTCAGGGTGGGCGACAGCGCCGCGGCGAGCACGTGCTGATCCCTGGTGGCGATGGTGAGGGATCGCCGTACCGCTTGGGCGACAATCATCCGGTCGAAGGGGTCGCGGCGTTCCCATGGCAGTCGCGCGGCAACGATCGCGTCCGCGGAGTCGATGGGGAGTTCGGTGATACTCATGTCTGCCAGGACTTCCGACCAGGCACCTAGCAGCGGGTCACCGTCGAGACGGCCAAGTCGGGTCTTGATGCCGATTTCCCAGGCCGAGGCAGCTGAGACCCACAGTTCGATGCTGGGGTCGGAAAGATGTTCGGCAGCAGCGCTTTTGATTGTGTCCGGTGAGGTCACAAGCCAGATGAGCGTATGGGTGTCGAGCAGGATTTTCTTCAACTGCCAGCTGCTTCCCAGTGCTGTAGTTCCGACTCAGGGAGCGGGTCATCGAAGTTGCCCGCCACGGTGAGCCCCGGCAGCTGACCAAAGGTTCGCCGCACGGGTTTCACAGGTTCAAGTCGCGCGACGGGCCGACCGTGGCTGGTGATGGTGATCGCAACACCGGTGCGTTCGACTTCTGCGAGCAGCGCGTTGAGCCGGTTCTTGGCCTCGGTACTGGTGACCGTGGTGGGGGTGGACATGTCCGCATCGTATACCACCGCCCGCTAATCGCGCTAGTCGCGCTAGCTCGACTAGTTGACATAACGGAGCTTATCGGCAAATGCGTTGTGCAGCAGAGTAATTCGGCTTAGTTAATTGCCAGAGTTGGTGTCGTTTTGCAGTTGATCTCCGACTTTTCACTAATGCGCCGACCGAGCGCACACGGTTTTCAGTCATTCGCCTATCGGGCTGTGCGTCTCGTGATGCTTCCACGCTGGTCGTGTGATCGGACCTCGCGCCGAGTCCGCCAATCGAGCTCACTGACGGCACACTTGCCCCCACCTGCGCCACCTAGGCACCCCCACCGTTTTTCGTCACTGTGACGCATTAAGGGCGTTGCGGGCCCCTAAGGAACCCAACTGTCGCATGCGTTGAAGTCGAATTAATCTGCTGAATCGGCTTCCCAGACAGCGTTTTCCGAGTCTGTTAGCGGTTCGTCAAAGTCTTCTGGAACATGCAGATTCGGGAGCTGTCCAAATGTTCGCACCGGCAGCTTGGAGGCCGACACTGGCTCATCCATGGCTGCCCCGATCAGTGCAGAGTCGCCGAGATCCCGACAATGTTCGGCGGCACGGCGAGCATCATCCGCCCTCATCCCTTGGAATTCGGATGGGTCTGAGAATTCATGATTTATTGCCGGCGGTTGGCTGCACATCCGCGAATCCCGAGATTCTTTCCTGTTACGTCGATGGGCCTCAGCCTAACCCTATTGTCACTGTGACGCTTCGGCTCTGTGCGCCCACCTCTCTCGTGGCTCCGGCCCGCTTCCTTGATGCGGGTGGCCAGGACGTGGTGCGTTTCCAGGGAAACATGCGCGCCGGGCGTCACCGCGCCCGACGGGATGTAACAGCCCACCGGTGAAGTCTCACACCCGACCTCTTGCGCCTATAAGGCGATCATCCTTGAAGTTCTGCGTATGGATCGCCGTGAACGCAATCTTCGACGCCTGCGCGATTCGGTGATCCTGGCGGTTCTTTCGATACGTTGGCAGCCAGTAGAAACCGAGCCTCCGGTGACGATGGTGCCAACCCAACCGTTCACTGTCCCCCAGACGGTTTCATCAAACGGAAAGTCAGTGAGTCTTCCAAAGCCCATGCGGCTCAACGCCAATCGTCATAGTAAAGCTTGTTAGCCTTCCAACTGAGCATCCGCAACTCGTCAACGGCCTGAGTAGCTGACCGCTGAGCGGCCAAATGGTGATCAGTCATCAAGGCTGTCGTACTGCTAATCCCCGCCTGTATGGTCTGAGCAAGTTCAGCATGGCGCTTATCGAGCGCTTGCGATGAGTCGTCAATCTTGGAGCCGATTCTGTACAGTTGCCCGCTGATGTTCTGTAGCTTCGAGCTGAGCACAGCCGCCGACTGTCGGATCGAAGAGTTGATCTCAGTGAGACTTCTCTGCAGATTGGAGAAACCGCGGTTGATCGCATCTTCCAATCGGATGTTCCCGTACGCAAGGCTAAACGGTTCGATCGAGTGCGCTTCATCGGTTACAGCAGTAAGACGCGTTTGAACCATGGTGATAATCACCTGGGCTTCGTCGATACCGTCCGTGTCCACAAAGGGCGCTAACTCATGTGGTATCTCCGACGCAAGCCTGCTGTACTTCGCCTTTTCAGTCGCGATTGTGTAGAAGAGATTCTCGATCTTTGTTACGACGCCGTAGGTGTTGACTGCAGCGTCCCAGAACGGGTGGAACCGCCTCAGCTTAAATAGTTCTTCGGTTTCGCGAACGGTAACAAGAATCTGCTCCGAATAGTTACAGAGGTCATCCAGATGCTGCACTGTCCGTGTGATGCAGGCCGCAGCGGCTTCAGACTTTAGGCGTATACGCTCCAGCTCCTTCTGACGCATGATCGCTGCCTGCTTCGCCGCTTCTTCGGCAGCTCGTCTAGCGGCTTCTTCGGCCGCCAATCTCGCCTTCCGGCGCTCCTCAGCCTCGATCCCCTCCCGGTAGCGCCTTGCTCTATCGTGCGCCTCCTGGTCGTTCACGGCATCGTTGTAGAACCAAATTCCTGCGATCGCTGCACAAACAAGAAATATGCCACCTACGACGTACAGCTCCACACACGTCACCTCCCCCGTTTCACTGAGATGTTAACGACCATCGAAGTTGGTCACCCTGCACTTCCCCCATGGCCGGCACATACAGGGTTGTCTTGCATACCCCGCAGAAGTACGTGCGGCGGATCGAAGCACACCGGCACTGCTGACCGTCAAGGAGAACTCCGTTCCTCAACCGATGTCCGGTTAGGCAGTAGAGCGGGGCAATTATTGCGAAGTCAGGGACTTTAGGTCACTGTGACGGTTTCGTGAAGACACTTATGCTGCGCCCCAACACTTTTCAGCAATCTAGATGGACAATCTTCATTATCCATAAATTACTCATTTCAGTCTTCGATGATTCGGCACTACGGCCGAGGACGAGCCTAAGCCCAACGCGCGTTAGCTGTTCTACCGGTCGCTGTCCGGAAAGCCGCGGGTGTGACCGTTTCGCTAAATACCCGCCAGTTGCTTCCAGGCCTGCCACCTCATGCCTCGCCGAGCGCCGTCTGCCCGGGCATCCCATGCTCGACCTGTCGTGAGTTCGCGAAGTCGTAGGTGACGGTGCGGCTCCCCGCCCACCGCCGGCCAGCTAGCCGTGGCCACGCGGCGGTGACGGTCGGCTTAGATTGCGAGGGATCATGGCGCGCGACAACGCATACGTTTACGGATTCGCCGGGTTCGATTGCCGCGATGGTGTTGCTCCACAGTGGGTATTCGGCCTCGACCGGTTGCCCAGCGTATGGTTTCACGCCAGAATCGCCGATCCACACCCGCGGCCGGCACCGCTGGCCGGTCAGCTTCACATCGTGCGCTATGCCGTCGCCGTGGTTGGTCAGACGCACCCACCCCAGCGGCATCCAGTCCATGCCGGTGAAGTTGCCCTCGTTCTTTCGTGTGACCCGTTCCATGTCTTCGACGAGTGCAGTCGACGAGGACAGTCGCAGGTCCGGCCTGGGCCCGACGACGAAGCGGTTCACGAGCACGGTAACGAGGGCGCCGGCCGCACCGGAGGTCAATATGGTGGCCCAGATCGGCAGCTGCGACATGGCGGGAGCTTATCGGCGCGGACGGACACTAAGGTGAGGGTTGCCGAGGTGTCGGAGCCCGGTCGTAGGCTCCACGGCGTGACCCTGGAGTTCATCGACCTCCGTCGCGGGCCGGCGGACAAGTACTTGTGGGTGCCGCCCTTCGACTGGTCGGTCGGCTACGAGAACGACCAGTGGTGGGACGATGTCCGCTATTACTACGTAGACGAGCCGTGGTTCGTGCAGGTGCTCGAGGACGACGCCGAGGTGGCGCGGGTGGAACTCGATGACCCCGGCCGCATCAACCCGGAATACACAGGTGTGCCCGATCTCGCCGAAGACGAGCGCCTCGAGATCCAGTTGATCGAGCTGGCCACCACCGCGGCCCGCCGCGGGATCGGCACCCGGGTGGTGCAGGGTCTCGCGGAGCGGCACCGCCGGCGCAGGCTGTTCGCCTATAGCGAGGAGGCAGACGAGTTCTGGGCGTCGCTCGGATGGGACCGATTCGATCATCGGGACGGCCAGCCGCAGTTCCACCGGGCGCTGTTCATTCAGCCCCCCCGATGAGCGGCAACCTCGGCGGCGGAATCGAGCGGCCGGTCGACTTCTCCTACGACGCATGCTGGTTCGAGTGTCCGGTGTGCCGCGACCGCGTGGTCATGACGTTCGAGGACCGTGCCAACGGTAGAGCCCGTACCTGCTCTTCCGGACACGACGTCTCGGCGCAAGAGGAGTATCCAGCGCTCACTGACCCGTCCGACGTCGCGACGGATCCCGCCGAGATCGAGCGCCTGGTCTGGTACCACACCAGCACCCGTGCGGACTGGCCGCCGATCGACGAGTCACCGACAGCGAGTGCGACGCACCTGGGCACCTTTGAGTCGGCGATCGAGAACATGTTCCGCCGC
The DNA here is from genome assembly GCA_020438845.1 of Mycobacterium sp. GTDB lineage: Bacteria > Actinomycetota > Actinomycetes > Mycobacteriales > Mycobacteriaceae > Mycobacterium. The sequence goes on along the minus strand of JAGQTV010000069.1, from coordinate 3,033 downwards.
ATGCACAACCAGTCGGACGCGGAGAGTCAGTTCTACTTGCACCGGGTCCGCATCGCGTGCCCACCCGCGGAGGTGTCCCCGCTGGGCCAGGAGCTCAGCGACTTCATGGGCAACGTGTGGCTCAGCAACCTGTACGACGCGAGGTTCCCGCTGGTGCGTTACGTCAACGTGCACGAGCACCCTGGGTCGATCTCCCTTGCAGTGGTGCCGTCGGCGATCACGCACCTGCAGACCCTCGCGGTCCCGCTCAGCCTAGACACGGAGGAATCGACGACGTCACGAGATGCCTTCACCTCCTACATCGCAGACCTCGACCGGGTGGAAGCCCGGCGGCCATGCACAGACGGGCTCAGCCGCATAGACCTGCTAAAGCGGCGGACCCCGGAGATCACCGCGATCGCCGATGCGGACCACGAGTGCGATCAGGCTCTGTGGGCGGCCCAAGATCGGTACTGGCAAACGATGGAGAAGGAGCACCTGCCGGCGGTCGGCTTCCGAACGCGTTGGAAGCTATTGGATACGGTCCGCAGCATTCACGGCAGCGCCTCGCACGTGCACGATAAGTTCCGGTCGCTCGCGGAGCTGGTGCGGGACCCTGCCCGGACCCTCGCGGTGCTCCAAGCGCGGCAGGTGCGTGACGTCCGCAGGTCTGCCCCCTAGCGACTAGGGCACCAACCGCGCAGCGCCTCTCACTCCACCGCCGTCACCCCTATGCCCCACGCACGAACCGTTGTCAGGCTCGCTCCTGGGTGAGGAACGCATCCGCATCACGCGGCGGCGCCGGCCCGGGACATCCTCCGCGTGCTCGTAAACAACCTGGTTGGTCGCACCGAGGTCACTATCGATTCAACTGAGTTTCGTGCGACGCGCAGCGGCTCCTGCACCCTCGCGGTCTAGCGTCTGGCCCATGATGCTGAACATGACGAACCGCACTCCCGGCGTCCCTGCTGTCGCCTACACGGCTCTGTCCGAAGTGGTCCTCCGATTCGCCGGCGCGGTGGAAAGCCTGATCACGGGCGAACTCCGCCAGCCCTTCTCCCGCATCCCCAGCGAGGCTGTGCGCGACCGCGCAGCTGATCGCGAGCACCTCGGCACCCGGACCAAGACAGCCCTGACCAACCTGGCAATGAATCAGGGCTACGCCGCTGCGGCGCAGTGCGACCTCCTCCGCGGGACGGCGGCAGCGCTGCCGGCGGAGAAAGTCTTCTTCTCGCCGTACCCGTTGGCGCGGACCTGCGTGGTGACAGCGGCGAAGGCGTGGTTCATCGTCAGTGGCCCTACCCGTGCGGAGCGCCTGCAGCGCTATCTGAACGAGGAGTTGGGCGCCATTTACGGCGCCGCGTGGGACTTCAACGATCCGGACAGGCTCGCCGACATCGCCGCTCTGACGGATGATCACCTGGCCGTCGGTGAGAGTGCCGGCCTGCGGGCCGTGTTCAGGAAGAAGCTGAAGCCTGGGCTTGCGCCGTACCTCGTCCGTTCCGATCAGCAGGATGGGGACACGCCGCCGTCGGAGACCGTCATCGTCCGGGACATCTTCACGGCGTCCGGTCTTGGAGAAGATCAGGCGGGCAAGCCGTATGCGTTGCTCTCCGCCGCGACGCACGGGCGCTTCACCCAGTCCGGTGTCTCCGAGTCCATCCTCATTGGCCGAACCGAGTTCGGCGTGCGGATGCGGGCCCTACACTCGTCAGCCGAGACGTCGGCCAAGGTGACGGTGCTCGCCGCGATCGCGGCCCGGACCCATCTCCGAGCGCTGGCCCTGTACGCGAACGAGCCGCAGGAGCTTGTGGATGGCCGCCTGGGTGGCCCGCTCGCAGAGTGGTGCGCGGCAGGGGGAGTTGAGGTGCCGGACTGAACCGCCCCGGGTTTGATGCACACCGGTTACTGGTGCGCAGCCTCTGATGGGGCTGTGTTTGTAGCGTAGTAGACGGTCTCGTACTCGATGGGTGGGATGCGGCTCAGGCGGTGCATGAGCCGGTCGGTGTTGTACCAGTGCACCCACTCGGCGGTGAGCAGTTCGACATCGGTCAGACGGTGCAAGGGACCCCGCCGGAATGGTGAGTCGTCGCGGACTGCTTCGGTCTTGTACAGCCCTATGGTCGTTTCGGCCAAAGCGTTATCGAAGGCATCCCCGACCGTGCCGATCGAGGCCACAAGCCCGGACAGAGCCAGGGTTTCCCCGAACCGCACAGACGTGTATTGAGAGCCCGCGTCGCTGTGGTGAATAGTATTGCCCAACAAGGGATTACCCTCGCCGCTTCGGAGGGTTGCGGCATGGCGGATCGCTCGGCGCACGAACCGGTCTTCCTTGCTGGCCGAGCAGGTCCATCCCACAATCCGGCCCGCGTAGGCGTCGATGGCGAATGCGGTGTACACGAACATCCCGTTGGACAGCCGTACGTAGGTGAAGTCCGCCACCAGCAGCACGTTGGGGGCCGGCACCCGGAACTGGCGCTTCACCAGATCGGCAGCCCGGTCGTCGGCCGGATCCGAGACGGTGGTGCGGACCTTCTTGCGGCGAGTAACTCCACGCCAGCCGTTGGTCCGCATGAGACGCTCCACGGTGCAGCGGGCCACCGCGATGCCCTGGCGTTGCAAGTGAGCCCACATCTTGGTGGCGCCATACAGCGACTCGGGCTTGCGCCGACCGTGCTCGTCGGGCTCGTAGAAGCCGGCCAGCACCTCGGTGATCACGGTGTCCCACAGCTCCCGGGCTGATGGGGGTCGGGTCAGCCAGGCGTAGAAGGTCCTCGGGGCGATCTGGCACCCGTGCTCGGTGAGCACGCGGCAGATCGGAGCGACCCCGAACCGAGCCCGATGCTCGGCGATGAACGCACAAATCAACGGTGTCGCGGGTCGCTCTCCCGCGCGAAGAAACTTGTTGCCGCCTTGAGGATTTCGATGGTTATCTGAGGGCCTGAGCAGACTGTCCACGATGTAGACGACACGCCGTCGACGGTGCCGGAAAATGCGTTGTGGACTGATTATCTTCGGTGTCTATGACGTGTCCTGGGCTGCGGGTGCAGCCGG
>JAGQTV010000068.1 GCA_020438845.1 Mycobacterium sp. | reverse complement strand
GGCGCCGACTGTCGACGCCGGAGGCGCTAGGCGCCGACTGTCGACGCCGGAGGCGCTAGGCGCCGACTGTCGACGCCGGAGGCGCTAGGCGCCGACTGTCGACGCCGGAGGCGCTAGTCGCCACCCAGCTTCTTGTAGACCGCGCCGACGATCGGGGTGACGATCGCCCGTGGGGCGTACCCGCTGGCCACTGACATCATCTTGGAGGTCAGACCCGGAACGATGCGCATCTTGTTGCGCTCCAGCCCGTCCAGCGACAGTTGCGCGGTGTGCTCGACGGAGATCCAGAGGAAGTCCGGAATCAGCCGATCCACCAGCGACGCCTCGTCCGGGTCGGGCATCTCCGCGCGCACCGGGCCTGGTGCCAGCACGGTGACATGCACGCCGGAGTCCTTCAGCTCGCCGCGCAGGGACTCGCTGAAGGTGTTGGCGAATGCCTTGCTGGCCGCGTAGGTGGCGTTGTTGGGGATCGGCGAGTTGCCTGCCGCCGAGCCGGAAATCAGAATCCCGCCCGCTCTTCGGCTCAGCATGCCTGGCAGCACCGCCAAGACCAGGTCGTGCACGCCGAGCACATTGAGTTGTACCTGGGCTTTCTCGGCTGCCGGGTCCAGTTTCGCCACGGGGCCGAATGTTGCGGTTCCTGCGTTCGCGCACAGTATCGAGATGTCCCGCTGGCCGAGTTCGGTTGCCAGTCGCTCCCGCTGCTCGGGGTCGGCCAGGTCAACGGCCCGCACTTCGACCGTCACGCCGTAGCGCTGCTGGATACGGCTGGCGACCTCGTTGAGAACCTCCTCGCGCCGCGCGGTGATGATCAGGTTGTATCCGCGGGCGGCCAATTCGGTGGCCAGCGCCTCGCCGATGCCCTGGGAGGCACCGGTGACGACGGCCCGACTGTCGGGAGAGGGCGGGGGGAGTGGCATGCCGCCCATCGTAGGGTGGGTGGATAGGGTTGCCCGCATGAGTGCGCCCCCGTCGACGCCCACCACGGTGCCTTGGCGGAAGGTCACCGCCTGGGCCCTGTGGGACTGCGGGTCCACCGGGATGAACGCGATCGTGGCGACCTTTGTGTTCTCCGTCTACCTCACCGGGACGGTGGGCAAGGACCTGCCGGGCGACACGTCGCCGGCGAGCTGGCTCGGTCGGACACTGACCATCTCCGGTCTGGCGGTCGCCTTGCTGGCCCCGCTGACCGGTGTCCTGGTCCAGGTCCCGCACCGACGCCGGGTCGCCCTGACTGTGCTGACAACGCTGGCGGTCTGCTTTACCGCGTCGATGGTCCTGATCCGTGCCGATCCGCGTTATCTGGCCGCCGGCCTCGCGCTGCTTGCCCTCACCGCGGCGTGCGGTGACCTGGCCAGCGTGCCGTACAACGCGATGCTGCGTCAGCTATCGACCCGCGAGACCGCCGGCCGCATCTCCGGCCTTGGCTGGGCGGCCGGCTACACCGGCAGCGTCCTGCTGCTCATGTTGATCTACGTCGGGTTCATCATGGGCGACGGATCCACCCGTGGCCTGTTACATGTGCCGGTCGAGGACGGCTGGTACGTGCGGGCAGCGATGCTGATGGCAGCAGGCTGGTTCGCGGCGTTGAGTCTGCCTCTGCTGGTGACCGCGCACTCGTTGGCCGGTGTTCCCGGTGACGACGATGGGATCCCCGGCGGGGTTGTCGGCGCCTACCGGCGGTTGTGGACCGACTTGAGGGGGGAGTGGCAGCGGGATCGCAACTTCGTGTACTACCTGGTGGTCAGCGCGGTCTTCCGGGATGGTCTGGCGGGCGTTTTCGCGTTCGGTGCGGTGCTCGGCGTGAGCGTCTACGGCATTTCCCAGGCCGACGTTCTGATCTTCGGGGTGATCGCCTCGACCGTCGCCGCCCTCGGCGCGGTGCTTGGTGGCCGACTGGATGACAGGTTCGGGGCCAAGCCGGTGATCGTCGCCTCGCTGAGTGCGTTGATCGTACTGTCGTTGGCCCTGTTGGCGCTGTCCGGCCCGCTGGCGTTCTGGGTGTGCGGGTTGTTGCTGTGTCTCTTTGTCGGACCTACCCAATCGGCCGCGCGCACTCAACTGCTTCGGATGACCGGCGAGGGCAAAGAGGGTGTCGCCTTTGGGCTGTACACGATGACAGGGCGGGCGGTGGCGTTCCTGGCACCCTGGCTGTTCTTCGTTTTCGTCGATTTCTTCCACGCCGACCGGGCCGGCTGGGGCGGAATCTGCCTGGTGCTGGTCGCCGGACTGATCGGCATGCTGTTCGTGCGCGTTCCCAAGGCCGGGGAGCCGGCCCCGGGTTAGGCGAACCCGGTGCAGATAGTCAGCCCCTGACCCGTGCGCTGACGCACCTGGGCGCCGTTGACGGTGACACTGCAGGTCACGTCACGCCCGACGTTGACGACGGCAACGCTGGCCGTTCTCTTGGCCGGAACCGCGAGAAGGACTTCCTTGCTCCACGGCAGTGCGACGTTGAACTCGGTCTGCATGATGCCGCCGGTGTCGACATAGGTGATGTTGATTGCGCGGCCCTGCCCGGTGACGGTGTAGACCACGGTCTCGGTACGGGTGGGGCCGGTCGTCTCATCGGGCGGCAACGGAATCGTCGGCTCGGCGGTCTGCGTCGGTTGAGGGCGGATGGTCACCGTCGGCACTGGGATGCGCGTCGTCGTCGGCGGAGCGGACGGCACCCGAGTCGGTGTGGTCAGTCGTGGGGTGGTCTGCGGCGGCGCCACGACCTTGGACTCCCTTGCCGAGTTGGTCACCATCACCAAAGCGAAGACCAGGCCGACGACCAGCAGTATTGCCGCGCCGGCGGCGACCCACAGCCAGCGGGGCGACTTTGGCGGTTGCGGCGGTGGGGGTGGAGTTGAAGGGGGCTGGCAGGGGGGATACCCGCGCCCGGCCTGCCAGTATGCCGGGAGCTGTTCGGTCGGCTGGGTCGCCGGCGCGCTGTAGCCGGGGCCGTAATACGTCGGTCCCCAGTATTGTCCGGGGTACTGCCCGTAGGCCGGGTCTGTGTTTGGCGGATAGTCGTTCGCCGCCGGGTCAGACCATCCCGGTCCGCGTGGGTCACTCATGCCCGCATCACGCCCAGCAGGCTACCCGCGCTAGGCCTGTTCGCGCTCGTGCCGTATTCGCAACGCCGCCGCCGTCATCGCGCCCAGTACCTCCCGTGACCGCCGTCGGTCTGCGGATCGACCGTCCGTCGACCGAACACTGTGCGGAGTCGAGTTCAGCAAACCGAATGCGGCATGCGCCATCAGTCGGGCGTCGTCCTCGGCGAGATGCAGGTCAACGCCACGCAGCACCCCAACCCAGGTCTCGACGTACCGGCGTTGAGCCCTCCGGACTTGCCGTTGGGCGGTCGCCGGCAAGCTGGCGAGGTCCCGATCCTGGATCCGAATCAAGTCGGGTTCGCCCAGCGCGAAGTCCAGGTGGAAGTCGATCAGACCGTCCAGTGCGGCGGCTGGATCGGCGGATTCCTCAACGACAGCCTGCGCACCGGCCAGCAGTCTCGTGCTTATGCCCACGAGCAACTCGACGAGCAGTGCTTCCTTGTTCGGGAAGTGGCGGTAGATGGCGGGACCGCTGACTCCGGCGGCGGCACCGATGTCCTCAAGTCGCACGGCCGGGAAACCGCGTTGGGCAATCAACTGCTCGGCGGCGGCCAGCAGTTGTGAACGGCGGTCTGACTTCTGCCTGCTGCGCCGGGTTGGCGCCGTCATCACGAGACTCCATTCGCTTCGCCGGACCTTGATGAGTTAATCTTCACTAACCTAACACCAGTTAGTCGTCATTAACCGAGGACTTTCGAGATGGCATCACCTGCTGAAAACCGCGAGGCGCACCTACACCTCGTGGGTCAGTTGCGCGCCAAGCTTGCGGCTGCAGCACTCGGTGGCCCGGCGAAGGCCCGCGAACGCCACGTCGCCCGCGGCAAACTCCTTCCGCGCGATCGTGTCGACGGGCTACTCGACCCGGGTAGTCCATTCCTGGAGGTGGCGCCCCTGGCCGCCGACGGCATGTATGACGACGACTGCCCGGCAGCGGGCATCATTGCCGGTATCGGCCGGGTGTCGGGTCGGGAGTGCATGATCGTGGCCAACGACGCCACCGTCAAAGGCGGTACCTACTACCCGGTCAGCGTCAAGAAGCATCTGCGCGCCCAGGAGATTGCCGCCCAGAACCGGCTTCCCTGCATCTACCTGGTGGACTCCGGAGGGGCATTCCTGCCCCGCCAGGACGAGGTGTTCCCGGACCGGGAGCATTTCGGGCGAATCTTCTTCAACCAGGCCAACATGAGCGCGGCGGGCATCCCGCAGATCGCGGCTGTCCTCGGATCCTGCACCGCAGGGGGCGCCTACGTGCCGGCGATGAGCGACGAGACCGTCATCGTCCGCAACCAGGGCACCATCTTTCTGGGTGGACCGCCGCTGGTGAAGGCGGCCACCGGAGAGGTCGTGACCGCCGAGGAACTGGGGGGCGGAGACCTGCACGCCAAGACCTCCGGCGTAGTCGACCACTTGGCTCGTGACGATGGGGACGCATTGCGAATCGTGCGAACTATCGTGGCCACTCTGGGCCCGGCTGCTCCGGTGCCGTGGGACGTGCGGCCGGTTGTCGAGCCGACCGCGGACCAGCACGAGCTCTACGATGTCGTTCCGGTCGACGCCCGGGTGCCCTACGACGTGCGCGAGGTGATCACCCGCATCGTCGACGGGGGAGAATTCGCCGAATTCAAAGCCGAGTACGGCACCACTCTGGTCACCGGGTTCGCGCACATTCACGGCCACCCGGTGGGGATCGTAGCCAACAACGGTGTGCTGTTCGGTGAATCCGCCCTCAAGGGAGCGCATTTCATCCAACTGTGCGACAAGCGTCTGATTCCACTGCTGTTCTTGCAGAACATCACCGGTTTCATGGTCGGCCGCGACTACGAGGCGGGGGGAATCGCCAAACACGGCGCCAAGATGGTGACCGCAGTGGCCTGTGCCCGCGTACCCAAGCTCACCGTCGTCATCGGGGGCTCGTACGGGGCGGGTAACTACTCGATGTGCGGGCGGGCCTATTCTCCGCGATTCCTGTGGATGTGGCCCAACGCCCGGATCTCGGTGATGGGCGGCGAGCAGGCCGCCTCGGTACTGGCCACGGTGCGCGGGGACATGACGCCCGAGGAATCCGAGGCGTTCAAGGCCCCGATCCGCGCACAGTATGAGGAGCAGGGAAACCCGTACTACTCCAGCGCCCGACTCTGGGATGACGGCGTGATCGACCCCGCAGATACCAGAACCGTTCTGGGGCTTGCTCTTTCGGCGACCGCAAACGCGCCGGTCGAACCGGTTTCCTACGGCGTCTTCCGGATGTGACGATGAATCTCTTCGATACGGTGCTGGTGGCCAACCGCGGCGAGATCGCCGTCCGCGTGATCCGCACGCTTAAGGCCATGGGCATTCGTTCGGTCGCCGTCTACAGCGACGCTGACGCGGGTGCGCGCCATGTCGCCGAGGCCGATGTGGCCGTCCGGATCGGCCCGCCGCCGGCCCGGCAGAGCTACCTCGATATCGACGCCGTGGTGGAGGCCACGTTGCGGAGCGGGGCGCAAGCCGTGCATCCGGGCTACGGATTCCTCTCGGAGAATGCCGATTTCGCGGCGGCTCTGGACCGGGCCGGGCTGGTGTTCATCGGGCCGCCCACCGCCGCTATTGCGACGATGGGCGACAAGATCGCTGCCAAGGCCGCGGTATCGGCCTTCGGTGTGCCGGTGGTGCCGGGGATCGCCGAACCCGGACTGTCCGACGCCGATCTGATCGCAGCCGCGGTCGACGTCGGTTTCCCGGTTCTGGTCAAGCCCTCTGCCGGCGGGGGCGGGAAGGGCATGCGCCGAGTCGACGAACCGGCCGATCTGGCCGCCGCGTTGGCCTCCGCCCGGCGGGAGGCCGGGGCGGCCTTCGGTGACGACACCCTGTTTCTGGAACGGTTCGTGTTGCGGCCCAGGCACATCGAGGTTCAGGTGCTCGCCGACGGGCACGGTGGCGTGCTCCATCTCGGTGAGCGGGAGTGCAGTCTTCAGCGTCGTCATCAGAAGGTGATCGAGGAGGCCCCGTCGGCTCTGCTGGACGCCGCAACTCGCGCCCGAATCGGAGCGGCCGCCTGCGACACCGCCCGCTGCGTCGATTACGTCGGTGCCGGCACAGTGGAATTCATCGTCTCCGCCGACCGTCCGGACCAGTTCTTCTTCATGGAGATGAACACCCGTCTGCAGGTTGAGCATCCGGTCACCGAGATGGTCACCGGATGGGATCTAGTCGAGTGGCAGGTGCGGATCGCCGCGGGAGAACGGCTGCCCTGCAGCCAGGACGCAATCTCTTTGCGCGGCCACGCGATCGAGGCCCGCGTCTACGCGGAGGATCCGGCGGCGGGGTTCCTGCCGACCGGCGGGCCCGTGCTGGATCTGGTGGAGCCGGTCGGCTCTCAGGTGCGGGTCGATTCGGGGCTGTCGGTGGGGATGACCGTTGGTAGCGATTACGACCCGATGCTGGCCAAGGTGATCGTCCACGGTGAGGACCGGGCAGCTGCGTTGCGCGGATTGGACCGCGCTCTGGCCGGCACGGCAGTGCTCGGTGTGGGAACCAACGTCGGCTTCCTGCGGTTCGTGCTCGCGGACGACGACGTCATCTCCGGCCGGCTCGATACCGGACTGCTCGAGCGGCTCGACTTCGGACCCGGCGACCCGGCCGACGAGGCCTTCATCGCCGCTGCGGCCTACTTGTGGCTGCGGCGCTGGCCCACCGGTCCCGCCGATCCGTGGGATGTACCGTCCGGCTGGCGTGTCGGTGAGTCTGCCCCGACGACGGCCCGGCTGCGGGGTGGAAACCGGACCGACCACGTGCGGATCACCGGAACGCCCCAGCAGGCGCACGTGCAGATCGAAGACGGTGAAAGCCGCTCTCTGTCAGCTTCGTTGATGGGTCGCGAGCTGGTGGTGACCATCGACGGTCTGCGGGAACACTATGTCGTCGCGGCCTGCGACCACGAGATCTGGCTGGCCGGCGGCGGCCGCACGGTAGCTCTCCAGGAAGTCCGTGAAGCTCCGGTGCGGCCCGATGACGAGCACAGTGGTGATGCCGAGCTGACCAGCCCGATGCCCGGTTCGGTCGTGGCGGTGGGCGTTGCCGACGGCGCGGCGGTGGAGGCGGGAACCGTCGTGGTGGCAGTGGAAGCAATGAAGATGGAGCACTCGTTGCGGTCACCGGTGGACGGGGTGGTCGAGCTTCTGGTGGCGGTCGGCGATCAGGTCAAGGTGGGCCAGGTGCTGGCCCGAATCAGTGCGAAAGGTAGCTAACGATGAGTGAATTTCTCTCCACCGCAACCCTGCCCGACGAGTACCAGCAGCTCGCGAACACGGTGCGTGACTTTGCCCGTACGGTTGTCGCCCCGGTATCTGCCAAACACGACGCCGAGCACTCCTTCCCCTACGAGGTCGTGGCCGGCATGGCGGAGATGGGACTGTTCGGTCTGCCGTTCCCGGAGGAGTACGGCGGAATGGGCGGCGACTATTTCGCACTGTGCCTGGCATTGGAGGAACTCGCGAAAGTCGACCAGAGCGTGGCCATCACGCTTGAAGGCGGAGTATCGCTGGGCGCCATGCCGGTATATAAGTTCGGCAATGATGCCCAGAAACGGGAGTGGCTGCCGCAGTTGACAAGTGGGCGGGCATTGGGTGCCTTCGGGCTTACCGAGGCCGGTGGCGGCACCGACGCCGGTGCCACCCGGACCACTGCCGTTCTCGACGACGGGCACTGGGTGATCAACGGGTCCAAGCAGTTCATCACCAATTCCGGCACCGACATCACGAAGCTGGTCACCGTCACTGCGGTCACGGGTTCATCTGGGGGGCGCCGCGAGATCTCGGCGATCATGGTGCCCGTACCCACACCAGGATTCGTCGCAGAACCGGCCTACAACAAAGTCGGCTGGAATGCCTCCGACACCCATCCGCTGTCGTTCACCGACGTTCGGGTGCCCGAGGAGAATCTGCTCGGCGAGCGGGGGCGCGGCTACGCGAACTTTCTGAACATCCTGGACGAAGGCCGGGTTGCGATCGCCGCGCTGTCCACCGGCGCCGCGCAGGGATGCGTCGACGAGTGCGTGAAATACGCGGGGGAACGCGCTGCATTCGGCCAGCCGATCGGACGTTTCCAGGCAATCGAATTCAAGATCGCCCGCATGGAAGCCCGTGCGCACGCCGCCCGGACCGCCTACTACGACGCCGCGGCGCTGATGTTGGCCGGCAAGCCTTTCAAGAAGCAGGCGGCGATCGCCAAGCTGGTCTCCAGTGAGGCTGCGATGGACAACGCCCGGGATGCCACCCAGATCCACGGTGGCTACGGGTTCATGAACGAGTACACCGTCGCCCGACACTACCGGGACAGCAAGATCCTCGAGATCGGCGAGGGCACAACCGAAGTCCAGTTGATGCTGATTGCCCGGGAGCTCGGGCTGGGCTAACTGCCGTCCTCGATGGCACTGACCAACGTGGTGGCTGTCTGGATAGGCGCCGGCTGGAGGCTGAAGCCTGATGAGATCAGTCCGCTGATGCGGCTCGCAAGGTCTCCCGAGGAGATGTGTGCCTGCAGGTTGGTTCCCGGACAGTCCGTCGCCGAGGTCATCTCCCGGTGGCTGCCGAGGGTGTTCACGCCGATGCCGAATTGTTTTGTGGCCCAAGCGCAGACGAGCGCCGCTCCGTTGAGCTGAGCCTCCGTGACGGCCTCCTCGTCGAAGTTGCCCTCGCACAGCACCAGAAAGTGGCCGGTGGTGTCGTAGTCGGTCGCGGTGTCGCCGGCGATAGCTGTGTCGCGGAGCACGAAGATATTGCCTCGGCGGTCAACTGCGAAGTGATAGGCGATGTCCACCCAGCCTTTGTCGTCCATGTGATAGCGCTGGTGCTGCCGCAGTCTGGCGGCGATCTGGCGGTTGTCGGGGAGCGCGACTGCGGAGTGGTGGATGGTCATCCTGGTGATGGTGTGGGGCTTTCCGCCTGGCCGCGCCGGCCGCGCGCCCCAGGCCGCCCTGGGCAACATCACCCCTGTTGACTGTGCCGGTCCCGGGCTGGCCTGGGCTGGGACTGCCGTTGTAAGGGACGCCAGGCTGGCGCCGCCGACGAACTTCAGCGCTTGGCGTCGATTGATCGAGCTCATGAGGCTCAGCCTATGAGTTGCCGGTCGAGATGGCGATCGCGGCCTTGACGCTCTGGTCGCACTCACCATTGGGAGGACGGCGGTCTACTGGCAGGTTGTGGTCGAATTACCAGCTATCCCAACGACCACTCCGACGATGAGTATGCCCCAAGGGGGTTGACCTCGCGGTGGTTGCGGGGCAGCCCAACTCGGCTTGGCGACTATGTCGTAACGCAAGTCGTAGGCGATTGGCACCGTGAACCGCACCCACCGCTCGGCCCGCCCGGCCCAGCACGCAACACCGGACCACACCCCGTCCTCGAGCTCGAGCTCGATCGCCGGCGGCGGCTGCGCCAGAGAGGAAGGCGCTGCCGGTGTTGCGGCGGTCGGGGCGACAAGCTGGCCACCGCTCCCCCGCTCACAGGCGGTCTCGACCAGGCGCACCGCCCACGGACGGGTGCGCGCGACACCAGGCCGGCGCCGCGTCGGGCTGCAGCCGCGATAGGCGGCTGGCAGCAGATCACTTCTTGATAGATCACGGTGCTTCCACGGCACTGTCTCACTAACCGTCGATTTAGCTGCTACGATCTTTGGCCCGGTATTGTCACTACATGGTGGAGATGCATGCCGACGCTAGTGTCTTGTCTAGAGAGGCCGGCAATTTCGAACGGATAGCGAGTGAATTGCGGGCCGTGATCGCTCAAGTGGAGTCAACGGCTAGCGCTCTTGCTGGACAGTGGCGCGGACAGGCCGCACAGTCTGCCCAGGCGACACTCCTACGGTTCCATGAGGCCGCCAGCGCTCAGGTGCGCCAACCAGACGATATTTCGGGCAACGTCTATGCCGCTGGACTCCAGTACACCTCGACGGACGAGGAACAGGCTCAATCCCTGGCCACGAAAATGGGCGCTTCGATGGGAAATGCGGCCGACGCGTCGTCTTCGAACGGCGTGGCGGCTCAGAGTGGAAGTTTGCAATCGTCGCTCGCGAATGCCGCGGCCGACCAACGTGTCCTCGGAACACGACTAGTCTCCAACATTAAACAGGACGGTGGGCCACCGCCGCCGCCACCAGTTCCAGCACCCGGTAATCAACAACCTCAGGTCGGCCCATTTCCGGTACCCCCGCAAGTCGCTGCCGCTGCCGCTCGACCAGGAGCGCCGAAGGTTCCGGCTGATCCGGCGGCGATGCTCGCCCCCCTGGACGTGCCAGACCCGCCCTCGCCGCCACTCAACTTTCCCAAAACGCCACCGCCGCCGCCCTCCCCAGCGGGAGCCGTTACACCGAAATGCAGCGTCTATGACGCGACCAAAGCTGTTCTGGAGCCGGCGGCCGGGATTGTTGGCATCCTGACTGCGGCCCCTGAAGCGGCAACCGGCTTGGGGGTGCCGATTGCTCTCGCTCAGATCGCCGGTAGTACGGCGATGGCCGCCGACGGCTTGGACGCCGCCGAGAAGTGTCTGGGCTGAGTCGGTGATCCTGTATGGTCCCGCGCTCTATATAGGATTGTCCGTAGTCTTGCTGGTCCTGTTCGTGCTAAATATCTGTACCCACGGCACGACCTTGGGCCTGTTCGCCACCGGTGGCCTCGCGATGCTGACGGGCTACGTCGCCTACCGACGCCGGGCTGCTGCCCGGCGTCGTGGGGACGGTCGTCGATAGGCGCGAGCGTCTGGACTGTCTCACTGGGCACTGACAGCCGAGATCCGAGACACGGCGGTGTGGGAGAGAGTCAGTGGGGGGTTGTCTCGTTTCTCTAGAAACGAGACGGGAAGGTGTCGGCGGGGTGATGCTCCTATAGTTGTCAAGCCTCGTTGGGGCGGGGTTTCTGGTTGGTGAGCCAGTCGCGGTACTGGTGCAGGAATCTGAGGTTGCTGATGTGGCCGCGCTCGAGCCGGGAAATCTTCGCGATGCTGCAGTCGAGTGCAGCGGCGACCTGTGCCATGGACAGGCCGAGGTGCTCGCGTGTGAGGCGTAGGTCGGTGCTGCCTTCGGCTGGCGGCGGGTTGGTGATCAGGTGGAATACTTCGCGTGCGATCGCGCGCTTGAGACAGCGCAGGATGTCCTTGTTGGTCTTGCCTTCGGCGGTGCGCTTGGCGGCGTATGTCCGTGTAACCGGGTCGGTGGCCAGCCGGTTGATCGCGATCTGGTGCAGGGCGCAGTCCGCGGCGCGGTCGCCGCCGCGGTTGAGCCGGTGGCGGTTCGTTTTGCCCGATGATGCGGGGATCGGCGCCGCGCCGCAGAGCATCGCGAACGCCGCCTCGGAGCCGATCCGGTCGGGATTGTCGCCGGCAGTGGCCAGCAATTGGGCGGCGGTGATCACCCCGATGCCGCCTGCCTGCGTCAGAGCAGGATTGGCTGCGCGCACGAGCCGGGTCAGGTCGGCCTCGTGGGCGGCGATCTCGGCGTCGAGCTGCTGGTGGCGCACGGCCAGGCGTTTGAGTGCGACCCGGGTGCAGGCGGCGGTCTCGTCGTCACCGGATCGCGGGCGCGAAGCGGCCAGACGATCAACCAGTCGCCCGGCGGTCAGAGCACGGTATTCAGCACGGATCGGCTCAGGTGCGGTGACCAGCGGGGACTTGATCTGCTGGATCGTCTCGGTGCGCGCCTTGACCGTGCTTCGCCGCGCCGCGTGGGTCACGCGGATCGCCTCCACCGGGCCGGCAGCGGTCTTCGGCGTGACGGCGTCGTTGCCGGCAAGGGCGACGTGCGCGGCGGCGTAGGCGTCGATTTCGTCGGACTTGCCGCGCATCCTGCGCACCTGTCTTGCCGGGCGGATCACCTCGACGACCTCAATGTTCTCGACCCGTAGGTGGCGGGCCAGGCCCGCCCCGTAAGAGTTGGTGCCCTCAACGCCGACCCGCAGGAGCGCTCCCTGACAGGTGATGAACCCAGCCAGGGCGCGGTAACCAGCGTCGGTCGCCGGAAATTGCGCTGCGGCGAGCTGCTCGCCCGTGGCGCTGATCATCGCTGCATAGTGTGTGTCTGCGTGCGTGTCCACCCCGGCAACAACATGTCTGTGATCGCTCATCTCGTGGTACATCCCTTTCCCGTGTCGGTCACAATGGGGAAGTGCCGGCCTGGCAGGGCAGACAAGACGTTGACGAGACCGGTCAGGGATAGTCACGCTCCTATGAGGTCATGCCCCGCCGGCCGGCACTTCGGCGGCGCTGCTACCGGGCGGACAGATCACAGCCAGGACAGGCACTTAGGAGGGCCGTCAGTCGTAGCGCGGGTCACGCCCAGCAGCAACGTGTTCCATCATCAACGTGCGTAGCGAGTTGCCGAGGCGAGGGCAGGGCATCGGTTGTCGGACTGTGCGACTGACGGTCACGGGTTGTCACACACACCATCTAATATCGAATGCATGTTCGAATTAGTGGATGTCGATCCGGAAGCGGATGAATCGGCGCTGGTGGCAGGTATTGCGGCGATGGAGCGGTTCAAGGCGGCCGCGGCTGCCCGGCAGGCCCGTCTGACGGTGGCGTTGGAGCGGTCGCGGCGGCAGGCGGAGGAGGCTGCC
>JAGQTV010000067.1 GCA_020438845.1 Mycobacterium sp. | reverse complement strand
CGGCTGCACCGCACCGGGCTACCTCTGCGAAGTCCACCACGTCGAAGAATGGGCCGACGGCGGCCACACCAACATCGACACCCTCACCTTCGCCTGCGGCCAACACCACAAACTCCTCAAACCCGGCGGCTGGACCACCCGCAAACACAACAACGGCACCACCGAATGGCTCCCCCCACCGCACAGCCCCCTGCACGGCGGCACCAACACCTACCACCACCCCGAACGACTACTCGAGGGCTGAATTGCCGTCAGTCGTCGGCCTCGGATGCCGCGAGTGCGGCTTCGATCCGGGCCTGCGCTCCGGCCAGGTGTTCCTCGCAGCGCTTGGCCAGTGCCTCGCCGCGTTCCCAGAGTCGCAGCGACCGGTCGAGATCCATGCCGCCCTGTTCGAGAGCCTTCACTACGTCGATGAGCTCGTCGCGACACTGCTCGTAGCCCAGTTCGCTGACCGGAATCTGATTGTCGTTCATGGTTTCTCGTCTTCCCGCCCTGTACTCACAGCGCCAACAGCGCCATCGGATAACCGGATACGCAGCTGGGTGCCGGATGGTGCGTCGTCGGTCGAACGCAGCACTGCGGCAACGCTTTCAGGGTCTTGCGGCACGATCTGGACCACGGCGTATCCGCGGGCCAGGGTTGCCGCCGGCCCGAGGGTGGCTAGCCGCGCGGAAAGGTGCCCGACCCGGTCGGATTCGGCGGTGACCAGGCGGCGGATGTCACGGCGGGCTGTGGTGCGGGCACTGGCCACCTCTGCGGCCCGTTCGGCGACCATCCGCATGGGCTGCGCCATCACCGGTCTGGAGCGTAATTGCACAAGGGCGCGCTCTTCCCGGCCCACCCAGTTGCGTAGGGCTCGTGCGCTGCGATGCCGCAGGTCGTTGATCAGCGCTAGTTCTGCGACGGTGTCGGGCACCACCTTCTTTGCCGCATCGGTGGGTGTGGCTGCGCGCAGGTCGGCCACCAGGTCGCACAGCGGATTGTCCGGCTCATGGCCGATGGCGCTCACCACCGGTGTGCGGCAGGCGGCGATCGCCCGACACAGGCTTTCGTTGGAGAACGGCAGCAGATCCTCGGTACTGCCGCCGCCTCGGGCGATCACGATGACGTCCACTTCCGGATGCTCGTCGAGGTCGCGCAGCGCCTCGATGATCTGGGCCACCGCGGTTGCTCCCTGTACCGCGGTGTTGCGAACCGCGAAGCGCACCGCAGGCCACCGGGCGGCCGCAACCGTCCGCACGTCGTGTTCAGCGGCACTGGCCCGGCCGGTTATCAGGCCGACCAGGCTGGGCAGGAAGGGCAGCGGTCGCTTCAATCGTGGGTCGAAGAGGCCTTCGAGTTCCAAAAGTCGGCGCAGCCGTTCTATCCGCGCCAGCAGCTCGCCCAGCCCGACAGCCCGGATTTCGCTGAGCCGCAATGCAAATGAGCCCTGCCGTGTGTTGAACTGCGGCTTCCCGCACACCACCACCTGCACGCCTTCGGCGAGCTTCACCGGGGCGGAGTGCACCAGTGCGCTGTGGCAGTTCACTCGTAGCGACATATCGGCGGCAGGGTCCCGCAGCACCATGTATGCGGTTGCCCCGCGCACCCGCATCTCGGTCAGCTGGCCTTCCACCCAGACGGAGCCCAGCTTTTCGATCCAGGACTGCACTCGGATTGCGACCGCACGAACCGGGTACGGGTCTTCTGCGGTACCGCGTGCTCCGCCGGCCGCAGCGGTCACTTGGCGGACGCGCGGGTGATCCTGTTGGCCAACAGCGTCTGGAAGGGAGCGCGAGCCTTGCCGGCTTCTTCGTATGCCAACAGTGCGTGAAGGTCGGCCAGGCTCAGCGAATTCAGGCGGGCCCGCAACTGTGCCAGCGTCAGTGACGGGTAATCCAGTTCCTCGACGATGGGCGGCGCATTGACCTCGGGAACGGTCGCCTCAAGGGCCTCTTCCGGCTCGGCGCTCGCGCGGGGTTTGGCGTCAGGGGTGTCGGTCACCGAGTACAGGGCGAACCTTCCCTCGGTGCGCCGTTCACCGTTGGTGCTCGGTTCGGCGGTGCTCTCGGTCGGTAGATCCTCGTCGAAGGTCGCCCAGCCGGGCTGCTCCTCCTTGGCCGGGAAAATAGCCTCGAGAGCTGCATCACCCCTGATCACCAGGCTGGCCAGATCCTGCTGGAGCTTCATCACGATCTGAGCGAAATTGCTGGCCATCGTCATGGGGTACATCAGGATGGTCTGGGGCAGCTTGCGGGTCTCTTCGAGGGCGGTCACGGCGGCGCCAACCAGCAGACGGATCCCATACGGTGCTGTTGCCATGCGATCAGCCTACGGGGGGTCCGGGGAAGCCGTGGAGAACGTAGGCTGATTCCATGCCGCCAACCGTCAACATGGGGATGCCCGGTGCCGTCGGACCGGCTCGAGACCGCGGCCAGAAGCGGGTCTTGCTGGCTGAACCCCGCGGGTACTGCGCCGGCGTCGACCGCGCGGTTGAGACCGTCGAACGTGCCTTGGAGAAGCATGGTGCGCCGGTGTATGTGCGCCACGAGATCGTGCACAACCGGTACGTCGTCGAAACGCTGGCCAAACGCGGTGCGGTCTTCGTCGCCGAGACCGACGAGGTACCCGAAGGGGCCACGGTGGTGTTCTCCGCCCATGGCGTGGCGCCGACCGTGCACGAGTCGGCGGCAGCGCGCAACCTTCAGGTGATCGATGCGACCTGCCCGCTGGTGACCAAGGTGCACAACGAGGCCAAACGGTTCGCCCGTGAGGACTACGACATCTTGCTCATCGGCCATGAAGGGCATGAGGAGGTCGTTGGCACCACGGGCGAAGCGCCCGACCATGTTCAGTTGGTGGACGGACCGGACGCCGTCGACAACCTCACCATCCGCGACGAGAGCAAGGTGGTGTGGCTCTCCCAGACCACGCTGAGCGTCGACGAGGCCATGGAGACCGTGAAGAGGCTTCGGGAGCGGTTCCCCACGCTGCAGGACCCGCCCAGTGACGACATCTGCTACGCCACCCAGAATCGCCAGGCCGCGGTCAAGGCAATGGCCCCGGAATGCGAACTGGTGATTGTGGTGGGCTCACGCAACTCGTCGAACTCGGTACGACTGGTCGAGGTTGCGCTGAGCGCCGGCTCGGATGCCGCCTACCTGGTGGACTATGCCGAGCACATCGACCCGGACTGGCTGGCCGGCGTCAGCACCGTTGGAGTGACGTCCGGGGCGTCGGTGCCTGAGGTGCTGGTGCGCGGAGTGCTGGACCGATTGGCTGAAAATGGTTTCAGCACAGTGCAGACCGTCACCACGGCGAACGAGACGACGGTCTTCGCCTTGCCGCGCGAAATCCGCCCGGCCCGATCCGCAGGTCCCCGCGGAAGTTCGGTCTGACCGGATCTGAACGGATCTGACCGGTCTGAAACCGGCCCGAAACCGACTCTGACTTAGGAGCGGGCGTCGTCCCGGTAGTCCGGCTCGGTGCGGCGGTAGCGCACCCGCGACACCGGATGGTGGGTATCAGCGGCGCGCGGATCCCCCTGCGGACCGCGAGGGGCCTCTCCGGGCCGCCGTCCGGGCGGCGGCCCATAGCCCGGGTACGGCGGCAGATCGGGCCTCGGCGCATACGGTGGCTGATCGAACCGACCCGGGCGGGGAGGCCGGGGTTGCCGAGGCGTATCCCGGCCATCCCAGGGTTCGCGGGGCACATCCCGCGGGCCGTAGCCGGGCTCCCAGTGCCGCGACTCGCGCCGCGCTGGGGGAGGAGGCGCGTTACGCGAGCCGGTGTCATGACTCGGGCGGGAGCGCCGGCGAGGTGGTTCACTCCGTGGGGCGTCGCCGTCGCGTCGGGAACGCCGAGTCTGCTGATGGCGGTTCGTTTCGCGGCGATCCCGGGGCGGCAGTTCGTCCTCGTGGAGTGGGCGGCTGTGGCGGATCGATGCCGGCCGTTCATTACGCACCACCCCCTCCTGCCCTGATGTGCGGGCGCGAGGTCGTTTCGCCCGGGTAGGCCGACCCCCGTGGCGCGGCCTGGCGGGCCGGCCGGTGGCCTCATCGCGCTCGGTAGTGCCGCCCATGCCGGCGAACGCCGAGGCGATCCGCGCAGCCAGGCCAGACCGGGCCGTCGGCCGTTCTTGCGTTTCGGGGACATCGGGGTAAGCGCTCGATTGGAACGTCGCCAAATACCGGCGGACCAACCCCAGCAGCAGAACGGCCAGCGTGGTGAACAGCATCAGCGGAAATCGCTCGATCAGCGGATACAGGCACGTGATCAGCCCATCCTTGAGCCCGTTGAAGCTCCCGCTCTGAAACAGGTAGTAGGCCGACGGCACGGCCACGAAGAGCAGCAGGGGCGGCTGGACCATCGCGGTGAATAGCCCCGATTGGCGCACTGCCAGGACGGCTGCGACACAACCGGCCGCGAAGCAGGCCGCGAAGATCGCGCCGAGTTCGCGGTGGCCGTAGCCGGATTCGATGGCGACCCCGACGAAGATGCCTGTCAATGCGATCAGAAGGGCGCCCCAGGCAGGCACACCTGCGGCGCCGGGGAGCGCGGATCGTCGATCGGGCGGGATCGCCGATCTGGGTTTCTGCGCTGACACCCCTAGACCGTACCGGCTTGACCTGCGAACCGGCCGTAACACCAAACGTCAGGTTCACGGAGGTCGGGTTGCCCGGCGCCTCCCGGCCGATCGACCTCCTAGACTCTTGACCCTGTGAGCCTCAGCCTGGGAATCGTCGGTCTGCCCAACGTCGGGAAATCGACCTTGTTCAACGCGCTAACCCGTAACAACGTGCTGGCAGCCAATTACCCGTTCGCGACCATCGAACCCAACGAGGGCGTGGTCCCGCTGCCTGATCCTCGGCTGGCCCGCCTGGCTGAAATGTTCGGCTCGGAACGCATATTGCCTGCTCCGGTGACCTTCGTGGACATTGCCGGCATCGTCAAGGGCGCTTCCGAAGGCGCGGGTTTGGGGAACAAGTTCCTGGCGAACATTCGCGAGTGCGATGCGATCTGCCAGGTCGTGCGGGTTTTCGCCGACGACGACGTCGTTCATGTTGACGGCAAAGTCGACCCTCGCTCCGACATCGAGGTGATTGAAACCGAACTGATCCTCGCAGACATGCAGACCCTCGAGAAGGCGGTGCCGCGGCTGGAGAAGGAAGCCCGAAACAACAAGGACCGCAAGCCCGTTCACGAGGCAGCTCTGGCAGCTCAGGCACTGCTCAACGACGGGGTGACGTTATTCGCCGCGGGAAAGAGGGTCGATACGGCATTGCTGCGGGAGCTGAACCTGCTCACGACCAAGCCTTTTCTGTACGTGTTCAACTGCGACGAGTCGGTGCTCACCGACACCGATCGGGTGGCCGAACTGCGGGCCATGGTGGACCCCGCCGACGCGGTGTTCCTTGACGCCAAGATCGAGGCTGAGCTCCAAGAGCTCGATGACGAGTCCGCGGCCGAGCTGTTGGAGTCGATCGGGCAGACCGAACGTGGTCTGGATGCGCTGGCCCGCGCGGGCTTCCACACCCTGAAGTTGCAGACTTACTTGACCGCCGGACCGAAGGAGGCCCGCGCCTGGGTGATCCACCAGGGTGACACTGCGCCGAAGGCCGCCGGGGTCATCCACACCGACTTCGAAAAGGGCTTCATCAAAGCCGAGGTGGTGTCGTTCGACGACCTCACGGCTGCCGGGTCGATGGCGTCTGCGAAGGCGGCTGGGAAGGTCCGGATGGAAGGCAAGGACTACGTCATGCACGACGGTGACGTGGTCGAGTTCCGATTCAACGTCTGATCAGCCCAGCGGCCTGAGCCGAGCAGCGCCTGTCTAGTTCGGCTGCGGTGCGGTGGTGGCGTTCTGGCAGGCCGCGCCCAGTGCCTTGGCGGAGTCGGCCACCGGTTGGGTTGGAGCGCTCGGGTTTTCCGCGATCGCCCCGTAGGCGGCTGCCAGAGCCTCGATCAGATCGGCATCTGTCGTGGTGACCTCTGCCTTGATATCTTCGAGCTTCTTGGCCGTACCCGCCGGATCGGCGTCCGGTTCGCCTTCCATCACAGCGTCGATCTGGGTGCAGACCGCCGCCAGGGTTCCGGCCTCGGCGGTGGCGTTTGCGGTGGCCTCCGTACTGGCGGACGTCGAAGCGTCGGCAGATGACGGCGCGGAGGACGACGACGTCGAGGATGACGACGACGCTGACGACGACGCTGTTGACGAGTTCGACGAATCGCCGCAGCCGGACAGCGACAGGCAGAGGGCGGCTGCCGCAATGGGGGCGATCAGGGTGGTCGTCAGCAGTCGCGACACAGCGGTTTCCTCTCAGCGGGGTGGTTGGGCGGAGCATAGTCGGCCGCTACCAGGGCCGTCTGCACGGGTCTGCCGGTTCGCAGCCGATGGGGCGGCAGACACCAGCGCGGGCGCCGACCTGAGGTCGGCGCCCGCGTGGGGTGTGGGGTTGAAGTGAACTATGTTGACCCGTCGGCTCCACTGGCGCCGTCCTTGCCGCCGAAGCCGCCCCTGCCGCCGGCGCCTCCGGTGCCCGCGGTCTGGGTGCTGCCGGCTTTGGCGTTGCCGCCCTTGCCGCCGGTGCCGCCGTTGGCGAACAATCCGCCCCGGCCGCCGGTGCCGCCGTTGCCGCCGATTCCCTTGCCGGCGTTGGTGGGTAGTCCGGTAGCCAGAATGTCACCGCCGGCGCCGCCGACGCCGCCCTCGGTGAACCAGCCGCCCCGGCCGCCGATGCCACCGTTGCCTCCGGTCGCCGTCTTTGTCGGATCGGCGATCACTGTCGCGTAGCCGCCCAGGCCGCCGGATGTCCCGGTGACCGGATTGGCGACCGGGATACCGAGGAGGCTTGCTCCGCCGCCGGCACCGCCGTTACCGCCCGTCGCATTGTTTTCCCAGCCGATCGCAGTGCCGCCGATGCCGCCGGGAAGGCCGGCCCCGAAGACGGCCACGCTACCACCATCGCCGCCGGCGCCGCCGACTGCGGTGCCGGTCCCGACAAAAGTATCCAAATTGAGCGCGACCGCGTGGCCGCCGTTGCCGGCGAGGCCACCGTAGCCGACAGTGGATTTGCCGCCGTCGCCGCCCGCGCCACCCGTGGCTCCGGAGGGGCCAACTGTGCCTACCACTGTCACCTGGGCCTCCACGGCGGTGAACCCGCCGCCGTCGCCGCCGTAACCGCCGTTGCCCCACAGCAGACCGCCGCGGCCACCGGCGCCGCCGTTGCCCGAAGCGGCTTTCCCGAAGCCGGCCTGGGCTAGACCGCCGACGCCGCCGTTTCCAGCGTTGCCGAGTAGGCCGGTCGCCCCGCCTGCGCCGCCGTGGCCTGCGGCAGCGTTGCCGCTGGCGGCGTCCGTCGAGGTGACTAGACCTTTTCCGCCGGCTCCGCCTGCGCCGCCGTTGCCCCAGGCCCAGCCTCCTCGGCCGCCTGCCCCGCCGTCGGCGCCGGTAGCGCCGGCGACCTTGCTGGCGCCTGTGTAGGGATTGGTGTCCGAACCGCCGGCGCCGCCGGCCCCGCCGTTGCCGAACATCCCGCCCTTGCCGCCCTTGCCGCCGGCGGTTGCCG
The DNA here is from genome assembly GCA_020438845.1 of Mycobacterium sp. Lineage (GTDB taxonomy): Bacteria > Actinomycetota > Actinomycetes > Mycobacteriales > Mycobacteriaceae > Mycobacterium. Next base: position 35,899 of record JAGQTV010000067.1, on the reverse strand, counting down.
CCTGGGTCCGAATACCGGCAGCGTTGTACACCGCGTCCAGGCCGGCGCCGCCGTTGCCGGCGTTGCCCACGGCCAGGAAGCCGACGTTGCCGCCCTTGCCCCCGTTGAGGCCGTTGCCGCCATCGCCGACCATCAGCCCGCCGTTGCCGCCGTTGCAGACCTTGCCGTCGGCGCAGGCTCCGCCGGTTCCTGCGTCAATGGCGCTGTAGCTGTAGCCGTTGCCGATCAGCAGGCCGGCGTTGGGGTGATCGGGGGTGCCGTTGGAGATGAAGAATCCGATGGCCGTGCCGATGAATCCGCCGGCTGCGGTCAGTTCCACTTCGTGGCTCTGCACCTGCGGAGCAGGGGAGGCTGCCGTAATCGATGGGACACCTGGCGGGGCGACCAGGAAGAGGCTCGCGCCGACCAGGGCGATGCCTGAGGTCGTCAAGGGTGCGACCCGCAGGGAATGGCGTGTGTTCATCTGTGCTCCTATGGACAGGTGAGGGTGGTTACAAGCGAAACATAACACCGGATATGGGTTTGCGAAGAACTTCTCAGATTTTGCTGTGGCGTTCTGGTTGAACCTCTCAGGGGGCGGATTCACACGCCTGAGAAAGCGCACACCTACTGCCACAGAACGCCGATCCCGGCGGCGAGCAATAACAGTGCGCCTGCGGTGATGAAGATCGGGCGCCCGACCGCGGCGCCGGTGCGGCGTTGGCGGGCGATCCCCATGCCGAGAAGCGCGCCCAGCACCACCAGGATCACCAGCTTGAGGCCGACCTTCGGGTAGTTGATCTCGATGCCGGCCGGCCAAGGCGCTGCCAGGGCCACGCCGGTCAGGAAGGACAGTACTAACCCGTAGTTCATCACCGCGGTGAACTGGAACCGACGGGCGGCGGCTTCGGCAACCCACGCCCCGAACATCACCGCGAACCCGATGAGATGCCCGAGTACGACGACGTTGCGCAGCAGTTCCATGGGCACAGGCTATTCGGGCCCCAAACGCGACCTAGTTCCGGCTCTAAGGTGGAACGCGATGATCACGCGAGAATTGACGACCGCCACGGGCGGGCTCCTGCTGGCCGTCGCGCTGACCGTCACCGGATGCGCCACCGATACCGCTCAGGAGGTGTCCGCTTCCAGTTCGGCTCAGACCTCATCGGTGCAGGTTGTGCAGACGTTGCCGCTGGGAACGGCAGCCGACATCACCACTGCGGGCTCCGTCGCGTCCTACACCGTCGGTGATTGGCGCCCGGTCCCTCCGGACGCTCAGATCATTCCCGCCAAGGGGGCGATGTACTCGGTCGACGTCACGGTCGTGGCCCGCACCGGCACCACGACGGTCAACGGTTTCTACTTCGCGGCGCGGACTGCCGACAACGCCTGGGTCGCCCCGGCGGTCGGCGCGGTGCGCCCCGGCATCACCTACGGCCAACTGGAACAAGGACAGACGGTCCGCGGCATTGTGGCGTTCGACCTCGCGCCCGGCACCGGGGTGATCGGGGTAGCCCTGCGTGACCCCGAGGGCAAGCAGTTGGCGTTCTGGGCGATCAGCGGATAACGAACGACACCACGGCGTCGCTGAACGCGTCGTTGTCGTCGCCGGCTGCGGTGTGCCCGGCATCGGAGAGTTCGACGAATTCGGCGTGCGGCACCTTGGCCAGAAAATTCTCCACGCCTTCGGGACTCACGACATCCGAGAGTTTGCCGCGGATCAGCAGGATCGGGATTTGCAGCTCGGCAGTCGCCTGCTCGAGTTCGTCGATGTCGACGAACGGTTCGTCGTCGGGCGAGGATCCCACCGACGTGACGAACGCCGGGTCCCAGTGCCAGTGCCATCGCCCGTCGTGATGGCGCAGGTTCTTCTTGAGTCCTTCGGTGTTGCTCGGTCGCCGGCGATGCGGCAGGTAGGCCGCAATGGCGTCGGCGGCCTGGTCCAAGGTGTCGAATCCGTGAACATGGCGGCTCATGAAGTCGCGAATACGGTGGGTGCCCTCGTTTTCGAAGCGTGGCACCACGTCGACGAGCACCAACTTGGTGACCGCGCCGGGGCCGGCCTGGCGGGCCGCCAGGATGCCGGTCAGTCCGCCCATACTGGCCCCGATCAGCACCACCGGCCGGGAGATCTGCCCCAGCACGGCCAGAACGTCACGGGCCAGTGCATAGACGGTGTATTCGCCGCCCGGGGCGCGGTCGCTGTCGCCGTGGCCGCGGGCGTCGAGGGCAACCACATGAAAGCCCCGGTCGGCCAGAATCTGTCCGGTGTTCTTCCAGGAGAAACGGTTCTGGCCGCCGCCGTGCAACATCAGGATCGTGGGCCGGTCTTCAGCTGAAGCGGAGCCGCGATTCCACTCTTCACCGACCAGAGTCAGTGAGCCGTCCCCGCGGAACTCCACGGTTACCGGCGACATGGCCTGCACGTTACTCGTCGGCCACTTTTTTCAGACAGTGGCCGGTAGCCTCGACCCGGTGAGCGAGACCCTGGGGTCGGGGCAGGCGGCGTCCGAGGGAAACGCACCGCCGCGACGCTTTCGCCTCGTCGGTTCGCTCGCCGCGGTGCTTGCTGCCCTGGCCGTGCTCAATCTCTGGGGTTTGTACCGCGATCAGCAGGCCCGGGGAGTCGAGCGGCGGAATGCCTCGATGGTGCAGGCGGCCCGCGAGGGCCTGACCAACCTCACCACAGTCGACTATCAGCATGCCGATGCCGACGTGCAACGCATTCTGAATTCGTCCACCGGAGAGTTCCGTGAAGACTTCGCCACGAATTCCGCTTCCTTCATCGCCGCGGCGCGCAAGGCCGAGTCGACATCGGTGGGCACCGTCTCCGCTGCCGGTCTGGAATCAGCCAGCCCCGACCTGGGCCGAGTGCTGGTCGCGCTGACCGTCATGACCTCCAACAGGGGGCTGCCCGAAAACCAACCGAGGAATTGGCGCACCCGGGTCACGGTTACCCGGTCCGGCGGCGATTTCAAGCTCGCTGCGGTGGAGTTCGTCCCGTGACGTCCCGATCGCGAGCGTCGGCGGCGCTGGCCGCGCTGCTACTGGTGGCGAGTGCGGTGTGGCTGTTCTGGGATGCCTCATCCCGGCAGGCGGCCGAGCGCGCGGGCGGTGCGGCGGCGCAGGCGGCGCGCGACGCGATCGTGGCCATGCTCAGCTACCGGCCCGACACCGTCGTGAAGGATCTCGACGCAGCTCGCGAGCGGTTGACGGGACGCTTTCTCGATGACTACACCCAACTGGTCAAGACGGTGGTGATTCCGGACGCCACGAATCGACAGATCACCGCTTCGGCGAAGGTGCCGTCTGCAGCGGTCGTATCCGCCAGTGAAGATCACGTTCTGGTGTTGGCCTACGTCGATCAGACGATGACGGTCGGCACTGGTCCCGGTACCGAGAAGCTGGCGGCCACGACGACGACCTCCAGTGTCCAGGTCAGCATGGAGAAGGTCGATGGACGTTGGCTCGTCGCGGCTTTCGAGCCGATCTGACGGGGCCGTCCCGGCATGCCCTCCGGCCGACGCATGGCAGCGCCCGACGCGCACCTGCTGTGGCTGTCGGCCAAGGTTCCCAACGATCAGTTCCTGCTCTTTGTCTTCGACGGGACGCCCAATCCATCGGCGGTGAAGGACATTTACCGCCGAGCCGAGGCCATGGACGAACTTCGCCTGCGGGTGCGCGACGAGGGTCCGTGGCGCTATCCCCGCTGGATCCCTGGCGCGGTCAGGCCCGAGCAATTCGTGCTCCACGAGGGAGTCGCGGCGCAGTGGCAGGACTGCCTGGACACCGTGGCGCGGCTGGCGGACCGGCAACTCGACGCCACCGAAATGGCATGGCGTGTGCACGTTCTCCCGTTGGCCAAACAGTGCGTCGTCGTCGTACAAATCGCACACGCACTGGGCGACGGCACTCGCTCGGCGGCACTGGCTGCCGCCCTGTTGGGTCGTCCCGGACCGATTTCCGATGTCGCGGTGCCGCAGCGAGGATCACTTCTGTGGCGCTCGGTGGTCGCCGCCCGTGCACATAGGCGGCTCGTCGCCGACACCGAAGCCGGGTTGCTGCCTGCGGCCGGTCAGACCCGACCGCCGCTCAGTGTCAACGCCCGGCCCGGTCGACGCTCGGCTATGCGGGTGATCCCCACTGCGCGGGAGCGACTGGCCGGGCCCACCGTCACCGTTGGAGCCCTGGTCGCGATTTCCGAGGCGCTCGGCGGTTATCTGGCCGACCGGGGCGAGGACGTCAGCAATCTTTGCGCTGAGGTTCCGATGGCCTTCGAATTCGGGCAAGAGTACGGACCATCCATACAGGCGCACAACAACTTCCGCAATGTCAGTGTCGGCCTGCATCCGCAGGTTCCGCGGCCGGAACGGGCCGTGCGGATCGCTGCGGAACTGGACGGTCACCGCGTCAGGGCTCGGCACGCTGCCACCCGATCATCGGTTGCGGCTTTCGCGGCGGTGCCTGCAGCGGTGTTGCGTTGGGGGGTGCGGCAGTTCGACCCGTCGGTACGCCCGGGCGCCGTATCCGGTCACACCGTTGTATCCAGCGTCAACCGCGGGCCGGCAGACCTTTCCTTCGGAGGGCGGCCGGTGCTGCTGACTGCCGGCTTCCCGGCGCTGTCGCCGAACATGGGCCTCACCCACGGCGTACATGGCATCGGCGAGACCGTGGCCATCGGCGTGCACGCCGACCCAGACGTGGTGGACGTCGACGCCTACGCCGAACGGCTCGCGTGTGCCCTGCGTCACCCGTATTGACCAAACGGTTGGTTGGTCTGTCAGAATCGATGGTTGAGGCCAAATTCCTACGTGAGGAGAACTCGATGGCGGAAGCGGTAATTGTTGAAGCCGTGCGATCGGCGGTTGGCAAGCGAAACGGCGGGCTGTCCGGCGTGCACCCGGCGGAGTTGTCGGCGCAGGTTCTCAACGGCCTGGTCGAGCGTGCCGGGATCGACCCCGATGTCATCGACGACGTGATCTGGGGTTGTGTCATGCAGGCCGGCGAGCAGGCCCTCGACATCGCCAGAACCTCGGTGCTGACGGCTGGGTGGCCCGAGACCGTCCCCGGCGTGACGGTCGATCGTCAGTGTGGGTCGAGCCAGCAGTCAGTTCACTTCGCCGCGGCCGGGGTGGTGGCCGGGCACTATGACGCTGTCGTCGCCGGCGGCGTGGAGTCGATGTCGCGCACTCCGATGGGCTCGTCACTGGCCAACGGCGGCAAGCCCTACCCGGCGGGCTTCAAGGCCCGTTACGACCGCACTCCCAATCAGGGCATCGGCGCGGAGATGATGGCGAAGAAATGGGGCTTAACCCGCACCGATCTCGATCAGTTCTCGCTGGACTCGCATGCCAAGGCTGGTGCGGCGCAGGATTCCGGCGCCTTCGACGACCAGATCGTCGGCATCAAAGACGCCGAGGGCAACGTCGTTTTGAAGGACGAGGGCATCCGACGCGGCACCACGCTGGAGAAAATGGCCCAGCTGAAGCCGGCCTTCTCCGAAGATGGCGTGATCCACGCCGGTAACTCCTCGCAGATCTCCGACGGTTCGGCCGCGCTGTTGTTCATGTCCGCTGAGAAAGCGAAAGCGTTGGGGTGCAAGCCGATCGCCCGGGTGCACACCGCGACTTTGGCAGGCGCCGATCCGGTGATGATGCTGTCCGCTCCGATTCCTGCTACCCAGAAGGCGCTTCAGCGCTCCGGGCTCAGTTTGTCCGACATCGGCGTCTTCGAAGTGAACGAAGCGTTCGCGCCGGTTCCGATGGCCTGGCTCAAGGAAATCGGTGCTGACGAAAAGATGCTCAACCCCAACGGCGGAGCGATCGCTCTGGGCCACCCGCTCGGCGGGTCCGGTGCCCGGATTATGACCACCATGCTGTATCACATGCGGGACAACGGGATTCGCTATGGGCTGCAGACCATGTGCGAGGGCGGCGGCCAGGCCAACGCCACGATCATCGAGTTGCTGTGACCGACAACGTAACTCCCGGTGCTCTCACGCAGCGGCGGGGCAACATTCTGATTATCACGATCAACCGGCCGGAGGCGCGCAACGCGGTCAACAGTGCGGTCAGCATCGGAGTCGGCGACGCGCTGCAGGAGGCCCAGGACAATCCGGAGATCTGGGCCGTCGTGATCACCGGCGCTGGTGACAAGTCCTTCTGCGCAGGGGCGGATCTCAAGGCTATCGCCAAGGGCGAGAATATCTTTCACCCCGAACACCCCGAATGGGGTTTCGCCGGCTACGTCCAGCACATCATCGACAAGCCGACGATCGCGGCGGTGAACGGAACCGCGTTGGGTGGCGGCACAGAACTTGCTCTGGCCAGCGATCTGGCGGTCGCCGCGCAGAGCGCGCAGTTCGGACTGCCCGAGGTCAAGCGGGGATTGATCGCCGCGGCGGGTGGGGTGTTCCGCATCGTCGACCAGTTGCCGCGCAAGGTCGCCATGCAACTGCTCTTCACCGGCGAGCCGATGAGCGCCCAGGATGCGCTCCGCTGGGGCCTGGTCAACGAGGTAGTGCCTGACGACACCGTGGTCGAGGCGGCGCTGGCGCTGGCCGAGCGGATCACCGGCAATGCGCCGCTGGCCGTTCAGGCCAGCAAGCGCGTCGCAGTTGGTATCGACGAGGGCTTCATCACCGATGAAAAGGCCCGTTGGGCGCGCTCGAACCGGGAGATGATGGGCGTCTTCCGGTCCGAGGACGCCAGAGAGGGCCCGCTGGCTTTCGCTCAGAAGCGGGCCCCCGTCTGGAAGGCGCGTTAGGCCGCCGGCTTCACCGTGGTCGGCTCGGCGCTGGTCTCGGCTGTCCCGGAAGCTGGGGCCGCAGACTCGCTAGCCGGGCTCGATTCCGGGGTGGACGTGGTGGTCGCCGAGGGCGTTTCCGATGCTGAGGTGGTCGCCGAGGTCGTCTCGGACGCTGAGGTGGTCGCCGAGGTGGACTCGGAGGCGGATGTGGTCGCCGAGGTGGTGGCCGCATCCGTCGAACCGGCCTCAGCGGCCGGCGTCGGCGGGGTCAGCACCGAGTCGATCATGTAGATGTAGGCGCCGCGGGCCGGGTAGGCACAGGTGATCTTGACGTCGTTGACCTTGACGTCGCCACCCTTGCCGGTGACGACAACCGGACGGCCATCCTGGGTCGGCATCTTCCCGGCTACGTCATTGGGGTTCAGATAGCCCAGCACCATGTGATAGAAGAGCACCGGCACGAGCGCCACCGGATCGGTCTTCAAGGTTTCCATGGTGGCCGCATCAACCTTGGCGAATGCGGCGTTGGTCGGGGCGAAGACCACGTAAGGGCCGCCGTCGATCACGCTGACGATATTGACGTCGGGGTTGATCTTGCCGGAGATCAGTCCGCTGAAGGTGCTCAGGTCGGGGTTGCTGGCGATGGCTTCCGAAGCCGGTTGGCTTGCCATCATCCCGAACGATGCGGGCCCGGTGCCGTTCTTGCTCTTGTAGGTGTCGCAGCCCGCGCCGACGGGGTCGGGCGCCGAGGTGACTGACGGGACCGGCATCTCCGAGGTCGTGGGAGTCGTCGAGTCGCTCGTCGTCGAGGCGCCCGACTCAGTCGTGGTCGGGGCGTCCGACTGGCTGGTTGTGGTGGTCCCAGACTCGGTTGTCGTCGGAGTCGCGGACTCGGTTGTCGTCGGGGTGGTCGGGGTCGGCTCGGCGTAGGCCTGGACGGCGGTCGGGACGGCGACGAGTGCCGCCGTGATGGCCGCGGCAACGCCGAGGGTCTTGGTACGGGTGCTCACCAGCATCTCCTGGTTGTTTCTGGTTTCGTTGACTTGCGGCATGGGGCCGCACCGTCAGGAGAATCGTAGTTGGGGGCGCATTTGTTACCCAAAAATGCGCGATCCACGTCACACAGGTGGCACCGGCCTACGATGACGGACATGGTCTCGCCGTTGATCGTGCCCATTCTGGGGTGCCTGGGAGCCTATTCGTAGGATGCGGCATCGATGACGGCGCGCGACGAGATACGCGCGGCTGCCACTCACGTGGCGGCGCCGTATCAGGAATGGCCGACGGTGATCCGGCGCCGAAAGGTGACCGTCGGCATCGTGTTGGTGGTCGGCGCAGTGGTGCTGGCGTTGTCACTCCGGGTGCGGCCGGGAGACGACGCGTTCTACTGGCTGACGCTGGCGCTGGCCGCGGTGTGGACGCTGGGTGCCTACCTCTCGGGGCCGCTGCATCTTGGCGCCATCCGCTGGCGCGGCCGCAACCAACGTCCGGTGATCACCGGGACGGCCATCGGGTTACTGCTCGGCGGTTTTTTCCTGGTCGGCGCGTTGATCGTGCGGGAGATACCGCTGGTGGCCGAGCCCATTACGCGAGTCCTGCGGTTCACCGACTTCGGCCCGCTGCTGCTGATCGTGGTGATCACCGTGGTCAACGGGGTCGCCGAAGAACTGTTCTTTCGCGGCGCGCTCTACACCGCTTTGGGGCAGTTCCATCCGGTGGCGGTCTCGACCATCCTCTACGTCGTCGCCGTGTCGGCCAGCGGTAACCCGATGCTGGGCTTCGCCGCGGCGATCCTGGGCACGGTGTGCGGGCTGGAACGCCGCGCCACTGGCGGGGTGCTGGCTCCCATGCTCACCCACCTGGTCTGGGGGCTGATCATGGTGCTGGCGCTGCCCCCGATTTTCGGGCTGTGACCTGCCGCTTAGAAATAGTCGTCGAAGGACGGCGGCCGGCGTCCGGCCAGCGCGCACGCCACCCATTGATTGAACGACACTCCCTGTTCGGTCGCCTCGACCATGAGCCGTGAGTGCATCGCCCGAGAAGTGCGGACCATGAAGCGGCCGCTGAAGCGATGATCGGTCAGAGACTTCGGCGGGCTCTGGCCAAACTCGGCCCTCTCGGCCAGCAACTGCTCGACGGTTCGTTCCATCGCGGCGACGGCTTCGTGCGCGGTGAAGGCCTGGGCGTAATGCCCGGGAAACTCAAGACAACTGGAGAGGTACTCCAGGCGCTCGGGATTCCACTCGGCGCGATAGGTGTAGTTCGGTGGCATGCCGCCAGCATGACCGGTGAGGACGATCACGCGTGTGCAGGCCGGAGGGGTGGTGTGGAGTCTTTCCGAAACTTGATATCGGCGGTGATATCAACTTTCGGAAGGACATACTGCTTCCCAGAGGTGGCCACCCAGAGGTGCGGCCGCTACTCGTCGGTGAAGTTCGGCAGACGTCGCTGCTGGAATGCGCGCGTGCCTTCCTTGAAGTCGTGGGCCTTCAGTAGTGCCAGTTGTCCCGTGACCTCACGGTCGATCGCTGCGTCGAGTTCGGTCAGTGTCGCGGCGTTGATCGCCTCCTTGGTCTTGCGCAGCGCGACGGCCGGCCCAGCCGCCAGCCGTTCGATAACCTCGGCCGCCGCGCTCTGGAGTTCGTCGGCTGGGTACACAGCGCTGACCAGGCCGTACCGGAACGCTTCCTCGGCCGGAATCCGTTCTGCCAGGAGCGCCATCCGCATAGCCCGGATCCGTCCGATCGCGGCGGCGACCAGAGCCGACGCCCCGCCGTCGGGCATCAAACCAATCTTGGTGAACGCGAGCAGGAAGAACGCTTTCTCCGAGGCCAAGACCACGTCACATGCCAAGGCCAGGGACACGCCCACCCCGGCCGCCGGTCCTGCGACCACGGCCACGACGGGTTTGGGGAGCAGGGTTATCGCCCGCACGGCGCGGTTGGCCTCTGCAAGGAGGCCGTCGATCTTCGGCGAATTCTTCTGTGCCGCTTGGTCTTCAGCACTGATACCGGCTCCCGAGCTGAACCCTCGTCCGGCCCCTCCTAGCCGGACGACGCGGACCTGCGGGTCAACCGCGGCTTGCTCGAGGACGTCGGCCAGCGTCGCGCACATCTCCTCGGTGAGTGAGTTGAGGCTCTCCGGCCGGTTGAGCGTCACCGACAGCACGTGACCGTGCAGGGCGACGGAGAGGTGTTCGATGCCGGTGTAGGTGGCCATATGACAACACGGTACAAAAGTGTCTTGACGGCGAGTGATCGGGAGATAGCCATGGCTGGACCGCTGCAGGGCCTTCGGGTCGTCGAATTGGCCGGGATCGGCCCCGGACCTCATGCCGCGATGATCCTCGGCGATCTCGGTGCCGACGTCGTGCGCGTCGAACGGCCCAGCAAGGTTCCCAACCCCGCCCCCAACGGGGACTACCTGATGCGCAGCCGCCGGTCGGTGACCGCTGACCTCAAGAGCGAGACCGACCGTGAGCGGGTGCTCGGGTTGATCGCCAAAGCCGACGTCCTCATCGAGGGCTTCCGCCCCGGGGTTACCGAGCGCCTCGGGCTGGGGCCGGAGGACTGCGCCAAGGTCAACGACCGCCTGATCTATGCCCGGATGACCGGGTGGGGCCAGACGGGCCCGCGCAGCCTGCAGTCCGGCCACGACATCAACTACATCTCCCTCAACGGCGTGCTGCACGCCATCGGCCGGGCCAACGAACGCCCGGTTCCGCCGCTGAACCTGGTCGGGGACTTCGGCGGCGGCTCGATGTTCTTGCTCGTGGGCATCCTCTCCGCACTCTACGAACGCGAGCGCTCCGGCAAGGGCCAGGTGATCGACGCAGCCATGGTCGATGGTTCGTCGGTGCTGGCGCAGATGATGTTCGCCTTCCGTCGCACCGGGTTGTGGAGTGACGTGCGCGGCACCAACATGCTTGACACCGGCGCTCCCTACTACGACGTCTACGAATGCGAAGACGGCCGGTATGTCTCCGTCGGGTCCATCGAGCCGCAGTTCTACGCCGAACTGATCGAGAAACTCGAACTCGACCCGGCGACGCTGCCCGGCCAGAACGACGTCGCCCGCTGGCCGGAACTGCGGGCGATCTTCACCGAGACATTCCTCAAGCGCGGCCGCGACCATTGGGCCCGGGTCTTTGCCGGCAGTGACGCCTGCGTCACCCCGGTGCTGAGCTTCGCCGAGATCGAGACCGAAGCGCACAACACCGAACGTGGGGGCTTCTACACCGAAAGCGGCGGAGTGTTCCCGATGCCCGCTCCGCGGTTTTCCCGCACGCAGCCGGACAGGCCTACCCCGCCGCGGGCTCCGGGGGAGGACAACCAGGCGGTGCTGAACGACTGGACGTGAGGCATGGGTATAGTCCCAACCAACCAGTAGGTAGACCGAAAGGAACGCGGAGTGGAGCTCAAGGACGCGGTTGCCGTCGTCACCGGGGGTGCTTCCGGTCTGGGTCTGGCCACTGCTAAGGCCCTGTTCGACGAGGGTGCGAAGGTGGTCATCCTAGATCTGCCGACCTCGAGGGGGGAAGGTGTCGCCTCCGAGTTGAACGCAGCACGAGGCGATGGGGCGCGGTTCGCCGCCGCCGACGTCACCGACGAGGAGGCCGTCGGGGCGGCGTTCGATCTTGCCGAAACTCTTGGCCCGGTGCGCATCGTGGTCAATTGTGCCGGGACCGGCGACGCGATCCGCGTGCTGGGCAAGGGTGGGGTCTACCCATTGCAGAAGTTCGCCCGCATCGTCAACATCAATCTCGTCGGCACCTTCAATGTGCTGCGACTGGGCGCGGAGCGGATGGCCAAGACCGACCCGGTCGGTCCCTCTGACAGTCCTGAACGCGGCGTCATCATCAATACCGCCTCGGTGGCCGCCTTCGACGGGCAGATCGGCCAGGCCGCATACTCGGCCTCCAAGGGCGGCGTGGTCGGCATGACCCTGCCGATCGCCCGCGATCTGGCTGACAAGTTCATCCGCGTGGTCACCATCGCGCCCGGCCTGTTCGACACCCCGCTGCTGGCCGGACTGCCCGAGCCGGCCAAGGCCTCGCTCGGTGCTCAGGTACCGCACCCCTCTCGGCTGGGCAAGCCGAGTGAGTACGGGGCTCTTGCGGTGCATATCGTGGAGAATCCGATGCTCAACGGCGAGGTGATCCGCCTCGACGGCGCCATCCGGATGGCCCCGCGGTAGTTCGGGTCCGCCCGCGGCAACTCAGACTCGAGGAAAGGGACACAGCATGGCAATCAAGACCAAATTCACCGAGACGTTCGGTGTCGAGCATCCGATCGCCCAGGGTGGCATGCAGTGGGTTGGCCGCGCGGAACTCGTTGCCGCTGTGGCCAACGCCGGCGCGCTGGGCTTTCTGACCGCGCTGACCCAACCGACGCCGGCCGACCTGGCCCGCGAGATCGACCGCACCCGCGAGCTCACCGACAAGCCGTTCGGGGTCAACCTCACGATCCTGCCGGCCATCACCCCGCCGCCGTACGACGAATACCGGCAGGTCATCGTCGAGTCGGGAATCAAGATCGTCGAGACTGCCGGCTCCAACCCGGCGCCGCACCTGCCGATGTTCCACGACCACGGGATCAAGGTGCTGCACAAGTGCACCTCGGTCCGCCATGCCATCAAGGCGCAGAGCCTCGGCGTGGACGGCATCAGCATTGACGGATTCGAGTGCGCAGGGCACCCGGGTGAGGACGACATTCCCGGCCTGGTGCTGATTCCGGCCGCCGCCGAGCAGATCGAGATCCCGATGATCGCCTCCGGCGGATTCGGCGACGCCCGCGGCCTGGTGGCTGCGTTGGCGCTGGGTGCCGACGGCATCAACATGGGTACCCGATTCATGTGCACCGTCGAGTCGCCGATCCATCAGAACATCAAGCAGGCGATCGTCGACGGCAACGAACTCGGCACCGAACTGATCTTCCGGAGCCTGCACAACACCGCCCGGGTAGCAAGCAACGCGGTGTCTCGCGAGGTGGTGGAGGTTCTCAAGAACGGTGGACAGTTCGGCGACATCATGGGGCTGGTGGCCGGCTCGCGCGGACGGCGGGTGTTCGAGGAGGGCGACGTCGATGCCGGCATCTGGACCGTCGGCACCGTGATGGGCCTGATCCATGACATCCCCACCTGCGAGGAGCTTGTCAGCCGCATCGCCGACGGAGCCGAGGAGATCATCACCGGGCGGCTCGCCGGGATGGTCACGGCCGCCGTGACCGTGTAACGCAATTACGGCGTAGAAACAACAGTGCCCGCCTGGATTCCAGGCGGGCACTCTGTTGGGGTCAACACGTGGATCGGCGACGCGGTGTTACCCGACGTCTGCCGTCACGGCATCGGTCAGCTGGCGTTGGCCAGCGGCGGCATATCCTCGAACTGCTCGGAGGTGTCACCCTCCACGAGGACGTCGCCGTGGTAAAGCGCGTCGAAGTCGACTTTGATGACGTCTGCGCTGGTGTCGTCGATCCACATACTGATGATCGTATGGGTCACCTTTAAGGAATCTTTGAGTCACGTTTCGGAATATGGTGGCAATATCTCGCGTGGGCTAAGTTAGCTGGCAGCACAACAGGTCGGTAGGTGTGTTGCAGAAAATAGCCCGGTTAGCTCTCCGCTTCCCTCGACGCGTCCTAATGGCCGCCGCATTGCTGACCGTGCTCGCGGCCATCGTGGGCATTCCGGTGGCAAGCCACCTCTCAGCCGGCGGATTCCAGGATCCGGGGTCGGAGTCCGCCCAGGCTGCCCGGATTCTCAGCAAGAAGTTCAACCAAAGTGACCAACAGCTGCTGATAACCGTGACCGACCCGGGCGGGGCCGCCGAAGGTCCGGCGCGCGACATCGGGATCGGTATCGTCGGCAGGCTGACCGCCTCACCGAACGTCCTGAGCGTCACCTCGCCCTGGACTTCGCCACCGTCGGCGGCCGCGGAATTGCTCAGCACCGATGGCAGCACGGCGTTGATCGTCGCGACTCTGGCCGGCGGTGAGGACAAAGCGCAGGAGTACGCCGTCGCGCTGTCCGCACCGGTGGTCGGCGTCCGCGACGGGGTCACGGTCAGGGCCGGCGGCATTGCGATGATCTACCACCAGATCAACACCCAGACCATGAGCGACCTGCTGCTCATGGAGTCGATCGCGGTACCGCTGAGCTTTCTGGTTCTGGTGTGGGTGTTCGGCGGCTTGATCGCGGCCGCGCTGCCGATGGCGGTTGGCCTCATGTCGATTCTGGGCACGATGGCGGTGCTACGGCTCATCACCGGTTTCACCGAGGTGTCGATCTTCGCGCTCAACATCGCCACCGCCCTCGGCCTGGCGCTGGCCATCGACTACACGCTCCTGATCGTCAGCCGCTACCGGGACGAACTCGGGGCCGGCGCCGCCCGGGACGCTGCCCTGGTACGTACGATGTGCACCGCCGGACGGACCGTTCTGTTCTCTGCGGTCACGGTGGCGCTGTCGCTGTCGGCGCTGTTGCTCTTCCCGATGTACTTCCTGAGGTCTTTCGCCTATGCCGGCATCGCCACGGTGGCCTTCGCCGCCACTGCGGCGGTGATCGTCACTCCGGCGGCGATGGTCGTGCTCGGGGATCGGCTGGACGCTCTGGACATCCGACGGCCGGTGCGTCGCATGCTCAGACGCCCGGAACCGTCGGCCAGACCTGTGGAGCAGCAGTTCTGGTATCGGTCGACGACATTCGTCATGCGCCGCGCGCTTCCGGTCGGCCTGGCCATCATCGTGTTGCTGGTGCTGCTCGGCTTACCGTTCCTGGGGGCGAAGTTCGGCAATCCGGATGACCGGGTGCTACCCAGAACCGCGTCGGCCCATCAGGTCGGCGACCAACTGCGCAACGACTTCAGCAGCGACCTCAATACCGGGGTCAGCATCGTCGTCCCGGAGTTTGGTGACGCCACCGGCGGTACCGGTGCGGCCGAATTGGACCGTTATGCGGTCGAGCTGTCTCGGATCGCCGACGTCACTCTGGTGTCAGCGCCGGGCGGCACCTATGTGCAGGGCTCCAGGGTCGGCCCGCCGTCGGCGCCGACCGGAGTTGGCGACGGCAGTGCTTTCCTGACGGTTCGCACCTCCGCGCCGTTGTACTCGGCGGCTTCGCAAACCCAGCTCGAGGCATTGCACGCCGTGCCCGGACCTGGCGGGAGGGAGGTGCTGATCGGTGGGGTCGCGCAGATCGCCGATGACATCGTCCACGCAGTCACCTCTCGGATGCCGTTGGTGCTGGTGCTGATCGGGGTGATCACCTTCGTGCTGCTCTTCCTGCTCACCGGCAGCCTTGTGCTGCCGCTGAAAGCGTTGGTGCTCAACGTGTTATCTCTCTCGGCCGCTTTCGGCGCCCTGGTCTGGATTTTTCAGGACGGGCATCTGGGCGCACTGGGCACCACCTCCACGGGCACCCTCGAGGCCAACATCCCCGTATTGATGTTCTGTGTGGCCTTCGGGCTGTCGATGGACTACGAGGTGTTCCTGCTGGCGCGAATCCGGGAGTTCTGGCTGAACTCGGACCAGACCCGGGCCGACAGCGACGAAAGCGTCGCGCTGGGGCTGGCCCGCACCGGCCGGGTAGTCACCGCCGCCGCCCTGATCATGGCAATCGCCTTCGCCGCGCTGATTGCCGCGCAGGTGTCTTTCATGCGCATCTTCGGAGTCGGTTTGACGCTGGCTGTGCTGGTCGACGCCACCCTGGTGCGGATGGCGCTGCTTCCGGCCTTCATGCACGTGATGGGTAAGCGGAACTGGTGGGCGCCTGCCCCGCTGGTAAGACTGCATCAGCGCGTGGGACTCACCGAGGAGTCGTAGGCCGAGTAGTCGTACGCTGGGAGCCGATGGTCGCAAAAACGTTAAACCACCCGTTCTTCGCCCGGCTCTGGACGCTGATGTCCGCCCACGAGACGCCACTGATGGGCCGGCTGCGCACCGAGAACCTGGCCGGCCTGTCCGGCCGGGTTCTGGAGGTGGGGGCGGGCACCGGTACCAATTTCGCCCACTATCCGTACACCGTGGCCGAGGTGGTGGCGCTGGAGCCGGAGATTCTGCTCGCCCCCAAGGCCAGGGAGGCTGCCGCCGCCGCGCGGGTGCCGGTCACCGTCATCGAGTCCACAATCGAGGCCCTGCCCCCGACCGAACCTTTCGACGCTGTGGTGTGCTCGCTGGTGCTGTGCTCGGTCGAGGACCCTGGTTCGGTGCTGAGCCAACTGCATTCACTTCTCAAGCCGGGTGGGGAACTGCGTTACTTCGAGCACGTCGCCAGTCCGGGCTGGCGGTCCAAGCTGCAGCAGTTAGCAGACGCCACGGTGTGGCCGCACATTGCCGGCAACTGTCACACCCACCGGCAGACAGAGCGGGCGATTGTCGCGGCGGGCTTCACGGTTCAAGCCGCCCGGCACCAGATGACCCTTCCGGCCTGGGTGCCGATGCCCGTTGCAGAGGTCGCATTGGGGCGCGCGATCAAGGCTTAGCCCAGCAGTTCAGGTAGCCGCTGGAGCAGACCGGGAAGCGCCTCGACTGCGGTCTCGCGCAGGGTCAGGGTGGCCGTCGCAGACAGCGGCGTCGTGTCGGGGTTGACCTCGATCACCGTGGTGCCGCTGGCCAGCGCGATGTCGGGTAGTCCGGCCGCCGGATACACCAGACCCGAGGTGCCGACCACCACCACCAGATCGGCAGTGGCCACCGCCCGGACGGCGGCATTCCACGGGGCGTCGGGCAGCTGTTCCCCAAACCAGACGATGCCGGGCCTGATCCGGCCGCCGCACTCGCAGCTCAGCGGCGTCTTTTCCAACTCGGGTTCGGGCATGTCCGGAATGGGGCCGTGGTACAGCGCACTGCAGGTGTCACACCAGAATTCGGCCAGACTGCCGTGCAGATGGTGCACGGTTCGGCTGCCGGCCCGCTCGTGAAGGTCGTCGACGTTCTGGGTGATCACGGTAACGTCGGCGAAGTCCTGCCAGGCCGCCACGGCCAGATGTCCGGCGTTGGGTGCGACGTCCTTGACCAGATGGTGGCGCCACAGGTACCAGGCCCACACTCGCTCAGGGTGGGCCTGCCAGCCTTCGCTGCTGGAAACCTCATAAGGGTCGTACTTGGCCCACAGACCGGTCTTGTCGTCGCGGAACGTCGGCACCCCGCTCTCCGCGGAAATCCCCGCTCCGCTCAATACCGCGATCTGCACGTCCCCAAGATAGCTGTTGTCGGCGATACTCAAGGCTGTGGAATGGCTATCCCTCGACGCCGAATCGGACACGCCGCTGTTCGACCAGCTACGGATTGCAGTCATCGCTGCCGTCCGAGATGGGCAGTTGCCGCCGGGAACCCGGCTGCCGACGGTGCGGGACTTGGCCGGCCGGATCGGCCTGGCGCCCAACACCGTCGCCCGGGCATACCGCGAGTTGGAGACTGCTGGGGTTGTCGAAACCCGGGGCCGGCACGGCACGTTCGTGGCCCGAACCGATCCCGCTGACGCGGCGATGGCGGCGGCTGCGCACGGCTATGCCGAAACGGCCCGGGCGCTTGGACTGGGCAGGGCTGCGGCGCAGCGCTATCTCGATGCCGAATTCGGCTGAAAATCAACCGAATTCGAGCAGCGCGTAAACGCCGCGGTACGGTTTGGCCGGACCGAACCTCCAGAAGGCAGGAAAGAGCGTCCCGAATAAGAAGCCGCGGCCGTTAGGCATCGGCACGTCGCGGACGGCTTTGAGCCCGGCAACACTGCCCGCCAAGTCTCGAAGCTGATTGATGGAGAGGCTGAATGGCATGGGCGGAACCCGGTAGTGCTTGGACGCGCGGATGCCTTTGGGGGCCACCTTCTTGAGAATCGTCGGCGGCAGGTCGAAGAACATCTGGCCACCGGGAAAACGCTTGGCACACTCGGTGATCAGGCCGATCGCCTCGTCGGGCTGTAGATACATCAACAGTCCCTCTGCGGTAATGAAAACCCCGTCGGCTGAATCGATGCGGTCCATCCAGCTGTAGTCCAGGGCGGACTGGGCGAGGCTGGTGATCCGAGGGGACCCCGGCAGCAGCTTCTCCCGCAGTTCGATGACGGGGGGCAAATCCACTGAAATCCAACGGAACTGCGAGTTAGGAACGGTGTTGTCCAAACGCCAGAAGCTGGTCTGGAAGCCCTCGGCGAGTGCTACGACGGTGGCCTTCGGATGGGTTCGCAAGTAGGCCCTGGTGCAGCGGTCTGCGGCCAGCGAGCGCAGTGCCATCTCCTGGCCACGGCGGCCGAACTTGCTGTAGTCGACGCCGAACTCGGTCGCGAGGGAGTTCCGTAGGGTGATCGCCATCGGGTCGTCGATGATGGCGTTCGGCCCGTCCGCTTGGTCGGCGCGGCCGTTGAGAGTCATCAGGGCGGTTTCTGAGACGCCGGTCAGCAGGTTCACTGTTCAAACCTACCTATTCTGAATCCACCCGCGCGGTACCAATCTGTGCGGTACTCATCTGTGCGGTACCGATCTGTATGACCTTGTTGACCGTGCGAAGGTTGCGGGTGGTGGTGGTCGACTTGTAGCGCCGCTTGCCCATCGTCTTGCCGACCGTCGAACCCAGGGTCCCATAGCGGGGTACCTGCCAGTACAGCACGCCCTGCCCGCGAACAATCTGGTCGTCCGGGCCGGCCAGAGCGGCGAGTTCGCCAAGGACGTGCGGATCGCTGACGAACGTCACGTAGGAGTGCCGATCGTTGCCCCCGGCGGGGAACGGGTAGGCCGCAGCGATCTCCCGAACGGTGTCGATGTCGTAGACCAATACCCACGCCTCGTAGTCGAATTCACGTCGCAGTGCGATTTCGGCGGCCGTCCGTACCGTGACGGCATCCCCCGGGGCGTTGAAGACGACGTTGCCGCTGGCAAGCACGGTCCGGACGTCGTCGAATCCCGCCGCGGCCAGGGCTGCGGCGACGTCGGCCATCTTCAGGTTCACTCCGCCGACGTTGACGCCGCGCAGGAATGCCGCGTAGCACCTCATCTCACCGAGGCTACCGACGTAGGCTTTGGGGTGTGACCCGTCAGGTGTTCGACGACAAACTGTTGGCCTTGCTCGCCGACAATTCGCTCGGTGTCTTGGCCACGATCAAGCGCGACGGCCGACCTCAGTTGTCCCATGTCGTCTACCACTTCGACCCGCGAACTCAGACCATCGAGATCTCAGTCACCGCCCCACGGGCCAAGACCCGCAATCTACGCCGCGATTCGCGGGCCTCGTTGCTGGTCAGCGCCGAGGACGGCTGGGCCTACGCGGTCGCTGAGGGGGACGTCGCGCTGAGTCCGGAGGCCGCCGATCCGCACGACGCCGCGGTCGAGGCGCTGGTCGACCTCTACCGCAGGATCTCCGGGGAGCACCCGGACTGGGACGACTACCGCCGCGCCATGGTGGCCGACCGACGAGTGCTGGTGCGCCTGCAGATCACCCATCTCTACGGCATGCCGCCCGGACTCCGCTGAACCGGTGGCCCTGCACCCGGTGGCCCTGCACCCGGTGGCCCTGCATCGGGTGGCGCTGAACCGGTGAATCAGTTGTCGAGGCGGACGTTGCGGTGCTGCTCACCGAGCTCGATCGGGCTGACTTCAACGGGTATGCCCGAGCCTTCCGCCTCAACCACCAGGCCGTTACCGGCATAGACCACCACGTGGTGCGACGCGCCGGGAGGGCCGTAGTAGATGAGATCGCCCGGCATGAGGGCGGAGTCCGGCACCCGTGTGCCGTGGCCGCCGGCGGCGGTCAAAGCGGCTTCCTGGCCGACCGTGTTGCCGATGTTGTTTGCACTGATGTCGAAGCCGTGACCCTCCGACGCGGCGAATCGTGCCAGGCCTGAGCAGTCGAAACCGGTCCGATTCTGGTCATCGAAGGTCCACGACGCATCTGCATTGCTATTGCGCCAGCCACGGGAGACACCGGGTGTCCCCGGCAAGTGTCCGCCACCCCAGGCGTAGGAGATCCCTTGTTGTTTCGCCGCGGCACCCACGGTTTTCAGGCCCGGATGGGACACCGCGTCCGGGTTGGGCAGAACGGTTCCCGGGGTGACGGCTCCTGATGCCGTGGCGCTTCGCTGCCCGAGATAGGACTGCCACGCAGCGTCTCGCGACGGGCCGGCCGGGCCGCTGTACCCGGGCGGGTTGTCCTGCAGCCGAACCCTATCCGACGATCCCGGGGAGACCTGCATGCGCCGACTGTCCCCGGGAGTGCCTGCCAGCGTCGGGGTCTGACCGGTCCGGTAGCGCGGATCGCCGTCGTGCGGTCCCGGCACGGTGTTGGGTGGCACCTTTGGCGGCGCGGCTTCCGGCTCGGTTGGCGGTGGCATGGAAGTAGGCCGAGGCTCGGGCGGGCGTGCTTCGGCGTGGGGGTCCGGCTCAGGATCGGTGCGGGGGGCGCCGCCCTGTGAATCGGGTTGCGAAGCAGGTTGTTTGGGTTCTGGCAAGTAGGCCGTATCTGCCTGCGGGAGTGCAGAGTGCCCGCCGGTCAGCGAGCGCAGACTGTCCGCTGTCCGGGTGTCGGCCAACTCGAATTCGGCTAGCAGTTGGCGGATTTCCCGCTCGAGTCCGAGCGCCATCAGCATGACTTGCAACTCGGTGACCGGCGACAGGGCGGCGTAGTCCTGCAGCAATGGACCCGGCGTCACCGAACCGTCGTCGGCGATGATCCAGAACAGCGCCAGGTCCCCGTTCACCAGGGCGGCTACCTGTGAGCGGATTTCGCCGAGAGCAGCGCTCCCGTCGACCAACACCTGCTGCATGGCCAGCAGCGTTGCCCGGTACTGCTCCTGCTTGGCCAAGAGCTCGGCGCCCCGCGCCTGAGCTGCCGTCGACGCCGAGCCCGCCCAACTGGCTCCCAGGCTTACGAAACCGGCCTTCTCGTTGGCGATACCGGCCTCGGCGGCCATGGCAGACAGCGCAACCCGGTCGGCCGCGTCGCCCAGCGATTCGGGTTGCGAGCCCAACACCCGCGACACGGTCAAGGTCATGGCTTCCCCAAATCCGGTCCAACTCCGGCGCGCGGACCGGCGCCGGCACTGAATGAAATTCAATTATCCGGCCGCTGCGATGGGTCCCGCGTCACCAATTTTCGAGGCGGGGAACGAGGTGAACTCCCAATCGGGCCGACCGCGCGTAATGTGGGCGAACATGGCTGATTCAGATCCCGCCGACGAGACCAAGCGCAAGTTCCGCGAGGCCTTGGAATACAAGAAGGCGCACGCGGCCGGTGGCACCAACCACGCCGACGGGGGCGGTAAGCAGTCCCACGCCCACGGCCCCGCCGAGCAGCGCCGTACCTTCCGCCGCAAGAGCGGGGGGTAGGGGCGGTCTGGCTGCCGCCGGGCACCGGTTAGTGGTGGGTCGCCCTCTCGGCACCCACCCCGGTCAACGAGCGGACCTCCATCTCGGCGGCCAATCGGGGATCACTGGTTTCCTTGGATGACAGCGTCCCAACGATGCCGAGGACGAACGCCAGCGGGATTGAAACTATGCCCGGGTTGGCTAGCGGGAACCAGTTGAAGTGCTCGCCGGGCAGCATCGCGGACTTGGAGCCGGACACGGCCGGGGAAAACACGATCAGCACGATGCAGCTGATGAGCCCGCCATACATACTCCACAACGCCCCGCGGGTGTTAAAACGCCGCCAGTACAGCGAATACAAGATGGTCGGCAGATTTGCCGAGGCCGCCACCGCGAATGCCAGCGCGACCAAGAACGCGACATTCTGCCCATTGGCCAAGATGCCCAGGCCGATCGCCGCGACCCCGAGGACGACGGCCGTGATGCGGGAGACCTTGACCTGTTCGTCCTCGCTCACCTGGTGGCCCTTCAGCACACTGGCGTACACGTCATGGGCGAAGGAAGCCGACGCGGTGATGGTCAGGCCCGCCACCACCGCCAAGATCGTGGCGAAGGCCACGGCGGAGATGATGCCCAACAGGATCGTGCCCCCCAACTGGAACGCCAACAGCGGTGCTGCGGAGTTCTCCTTGCCGGGCGCCTGCAAGATCGCGTCCGGTCCGACCAGAGCGGCCGCGCCGTAACCCAGGATCAGGGTGAAAAGGTAGAAGGCGCCGATCAGGCCGATCGCCCAGACGACGGACCGCCGTGCCTCCTTGGCGGTGGGCACGGTGTAGAACCGCATCAGCACGTGCGGCAGGCCCGCGGTACCCAGCACCAGGGCCAGCCCCAGGGATAGCAGGTCGATTTTCGAGATGGTCGTCGCGCCGAACTTGGCGCCAGGGGCCAGGACGTCGCGACCGGACACGCCCTTAGTGGTGGCGTGTTGCACCATGTCCTGGGCTTTGCCGAGGATGTCGGACACGTTCAGCCCGAATTTGGCCAGCACCAGCACCGTCATCAACGCCGCACCGGTGATCAACAACACCGCTTTGATGATCTGCACCCAGGTGGTGCCTTTCATCCCGCCGACAAGCACATAGACGATCATCAGGACGCCGACGATGGCGATCACAATCGACTGGGCTGTGCGGCCGTTGATATCGAGCAGCAGTGCCACCAGTCCGCCGGCGCCCGCCATCTGGGCCAGGAGGTAGAACAGCGAAACCGTCATAGTCGAGACGGCCGCGGCCAGGCGTACCGGCTTCTGCCGGAGGCGGAAGCTCAAGACGTCGGCCATGGTGAATTTTCCTGTGTTGCGTAGTAATTCGGCAACCAATAACAGTGCAACCAACCACGCCACCAGAAACCCGATCGAGTACAGGAAACCGTCATACCCAAATATGGCGATAGCTCCCGCGATACCCAGAAAGCTTGCTGCCGAGAGATAGTCGCCGGCGATGGCGACGCCGTTCTGGGGACCGGAGAAGGCATGGCCCGCAGTGAAGAACTCGGTGGCGTTGGTATTGCTGCGACTGGCGCGGATGACGATGAACAGCGTTATGACCACGAATGCCGCGAAGATGCTGATGTTGACGGCCGGGTTACCGACATTGTCCGCGGCGAGGAAGCTGACCCGATTCACTGCTCGCTCCAATGCATCTCGGCGCGAATGGCTTCGGCGCGTGGATCCAGTTCGCGGTTTGCGAACCGTACGTAGAGACCGGTGATGAGGAACGTTGTAACGAACTGGCCGAGGCCGATGATCAAGCCCACGTTGATGTTTCCCCAGACCTTGGTGGCCATGAAGTCATGGGCGAAGGCCCCGAGCAGCACATATGTCCCGTACCAGATCAGGAAGAACGCCGTCATCGGGAAGACGAAGCGGCGCAGCCTGCGGCGCAGGTCTTGGAATTCCGGGCTGGCCTGGATCGCCAGATACTCCGCCCCGGGCGGGTGAGGCGGTTGGACGTCGCTGTTCGACACGTGGTGAGGTCCTTCCGGTCCGTTTGTCGAGCGAGCCTAGACGTCCGGGAGGGGAAACGACGCCCAATCCGTGGGTGCGCAACTATCGCTTAACCACCATGGCGGCGAGAACAACGACGAGGTAGGCAAGGAAGAGCCAGAACTGAGTGTTCTCCGCCATCCGATGGGAGAGCCGGACGCCGAGCGGAGATCCGAGAAGGGCTCCTACCGTCATACCGGCGAAGGCCGGCAGGTACAGATATCCGATCGCGGCAGGGGGGAGTCCGGTGGCGTCAAGTCCCCCGAGCATGTAGCCGGTGCCGGCACCGACCCCTATCACCGCTGACAAAGCCGCGGCGACAGCTGATGCGCTTCGCATCCGGTAGCCGGCCGCGCGCAGATACGGCACCGTGATGGTGGCTGCACCGGCGCCCAGCAGCGCACCGCTGAGGCCGGTGATCGTCCCGGAAGCCCACCGGCTTTCACGGGAGGGCATCAGGGCCTCGGCGACTCTCGTACCGCCGTTCATCGCACGGTTTTTCATCGTCGCAAAGTGACGACGCAGCGTACGCACAATCATGTATGCGACGAAGGCGATGAAGAACGCCCGCAAGACCGGGCCGGGGAGAAGGCCGCCGGTGAAAGCGCCGACCGCCGTTCCCAGTGCTACCGGCGGCAGCATGTGCCAGAACAGCCGCCAGTCGAGGTCGCCGTGCCGACTCCGCAGGAAGGTCGTGTACACCGCGGTGAAGAACATCACCGCAAGGGATGTGCCGATCGCCAGGTGCATCACGTGTTCCTGGGCGACGCCCTGCAGTGGCAACGCCACGGCGAGCGCAGGCACGATGGTCAAGCCACCACCGAGTCCGAACAATCCTGACAACAGCCCGGCGGCGATACCTGCGAGGAGGTATATGAGGTAGACCTCGGCGCCGGTCATCGGCAGCCACGAAACGGCACTCCGGCCGACCGAGGGGTCAGATCTCGATCAAGCATCGGTCCACCATTACCCGGCACTCGGCAAGACGGGTCCAGAATGGCCTGATGCGGGCGTCTAGTCCCTCGGCGCGCCGATAGTTGCGACAACCGGCCTCTACCGGATCGTGCTTCACTCGATGTATTCCGCAAGTTTGGCGATGATGGTGGGGATGCCGCTCGCGCTGGGTTCCTACCGGGGGTGTTGATTCCGGCCCCTGGTATCGCCTTGCTGATCGTCCGTATTCTCGACGAGGAGAAGCCGCTGACCCAACAGCTTGTCGGCCACACCGCTTACACCCGGAAGGTGCGCCACCGGCTGGTGCCCCGGTGTGGTGATCGGGGTGTCTGTGCCACAACACCGGGCGAGCGATCAGTCTTCGCAACCACCCTCGCAGGCACTCTCGCCGTAGCCGGTGCCGTTTCCTAACTCCGGCGGAACCGCGGTGATCTGGGCATTGCCCTCAGTGTCGCAAACAGTTTCCGCCCCGCCCAAACCGGAGTTCGTGGCCTGGCAGTCTGACGATTGCGGATCGCCCTCGTCGGGCGTGGCTGAGGCTACCGGCGGGGGAAGCAAAGTGGCGGCCGAGCTGATAGCCGCGGCAAGCAGTATGGCTCCCCAGCGATTCGTCATTTTCCAGTCCTCCGTGATGCGGATGGAAGCCAGGGTGGTTTCCACTTCCCGAGCTTATGGCGTTGTCGGTGGTGGCCTCCACCGTTGAAACAGAACGAATCGAATATTGAAGTCGACCGCACCGCGACCACCGCCCAATACCGGGAGAAAATCGGACATCCGACGGTTCCCGGCCAAGGCGGAGTCCCGTTTACCGATCGTTGCCGCCGAATGCGCTCGGCCGGTTAGATGAATGACATGAGGAGGCTCTGTCTTGCCCAGGATCCGGCGACCGACCAACTACTCAGCGAGAACCCCTTTGCCCTGCTGGTCGGGATGAGCCTGGATCAGCACAGTCTCATAACGACTGTGGCCGGTGCGAGCACGCAAAGCCAGGTGGAATGAAAGGCAAACGGTGGGCGATAGCGGGCAAAACGAGGTTACATAACGGAAGCCGTCGGACTGCCCACGGTGATTGCGTACCTGTGAGGTCTTGATATTTAGGGAATTTGCCGAGTGCGCGGTGGGCATTTTTATGAGGCGTCACGCCTCACGGAATTTGAGCTCCATACGGATACTCACCAAGTGGGATATCACCCGGAAACTCACCAAGTGGTATATCACTAACTGGGACCTCACTAAGTGCCAGGGCCTCATCGGCCGTGTTTGATTGCTCGGCGTTAGGAGGCCCTGGGGCGACGTCGGTTAGTTGGCCGTTTGATTGCTCGGCGTCAACAACAGCAGGGTTCGCAGCAGGAGGCGTTGCGGCGACATCGGTTGGCTGGTCAGGGCAGGTGCCGGTGGCGGAATCCACGGTCTGCCCGAGGACGCATGCGGCCACAAGACTGCTAACGGGTGAAACGGCCGGCAGATAAGCCGCCCCAATCACCGAGGTGAGTACTGCGATCACCCACAGGATGGGTACCGGACGCGGCACAGACGGCTTAGTCAGCATTGAAACGACCTCCCATCCGAACATATTTGGTGAAGAAAGGGTACGCGGCAGTTTCAGCTGGTATTAGGGTCATCCGGCTAGGGCTGAGGCCCGTTGAGCGTGGCCCAAGTGGCGGGGAGTCGATATACGCTCTCGGAATGGAACTCTGGCTCGCCCAAGACCCAGAGGCCGACCAACTGCTCAGCGAGAACCCGTTTGCTCTGCTAGTAGGCATGACTCTTGATCAACAGATACCTATGGAGATCGCCTTCGCGGGGCCGCGCAAGATCGCCCGCCGGATCGGTGGCTTCGACCCGCCCCTGATCGCTGATTACGATCCGCAGAAATTCGCTGCATTATGCGCGGAAAGCCCTGCAGTACACCGGTTTCCGGGATCGATGGCCAAACGGATTCAGGATCTTGCCCGGCAGATCGTCGATCGCTACCACGGCGACGCTTCCGCGTTGTGGACCCAGGGCGACCCGGATGGAGCCGAGGTGCTCCGAAGGTTGCGGGCGTTACCTGGTTTCGGGGAGCAGAAGGCCAAGATCTTCTTGGCGCTGTTGGGAAAGCAGTATGGGGCGACACCGAATGGCTGGCGTGCCGCCGCCGGTGATTACGGCAGAGCCGGCACTCACATGTCGATCGCCGACGTCGTCGACAAGGGGTCGCTGGAACAGGTTCGGGAATACGAGAAGAAGATGAAGGCAGCGGCCCGCAGTTCGGGCCGGACAGCTAAGGAGAAGGCATGAAAACCCACCTGAATTGCCCGTGCGGCGAGGCGCTCACCGGCAAGGACGAAGACGAACTCGTCGAGGTCGCCCAGGCCCATCTAGCCCAGGCGCATCCCGGCATGCATTACGAGCGCGAGCACATCCTGTTCATGGCCTTCTGAGCCGCGCGGGGCGGCGGGTCCCAATGGGGCCGGCCGAATACCCGGAGGCCCTATGGGGCCGACTGAATGCCCGGAGGCCCTAGGGGGCCGACCGAATGCCCAGCGCGACCTCCAGTTCGGCGAAAGCCTGCTCGGTGAGTGGGACTAGTTCGGCGATATTCCGCATCAAGATGGCTTCTGTGACATAGCCGACCCCGACCCGGTCGACGTAGGTGCATACCGTCACGTTGAAACCCATCCCGTCGTAAATCGACGACACGGGGTAGATCTCATCAAGATGGGCGCCGTTGAAATACATCTCCTCGTGCGGCCCGGGCACGCTGGATATCGCCATGTTGCAACTCGGCGGCAGCAGGGCGCCGAAGGGTAGTAGCGGAAAGACCACCGTCGAGCCGATTGCCGGACCCATCACGGCGAGCATGGCGTTGGGCCCCTTCTCTGCCACCTGCCGCTTGATGTTGTTCATCGCGCCGTGGATGAGCGCCAGTCGTTCTGCGGGGTCGGCGATATCGGTGCCCAGCGGACACAGTCCCAGTCCGAATTGATTGCCGCTGTGGCTGTCGTCGTGCGGCTCGGCAGCATGGTCTGCGTCGGCTTCGTGGCGCACCGACACCGGGCACATCGCGACGAGCGACTGCTGAGGCAGTTCGTCGCGTTCGAGCAGCCATGTCCGCATGACGCCGGCGACCAGGGCGATGATCACGTCATTGGCGGTAACGTCGGCGGCTTCCTGAACGGCGCGGATCCGGTTGCGGTCCAGGGTGGTCCCGATTGCGGTGCGACGCGGCCCCAGCTTGGAATTGAATCGGGTGTGCGGCGCGGCGAACGGCGGCACGACGGCGTCGGTGACCAGGCTGCCGAGGATATTGGCCAGTTCGGCCGTTGCCACCCGGCGAGTCAGGTCCAGCCCCGCCGCAGCGGCGTCGGCGATGGCTCGCACGGCCCCGAACGGGCGGGTCAACCACGGTCTCCTGGTGCCGCTGTGCCCAGACCTCGGGTCGTGACCAGTTCCTTCGTGGGCGGTCCGGTCTGCATGGCTGTGGTTTGCATAGAAGGGGGGCATTGATCGCTTCTCGGGATCCCGGCTGAGCGAGTGGCCGATCATCTGCAAACCGCCGACGCCGTCGATCACGGTGTGGTGGACCTTGATGTACAGCGCGAACCGGCCGTCGGCCAGGCCGTCGATCAGGTGGCTCGTCCACAACGGGGCGTCCATGTCGAGGCGTTCACCGTGCAACTCGGAAACCAACTGCCACAACGCATCCAGGTCCGAACCTGGCGGCAGGGTCGTACGCAACACGTGCTTGCGCAGATCGATCTCCGGCAGTTCACGCCACACCCAGACGTTGCGGCTGTCCGCGCCGCGGTAGGGATGCCGCCGCAACCTGGGGTCGACTTCATGGTCCCCGATCAGGCTCTCTTCATAGAGACTGTCGACAAACCTTCCCGGGTAGACGCCCGGGGGTGGGGTGAAGAGCAGCACAATCCCGACATGCATTGCGCTGCCGACCCGTTCGCCGGCGAGCATCAACGAGTCCATCGTCTCAAGGGCGTGCATCGGCGTTGTGTTCCGTCTCTCGTCCGGCCTGAACGCTCAGCTTATCCCCGGGATCCGCTGGCTGATCAGGGCACGACGCTGGAGCCGATCGTCGGCATGAAGGTGCACTGCTTGTCGGCGGTGGTCACCTGCCCGAAGATCGTCGACATGATGCTGCCGGAGCCGGTGTCCACGATGGCGGTGAGCGTGGTCGGCCCTTGCGGGTTGATGTCCGGATTGGGCTTGAGCGTCGCGCTGCCCGAGCGGCCGGTGGTCAGGTTGACCCAGGTGACGTTGAGCGGCAGTTTCTGTTCGGCGGCGGGGCCGGGGGTGCCGACGGCGGTGAACACGTAGGCGGTCTGGCCAGCTGCGGGTCCGGGTGTCGGGATCTTGGCGGGCCCGGCCACCGAGATCGCAGTTGCGATGACGTTTCCGCCGTCCTTCTGGCAACCGTTGCTGATCGACGGGTAGAGAAAGTCCTGGGTGGGTGGGCTGTTCGGGTCGAACGACGGTGCCGCCGCCGCAGCGGGAGCCGCCGGACCGGGTTGAGCCGGCGCCGGTCCGACTGGCGCTGCCTCGGGCACCGCGGGGCCGACTGGCGCTGCCTCCGGCTGGGGTGCTTCCGGAAGGGCCTCGAGCACTGGGCCGGCCGCATGGGTCGGGTCAATCCCATTGGGTAGATGCGTGTTCGCGAAGTCGGTGATTGCGCCGCTGGCGGGCAGGTGCTGCTCGAGGGGAATAGGTCCGTTGCCCGGCCCGGGGGTGAGCAGCGGGGCAGTGCCGTGGGCCAGCCCGACGGCGGCCTGCTGGCTCACCGGTGCTGAAGGCGGTGACACCGAGGGTCCGGCCGCCCCGCCTTCGCGGACGAATTTGGCCACGGCGTCGGCCAGCGCCAGCGAGCCCTCTGGGGTGGTGGCGTTGCCGGCCAGCTGCGATGCCGCAGCCAGCAGGAGCTCCTGTGCCGAACTGGGGCTGGCCGCGGCCTGCTGAATCACCGGGCCGAGGCTCTGAACCGCCTCCAGCCCGGGCAGCTGACCCGGATCCAATGGGATGGTCGGGTCAGCGGCCGCGGTCGGACACCAGAACCCGGCGACGACGGTGGCGGTGGTCAGGCCTGCGGCCAGCCGGGCGATCTTCGGCACGATGAGCTCCTGCTAGTTCAGAGGTTCGGCGAGGGCGGTAAGGGCTCAGGGCAGCGCGGACAGCGGGCTGGCGGGCGCGGCGGCGGGGAACGGCGCCGTGAGGGGTGCGGTGACCGGTGCCGTTATGGGTGCCGTGAGCGGTGCAGTGATGGGTGCTGTGATCGGCGCTGTCGGGGTGGCCGCGTTGTTACCGAGCGGGAACGGCAGGTCCGTGGGAGCAAGGTTCACCAGGCTGGCCGGAATCCCGATCTGATCCAGCAGCGGAACCAGGGTCGATCCGACCCCAGTCGGTGCCGCAACCGGGGCGACCGGCGCTGTGCCCGGCAGTGTTGCCGGCAGGGTGCCCGGGGCCGTCGCAGGCACGCCTGCGATGGGGGACACCGGAAGTGTGGCAGGTGCGCCGCCGACCATGGACGACGCGCCGTTGAGCGCGCTGGCGGCGGTCTGCAGGACCGCGCCGACGCCGGCCGGGCTGGCGAATTGTTCCAGCATGTTCAGTGCGGGCACGGCGGGAACCACCGGTGGCAGCCCGGGCTCCGCAGCTGCGGTCGAACTGCACGCTAGTGCGGCCGCGCCCAGTCCGGCGGCAGCAATTGCGTTGGTGGCGAACAGTTTTACAAAACGTGACATGGTTCTCTACTCCCTCGGTGGCAGGTCCTGCACCCGAAGATATTCAGTTGCGCAAGTTACTCAAGTGACACGTGTGGCATTTATTCAACCGTTACGGGAGCGTTCGTCATCGGTGATGCTCGACGACGGGCGCGGCTACGCTCAGACGATGAGCAGAACCCGGACCGCCGCCGCGGTTCTGGCGCTCAGCGTGGCGGTTCGGCTGGCTTGGACGTACCTGCTCCCCAACGGTGCGAACTTCGTTGACTTACATGTCTATCTCGGTGGCGCGGCCGCCCTCGATCACCCGGGCAGCCTGTACTCCTACGTCTATGCCGACCAGACCCCGGACTTCCCGCTGCCGTTCACCTATCCACCGTTCGCGGCATTGGTTTTCTACCCACTGAGCAAGCTGCCGTTCGCCCTGGTGGCCTTCGGCTGGCAGGTGGGCACCATGGCAGCGCTGTACGGCGTGGTGCGGGTCAGTCAGCGGCTGATGGGCGTCGGGGCTGACGCCGGGCATGCCGCGGCGATGTTGTGGACGGCTGTGGCGATCTGGACCGAACCGCTGCGCAGCACGTTCGATTACGGCCAGGTCAACGTCGTGCTGGTCCTGGGGATGCTGTGGGCGGCCTACAGCAGTCGGTGGTGGTTGTCCGGACTGCTGGTCGGTGTGGCCGCGGGCATCAAGCTCACGCCGGCCATCACAGGCGTCTACCTGGCCGGGATGCGACGCTGGGGTGCGGCTGTGTTTTCGGCGGTCGTGTTCGCCGGAACGGTCGCGGTGTCGGTCGCGCTGATCGGCCAGCAGGCTCGCTTTTATTTCACCCACCTGCTCGGCGACGCCAGCCGGATAGGCCCGATCGGGACGTCGTTCAACCAGTCCTGGCGCGGCGGTATCTCCCGCATCCTGGGCCACGACGCCGGGTACGGCTCGTTGGTGCTGGCCGGTATCGCCGTGACGGCTGTGCTGGTGTTGGGGGCGTGGCACGGTCTCGGCGGACGTGCCGGTGGAGACCGTCTCGGGTGCCTTTTGGTCGTCGAACTGTTCGGCTTGCTGGTCTCGCCGATTTCCTGGACACATCACTGGGTCTGGCTGATCCCTCTGATGATGTGGCTGTTCGCCGGGCCGTGGCGGGACCGTGCCGGGGCCCGGCTGTTGGGTTGGGGTTGGCTGGGGCTGACGCTGGTCGGGGTTCCCTGGCTGCTCAGCTTCGCTCAGCCGACGATCTGGGAGATCGGCCGGCCGTGGTACCTGGCCTGGGCCGGGCTGGTCTACATCGTCGCCACTCTGGTGACCTTGGCCTGGATCGCGGTCAGTGGTTGGGGAGAAGGTCGCC
This sequence comes from Mycobacterium sp., assembly GCA_020438845.1. GTDB lineage: Bacteria > Actinomycetota > Actinomycetes > Mycobacteriales > Mycobacteriaceae > Mycobacterium. Next base: position 4,834 of record JAGQTV010000067.1, on the reverse strand, counting down.
GATTACCTCGTCGATCTCCCGAGCCAGTTGCAGATCCTTCTCGGTGATCCCGCCTTCTGAGTGCGTTACCAAGACGAAGGTCACAGTGCGCCAACGGATGTCGATGTCCGGGTGATGATCGGCTCGCTCAGCGATTTCGGCCACCCGCTGCACTGCGGCGATCCCGTCGAGGAAGGAGTCGAACTTCACCGACCGGCGGAGAGCCCCGCTGAGGCGGTGCCATCCATCTAGGGACGCCGCAGCCGCGTCGACGTCGTGATCGCTCAAATGGGTCATAAAACACGGTATACCCGCACAGACGGGCGGTATAGCCTCTGCTGCCATGCAGGTCGTCGTCGCCGGTGCACTGGTCTCCGACTCGGCGCTGTTGGTGGCCCAGCGCCGCCGCCCCCCGGAGTTGGCCGGACTGTGGGAACTGCCGGGAGGCAAGGTCGCACCAGGCGAGACCGAAACCCAGGCGTTGGTCCGGGAGTTGCGTGAAGAACTCGGCGTAGAGGTGGTCGTGGGGGATCGGGTTGGGGGTGATGTGCGTCTCGGTGAGGCGCTCACTCTGCGTGCATACCGGGTCAGGCAGACGGCGGGCACGCTGCATCCACACGACCACGGCGCGCTGCGCTGGGTCGACGCAGACGGTCTGGCTGACCTGCCCTGGGTGCCGGCCGATAGGGCCTGGCTGCCGGCACTGCTGGCACTGCTTGAGTCCTGACGTTTTCGCAAACCGGGGGCCTCGCTGCGACAATCTGCCGCGTGACTAGCCCCGCTTTCAGGAATGTCGCCATCGTCGCGCACGTCGACCATGGCAAGACCACGCTGGTGGACGCCATGTTGCGCCAGTCAGGCGCGTTGAGCCACCGCGGTGATGACACCACCGAACGCATCATGGATTCAGGTGACCTGGAGAAGGAAAAGGGCATCACCATTCTGGCCAAGAACACCGCTGTCCACCGGCACAACCCGGACGGGACCGTGACGGTCATCAATGTGATCGACACTCCCGGTCACGCCGACTTCGGCGGCGAGGTCGAGCGCGGGTTGTCCATGGTGGACGGGGTGCTGCTGCTCGTCGACGCCTCTGAGGGGCCACTGCCGCAGACCCGCTTCGTGCTGCGCAAAGCGCTGGCGGCCCACCTGCCGGTGATCCTGGTGGTGAACAAGACCGACCGTCCCGACGCCCGGATCGCCGAGGTCGTGGAGCAGAGTCACGATCTGCTGCTTGACGTGGCGTCCGATCTGGACGAGGAGGCGCAGCAGGCTGCCGAGCACGCTTTGGGGTTGCCGACGTTGTTCGCCTCCGGCCGAGCCGGGGTGGCCAGCACCGAACAGCCGGCCGACGGTGAGATCCCGGCCAGCGACAATTTGGACCCACTGTTCGACGTTCTGCTGGAACATATTCCACCACCGAAGGGTGACCCGGAAGCCCCGCTGCAGGCGCTGGTCACCAATCTCGACGCGTCGGCGTTCCTGGGTCGGTTGGCGCTGATCCGTATCTACAACGGTCGGCTGCGCAAGGGGCAGCAGGTGGCGTGGATGCGGGAAGTGGACGGGGTGCCCGTCATCACCGGAGCGCGGATCAGCGAGTTGCTGGCCACCGTCGGAGTCGAGCGCAACCCGACTGACGAGGCCGTCGCCGGCGACATCGTCGCAGTGGCAGGCCTGCCCGACATCATGATCGGCGACACCCTCGCCGACCCTGACCACGCGCACGCCCTGCCCCGGATCACCGTCGACGAACCCGCCATTTCGGTGACGATCGGCACCAACACCTCGCCGCTGGCCGGAAAGGTGTCGGGCCACAAGCTGACCGCGCGGATGGTGCGCTCGCGGCTGGACAGTGAACTGGTCGGTAACGTCTCGATCCGCGTGGTGGACATCGACCGCCCGGACGCCTGGGAGGTGCAGGGTCGCGGCGAGTTGGCCCTGGCGGTGCTCGTCGAGCAGATGCGCCGGGAGGGTTTCGAGCTGACCGTCGGAAAGCCGCAGGTGGTCACCAAGACCGTTGACGGAAAGCTGCACGAACCGTTCGAGGCGCTGACCATCGACTGCCCGGAGGAGTTCGTCGGCGCCATCACTCAGTTGATGGCCGCCCGCAAAGGCCGGATGGAGGAGATGGCCAATCATGCAGCCGGCTGGGTGCGGATGGACTTCATCGTGCCCAGCCGCGGCCTGATCGGCTTCCGCACCGACTTCCTCACCGAAACCCGCGGTACCGGGATCGCCAACGCCGTGTTCGACGGCTATCGGCCGTGGGCTGGAGAGATTCGGGCCCGGCACACCGGCTCCCTGGTCAGCGACCGCAGCGGTGCGGTGACGGCCTACGCGATGATCCAGTTGGCCGACCGCGGAACGTTCTTCGTGGAGCCGGGTCAGGAAACCTATGAAGGCATGGTGGTCGGGATCAACCCCCGCGCCGAGGATCTCGACGTCAACGTCACCCGCGAGAAGAAACTGACCAACATGCGGTCCTCGACGGCTGACGTCATGGAGACCCTGGCCAAGCCGATCGAACTGGACCTGGAGCAGGCCATGGAGTTCTGCGCGGTCGACGAATGCGTCGAGGTCACCCCGGAGATCGTGCGGGTGCGCAAGGTCGAGCTGGACGCCACCAGCCGGGCCCGCAGTCGCTCGCGCGCGAAGGCGCAGAAAGCGTGACCCGGTCATTCGCCCCAGGGTCGATACGCTGATCGGCGTGCCGATCGGACAGCGTGGGCCGCGGACCGCCAGTGCGGTGCTGTCCGTGCTGCTCAGCGTCGGGCTGCTCAGCGCCGGTTGCGCTGCCGACCCGCCACCGGCACCGCAGAGCACCGCGACGCCCAATGCCGGATCGCCGCCGCCGACTGCCGCACAGGTCATCGTGGGGATCGACTCGATCGGGCCCGGCTTCAACCCGCACCTACTGAGCGATCAATCGCCGGTCAACGCCGCCATCAGCGCGCTGGTGCTGCCGAGTTCATTTCGGCCGGTACCCGACCCGAGCACCTCGACCGGATCGCGCTGGGAGATCGACCCAACGCTGTTGGTGTCTGCTGCCGTGACCGACACCAGCCCGTTCACCGTCACCTACAAGATCCGCCCCGAGGCCGCCTGGACTGACAACGCGCCGATCGCAGCGGATGACTTCTGGTACCTGTGGCGCCAGATGGTGAGCCAACCCGGTGTGGTGGACCCGGCCGGCTACGACCTGGTTAACGGGGTGCAGTCCGTCGACGGCGGCAAGACCGCCGTCGTGACGTTCTCCCAGCCCTATCCGGCGTGGCGGGAGTTGTTCAATGACCTGCTGCCGGCCCACATAGTCAAGGACGTCCCAGGCGGCTTCCTGGCCGGACTGGCTCGGTCCCTGCCCGTCACCGGCGGGCAGTTCCGGGTGGACAACATCGACCCGCAGCGGGACGAGATCCTGTTGGCCCGTAACGACCGCTTCTGGGGGCCGCCGGCCAAGCCCGACCAGATCCTCTTCCGGCGGGCTGGGGCGCCGGCCGCCTTGGCCGACTCGATCCGCAACGGCGACACCCAGGTGGCTCAGGTCCACGGCGGTGCGGCGGCCTTCGCGCAATTGTCGGCGATCCCCGATGTGCGTACCGCCCGGCTCGTGACTCCGCGGGTGATGCAACTGACCCTGCGGGCGGTGAAGCCCAAATTGGCCGATCCCGTGACGCGTAAAGCGATCTTGGGCCTGCTGGACGTGGAACTCCTGGCGGCCGTCGGCGCCGGCAGCGACAACTCGCTCACGCTGGACCAGGCTTTGGTACGGGCTCCCAGTGATCCGGGTTACGTGCCGACCGCTCCGGCGCCGTTGAGCAAGGACGCCGCGCTGGCGTTGTTCGCCGAGGCTGGGTTTTCGGTGGACCGCAGTGCTGCGGAGTCCCCGGTCGCGCCGTCCGGTGGGACAGCGGAGCCGCGCACCGAGACGACCCGAGGCCGGATTAGTAAGGACGGCCAGACCCTGTCGTTGGTGATCGGGGCGGCAGCAAACGATCCCGCGTCGGTGGCGGTGGCCAACACCGCCGCTGACCAGTTGCGCAGCGTCGGGATCGCAGCCACGGTGCAAGCCCTCGACCCAGTGACGTTGTACGGTCCAGCGTTGGCGAAGAATAAAGTGGACGCGATCGTTGGCTGGCATGCCGCCGGCGGTGATCTTGCGACGGTGCTGGCGTCGCGCTACGGCTGTCCTGCGTTGGAGACGGCACCAGTCTCTGCGGCCCCTACGCCCCCCTCACCCGCAACTCAGGAATCGACCAGCCCGGCCAAGCAGCAACCTGAAACAACTCCGCTCGTTCGGGTGCCGTCCAACCTGACAGGCATCTGCGACCGCGCCATTCAGCCGGAGATCGCCGGGGCTCTCGACGGCACGTTGGGCATTGACCGGGTGATTTCCGCCGTCGAACCGCGGCTGTGGGCGATGTCGGCGGTGCTACCGATCATGCAGGACACCACGATCGTCGCAGCGGGTCCAAGCGTGCGGAATGTGAGCCTGACCGGGGCCGTTCCGGTCGGGATCGTCGCGGATGCCGGCAACTGGGTCAAGGTGCCCCAATAGCCGGAGCGCTGCCAGGGCTGGATGCTGTGGGGAATCTCGGCAATCTTAGAAAGTCTTCGAAGAAACCCTTGGGGTCTCAGCAAATTATTTGTTACGCTCCGAGTACCCGCAATCAAAACTTAGGTATGGGAGACTCAAATGAACTCGCAGTCTGTGCATGACCCCGGTGCCGCTAAGCCACGTGGCTGGCTTCGGGTGGCGCCGTTGGTGACTTCGGGCTTGGCTATCGCTGGGGCGACTGCGTTTATCGCTGCTCCGCCGAGTGCGCCTTCGATCTTCGCTGCGTCGGCGGCTCCTGCT